>CASDOR010000001.1 GCA_949282135.1 uncultured Christensenella sp.
CAGAATATTTGTCTGTCTACGACATCTATTGGGCTGGTAATGATGAAAAGCGTATGGAAAAAATAGAGGAGTTAAGAGAAATCTCGGCTATGCAGCTTGAAGATGAAGGAGGGATGATTAGATGATAAAAGAATTAATAGACCTGCAGCGCAATTCAAATGCTACTTGTGTTGTAATTGAAAATATAGATAGTGAAAAATTATCTCCAATCGTTTCTATGAAAGCAAATGTGAGCGACAAATTTCTTCTCACAGGAAGTATTCCACCATTTGCAGACAAGATTGATGAAAAATGCAAAAAAAATAAATTATGTTATTTTGTAATTAAAGGAATTGACGAAATTTCGACTGAACAACAAAATAGATATGTTGGTCTTGTTAAAGATAGAGAACTAAATGGATATTATCTTCCAAAGAATTGTATTACAGTTTTTACAGTGAAAGACAGGTCTACATTAAAGAATATATCTCAAGACCTATATCATTTTGCGGTTGTAGCTTTTTAGGGGTGCTCTATGGAACATGACAGAAAACTTTTGCAAGATGTCAAAAGATTGATGATTGCAAGGTATCCTCGCTTTGGTGCACAAATTGCCGGAGCAAATTTGGAATACAGAACAGATTTAAAAAATCATACTGCAGCAACTGACGGGAAAAATATTTATTTTGACCCCGATTATCTTGCAAGTTTAAGTGATGATGACAAACTTTTCATCATTGCACATGAACTTATGCATGTGAAATTTGAGCACATGTATAGAATTATGGATAGAAACGGTCAACAACGAGATCAAAAACTTTGGAATGTTGCAACTGATGCCATAATCAATGCAAATTTAGAGAGAGATGGATTTAAAATAAAGAATGGATATGTCAATATGCCAGAAGCTTTGAATTATAGTGCTGAAGAGTTTTATGATAAACTTTTAAAAGAAAAACAAGCCAAGCAGCAACAGCAATCTAAGAATGGACAAAATCAAAGTCAAAATGGTGACGAAAAACAAGATAAACAAAACGGTCAAGGCAATGCCCAAAGTGGCGAAGAAAGTCAAGCAAAGAACGGACAAGGTGGTTCTGACGGGAAACAAGACAATCAAGGTCAAGAACAAGGTGCTGATAGTAGTGAGCAATTAAAAGAAAAACAAGCCAAGCAGCAACAGCAATCTAAGAATGGACAAAATCAAAGTCAAAATGGTGACGAAAAACAAGATAAACAAAACGGTCAAGGCAATGACCAAAGTGGCGAAGAAAGTCAAGAAAAGAATGGCCAAGATAGTTTTGACGGACAACCAAAAAGCCAAGATAATCAAGAACAAGGTGCTGATAGTGGTGAACAATTTGCTGATGACCACAGCCTTTGGGAAAAAGCATTTGAAGAAAGCAAAAAACAGGGCAATAAACAAATGAACAAAGCCGAACAAAATGGGCAGTCGAGCCAAGTTGCAGAAAATAGTAAGTTAGACTCTAATGCTCAAATTCCTGAATTTGATAAGGCGCAATTTGATGAAAAAACTGAGTTTCAAGAAAATCGTCAAGAAAGACGTGAACGTGCAAAACGAAATATGGAAGGTTTGCGCGAACAGGAATTAAAAAAGTCACAAAGTGGAAATATTGAACTTGGAGATGTTGGACAGGCAAAACCTATACTTGATTGGAAATCGCTTTTAAGGCGAGAAGTTGAAAAAACAGAAACGATTTGGTCACAACGCAGGTCGATTGCAGAAAACAACTATGCTTACAGACTTGAAGAAAATGATGTAGAAGATGAAGCTGAAACCGAAGTTATGATTGATGTTTCTGGCTCAGTTTCTCTTGGAATGGTAAAAGCCTTTTTAAGGCAACTTAAACCTATTCTTAAAGAATCCAAATTAAAAGTTGGTTGCTTTAATGCAAGATTTTGGGGTATGGTCGAAATCAAGTCTAATAGAGATATTGACAATTTTAAAATCCCGTCACAAGCACGTGGAAATTCTGCTTGGACGGAAGATTGGGACTTGGCAGTTCGCTCATTTTCTAAAAAGCGTGAAGTTAATAAAATTGTTTTCACAGACGGCGAGCCTTGTCCGGGAACTATGCCAAAAGAAGATTTAAAAGGAATAAATGTTATTTGGCTTGTATATAGTAATAGGGATTTTCACCCATGCTGTGGTAAGGTTATTGATGTTTACCGAAAAGATTTACAAAAAATGATAAACGCAGAAAGAAATTTGGAAGAGCCAGAACTTTCATTATAAAAAGTCAGCATAAAATATGTTGACTTTTTTATAAAAACACTGCCACGGTTTAAGATTTCATAGGTTATATGAATTTCTTCATAGTGTAGAAATAACAAAAGGTAAAAGTTTTAAATTTTTTTTTGCAAAAACAGCTAAAAATACCCTTACGATTTTGGAAAAGCGTTGGTTATATAAGTAGAGGGGTATTTCATTTTTTTTGATGTAGAAGTGGTAAAAACAAAATTTTTTATAACTTTTTTTGTGGAAACGGACAGAAAGCCACTGTGGTTTTAAAATTTTATGTAGTTATATAAGTAGAGAGGTATTTCTTTTTTTGGGCATAAAAATGGCAAAAATAAAAATTTTTTAAACTATTTTTGAAAAAATAGCCAAAAACACCCTGACGATTTTAAGTTTTGTGTGGTTATATAAGTAGAGGGACTAATATCTTTGCAGTAGCAGAGATATTTTTCTTAACAAATTTTTTCGCAGGTTCAAATGGTGAGCCAGCGAGAATGTTAAAGTGTAAAAAAGTTGAAAAACTTTTCCCGCTTGACCAAATGGTAGTCAAGCGACTATGCAATAATGTTGTTGAAAAAATAAAAAAAAAGTTTTTCCGCAGGGACAAATGCTGTCCCCGCGACAATTGTAAAATCAATTTAAAAAGAGGTGCGAAATGTAAAATTAAACTTAAAAATTCAAGAAAATCAAAAAACAAAAGAATTAGAAAAATATGAATATGACAACAATATGACTGATGAAGAAATAGAAGAACGCATACAAGAACTTGAAAGATTGCAAGAGCAAAAGAAAAGGAAGAAAGAAAAAGATTTTGAGATGTAGATGAATTTAAAATAATAGTATGATATAATACTGTATAAATAGAGGTTTATATGATTAAATTATTTTTAAAGAAAAATTGGCCTAGTTTAATTATAACGTTGGTATGGGCAATATTAACAGGGCTTTCAAAATTAGAGATTGATGTTTCATGGATAAAAGATATAAATACTTGGGCTAATGCATTTATTTTAGAACTATATTTATTTCAATTAATGTCTGCAATTACTATTAAGATTAAAAATCAATATTGGCAATCATTGATAAGTTTAATGGTTTCTTTGTTTGTCGGAGAAACAATTAGATATAATTTTAATCTCGTTGATTTTTCTTTTATGAATTTGTTAGGAATATTCTTATTTTCATTGTTTACAATCTTGATGACATACCAGTCATTTTCTTTTGGAGTAAATAAAGGAATTAAAGAAATTGAACAGCAAAAAAATGTTTTACATTCAAAAATAAGAGAAATGTCAAATGAAGATACCAAAAGTTTTTTAAAAGAAATAAATAGAAGTATCAATTTTATGAAAAAACATCCATTTGCTGCAAGTATTATCAAAGATAGCAATTTGCGGGAGTTGGAGTCCTTTAGAAGTGAGGTAAAAGAAATAAAAAATACAACAAATAAAATTGACAGCAAATGACAGCAAATTTATCAGTTTTGGGTAATTTTAGAACGATTTAGACCGATAGTTGAAATTTTGACTATCGGTCTATTTTTTTTAAAAATTTTTGACAGCAAATATTGATAAATTTGACAGCAAATATTTTTTATTAGGAAAATTAATAAATGTTTTTAAAAATTAAAAAATCGCTAAAAGCCTTTATTTATAAGGGATTTAGCGATTTTTAATGAGTGGAGCTTATGATGGGACTCGAACCCATGACCTCAGCCTTACCAAGGCTGTGCGCTACCTGCTGCGCCACATAAGCATATTGAATTTGAGAGTGTTTTTTGTTGTTTTTCGAGTGGTAAAATTTGTCATTTTTTATTTTACCAAGGCGGTGCTCTACCGCTGGGCCACACCAGCACGGACTAAATAAAGGGTGATTTTTTTTAGTGACTTTAAGGTGTAAAATTTGTTATTTTTTTTTACTGAGGGGGAGCACTGCTTTTGAGATACATCAATGTGGATTTAGTGAGAGGGGGTATTGGTTAGTTTTCGTCATTCTTGAATTATTTATTTTGCATATTATTTTTTGTGCAGTGTTTAAGTAGAATCTCGTCTGCTTTTTTAACATATTATGATTAAGATTGTTTTTTATAATTTCATATCAACTTTTTACTGAAATTATTTTCAAAATGCATGTCATTTAAAAATTTTATTAAATAAAAATTTGTGAAATATTATTTTTAATTTAGTTTTATGACATCAATTTGTAGAGATTCTATTTAATAATATATACAAGCATAGCACATAATGACCACCAATATTACAAGTATGATTTTAAATTAAAACTAGGTACTTTTAAGAAGATAGACACTAAGAATCTTTATTCATAATTTGCAAATTATACAAGCCTAAAATTCAGAAAAACTGCTTAAATTTTATACGATAAACTAATATAATAATATTTAAACATCATTAGATTTTTACGACTCTACGAGGCTTTCCACTAATTGTAACTAATTTTAACAAATTATTTATTTGCAAGAAATATAGTTTAAAATAAATATATTTGGTGCATGGTTAAAGTCTAGTACATTAAAATGTTGATGTCAAGCAATTTTAGTAAATTAAGCTAGGAATGGATTTTTCGTAATCAAAAATTTCTTTGGAAAACAAATTTTATAACTTTTTGAGGAATTGAAAATTTGCTACTCATTGGCAAAAATAATAGGTTTATTAAACAATTGTTGTCTTTGTTTTTATTATATTTAGGTGATTTTTTTGTAAAGCAAAAGTTAATTTTATCTTTATAATATCGAGAAATTGTATTTAAAATAAAAAATGCATTATTTTATTGCCATAAAAGATAAAATTTTGTAAAATAATACTAATAGGGTGAGGAGTGATAATGTTTAAAGTCAAAAGAGAAATAAAAAATTTATTTGTACTATTTGGGCTTTTAGTGATAGTTTGTTTTTCTTTTTGCTTTTGCATACAAATAAATAGTAATAAAGCCCAGTCTATTGAGACAAAGTTGTCTACTAGTGAAGGGGTAAACCAAGAAACTAAATTTCTGAATGAAGAAGTTAATTTATTTACTAGTCAAAAAAAGGATTTGGTTAGTGTAAATGAAGATGAAAGCGATGTTAAGGTTGTTTATAAGAATCTTATTTTTGTAGACAGCAATTGTAATAATTATGTATATAATGGCAAGCCTCAAAACTTTGTGAAGTCATTGTCCAATTTGAGTGGTGCTTTATGTGGAATAAATGAAAATGCTATGATTGTGGATGGGGCAATACAAACAAATCCTGGAAGATATTATATTACTATTAGACTAAAAGATGGTTATGTTTGGGAAGATGGAAGTAATGATGACTATGATTTGCCTTTTTCGTTTATAATTAAGAAAAAGGACCTAGACTTATCTGAGGTTAGTGTTTCTCATGATACATATTCATATGATGGCAAAGAAAAAAAGGCGAGAATAATAAACGAAGAAATATTGAGTCAGGACGGAATATTAGATTATTATTGGGCGGACGATTGTGATGGAGGGGTTTCTCCAGGCGTATACGAGACAAAATTAATAATTAACGTGGATGAAAGGTTTTATAATACTCCAAGTCCAATCCTAGGAAGTATTACAATAAATCCTACAAAGCTTAGTTTTGACGATGAAAGTTTGGTTATGAAAATAGAAATAAATACTTTAAGTGGAAGCTTTTTGCTGGGAAGTTCCTTAAGTGTTAAAAATGTGGAAAAAGGGGGCAGTACACTTTTACAACAAAGCGCTTTATATGAAAAATATATTAAAGACAATGAGGAGATTGTTTTTTCTTATGACATTAGTGTTGTAAACGAAGGCGAAGAAGTCACCTTATCTTCACCAGCTTTAATAAAAATGAAGCTGCCTAATGAGGTTAAGGGGAAGGATTTTAGAATCTTACATATACATAATGATAATGTAACTCAAGTAGATGAATTAAGTTATGAGATTGTTGGAGATTATGCTCTTGTCAATGTCGATTCCTTGTCGGAATTTGCATTTATAGTGTCAAACACAAATGGGAATGCAAATCTTTGGATTGTTATTCTTATTTCTGGTATCGCAGGAATTTTGCTAATTCTACTCGTATTTTATTATTCTACTTATGCAGTATGGAAAAGAAAGGGGGTACTTATTGTGCCGGCTCTTGAAAAACTTTACCGTAAGACGAATATCAAATTTGCTAAAACTAGTTACAATGACACTGAGTTAAATAAAGAACTTAATAGTTTGGTAGAGGCTAAAGATGTTGAAAAACAGGAGAAAATAAAAGATGAGACAAATGAAGAGCAGGAGAGCAAGATTATAAAAAAACAGAGAAAAAAGAGAAGTCAGCCAAGAAAAAAAACAACTAAGATAAGAAAAACTTTGCAAAAAAGAGCAACAAATAATAATAAGAAAACTACAAAAACTAATTCTGATATTAAGTAAAGTATGAGCTTTTTTAATGTAAATTTTACAAAGAGGGAAACGACAAAAATGAGAATTGGATTTAACGAGAGAAAACTAAATATTCTTTTTGGTATACTTATTCTTTTTTGTTGTATTGGTTTTTCTTGCTTTTATTTTAACCTGGATGTTCATGCAAAGGTGAATCTCGTTAGTAATGCTAGTACTTCTGAAATAAATACAAGTAACTATTATTTATTTGACCTTGATAGTAACATGTTTAATGCCCTATGTGCGATTGAACACGAAATTAAGGGCGATGGAGATACAAAAGACTTAGCTTTTAATAGTGATTTTTTTAGTGTAGGATATAAAGAAGCTGTGCCAACAAGTAGTGATGGGGTCGCAATTAAAAATGATTTAACACAAGGTGTTCTTTATCTTGTGGCTGGTCCAAATGCAAAATATGAATGCTTAAAGGGGCTTGGTGGTTTAGAAAATATTGAGGGACTTAACAATATTGATTTTAGTGGTGTTAATGAACTTGTTCTTACTGGAAATTCTATTAACCAAATTAGTGAACTTGATTTAGAAAGTTTTACAACTCTTACAAGATTATCTGCTGAAAACAATGAACTAACAAACATAGACTTAAGTCCTGAGTTACAATCAAGACTCGTAGAATTAAATTTAAGTAATAACAAGTTAACCAGTTTAGATATAAGTAGGGTAGGCAATCAAGCGAACGTAAATTTAAGTAGTAATAAATTAACAAGTCTAGGAAACTTGTCTGGGAATTTAGGAACTTTAAATATTGGTTTTAATAACATAACAAACGTTAATGAGTTAAATATTATTAGAAATACTGCAGGTTGTAGTCCTTTAATTTTTGTGCAGGGCTTAGGTGATGTTAGCATCGCAGGAGATAAAATTTTAGTAGATAGTACTCACTATAATTTACAAGCAACACTTGAATATTCCTATGAAAGCATGTTTGCAGGAGAGGAAATAGTGCTTAACACTCAATCTAATTTTTGCGAGATTTATATGCCTGCAGGATACGTGACTCTTTCATTTGAATATGCTGAGAATATGCCAATTAACGTCTTAAGTTTATTAGTTGATAGAGAGTATGCGCTTAAATTAGATATGCCTCAGGTTACGGCAATGTCAAATGGAAACACAATTACAAATTTTGAAAGTACTCAAAGTATGTATTTTACTTTTTCAATTAATTTGAATGAAAATATAGCAAATTATCAAGATATTTTGTCAAATGCTACACTTTATTCTGGAATAGGCGAAAATATTGGCGAGGGAGGACAAATAGCAATAGAAGAAAATGGGGATTATACGTTGCGTTCATATGTTGTTTTTGATAATATACAAAGTGATGTCATATCTATAAGCGTTTCTAAGAATGACTATTCAGGAGTTACATGGGCTTTAATTATTATAGTGGGAATTGTTGTTATAATTGCAAGTCTTTGGTTTATAATTAGATGGTTTAGAAATGGGGCGGTTGTAGCGCCACTTTCTGATAGAGAAATTGCGAGACTTAATAGAAAAAAAGAGATTAGAGAAAGTGGTAAATATTATTCTTATTCCTTTGAAAAGGAAAAGGATTTAGAAGGACACGATGACGATTTAGTAGACTTAAGTGACGATGGCACAAATGATTTGGAAAATGGTGACTTAGATCTAAATAATGGAGAGGGAGAAGATGGCGAAAAGTATTAATGGAAGAGTGGTTGTTGTAACTGGGGCATCAAGTGGTATTGGTAGGGAAATCGCAAAATATTTTGCAAATAATGGAGATAAGGTTTTTGGACTAGCAAGAAGTAGTTTTGAGGAAGAAAACATAAAGTCAATTAGTTGTGATGTAACGATAAAAGAAAGTGTGAGGCTTGCGATAAAAGAAGTAATTACAAAAGAGGGGCATATTGATATACTTATAAATAATGCTGGGTGTGGAGTGTCAGGAAGTGTAGAGAATAGCGATATAGATGACATAAAAAATATGTTTAATGTTAATTTTTTTGGGGCAGTAAGTGTTACACAAGAAGTTTTACCTTTTATGCGTGAACATGGTGGCGGAAAAATAATAAATACTAGTTCTGTCGCAAGTGTTATACCTATACCTTTTCAAAGCTTTTATAGTGCGACTAAGTCCAGTCTTGATATATACGCAAAAGCACTTAGGCTTGAAGTTAAACCATTTAATATTGAAATATGTAACGTACTTGTTGGAGATACTAAATCTAATTTTACCTCTTCTAGAAAAAAATCTCAGAGAGATGAGGGAAGTGTGTATGAAGAGACTGTAAAAAGGTCAGTTGAAAAAATGGAAAATGACGAGAAAAACGGAAAAGATCCAGTAAGTGTTGCAAAAACAATGTTTAAACTTTCGCTTAAAAAGAAACTCCCACCAACAAAGACAGTTGGACTAAAGTACAAACTTATTGTTTTCTTAAACAAAATTTTACCTCAAAAATTCATGTTGTTTGTTGTATCAAAGCTGTATTCCTAGTTTTAATACAGATTTCTTAAGAGAGAAGTTTATTTTATCTTTTTAGATTAAATACGACATGCGATATATTACATTAATAAAATTTAACTTTAAAAGAAAATTAAATTTTTAAGTTAGTATTTTTTATTTACAATTAAATACTTATAAAAAATGAAAGTTGCGAGCTTCCATTTTTTTAAATAAGACTAATATAAAAAAGTTTTTGGGTTATAATTTTAAACTTTTTTAGTATAAGAGAATTCATTTAGCAAAATTTTTCTAGGTATTCTTGATAAGTGATATATTTGTCAAGAGTCTTAGTGTTATCTATTTTAATGATTCTATTTGCAACTGTTTGTGTAAGTTCTTGGTCGCTAGAACTAAAAAGTAAAACTCCTTTAAAGTTTATCATGCCTTTGTTAAGTGCTGTAATACTTTCGAGGTCGAGGTGATTTGTTGGTTCATCAAGAATGACAACATTTCCTTGCTCTAGCATTATTTTTGATAGCATACATCTAACTTTTTCGCCCCCACTTAGAACGTTTGCAGGTTTCAATGCTTCTTCTCCAGAGAAAAGCATCCTTCCGAGCCAACTTCTAAGAAAAGTAGTATCTTTTTCTTTAGAAAATTGACCTAGCCAATCAGTCAAGCTTAAATTTGTGTTAAAAATTTCATTATATTCTTTTGGAAGATAAGAATAGGTAATTGTCTTCCCCCAAGTGACTGTGCCAGTAAAGTCTTTATCTTTTCCAGATAATATGTTAAATAGAGCTGTAATAGCATTTGTATTGTCTGATAAAAAGGCGATTTTGTCATCTTTATTAACTACAAAACTAATATTTTCAAAAATACCTTTTTTTGTAAGATTTTTGACAATTAAAATATCATTTCCAATTTGTCTTTCAAAACTAAAAGCTATATATGGGTATCTACGACTTGATGGCTTGATATCTTCAATAGTAAGTTTTTCAAGTTCTTTTTTTCTGCTTGTTGCTTGTCTACTTTTACTTGCATTTGCAGAGAATCTGGCAATAAAATCTTGTAATTCCTTTGCTCTTGCTTCTGCTTTTTTATTTGCTTCTTTTTGTTGACGTAAAATAAGTTGACTGGTTTCATACCAGAAGTCATAGTTTCCAACAAAAATTGAAATCTTACCATAATCGACATCGCAAATGTGTGTACATACCTTATTAAGAAAGTGTCTATTATGAGATACTGTTATAACTGTGTTTTCATAGTTTAAAAGGAAATTTTCGAGCCAAGCAGTAGTTTTAATATCAAGATTGTTTGTAGGTTCGTCAAGAAGTAAAATGTCAGGAGAACCGAAGAGTGCTTGGGCAAGTAAAACCTTGACTTTAAGTTTACTATCTAAATCTTTCATTTTTGTGTCAAAGAATTTACTATCTATTCCAATGTCTTTAAGCAAAGTCTCTGCATTTCCTTCCGCTTCCCAGCCTCCTAAATCTGCAAACTCTTGCTCTAATTCTCCGGCGAGTATTCCATCTTCTTCAGTAAAATCACTTTTAGCATATAATTCGTCTTTTTTGTCCCATACTTCCATTAGTCTTTTATGACCAAGTAAAACCGTGCGAAGTACAGTTTCATCATCATAAGCGTTTTGATTTTGCTGAAGTACAGACATCCTTTCATTTTTGTCTAGTATTATATCTCCATGACTTGGTTCAATTTCACCAGACAACAACTTTAAGAATGTAGACTTGCCAGCACCATTTGCACCAATAACGCCATAGCAATTACCTTTTGTAAATTTAAGATTTACATCACTAAATAATTTTCTATTTCCAAAATTAAGAGATACATTAATAACTTGTAACATGTTTCAATTCCTTTCTATTTATAGAGATATTACACGAAATATCTTAAATAGTCAATAAAAAGTATCTTTGCATATAAAATTTAAATTTTAAAACAAAAAAAACTAAGGTTAATAACCTTTGAAACTAGCAGATTAAAGAACGCTTTACCATTGTGATAAAGCGTTCTTTATTAAAATAAATTATTTCATTTTGCAAATAAAATGTTTGCAAATTATAAACAAAAAGTGTATAATATGACTAATTAATTTATTTAAGGAGATTTTAATGTCTATTTCATATAATAAACTCTGGAAATTACTTATTGATAAAGGAATGACTAAAACGGAATTAAGATTAGAAGCGGATATAGGTACTTCAACACTTGCCAAACTTAGTAAAAATGAACAAGTGAGTATGGAAGTTTTACTAAAAATTTGTAAAACACTGAATTGCGATTTATCTGATATTGTTGAAGTAAAAGAGGTACAAAATGTGTAAATGTGTTGCTAAACCATTTTTAAAATGGGCTGGCGGAAAAGGTCAACTTCTTGATGCTTTTGATAAAATCTTCCCACAAGAACTTATCAATGGAAAAATTAAAACATACATTGAACCTTTTGTTGGCGGCGGTGCTGTTTTGTTTCATATATTACAAAATTACAAAATTGAAAAAGCATACATCAACGACATAAATAAGGAACTTATAAATTGTTATCGTTGCATTAAAGCTGATGTCGAAGAGGTTATAAAGCCATTAAGTATTTTAGAAAATGACTATCTATCTAGCGAAGATAGAGCCAAATATTTTTACAATGTGAGAGAGCGTTATAATCAAATTCACTTGAATGGTCACTATGATTATGAAAAATGTGCAGATTTTATATTTTTAAACCACACTTGTTTCAATGGACTTTATAGAGTTAATAAAGATGGAAAATTTAATGTTCCACACGGAAAATATAAGAATCCTTTAATTTGCGATAAAGAAAATTTAAGACTTTGCTCTCAGTTATTGCAAAAGGTTGAAATCAGTTTTGGAGATTATAGACAAGCCTTGTCAAATGCGGATAAAGATAGTTTTGTATATTTCGATCCCCCATATAGACCACTGATAGAAAATAATTCGTTTGTAAATTATGACAAAACCGGATTTGATGATAATGACCAGATTGAATTATCACAGAACTATAAAAAATTAGATAAACAAAACTGCTTGCTAATGCTTTCAAATTCAGACCCCAAAAACACAAATGAAAATGATAACTTTTTTGATGACTTATATAAGGGCTTTAACATTGAAAGGGTTTACGCAAAAAGAATGATAAATTGCCAGGCAAGTAAGCGTGGAAATATCACAGAAATAGTTGTTATGAATTACAAAAGGAGAAAAAATGATGAGTAATATTGTTGAATTAAATGATGTTGAGATAAAAGAAAGTTTGGAACAATTATATAACTCTTTCGACAATGGATATGAATTTGAGCAATTTTTAAAAGTATTTTTAGAAAAAATTGGACTTGAAGAAGTAGTGGTGACTCAAAGATCTAGAGATGGCGGGATAGATTTAACTTGTGTTAAATCAGGCATCAATGGTTTATCAACTCTAGATGAAGTTAAGTATTATGTTCAAGCAAAACGTTTTAAGCCAAGTTCTACCGTTTCAATAAAAGATTTGAGAGAATTAAGAGGAGTTATGCCTTTAAACTATAAAGGCATATTCATTACAACTGCTAAATTCCCTAGCGGAGCAAAAGAATTTGCGGAAGAAGACAACACAAGACAAATAATTTTAATTGATGGTAAAACTCTAATACAACAATGCATAACAATAGGTTTGGGATTTAATTTTAAACCAGTATTTGATGCAAACACCCTAGAAATTAAAACGTTAAACAATCAGAATAATAACAATCCCAATGATAATTTTGTTTTTACTGTTAGTAAAAAAATAAGTTTAAATGATATACGGGCAAGAATTTTAAGAATTCCTTCTGAAATAGAGAAGGAACTTCCTCATGAAAAGTCTAATATAAATGTATTAATCAATGGCAAAGAATATAAATTAAACATCAATGCAGATAGAACTTATTTGGGCGGAGTGACCAAAATTTACAAAGATGAAGGTTTAATATTAGAAAATAATTTATATATATCCAAACTTGCAACATGGTATTATTCAAAAGAAAAAATAGTAATAGAAATCAAAGGAGAAAATTAATTATGATAAAAAATGGTAAAGGTGGTGGAAATACTAAAACGGGTTTGGTTTTTGAAGGAAGAGTTGATCTGTCCACCTTTTTAAGTCATCAACCGCATTATTCTATAAAGGGTCATGATGTTTATTTTGATAATGAGAAAGTCGCACGAGTATTTAAAAAGAATGATTTTTATTCAATATTTCTTAAAGAATTGAATATTGATTGGACAAAATGTATATCTAAAAAATTATTGCCAGATGATAGCATTTTTGTATTACTAAACAATACTCTTTTTATAATTGAATGTAAACATCAGCAAGTAGCAGGTTCGGTGGATGAAAAATTACAAACTTGTGATTTCAAGAAAAAACAATATAAGAAACTTATGGCACCAGCTAATATTGATGTCCAATATATCTATCTTCTTGATGAGTGGTTTAAAAACCCTAGATATAAGGATGTGCTAGATTACATTCAGTCTGTAGGATGCGACTATTATTTTGAGTATATTCCATTAACAAAGTTAGGTTTGCCAGTTCCACCAGAAAATATTGAGGACTAATAATGGAAGAAAAATTTGAATTAGAAACCAATACGGTTTGGTCATTCCCAAATCGTGGTAAATGGGCAACGCATGATGCGAAATATCGTGGAAATTTTTCGCCTTATGTTGCCAAGAATATTATTTTACGTTATTCAAAACCAAATGACATTGTTCTGGATCAATTTGTTGGCGGCGGAACAACACTTATTGAATGTAAACTAAATAATCGTAATGCTATTGGCTTTGATATAAATATAAAAGCTGTTGAGATAACCAAAGATAAATTAAATTTTGAAACTAAATATCAAAAAGATATAAAAGTAAATATTGGTGACGCTTGTAATTTGCAAGATATTGAAGATAATAGCATTGATTTAATTTGCACCCACCCACCTTATGCTGATATTATTAAATACAGTGAAGATATTGAAGGTGATTTATCTCATTTAAAATATAAAGATTTTCTTGTTGCAATTAAAAATGTAGCAAGTGAGTGTTTTAGAGTTTTAAAGAAAGATAAATTTTGCGCAATAGTTATGGGTGATACTCGCAAGAACGGAATGGTTCAACCATTAGGTTTTGAAGTTATGCAAAGGTTTATCAATGCTGGTTTCAAATTAAAAGAAATTATAATCAAAGAACAACACAACTGCAAGGCAACAGGTTTTTGGAAAACAAATAGTCAAAAATACAACTTTTTGCTTTTAGCACATGAGTATATTTTTATTTTTAAAAAGTAAAAGGGGTAAAAATGGATTTTGATTCAACGAATAGAAGTGTAAAAGAATTATTATCTGATAAAATTTTTAAAATTCCTATAAACCAAAGGAAATATGTTTGGTCAGAGCGAAATTGGAAAGATCTTTTAACTGATGTATTTTTAGTTTGTGATGAAAATACAAAAGGACATTTTATAGGCAGTATAGTTTTAGAAGATAATGGGAAAAATGATGCGATTAAATTTTATAAAATAATTGATGGTCAGCAAAGGATTATATCTATTGTTATTTTATTATCGTCTTTATATCAAATTTATTTAGAAAAGGGAATGCTTAAGGAATCTGAAGCAATTAAAAGATACTGCTTTGCATTCAATTCAAATAATGATATGTTTTTTGTTTTGGAAAATGCTGAACCTGGATTAAAAGAGATGGTTATAGATGTTTTTTCTAAAACAGAAGCTTTTGACTTTATTTGGATTGAAAAACCTTTAAAAAATAAAAATAATGAAAATATTTTTAATGCATATAACTATTTTTACGAACAATTAAAAAATAAAATATCTTTGCAAACAGATAAAAGAAAATATCTTTTAAAAATTTTTCAGACGATTATTGGTATTGATTATATTGATGTTGTAACATCAGCAAGCGAAGATTCTTTTACCATATTTGAAATTTTAAATGCTAGAGGACAAAAACTTGAGGATTATGAGTTATTAAAAAATTTAGTACTTAAATATTCGAAAAATAAAGAAGATACAAAAAATAAATGGCAAATTATATTGCAAAATGTAACAACAAAAGGTAAATGTTATATTAAAAATTTTATTAAACATTACAGCATGCACAAATATCTCAGTAAAAGTTATTCTTCTCCATATTTGGTTATTAGAGAAAATGTTGATAAAGCGAATATCGAAGATTTAATAAATGATTTATTTGTAAAATCAAATATCTATAGAGAATTTTTGGCACCAGATGAAATAAATGAATCCGAATTACGCCGAAATATTTATGTGTTTTTTAATGCGAACAAACAAACACAATATCGTCCATTAATAATGAGTCTAACCAATCAGTTTAATAAAGGTCAAATGACTAAGGAACAATTTGACAATGCGTTGATATTCTTGAAAAAATATTTTATTTGCTTTACATTAATAAGTATGGAAAAGTCAAACAAAATAGAAAATGTTATTTATAAATATTCTAGCCTTTTAGAAAACAATTACACTGATGAAAATTTGCGTGATTTAATTGATTCATTAAAAAATAAGTTTCCTTCAAAGATTTTGTTTTCTAAAAGGTTAGAAACTGTTGCATGGTCCCACAAGCCAGATAGCCCCTACAATGAAGAAAAAATGAAGGAACGAATTAAAATAATATTTAATTTAATTGAAGAATTCAACACAGGCAGATCATGTATAGTCGACTTTACAATTGAGCATATATTACCAGACGATGGTGGCGATACTAATTCAAAAATTGGCAATTTATTACCATTGGAAAGACATTTAAATGAGAGATGTAAAAATAAAACATTTTTAGAGAAGTTAAAGATCTACAACGAAAGTCAAATACAAAGTGTGAGAAAGTTTTGCACTATATATAAAAACCAACAATTTAGAATTGAATCAAGACATAACTATGTAGTAGACTTACTTTATGAAAAGATACTTACCTATTAAACTTTTTAAATTTTGGCAGTTAAACGTGCGCTTGTCTTGATACAAGTCGGTGTCGCTTCGCTCCACCGAAAGACAAGCACACGCTAATAATCCATTTGTGTTACAAAAAGAGCGGCTGCTGGCAGAGCGTAACGCAATCCGCTCTTTTGTTTTTTCTCTCTTTTTCTAGTATAAACGAATATTCTTTGTTGTCAAGGTTAAAGTGAATGTCTAAAAATTTGCAAATTGAAAATTATAATAACAACCTATGACAACGGCAGAAGTATTCGTTTTTTTGCAATTAAGAGAGAATTAAGTGCAAAAAGAAAACATAGGTGGTTTTTTACCTATGTTTCTCTTTAATATTCTGCTAGTTTCAAAATTGCTTGACTAATTGCTAGCTCTTTTTAAATTAACTTTTTTAAACTGCATAAGACTTTATAATAAAAATTACATTTCCTTAAGAGTCTTACTTACAAGTGCCATATCTACTTTTCCTAAGTAATTTTGTTTAAAATGTTTCATGACAGATGGGATTGACTTGTCATCAAGAGAAAGAATAATATTTTTTATTTCTGCTTCCTCTAACATCTTAGGTAGATAAATAGAAATAATTTCCTTTTGCTGAAGAATATTTTTAGATTGCTCTAGATTACCTGCCTTTTCATAACTTTCCGACTCGTCGGTCAGCTCTTTAATTGTTTTTTGAATAATTCTAATCATGTCCTCATCTGTCAATTCTTCGTTTTTTTCACGTTTTTTAACTGTTTCAAGCATTGCTTTTGTCATAACGACTGAATATACCGCTCTTGCGTTTTGGTCTTTGTTTTTTAGTGCGACCATATTAGCACGTTTAATTTCATCTAAAATCATCTTATCACTTCCTTTGCTTTATTATTTTGTTATATTTATTATAATTTGTCAATTAATTATGCACAATTATTTTCTTCCGTTTTATTTGTGTTTGTTTGACTAAAGCCATAAATTCATGTACAATTTTATTGTTAAGTTAGACAAACTATAGATAAGGGGGCAAAATGAAAAGAGTAAAAAAATATTTGTTTTTGGCTTTAGTTTTTGTTGTTTTTCCACTTGTTTCTTTTGCGTGTAATGAGACAACCTTTGAGGATGTCCCATGGGGAAGTTCAAACTTAAGTGTAGAAGAGATTGTTTCTCAAGTGACTGCGAGTAAAAATGTTATGATTGAATCGGGCCTTGCTGTTGAATACAAAACTGTTACTACTTACAACTTCAAACAAACACTAAATAATGACTTTCAAAATAGAGTAGTTAGAGATGAGAAAACTACAATATTGTCAAATTGGAACTCGCAAAATGCTGTGGCAAAAGTCGAAAATTTAAGGTATATAGATGATATTTTGACTGAGACTTCTACTGAATATTATGTGAAATATCAAGGGCAAACAGGAGTTTCATGTTACCTTTATAGTGAGAATACGAGATTAGTAAACGAGGCAGAGGTTACTACTTACAATAGAGAGAATTATAGTACAGTAGATAATCCTTTTCTGACTTTGCTTAGTGAAATAATTTATGATACGAACATTACAGAAGTAAGTGTTGTTAGTGAAAAAGTTTTTGAAGAGGACTTGTACTATAGACTTACGTCTGAGGTGGGAGAACTTGCTGTTGTAAACAACAAATTTAGTGAAAATGAGGATATTTTTTCAAATCCAAAATTATTTGAACTATATAACGAAACAGAAGATTATGTTATTTCTTTTAACTGTGAGTATGGACTAAATGAGGCAGAGTATTTACAACATTTTGCACTATCTTATAATATTGAGAGAAGTAATGGCGTTTTTCATGAAAGAGAAACATATTTAAGTGTTAATTCTGTAACAACACTCTCTACGTATGGAAGAGATGTGGCGATTCCTTCTTCGCCAGAGAATGTTGATTTGTATACAGTTAGCGGATTTAAAGACTGTGTTTCAGAGGGCGATTCTTATATAACTTACCAAGACAATGCTTCTGGTCAAGGTCTTACAAATGAATATAGTGTATATAAAAAAGGTGATGACTATATTTTTAATGTCAGGGTTTATAATTCGCAAACAGCCGTTGGAGAAACTCAGCATTACTATGCATCTAAATTTAATGACGCCTTTACGATTTACCAAATTAATGTTGAAAATGGAACATATTATGATGTGACGAGCACAATTAATCCGCTTTTTTTAAGTTTTGATTATAATTTGGGTCTTGTAAATACCGACCAAGAGGAGGGAATATATCAATTTGGTACGACAGAATCATATATAGAAATTAGATTAGTAAATGGTGAGGTGTATTCTGTTAAAACTCAAAATTCGGGAGCTCTTTATGTTGTGGAATATGGGTCAGGTATGCCAAGCGATGAAGTATTTTATGATATAGAAGATTTTGAATTTGTAGAAAGTGAGTAAATAAAAAAAGGAGGGAATTTTTATGTCACGATCTAAAACACTCTTAATCATGGCAGGAGGACTGGGAAGTCGATTCGGAGGACTAAAACAGGTAGAACCTATTGATAAAGAGGGTAATTTTATTATAGACTACTCGGTTTTTGATAGTATACGGGCTGGTTTTAATAAGGTGGTATTTGTTATAAAAAAAGAAAATTACAAGATTTTTAAAGAGACTATTGGTAAAAGAATTTCTAAAAAAATTAAGGTGGCTTATGCCTTTCAGGAAATGTCAAGTTTTGTGCCAGATAACTTTGATTATTCAAAGAGGGTGAAACCTTGGGGGACGGGGCACGCTGTTTTATGTGCAAGAGATGAAGTTGATGGCGACTTTACAGTCATAAATGCAGATGATTTCTATGGCTATGATGGTTTTAGAGTCGCTTCAAAATTTTTTGATGACAACTTAGATCCTAATTTGTATGCTATAGTTTGTTACGAGGCAGGAAACACTTTAACAGAGAATGGTGCTGTAAAACGTGGTGTTTGTGATATAAGAAATGGTTATTTTTATGGCGTAAAAGAAAGTAGTATTGAGAAAAGGGATGGTAAAATTTTTGCTATAGAACTTGGAACTGAAAACGAAGAAGAAATTACTGCTGATTGTTTGGTTAATATGAATTTAATTTGTTTTAGAAAAAACTACTTTGATGTGCTTGAAAAAAGGTTTAAAGACTTTTTGACAAATAAAAATACTAATCTTGAGAAAGATGAATTTTTACTTTTAAATGAAGTCCCTTATGCAATGGAAACGCTTGGGTGTAGTATGAAAGTTCTTTCTACTTCGGCTGTGTGGCATGGGTTTACATATAAAGAAGACAAGGAAAAAGTTGTAAAAGCTTTAGATAAACTTAGGAAAAATGGCGAATATCCACCAAGTCTTTGGAATAATTAATTTGTTTTTGGGTATTTTCATTGGAATAAACATTAATTAAGTGAGTAGTTATTTTATAACTTCAAAATTTACTATTTATGAGAAAGAATTAATAAATTTATTTTTATGCATAAAATAAAAAGGGTACGAGCTGTATTCTATAAAGAGTTTTTTAAAAGAATTTTTATTAATTCAAGGTAATAGCAATTAACTATGATAATGTTGTATTTTTGTCGATTTAGCATAAAGTAGTTTAATATTAAAGTAAAAAATATACAGAGTATACTTATTTTAGGTATCTTGCTTTTTTCGTGTTATGTATTTAAATTTGACCTTTTTTGCGTTACGATCAAAGAAAAATTGGGTGATTATTATTAAAATATGAAAAATTGGTACAAAAAAGATAGGTTTTTGAACTAAAATTTATAATTATTTAAAAAAATGTGTATTTATACTTGATTTTGATTTTAGAGTGTGATAAGATTTCAAATAGTGAATAAAGGAGTTTGTGAAGTAAATGTATAAGTTTTTTAAACGTTTTTTTGATATTATTATTTCATTAATAGCACTTATTGTGCTTTCTCCTGTTTTTTTGATTTTGGCTATTTTAGTTGCTTGTTTTAATGGTCTACCAGTTATATTTAAACAACCTAGGCCTGGGAAAAATGGTAAAATTTTTATGATGTACAAATTTAGAAGTATGTCCAACAAGAAGGATCAGTATGGTAACTTACTTCCTGACTCACAAAGGGTGACAAAGTTTGGCAGTTTTCTTAGAAAGACGAGCCTAGACGAATTGCCTCAACTTTGGAATGTTTTTAAAGGAGATATGAGCTTAGTTGGGCCTAGACCTAGACTTATAAAAGATGCGGTTTTTTATCCTGATTATGTTAAATCATTGAATGTTAGACCGGGGATTACATGTCTTGCACATGTCAATGGTAGAAATCTTAACACATGGGATAGTGTGTTTATATATGATGAATTATATGTGGAGAGAATGTCTCTGAAACTTGATATAAAAACTTTATTTCAGACTGTATCAGTTGTACTTAAGAAAACTGGTACAAATGACGGAACTCAGGATATGCAAGATTATTATTATGCCGACTATTTGCTTAGGATGGGGATGATAAGTCAGGAGCAATATGCTGAAGGAATAAATAGAGCAAAAAGAATTGAGAAAGAGTTTAGAGATTCAAGGAAATTTAGAAGGAAATTTAATCTTAGTCCTACATACAAAGAAGTTGAAGATTTTGATCTGCAAGAGAAGAATGTTGATTAAAGATTGTGGAGTATTCCATAATCTTTTTTTATTAAACATTGTTAAAATGAAGAATTTTGTTAAGCTGACAATTTTTTGAGAGAATTAATCAATTTGTGCTTTTAAGTCTATAAATAAAAATGAAATGACCATAGCTAAAAAGTAAAAAATATTAAAAATTTAATTGAAGAACAAGAATAGAAATTGTTAGTAAAATTTTTATTGATTTTACATGCAAAATTTAGTATAATCTTGACGTAAAATATATTTAGGCAAAATAAAGGGATAAAATCCCTTTTGTTTTGTTGTAAAAGGATAAGATATGAAAGTAACAATTTTAGGAACAGGTTGTATTTGGACAAAAAGGGCATGTGCAAGTTATTTAATTGATGATGACATTTTAATTGACCCAGGCTCGGGGACGTTAAAACAATTATTTAAGTCATCAAATGTTTTACTTCATCATGAAAAAATTGAGAAGATAAAATTAATTTTGATTACACATTATCATATAGACCATTATTTTGATATTGTTCATCTTATGTGGAAAATTGCAAGCGAGAACAACCCTCACCTAAGTTGTACTATAATTTGTCCTCCAGGTGGAAGAGAAAGGATTGAGACTTTATGTAAACTTGGGATGAGCACCAGTACTTTCAATAAACTTAATTTTGATAAGTATATAAAATTTATAGATGCGTCGAATATGGGGACTTATGAATTTGGTGACTATGAAATAACTTCGCACAAAATGGACCATGGGGATATTGATTGTTATGGGTATAGCTTCAAGGAAAGAAGAGGTAAAACGGTGTCATTTACTGGAGATTCTACAATGTGCGACAATATGATGTATTTAATTAACAATAGTGATGTTGCGTTTGTGGACATGGCAGGGACTGATTATTCAAATAAGCATTATAATATTATTGATGGTATTAATCTTATGAAAGAATATAGGGGTAAATGTTGCATTGTGCCTTGTCATTTAACAAGTCAGGCTGTTGATTATTGTCAAGGGAGAATAAATACTCCAAAGGAGTTGATGACCTTAAACATAAACGATCCTTTGCCATATGATTATGTTTTAGGTGAAAAGAAAGAAAATGCAATAAGGCAGGAGGATTTTAAATTTAAAGTAAAAAAGTTCGAAAAGATAAAAGGTAAAATTGTTGATTTGGAGTTGGCTCAGACAAAAAACAGGACAGAAAATTACAAAATGCCAACATACTGTTTTAAAATTTTGCAGGCAGGGACAGAAAATGTTATAGGAAATTTGACATATAGTGTTGTGCCAAATAATATTGATGGGCATGCTGATAATGTGTCTTTAAGTCTTCAAAAGGATTATGACCTTAAATCAATAAAATATGAGTGTTGTATGCTGGTGGGGAAGGTTGCAAAAAAACATAAAGCAAAATGTTTATATTTGACTTGTGCTCCAAATGACCTTGACACTAGACGCGTTTATGAAAGCTTGGGGGCATATTTAAAAGAAGTAAAGACAATTATTAGTTTTGATAATGATAACAAGAGACAAAACACAGAAAAAAGCATTTGGGTTTGGGAGTTTTAATGATGGAAAATAATAAAGTAAGAAATATTGCAATAATAGCGCACGTTGACCATGGTAAAACTAGTCTTGTAAATGAGCTTCTAAAGCAAGGCGGTGCGTTTAGACAAAATCAAGAAGTTGAAGATAGAGTAATGGATTCCAATGCTCTTGAAAAGGAAAGAGGAATTACTATTCTTAGCAAAAATGCGTCCTTTTATTACAAAGATATTAAGGTAAACGTAGTTGATACCCCAGGACATGCCGACTTTGGCGGAGAAGTCGAAAGGGTTCTTAAAATGGTAGATGGAGCACTTCTTGTTGTTGATGCATATGAAGGACCAATGCCACAGACTAGATTTGTGCTTGAAAAGGCTTTAGCACTTAACTTAAAGATAATTATTGTTGTTAACAAGATTGACAGAAAAGACAGTCGTGCAAAAGAAGTAGTTGACGAGGTGTTAGAGCTTCTTTTTGACCTCAACGCATCTGAAGAGCAGTTAGACTCTCCAGTTGTCTTTGCGTCAGCACGTTTTGGGACTGCAACTTTAGATTTGAACAAAGAGGGCAAGGATATGACTCCTCTTTTTGAGACAATTATAAATCATATTCCAAGTCCAAAGGGAGATGAAAGTAAGCCTTTTAATATGCTTGTCAGCTCTACAGAGCAAAACGATTTCTTAGGTAAACTTGCAGTTGGTAAAATTGAGCAGGGAAAACTAAAAGTGAATGATAGTTTGATTGTGACGAACTATCATGATGAGACAAAAAGAGTTTTGTTTAAAGTGCAAAATTTATTTGAATTTGCAGGGCTTAAAAGGCAGCCTATTGTTGAGGCAAAAGTTGGCGACATTGTATGTATTGCAGGGGCGGACAATATTACGGTTGGAGATACGTTAAGTGACAAAGATAATGTGAATACACTTCCATTTGTTAAGATTAGTGAACCAAGTGTTGAAATGAATTTTATGGTTAATAATAGCCCTTTTGCTGGTAAAGAGGGTAAATATTGCACTAGTAGACAGCTTAGGGAGAGATTATATAAAGAGGCAGTAAAAGATTTAAGTCTTAAAGTTTTTGATACAGAAAATGCAGATACTTTTAGAGTGCTTGGTAGAGGGGAGATGCATTTGTCTATTTTAATGGAGAACCTAAGACGTGATGGTTTTGAGTTCCAAGTGAGCATGCCAAAGGTTTTATACAAAGAAATAGATGGAAAGATGTGTGAACCTATTGAAAGGGCGGTAATTGATGTTCCTGATGACAAGGCAGGTGTTGTTATAAGCACACTTGGAGCAAGAAAGGGAGAACTTGTTTCAATGCATAGTACCAATAATAGGACTAGACTTGAATATCTAATTCCTGCTCGAGGACTTCTAGGGTATAAAGGGCAATTTTTAACTGACACTAATGGCGAAGGTATTATGAGTAGTGTTTTTGATAGTTACGGAGAATATAAAGGCCCACTTCAAAGAAGAAATTTTGGTATGCTTGTTGCGTATGAAACGGGAGAGGCAGTGCAATATGGTCTTTTTTATTCACAACAACATGGTAAATTGTTTATAACTCCAGGAGAAAAAGTTTATGGAGGCATGATTGTTGGCACAAATCCAAGAACAGAAGACATAGTTGTTAATGTGTGTAAGACGAAACATTTAACAAACACAAGGTCTAGCGCTAGTGACGATGCCTTGAGACTTGAGCCAATACAAAAACCAAGCCTTGAACAATACCTTGATATGTTAGATGAAGATGAACTACTTGAGATTACTCCAAAAAATATTAGAATGAGAAAGAAAACGTTAGATCACACAATGCGTGGTAGGGAAAACTTTAGAAGAAAAAATGGTGTGTAATAAATTAAAGGACGTACAAAATGAAGTGAGTCCCAAAGGTTAGTTAACTTAAGGAGATTCACTTCAAGATTGGGCGTCTTTTTTGTTTTATTTTTTTTATTTTTACCTATTGACTTTTGTCATAAAAAAGCTAAACTATTTTTAGTGGTTAATTTTCTAAAAATAGGGGATTATTTTAGTAAATTTAACTAAAAACAAACTTACAATATAAGTGAAATCAGTTAAATGTGAAATTTTAAAATTACTAACAATATATAATTTTTCACTTTTATATTATAGAGGGAGAAATGAAAATAGAATTAATTGTAAAAGAGGTTGGCAAGTTTAACGATTATGTACTAATTGATAAGTTAAAAGATAAACTTTATACAGCATATTTTGAATTTTATGGTGTGCCACAGTTATGTGTGAATGATAAAATTATTGTTGAGGAAGACATACTTAACAGCAAGAGTGCTAATTATGTCATGCCTTGTGCATTTGAACCGTTAACTGATGGATGTCAAGTGAAATCAAAGGATTTAGCGGTTGCACAAATAAAAGATAAAGAGTACAAATTAAAAAGAGTTTATGGGTAAAAATGGAACAAAATATTGACTTAAAATATATAAAATATCATTATGGAGAAAATTTTGCGCATCTTTGTAGACGCTTGTTTCCTTCTCTTCTTGAAAAAAGTGGAGATTTAACTCAAATTATAAAAAGGAATTTTAATCCTAGTCGTGAACTTTATTATGACATAGTCAATAATTCGCTAATTGAGGATTTTAAGGCTTTTATATTTGGCTGTAGCAAATACATTATGACGCCAATGGTTAAAACAGACAAAAGTCCTGAGGAGCTTATGGACGAAGCGGGATATGTTTTATACCCTGAATGTCAAAACAATGAAGATATTTTATTGTATAGGCACTTTTATAAGAGAGAAGAGTTGCTTTGTACTTTTAGAGAGGAAAGGTTAAAAAGTTGTCGTGTGTGGTTTGCAATAAAAAAAGACGTAGATAAAATAAGAAGAGAGGATTTTACAAATCCAGAAAGACAGGATAAGTACGGCACTAGTGTAATTAGTATTCAATTTACAAAAGGTAAAAGCAATATTTTGTCAATAAAAAATAGGTATAATCATGCTGTAGATAATCCAGATGCTACATTTGGTAATAATTTAGATAATATAATTCCTGGCCTAAGTTACGCGTTTTCAAAGGCATATGATTTAAATATAGATTTTGATAGATCCAATTCTTTAGAAATTCCAAATTATGTTAGAGCGGTGGATGGAAAGTTTTACAAATATAATTCTGAATATAATTGTATTTATTTTTGTTCTAATAATATTGTTATAAAAGATGAAGAGCCAGTACAATTTGATAGTAAGCAATATGTTGTTTTTGACAATTATATCTTAGATATGAAAGATAAACTTTTGTTTATTCCTTGGCAAAAAAACGTAAACGAATCTCAAGATGCATTTACTAAAAGTGTGGGAAGAATAAAAGAAATTAGAAGAGAATGGTCAAAAAAAGAAGATACTATTTTTTTGATTCCCTACAGGGGAGAAAAGGTCGAGATAACTATTAGTAAAAGTGGGCAACTTAAAAGATATTCGAATCCAAATGTTACAAGAATTGAAAATGACTTTTTGATTGAGAATGAGACTCTAGAAGAATTAGAACTTGAAAATGTAAAACAAATAGGCTCTTATTGTTTGATAGGGAATAGTGAAATAAAAAAATTAGTGCTTCCAAACATAAAAACTATTGGTGATTTTTTTATGGAGTATAATTATGGACTTAAGGATGTGGATTTGCCAAATTTAGAGAGGGTGGGTGATTGTTTTTTCAGAGATAATAATTCAATTGAAAAGCTAAACATTCCAAGCCTAAAAAAAGTAGGAGATTGCTTCCTTGCAAGTAATAATGTTATTAAAAAACTCAACATGCCAAATATGGTACGAGTAGGTTCTAATTTCTTAGAAAGAAATAATACGCTAGTTGAGCTAAGCATGCCAAATCTTGAGTCAATTAATAATAACTTTATGATGAACAATAACAAGCTTTTAAGTCTTAACTTTCCTAATTTAAAATCAGTTGGATATAACTTTTTGAACAAAAATGAAAGTCTTAGAATATTAAATGCTCCAAACCTAAATAAGATTAATTTATATTTTTTACCTAGAAATCAATATATTGATTGGTATAATTTGCCTAGTTTGGAATTTGTAGGTAAGGAGCGTTTATC
Source organism: uncultured Christensenella sp. (assembly GCA_949282135.1). GTDB lineage: Bacteria > Bacillota > Clostridia > Christensenellales > UBA1242 > UBA7862. The sequence continues at coordinate 26,321 of CASDOR010000001.1, forward strand.
ACTAGATGATAAGCCACGACTTGCCCTATTATACTCTAACAACTTATTAAAGGAATTACATCAATTGTTAAACGAAACTCAAAATAGTTCTATAAGTAACAAAAATCTATTAAATGAGGAAAAATTTTCTAGTGTAGAAGAAATAAAAAGTAAGATTTCAAGGCAGAAAGATGAGGAGCAGATAAAATAGTAGATATTTTATCTGCTATTTTTTTGTCTTAAAGAGGATTTAATTGGTTTTGTATTTTAGTTTTTGGTGTATCTTTTGCTTTTCTACTTTGCTGAGGAGAAAAAAAATTTATTTTGATTTATTGATAAACAAAACAACTTATAAATTTCAGGTTATTTTGTTAGACAAAAATCACTAATAGTGGTATATTTTTCTTTGGTTTTTATAATGCCAAAAATTAATATTAATATGGGGGAGAAAATGAATTATACTAGTGAAGTTACAAATATGTGTACAGTTAGAAATGGCGCAAATCATGGGCCAGCACCTATTCCAGAAGAGGCAAAATGGGTACAAGCAAAAGAAATTAAAGACATATCAGGGTTTACGCATGGAGTAGGCTGGTGTGCACCTCAACAAGGAGCTTGCAAACTTACACTTAATATAAAAAATGGAATTATTGAAGAAGCTTTAATCGAGACTTTGGGTTGCAGTGGAATGACTCATTCTGCAGCAATGGCAAGTGAAATCTTGGTTGGAAAAACCATTCTTGAGGCTCTTAATACAGACCTTGTTTGCGATGCTATAAATACAGCTATGAGAGAACTATTTTTACAAATTGTTTATGGTAGAAGTCAATCAGCTTTTTCTGAGGATGGTCTAAGCATTGGGGCTGGGCTAGAGGACCTTGGTAAAGGGCATAGGAGTCAAGTGGGGACGTGTTATAGCACGAAACTAAAAGGGCCTAGATATCTTGAACTTGCTGAAGGATATATCACAAAAATTGGTCTTAATGAAAATGATGAAATAATAGGTTATGAATACATTAATTTTGGGAAAATGATGGACTTTATTAAACAGGGAGATAGTCCTATTGACGCAATAAATAAGTCAAGTGGGAGTTATGGAAGAATAAAGGATGCCGTAAAAGTTATTGACCCAAGAAAAGAGTAGGAGGAGAGAAAATGGTTTTTGAAAATTATGAAAGAAGAATAGATAGAATAAATAAAGTTTTAAATGAAAATGGTATTCGTGACCTTGATGAAGCAAAGGCACTATGTGATGGTATAGGAGTTGATGTTGCAAAAATAGTAAAAGATATTCAGCCTATTTGCTTTGATAATGCTTGTTATGCTTACATGGTTGGAGCGGCACTTGCAATAAAAAGAGGAATAAAAAAGGCAGATGAAGTTGCGAAGTGTATTGGGGAAGGGCTTCAAGCATTTTGTATACCAGGGTCTGTTGCTGATGAAAGAAAGGTAGGCTTAGGACACGGAAATTTAGGTAGTATGCTACTTAGCGATAGTACTGAATGTTTTGCGTTTGTTGCGGGGCATGAAAGTTTTGCTGCGGCAGAAGGGGCAATAGGTATTGCAAATAATGCAAATAAAGTAAGAAGCAAACCTTTAAGAGTAATTCTTAACGGACTTGGCAAAGATGCAGCTCAAATTATTTCTAGAATTAATGGTTTTACCTATGTAAAAACTCAGTATGATTATTACACAGGAAAACTTAATATTGTGGAGGAAATTAGCTATTCCTCTGGCGAGAGATCAAAAGTTAGGTGTTATGGGGCAAATGATGTTAGAGAGGGAGTTGCTATAATGCATCATGAAAATGTAGACATTTCAATTACTGGAAATTCTACTAATCCAACACGTTTTCAGCATCCTGTTTGTGGTACCTATAAAAAGGAAAGACTTGAAGAAGGAAAAAAGTATTTTTCAGTCGCAAGTGGTGGCGGAACAGGTAGAACTTTGCATCCAGATAATATGGCAGCGGGGCCTGCATCATATGGTATGACAGACACTATGGGTAGAATGCATAGTGATGCACAGTTTGCAGGGTCCTCAAGTGTGCCAGCACATGTTGAAATGATGGGACTTATTGGAATGGGTAATAATCCTATGGTTGGAGCTACAGTTTCAGTCTCAGTTGCAGTTGCAAGTCATATGAATAAGTAGTTTATTCTATGGATGAGTTGTCATAACTTAATCAATATATTCCTTTATTTTAGCGAAGATTGTTATTTACGACCGGTCGGTCGAAACAGTACAAATAATTGAAATAAAAAGATTTGTTTGTTTGAAATTTAATACAGTTAAGCTAATAAAAATATGAAACTAAGACAATGGTTTCATATTTTTTTGTTTATGCAAAGTGGTGATAGTAGCAATTTGATGTTAATTAAACGAAAATAAATTTAAACAAACTTACAAAAAAAAGAAAAGGGGAGTTTTTAAAAAGTTTATATTAAAAAGAATTTTATTTGAGTTTTAAGGTTTTTATTCGAGTAAATTTTTTGTAAGAAAGCTAATTGTTTTTTATTTGCTGCTAAAAAACTTTAAAGCTCACGATTTTCTTTAAAATAAATATAATTACAAAGTTTAGGGTTTACGATTTAGGATGGATTTTTTGAAAAAAACTACAAAAACTTTTAGAAAAAAATGTTAAAAATTTTTTAAAATATCGCTTATTTGTTTTGGCTTTTGAAATGTATATGATATACTACTTACGTATTATTATGTGGTTATCAAAATTGCTTAGTTTTTACAAATATTTTTAGGATGAAAAGGTCATAATACTAAGGAGGAATAAATGAACAACGATACACCAAGAAATAATGGGAATAAAAATCCTAATCCAGTAAAAAACAGCGTTCCAAATATGCCTAGGGGAAATATGCCTAGACAAGGTCAGGTTCCGCCACCAAACGGTAGAAGGGCTGTCCCAAGGCCTATGCCTTCAAATGTTAATCGTGTTCCAAGTCCTAATGGGGTTCCTCGTCAAAATATTAGAGGACCTATAGGCCCACAAGTTCCTCAGAATAGAGTACAAAGGTCACAAGCGCCTATAAGGCCGCAGACTCCTCCAGTTCAAAACAGACCAAGACCTACCGCTCAAAATTTAAATAGACAGATGCCTCCAAGAGCAAATGGTATGCCTCCTCAAAATGCAAATATTAGACCTCAAGTTTTAAATAGACAAAATATTAACAATGTTCCTCCTGTTCAAGCTGCTAATAACGTTCCTCCAAGAGCTGCTAATCCTAACATGCCACGTGCGGATGTTTTTGAAAACTCAAAGCAAGTCGTTTCGCCTCAAATTTTAACCACAAATAACATGAGTGGGGCTAATTTAAATGCGGAGAGCAAGCAAAGAACTGATAACATTACACAAAATTCAGTGAATACACAAGAAAGTGTAAATCTTCCACCTAGAAAGGAAGAGGCAACTTTACAAGCTAAAGAAGTCTTAGAAAATGAGAGAGTAAATAGTTCTAGCGAGCCAGTTGCGTCTGAGACTATAGTTTCTAACAGTGATGAGCAAAATATAGAGGCATATAGTGAAGAAAAATTAGAAAATGTTGCCTCTCAAGAAGAAAATGCAGAAAATGACAAGAATGAAGTATATGCGGAAAGTGAGGATGCTGTAGATTCAGAAATAGAAGAAGAAAGCCAAAGTAATGAGTCTAATGAGAGAAGTGATGAAACTAGTGCGGTAGACACTAGTAGTGCACCAGCTGAAGTTGTTGAGTTTTCCTCTGAAAAATCTAAAAAAGAGAGAAGAATAAAAAATCAAAAGAATAAAGGTAGAAGTAGAAAAAAAGTAATCGGCATACTTGTTGCGGTTTTTGTAGGAGTGATTGCACTTGCCGGTTTATTATACGGATTATCTTTAGGAAATAGAACATATAGGATTTCATTTGTAACAGGTCCTTTTGAAGAAATGGAGCCTTTGACGTTTAAAGATGGAGAATTTCCAAGTGTTAGTGATTTAGATGACATTATGTCGCTTGATGAAGAGCCAAAGCCTTTAGTTGAGTTTACTGGTTGGTATTTAGATAAAGACAGAACTATAGAGTATAGACCTAAGGCACTTCATGAAGATTTAACTTTGTATGCTGGTTATGAGCTTGGAACAGTTACGACAGAATTTTATATGATAAATGAATATGATGAAGATGGATCATATATCTATTTGAGTGAGGTTGAAACTGAGTATTATACGGGTGAGATTGACTTTTCTTCGCTTGTTGAATCCATAACGAGCTTAGATAGTATTTATTACATAGCCGCACCAAATGTTATTGGTTTTGATCCGGTGAATTTTAACACACAAGGTACAAAATCTATAACGATAGACGAATATACTAGTTTTCTTGAAAATTATTTTACCATTTCAACTTTTACTCGTATGGATGATGGGAGTTATTCAGTTTACGGAGTAGAAAGTAATATTCCTACTCCTAACAAGGATGCAACATTCTATGTGGAGTTTGCACCAAATGACGTTTCTCTTATTTTTAACTCTAATAAAAGTAGTTTGAAAGATTATTATGATAGGGTTGGAGAAGGGAGTGAAGATTTTGTAGATAGCACAACCACGACAACTGTTAAGTATGGAGAAGAGTATATTTTGCCATCTTATGCAACAATTTCAGGTGGTGTCTTTGGAGAATATCCAGAGTATCACAGTCCTTATGGATGGAGCATTGATCCAGACATGCCTATTGAAGAGGGTAATCAAAACTTAATTTATGAAGAAAGTGACACTATAAAAATAGATAAGGATTTTTTAAATAATCAAACATCTATTGAACTTTTTGCTCTTTGGATTGAAGGGATGACTCCTCTTGTGATTTATACTGAACTTGATGATGGCGGTCCTATGCTTGAGACTTCTATTTCTGTAGGACTTAGTAGACCTCTTGAAGACTGGGCGTTTGATTTTATGGATGATTTAAACAAAGAGGGTTATGCTCTTTTAGGGTTCAATACAGAAAGCGATTTGTCAGGTGAAGTGGTGTCTTTTGAGGATAGTATTAATGGAAGTGTAAATACTCCAGGCTATGACGAAGAGAGGGGCGCGATTGTCCTTTATGCTGTTTATAAAAAGATAGTCAATGAAACAATGTTTTATGTTTATGATGATGTGATTGATAGAGCACAAATTGATGAGCTTTCATTAAACATTAGCAATTTTAATATTAATTTAAATCTTGGGCATGAAAAATACGTTTATAATGGTGAGATGGTGTTGACCGTGCATAAGACAGGTAATGTCATTGATTATATAACCATTTCTAATTTGCTCGAGGGGGCAAGCTTTACTTTGCCTAATTTTTTACGCGAAAACTATACTTTAGCAGGCTACCAAAATGCTACCAGTAATAAAAGCGTTAGAACAAACGAAACATTTACTATTGAAAGTAGAGATATAGATGGAACTTCAAATGTCATACTAAATATGATTTGGCAAGGAGACGATTATGTTTTTGTAGTAAATAACTACGAAGGAGAGGATGGTGTATGGCAAAATAGAGAAATAAGTGTTCCTTATGGTTCAACTTTAAGATTTGTAAGTTCTACCAGTAATTATCCAGACAATGCAACAACTGTAAGCATACAAATTTATAATGAGTCAACTGGACAAATGGTAACAGGGGGCAATTTTTCCTTTGTTAGGACGGGTTATGATTTTGTTAATTGGCATAAATATGATGGAGAAAATGTGGGTGACGCAATTGATAGTTCTTTCTTAAGTTCTTTTAAGGTAAATAGAGAATTTAACCAAATTAGTGCGAAATGGACAAAAAAAGAATATACAGTAACCTTTAAGTTAGCTGGTGGAAATATAACTAGTGGAAGTGGACTAGAGGACGTGGGTGGAAACATTGTAATTGAAAATATAGAATATGGTGATACGCAATCATTAATTTCAAACTTAATTGAAAGGAGTGGCTATTATTTAAGTGGATGGGCTCTTTCTGATGTGATTGGAGCTCCTGTTGTGTACGAGTATGATGAGACAGAATTTGTGGTTGAAAACAATACAACACTTTTTGCTGTATGGCAAGAGGCCTATACTATTACTTTATATCTTGATGCTTCTAGACAAAATTATGCAACAATTGCTGTTGATAGAGATAATAAGTTTACAATTAATGGTGATGAGCTTGGAGGATACACATTTACAAGGTTTAATGCTTCAGATATAGGTGTTGGTCAAGAAATTGTTATAGTTGAAAATGAAGATGAAATTATAGAAAGTGCTAACACTGAATATTTTGTTAAAGGGGTAGAGACGGATTATCCTTTTAATACGAGCACCTCTTTCTTTGCTATGTGGTTTGGTGTAGAGTTTTTAAATGGGGAAGATGAAAATAATGTTGTTGACGATAATGCACCAAATGGGTTCTATGTTAGTTATGGCTCAACATTTACCTTGCCTCAAAATACATTTACTCCATCAGTTTATTATGAATTTGACAATTGGCTTTATAATGGTTCGCCATGCCTAAGCTATTTTACGGTAGGTACAGAAAATGGGCTTAGTATGTCAAGTGGTGTTGTTGGATCTACTTTAAGTTTCACTGCCAGTTGGGCACTAAAAGAGATAAGAATTGATTTGTACTCTGATGAAACTTCTGACGGAAGTTTTACGAGTGAATATGTAAGTGGAAATGAATTTATTATTTCTTCAAAAAATGAAAATTTGCCTTTTAAAGTAAGTCATGAGATAGATTACATTTTAGATAGTAATGATGACACAAGTAGGTTAGCTTATTTCATTAATGAGAATAATGAATTTGTTATTACTATTCCTGACATAACAGACGAAAGTGTTAAACAAGAAAGTGGCGAATTTTATTATGAACTATTCACCGTATGGAAAAAAACCTTAACACTTAACGCAAATACCGGTACGTCTAGTAGAACGCAGAGATACTACGCTGGTGTTACATATGACAAAGAGACTTATCTTGAAAATGTTGTGCCTGTTGATGTATTGTCAGAGGTGTCATTTACTCTTCCAACAGTAGGAGGCGAGAGTGGTGTAGATTTTATTAACCCACATATGGATTTTGTTTATTGGGCAGAACAAAGTAACGGAAGTGGGGAAACCTATTTAGGAGAACAAGATATAGTCTTAACTGAAGATAAGACGTTGTATGCTATTTGGGTAGAAACTCAATACACATTGCAAATTGTTGATGAGACTGGAATTAATGAGACTTTAAGTTTTAGTGGGCTTACCTATGGTAAAAGCGGAATTTTAAGTAATATTTTTAGTGAGGTAAATGATCTTACTACAACTGATTTAGACGAAATAAATGGGTATTATGTCAATCTAAAACGTTTTGTTTATACTTATAATGATAATCCTTCAAGATATTTTGGGTTTAATGATTTATTTGAGCTTTTAAATACTGATGAAAATGGTGCTTTTTATGAGGAAGATTTAGAGGATGATAATACCATTATTCTTGAATGTGTTTGGGAAGAAAAGACTTATGAGCTAGTTGTAAATCTTGATGGAGGAAGATTAAGAGACGGTGTAACATATGATGAGTATGACATTGCTTCAAATACATTTATATATGAGGTAAAATATAGCGAAATCAATAGCAGTGCTACAGGTCTAGAATTACTTTACGATGGGCTTATAAAGAGTGGTTATAGATTTAATGGCTTTGCAGTAGAAGACGAGGAATTTAGCCAAGTCACAAGTATTAGTGGACGTTATTATTACTCATTAATTAAAGATGCTGACGCGCTTGAGGCAAAGAATGGAGATAGTATTACTGTTGTTTGGCAGGAGATATTTACACTTACTTTTGACGGAAATGGCGGAAGTGTAAGTAATTTTGAAACTGAAAGCGAAGACGTTACACATGACGAAGCACATTTTGTTATTCCAAGTGATATTTCAGCTAGTTATCCACAGACAGCACAGTTTATGGGCTGGTGGTATACAAATTCAGTTGATGGAGAAAATGGTATACTTGCAAATAAGAATAAGTTATTACAAAATGGTGATAGTGTTATAATTACAAGAGACATAATGAATACTTATGGCGATATTGTCACCAACACTGTGACTCTTTATGCGGTTTGGCAAGTAAATATAAGGTTTAGGACGGAAACCATTGTACTTGGTGAGCAAGTTTCAGTTATGGGTTACTACACACCAGAAAGTGAAGACATGATTGAAATGCAAGGTAACTATTACTACTTTGAAGTGCCTTTCTTTGTTGGACAAGAAGTGCGTGCTAGTGACCTTGAAGGATATATGTTTGTGCTTGCTACATTAAAAGGCGAGAGGATTGACTATTTTGAAACAAGTGGTTGGATTTATAATGAGAATATTGTACAAAACTTTACAGTAACTAGTCCTATTATTTTAGTTGCAGAATGGGTAACTACTACATTTAGGATTTATTTAAAAGACTATAATGGTAGTGATTTTAACATAGAAGGAACACTTGTTGAAGTTTATGCTGAAGTGTCTACACAAGACGGTTCTTTAGACCCAGATAAGGCGTTTAGTGACTTTATGCAAGCAAATAACTTTAGTCAAACACGTCCTAATTTATTCGGATATACCTTTATCGGCTGGAGACTTACATCAGGGAGTAATCCAGTTGCAAGTTCTGAAGCAGATATTTTTAGTTCAACAAATCACTATAGTCCTTTGACAAGGAGCTTAGATTTATATGCAAGTTATAGGGCGGAGAATGTAAGAGTTGTTTATGACACTGGAAACGATAATGCAGAAACTGGTCAAGATGGGATTATTGTGGACTATCAAGTACCTTATGGTTCACAGTATAAGGTGAGAAGTGATATAGAGTATACGTTAGACTATCACAATTTGTCTGGTTGGACTGTGGAGGGAGAAGCAGGTACAATCACTTATGATGCTGGACAAAATATTCCTGTAACAACTGGAGTTGAAAGGGATATTTCTGGAGATACTGTCACTTATACTTTGACCTTACGAGCTAATTGGACAAGAGTTACAAAGACAATCCAAATTAGCCTTGATGGAGGTGAGTTTGATAACAATGGCGAGAATGATAATTTAGAGCCTTTCTATGTGGTTTATGAAGGAGATGGCGAGTACACTCCTGAAATGGGTAGTAGTTATGTTTTAAATTATACAACTGAAGCTGGAGTGCTTTATGTTACTGTACTTGTTGGGGAAGGTTATAAATTTAAGTTGCCAACAAGAGAGTATATGTTACGTGATAGTTATCAGATTGGAAATTATATGACATTTAGCGGCTCTCAGTTTGTCGCTGGTAATGACTATGATAGTGTAGACGGAAATGCGGTAATTTTAAATACAAACTGGTTAGAGGAACTAACAATTAGAGTTTATGCAAATAGGAACGGAGAATATGATGACTCTGAGCCAATAATTATTGATAATCTTTTATACAATGATAGTATTCGTTTCTATGTTGAAGAAGATGTTGCATATATTGGATCTTATAATTCTCAAAATATGGTGCCAATTACTTTTGAACGTGATGGCTATTTCTTGTCGGGTTATAGTAGTGTAAGTGACCCTGAGTCGACCACTATTGAAATTAACTACGATTTGACTATTCAGTCTACACTTAGTTTTAATGAAGAAAATTTTGATTTAGACTTAAATTCTAGACGTTATGTTGATTTGTATTGTCAGTGGGAAGGGGAACTTGTGAGTGTTGCCCTTAAGACAAATGACACTGACGGGGAAATAATAGAAACTGATATTGAGGTTAGGTACGGCGAAAGAGTAAACATAAGTGATTACTTCCTAGGCGATGAATATGCTGAGGAAGGGTATACATTTTCACACTTTGTAGATAAAGTGGGAACTAGTTATGATAGCGAGAACTACTTCTTCACTCCTCTTCCTGGTAATGCCGATGAGGAAGACGTTGTGATAGATAATGATACTCAAGACGTAAGAGATAGGTTTATTTTGACTGCTGTTTGGGAAGGCAAAGAATACAACTTGACAATAAATTTTGCTGAAACGACTTTTACGGGTAGATTTAATGGCCAAGATTATGTAAATGCGACTTCAATTACTATTCCAGTACAATATGATAGTGTTGATCCAGAGCCAGTAGATTTAAGCTCGTTTAGTGGGGCAAATTTTGTACATACTATCGATCAAAATCGCGAGAGAAAATTATATATTGCATCTGGTTTCACCTCTAGTGTGGATGGTGATGTTGTTACAAATAGCTTTACAATGCCAGCATGTGATGTTGTTTTGACTCTCCGCTGGATAAGTGAAAATTTCACACTTATTTTTGATGTTGACGGTTCGCTTATAGCAGGTGAGGATGGTGTAGTATATACTGGCGCTGAGTTTAATGAGGCAGACCTTGGCGAAAATATGATGCTAGATGAAAGTGGAAATTTAATTTTGCTTAACAATAAAATTGGTGACAATATTGATTTTAGCTTGCTTCCAGCAGCTACACTTGAAGGGAATAACTATTCGTTTAGCTATTTAATTGACTATTACTTAGCATTAGGAAATCGTTATGATGGTGAGACTAGGAACTATATGACTGCTTCCATTTTTAACCTAAATATTTATAATGGTGAAGGCATTATTTCAAATATAGATAAAATGTGGAGTGATACATATGATAGCTTTGTTTACTATTTTTCACTTGATTGGGGTGGGTTGCAATATATAGTCCATTATGAAAACCAGTTACCTTCAACCTCTAATAAGTATGAGGCAAATGCTACAGGAGTGCTTGTCGGCACATGTGCTGATGAAACGCATGCTTATGGTGTTATAAGCACTTTAAGTTCTGGGTTTGATTTAACAGGTTGGTCACAAACGGGATGGTCTACAGAAAGCAATGTAGAATTGCAAACAGATGAAAACACCATTGAGTTTGTTTTGTATGAAGAAGAAAATGAGGATGGGTCTATTGATACCGTTTATGGCCCAAAGCCAAAGGCTTATAACTTAGTCACTTCAGGCGAGGATGGACAAATAGTTACACTTTATCCAGTTTGGGAGCAAAATGAATACTCAGTTGTTTTTGTAGATGAACTAGGTAATAATTCTCTAAGTGGCGAGAACTTAAAGTTTAAGTATGATTCAATTTTAAAATTATCTAGCTTATATACTGGTGAAATTGAAAAAAAGACATTTAGCGAATATTACTACAATTTTATCGGCTGGAAACTTGCCAACTCAAGTAGAGTATTTAGCATGGAGGACGAAATACTTTTCTCAACTAGTGCTGGAGGTATTTTAACTTCAGCTGATCTAGGGGCGGAAGAAGGTGTCACATTTAATGCTTCTTGGGAAGAGGAAGAATATACAATTCGTTTAAAACTAGGAGAAGGAAAATATTCTTCTAGAACAAATGATTTTGAATATATTTATGATGCAACTACTAATACAAGAGATATTGTCTATCAGATTCCTTATTCAATTATAGAAAATGGGGTTGATTTAAAAGAATATATGGGATTAGACGATAGTCTTATCTCAAAAAATGACTTTACTTTTGCTGGATGGTCATTGTTAGCTGACACAAGTAGATTAGACTTCTTTAAGGGTGAAAAAGTAGAGTATGTTGTAAGTGACGTAGAGACAACTTTAAAAGATAAAAATTTTGAATTTGTGTTCTATGCTATGTACAATGAATATCTTGTAACTCTTGATGGCAATGGGGGGACAAAATTATCTTCTCTTGGTGATAGTTATTCCCATGAAGATAGTGTAAATAACTATACATATAACTGGGTATTGGAAGACAATGCTTTTTACCTTTATACATATCTAAATGCTAGTTTTGATTTGCCAGAAGTTTTGTTAAATGGTTTTGAAAAGGATAGGTATCACATATTAAATACCGCTGATTCAAATACCATAATTGTAACTGAAAACATAGTAAAAAGTATTAGTTGGGAAGGAAATTATAGGTTAATTGTGCTTGATAAAGACGGAGAAGGAAGTATTAATCTTAACAATTTCTCTTTCTCTGATTCAACATTACTTGGGGCGGAATATAGAATTGTTGAAATTTCGTCACCAGATGAGTTTTTAAGCCACCCTGGAAAGCTATATGTATATGTTTATAATGAAGAAGAAACCCTAGACAATAAATTTGTATTTGCGTCTTCTTATAATGAGGGTGAAACTTATTTTGAAAAGGTGTCGGATAGCGGGCATATCTATATTGCCGCAAGAAACGGGGATACCATTTCTGATATTAGTGAAATAACGTTAACTACTGAGCGTAATTTCCTTGGTTGGGTCGATGAGAATGCAAATTATTCAACAAAAAACCTTATTGTTGATGTTAGTGACGATGAGGTAATTTATCTTCGCGCTTCATTTGATAGTCCATATGTTTACTTTGAACTCAATGGTGGAATTTATCAAAACGAAAATTATATTAAACCTTTACAGGACGAAAAGCCGGAAAATGGGGTTTATACTGTTACTCTTCCGAGTGATTATGTAGGGCCTGCTGGGGTTGGACCTTTTAAGTTTGGTTACACGTTTATTGGCTGGTCAGATGAATATATGACTTATGACGAGATTATGGGTGAAGAAAACAGTCAGACTGTGCTTGATAATTTATATAAGCATAATGACGAATATTCTATCACTGATGGTAGAAGTAAAACATTGTTTGCTATTTGGCAACCAAGAGAAATTACTTTTGTTTTTGATGCAAAAACTTCAGAAGGAGACTCTACTTCTCTTGAAGGTTTGCCAACGGCCAGTGTAAATGCTAGATATGATGAAAATCTTGTTTTACTTGATAGAACAAATGAGGTTGTTTCTAAATGGACTTACTCAGGGCATGCATTTGGCCACTGGATTATAGATGGCGTAGAGTATGCGCAGGGCGAAACTCTTTCAGTTTCATCACTTTGCGAAGGGTATGAAAGTGTTCCAACACAAATAGAAATTTATTCTGTCTGGATTAAAGATAGTATTACAATAAGAATTAATTTAGGTAATGATAATACAGCAAGGTATATTGGAGACGAGGAAGGATATGAACTTATTCGTGAAAGCGGAAATACTTATCTTATTCTTGAAACCACTTTATCTTCAGGGGAGCAATATACTTTCTTAGATCTTGGCAATATGTATAGATTTGGTATGAGTGCAGTTTCTTATAGTGATAGTAATGGAACTCCATATCAAAGTGGTTCTAAAGTTACAATTTCTGAAAGCATGATTGAAGAAATTAATGGGGAAGACGTAATTACTTTCACCGTAAATTGGGCAAATGCTCAAGCGTATATTAGAAACTTCTACGGAGAAAACACTAATGTCCACAAATTCTATGACACACTTGAGAATGCTTTTCTGGATTTAAGTGCTGAAGAGCTTAATTCTAGAGATAGTATTGAGGTGGTTATTCTTCGTGGTTCAACATTCTATTTCTCAAATACCATTAACATTAATGCAAAAAATGTAACAATTAGCTTTGATAATTCAGCAACAAATAATGTTGTCTTCCGTAGAGATTCGAGTTTTAGTGGTAACATATTTGCTGTGGGTCAGGGTGCTTCTCTAACTTTCTCAGAATTATCTTTATACACAATTACTTTTGACGGAGCTGAAAGGGTAGGTGATTCATTCATTTCTGTAAATGGAGGAATACTTGAATTAAATAATGTTATATTTGTAGATAACATATCAAACAACAATGGTGGAGCAATTAGACTTTCAAATAATGCTACGCTAACTGCGAATAATGTTACTTTTGAAAACAATGCTGTTAGTTCTGAAAATGCTAGTGCATATGGTGGTGCAATTTATATTGAGGGCAATTCAAATGTTAGTTTGACAAGCGCTTCTTTTACAAACAACTCTGTTTTAGGCTTAGGAGCCAGAGGTGGTGCTATCTATCAAAATGGTGGAATACTTAGCATATCAGATAGCATGTTTACAGAGAATTCTGCAGAATCAAGTACTTCTTCTAACAGTTTTGGTGGTGCAATTTATACCACTCTTACTGAAGTTAGTATATCTGGAGATCTTGAAATAACATCAGAAAATAAAGTTTTAACAAGCGTATTCTTGAATAATACTGCTTCAAGTGGTGGTGCAATCTATATAGGTAGCAGTGCAAACAATTCTATAGCGGGTGTAGAATTCCAAAGTAACACAGCAACAAATGGAAATGGTGGTACAATTTATCTTTCTTCTGCTTCTACGAAAATATCAAGTTGTAACTTTACAGGTAGTGTATCTAGCCAAAATGGGGGAACTATTTATGCTAGTGAAGAAAGTGAAAGTGTACTTACAATAAATATGGTTACAATTTCAGATTCTGTTGCTACAAATGGTAGTGGTGGAGGCATATATGCCGAGTGCTCGATTGATTCAAATTATTTAATAATATCAGATTCTTCCGCAAATGCTGATACTGGACTTGGTGGAGGAATATATCTTGGTTGTTTGAGTAGTGTTATTAGCAATACAGCTGTCTTTAAATATATATTACTAGATAACAACTCTAGCTTTAATGGTGGTGGTATTTATATAAACGAAAATATTGAAGTTACTATTGACACTACTGACGTGTGGGAGGTTATTGGATTAGATGAGTTTGGTCGGGATAAGTATGCTTGGGTTAGATATTATCCAGAAATATCAAACAACATTGCATCAAGTGGTTCTGGAATTTACTACAATTCTTCATTAAATAGTACTATAAACGAGATTTCTATTTTTGGCAATTCGCCAAGCGGGGCAAGAGAGTCTTATAATGAAAATAATCGTGGTGGTGGTATTTACTTTGCCAAAGGATTACTTACTATAAGTTCTTCACAAATTTATAATAATACTTCATATTATGGTGGCGGAATTTATTTACATGGAGATAATAGTGAAGAAGACGGTTATCTTGCAAGTTTAACTTTAAATGATACTTATATTAGTGATGATGGAATTATAAATTATGCTGTAAATGAGGATGGAGAAGAATATATATCTAACTATACCCAAAGCTATGCAGGAAACACTGCTTATTATGGGGCTGGGCTTTACATTGCAAGAAGAAGCAATGTCGAGTTTACAAGCGGTAAAATAATGGGCGGATATGCTTATACAAGTGCAGCAACAATATATAATGAAGGTAGAGTAAATCTTGGAGATGTTATGATGGGGCAAAATTCTTCTAATGATAGAGTTACAATTTATAACATGGGACAGTTTATCATTAGTGGGAATGCTTTGTTTGCGTCTGGTGAAAGAATATATATTGAGACTATAGGTGAAGGAAATGTAGAAAATAACACCTTTAGATATATTGAAATCACAAATGAAAATTACTTAAATGATTATAGAATTATAAACATTGAAAATGGAGTAGAAGTAGAGGACGAAGCACAGGCTAATACTGGGATCACTCTAATGTTTGATGAGGAAAATTTTGCAATTGGTAAGGATATAGTAAAATTTATAAATGAAACGGCCTTTAACAATTATGTTGCAAATAATGAAACTTCTATTATGTTTGGGATTGAGAATACTCAAGAATTTTTACTAACTCAAGAGGGAGAACCACGTTTTTCACTTACAATTAATTATAGTAAACATAATTTCTTCTTTAGAGATGTTAGCCTAGATCAAATAGACTTTATGAATTATGACGAAACATTAACGTTTACATATAATAGTTCATTTAGTGAAGCGGATTTAGAAAACATTAATAGTATATTGTCAGACTCTCGTACTGGATATACTCAAATAGGCTGGGTATGTTATATTTCAAAAAATGATGAGGGAGAGTTGTTTTATGGTGGAGAGTTAAATCAAAACACTCTTGAAATTTATGACTACTTAAATGATGACGAGTCAAATCCTTATCGTGACTCATTTGCGTGGGTAAATACTTTATTTGAAGAGGGATTTGTTTATGGACATTATGACATGTATTTGTATGCAGTTTGGGAACCAAATAGCTATGATATAGAATATAAATATGACAAAGATGACTATTTATTTAATGGCGAAGCATTAACAAACGACAACTTAGACACTGTTACACTTCCAGCTCCAGATGGACTAGGATATTTAAGTGAAATTAGGTATAATAAGACCTTAAAACTTCCAACAGCAGATGAGATTAATGGATATAAAGTTGTCAATGCTGAGACTGGTGTTTTATTCGGTTGGGAATACGAGTTTGTAAATAATAGTGGAAATAATGCAAATATGTATCCAGAACAGATTAGGTTTATGGATGAAAGCAAAAAAGAAGAACAAGTAATCGACCTTAAGTTTGTAGATGGATATTATACTTTTACCTATGAGGAAACTTTAGGTGGGGTTATTAATTACAGATTAGAACAGGTTTATAGACCAGACAATTATGTATTTAGCCATTACTTAATTAATAATATCTCTTATGAGGGAGGAAAATCGTTCACAATAAATGCTAACACAATAGATACAAACTCCTCTATTGTTATAACCTTAGTGTTTGAGAGGATGAGTACAAATGTTGTTATTAACTTGGGTAAGGGTGAGTATTTGTTTACATCAGGACTTGATTCTTCATTAAACGAGGATTCCTCTACAACTGATGGTGAAGCGGTTATAATATTAGACGGAAACGTTGGAGAAGAAATGAATCTTCCAACTGATAGAGATTCTACTCAATATGTAGTAAATGATGGAAACTCAACTTACTATGATTACTATTATGTTTATAATCCTGGCTATGCTCTTATAGGATACGCAAGTACTGAGGATGCTAGTGAGGTAGAATTTTATGCTGACATGCCTTTTGTTGTTACCCCTTCTGCAAGTGGTAATGTTTATTTGTATGCGATATGGCAAGAGGCAGTATGTTATGTCGAGTCAGGAATTATAGTTAACAACAAAACATTTGACTTGTATTTCTCAAGCCTTGAAGATGCTGTGAGTTATGCAAATGCATCACTTGGGAATGATACTATTGTAATGATAGAAAGTGTTTATCTTTCAAGCCCTATTGAAATTACTTCTTCTATTACAATTACTTCTGAAGATAATGGAGTTGTAATAGGACTTAGTGATGATTTTAGTACAAGTGATCCTATGTTTACGATAGTCAATTCAACAAACCAAAGTGAAAGGGTTAGTGTTGTATTTGGTTCTAGTGAGTACACTACTGTAACTGAGAACACACCATCTCTTACTTTGACTACATGTAATGAAGAAGGTATTAAAAATACAAACAGAACTGTAAGTTTGCTTGTTATAGAAAACGGAAATAGTGTGGTTATCAATGCAAATATAATCTTAACTTCTTCTAATCTTTCTACCTCTTCAGGTAATGCAGGTGAATATGGTGGTGCGATTACTGTAAGTGGTGAGCTTGAGATAAATGGGGCAACATTCACATCAAATTCTGCCTTGAATGGCGGAGCAATTTTAGTTAAAACAAATGCTAATGTTACTATAAATGGCGGATACTTTGGGCTTGAAGGCGAAGGCAACGAAAATATGGCAAGTAATGGTGGTGCTATTTATCAGAGTGGCGGAAAGCTTACAATTAATGGGGCAATCTTTAGAAATAATAATGCAACTAATGGCGGAGCAATTTACTATAAAGACGGAGAGTTTATTATTCCAGATAGTGAAAAAGAAATTAACACCGGCGATGTTTTATTTGCGTCAAATATTGCAAATAACACTGGTGGTGCAATTTATGTAGAAGAATTAACAAGTCAATCTTCGCTCATTTTTGAAAATGTGTCTTTTGACAAAAATACTGCTTCAAGTGGAGGTGCTATTTACTCCCTTGGATATCTAAATTTAGTCAATTGTTCTTTCTCGACAAATAGTGCAACAAATGGAGGAGCAATCTTCTTTGGACGAGATTTGTCATTAGCACAGGGTTTAACGGAAAGTGAATTGATGAATTTACAACAGTTGATAATACAAGGTGGAAGATTTACAAATAATAGTGCTTATTCTCTTGGTGGAGCAATTTATACAACTTATACTACAATTAATATTAGTAGAAATTCAGACTCTACTTCAAATGTTGTATTTACTGGAAATTCTGCGCAAAGTTCTTCAAGCTCTGGTAATGTTTATGGTGGAGCGGTCTATTTGAACGCATCTAGTGGTAATTTTGCAAATGTTGATTTTAGTTATAATTATACCGCGACCCAAACTAATAATAGGGACACGTTAGGTGGTGCGTTATACGTGAGTGGTGGGTCACTTAGAATAGACTCAAGTACATTCACCAGCAATGGTGTTATGGAAAGCGGAAGTAGGACAAGGACACAAAATGGTGGAGCAATTTATATACTTTCCTCTAATCTGGAAATATATTCTTCAAGTTTTTCACAAAATAAGGCAACAAAAAATGGTGGTGCTATATTTGCAAGTGGCACTGCTATGGCACTCAGTGATACAATGACTAATGTTGGAGAGCTGATATTTAATGAAAACACTGCTGGAGGGGCAGGTGGAGCTTTGTATATTATAAACAATAGCTCACTAGTAATAAATACTAAAACCTCAGAGGAAAATTTGAGTTTAACAAATAATAGTGCAGGCACTTATGGTGGTGCTATATACTTTGGTTCGACAGCTATTCAGAGTAGCACTATTGCAAATTGTACTATTTCATTAAATTCTGCTTCAAATGGAACAAATATTTACGTTAACTCTGGAACATTGTCACTTAGTGAAATTACAATGGATAGTGGAATTGAAGAAGATGTTTTAATTTATATTGCAAATCTAGGAAGATTAGATTTAAATGGAACTGAGATTTTAGGTATTATTTATGTTGATTCAACTGCAGAGTCCTCATTTGGTAGACTTAGCATGAGTGGAACTTCATATGTAAAAGATATTTATCTATCTCAGTATTCATATGTTTCAATTGCTGGAACAACTTTAAGTAGTTCTAGATATGCTAGTGGGGAAACGACAAATATAATCGTATTCGGTGCAAGAGAAGAGCTTATTAATGTGACGAATTTAAACAATGCTAAAGATTTAGTAGTCTTTACTTACGCAAATTATGCTGCTGAATGCGAAGATTATTTTGTCTTAGGTGGTTTATATACTCAAAAGTTTGATGCTAGTATTAGTCTTGAAGATTATGCATCAAGTAGACTGGGCGGATATACTATCTATAGGTATACAACTTCACTTAAAGTTGTAAAGAGGGCAGATTCTATTCAGATAGATCCAAATGGTGGTGTTTTAACCTATCGTGGAGAGGAACATAAAGAAGCATTTATAGTCGAAGTTGGAGAGGAATATACTACTCTTTCATTCTTAAGTGAAATTGAAGGCTTCCTTATGGGATATACTTTAAGTGGTTCTTATAGAAGCGGAAATGAAATTTACACTGCAGACTCTGAAATACCAATTTTATTTACTACTATTACAGCACAATGGACAAAGAAAGATTTTATTGTGGCGAGTGTTTCAAGTGTTCTATCGCTAGGTAGTTATAACGAATCAATTACCATGGGAGGAAGTCAAGTAAAGGGCTTTAACACAATAGGTAGACAATACTATACTTTTGATCATTACTATTTGGCATACTTGGATGTAAATCAAGAGTTGCAAGAAAGACCAGATATTACTTTCTATCCAAATAGTGTAGAAAAAGTTAATTTCTCATTTACTTATTTAACAGAAGATATTTATAAGGCAATTGATGCATCTGGATTATCTGCAAGTAACTACGCAAACCCTACGGTATTCCTTGTTAGTGTATTTACAAGAAATACAGTAACAGTCAATATTAATGGTAATGGAGGCGTAGCACAAGAAAAAGAAGACGCTCTTCACAATAGACAAGTTAGTGAAGACGGCACAACTGTTACTTACACTTATTATCAAGATGAATTAAGTCTATCTCTTACATATTTTATGAATGACTTTGGTATGACAGGTCATGCGATAAGAGACTTGAATCTTACGGTTTACAATGACGTAGAAGTTATTGCAAGCAATCCAAGGCAAGGAATAAACACTTATCCATCTATTGAGAATGCAACTAGAGTTGAAATTATATGTAACTGGTATGAAGTTATTGCGTATGTAAGTAGGACGGAAAATACCAAGGAAACGATTACCTATTTTGGTAAAGAAGAGGACAGTGACACTCTAGAAGACATTTTAAATAGACTAATGAACTTTATTCGAAGTGATGACGAAATAGTGTTTGTTGTGGAAAATTTAACACTTGAAGCACCTATTACTATTAATGAAAGAGTAACAATTTCTGCGAATAATAATGTTGTCTTTAGAAGAAGTTTAGCACTAAGAGATAGTATGCTTATTGTTGGAAGTAAGGGCAATGTAACTTTTGCAGATTCGGAAAACATAATTACATTTAATGCAGAAACTAGTTATCCTATTGCATACAGTACAATAGAAGTAGAAAATGGCGGAATATTGACCCTTGGTACTTCAGTTGAAGTTATAAATAGTAACACAAGTGCAAATGGAGCAGGTATTCATTCAAGAGGAACACTTACAATTGATGGTGCAACTATTTCTAATAACAAAACTTCGTCATATGGTGGCGGTATTTATTCTTGTGGATATCTAATAATAGTTTCTGGTACTATTTCAAATAATAGTGCAACAAGAGGCGGTGGAGTTTATGTTGAGTCTGAGACTATCACAAGTGGTTCATCTTCAATAAGCCGTGGTGGCACGTTCACAATGTCGGGAGGAAATATTACTTATAACGATGCACAATTTGGTGCTGGGCTATACTTTATTGGGCGTGGGTCTGAGACAAGTACTATTACAGGCGGCAGCATATCTTATGGTAATGCAAATTACTCAACTCCAGCTACTGCTCCACAAAATGCGAAATATGGTGGCGGAATCTATTTGTCAAATAACTGCGGAAAACTTGAAATAGGTGGAAGTGCAACAATAAATAACAATAGAGTTGATTATGGTGGCGGAATCTACTGCGAAGGTAATAATGAGACAAACGCAGAGTTTAACGTTCTTCTTATAAGTGGTGGTGAAATCACATCTAATACTGCTTATAGTTATGGTGGTGGAATTTGTATTGGTGACATGGCTCAATCTATGAACAAGCATGTTGTTGAAATGACTGCTGGGGAAATTTATAATAATTTTGCTACTTCTGGTGCAGGTGTTAGTGTGTTTAGAGGGAGACTAACTGTAAGTGGTGAAAACGTAGTAATTGAAAATAACGCATTACTTGGTGACAGTGGGTATGGCACAAACTTATACATTTACTCTTCAAGTATTGATAACAATGGTATTGTTGATTTGTCAAGTGGTACTATTGGAAGCGAAGATAATGTTGGTACAATTTATATTGATGCAGGCAGTCTTGGAAACGGTAAATTAAATCTTAGTGGAAATATTAATATTTATTCAACGATGGTTCTTGTCAATAATAATTTAACAGGAGAAAATACGCTAATTGACATTGTAGGTGAGTTAGATGAGAATATCAGAATTATAACACTAGAACCTACACTATTCCCAGACGCAGATGAAAAGGAAGTTGAATATCCACTCATTCGTTTTGCAAATAGTCTTGATGCTAGTGATGAAAAATTTATAATGACAGACAACACAGATTATAGACTTAAAGTTGTCAATCAATATATTGTTTTGACACCTGCCTACTTTACACTAACTTTTGATGCAAATGGTGGAGAACTTTCAACAGAAGCTGACTTAAACTTTATAATCGAAAATGAAATGTGGATATTTGATGTGCATTTTGGAGATAGTCTAAACGACATAATTTCAAATATTGTAGCAAGTATCGATAATAGAAAGTTCTTGTTCTGGAGTATAAGTGGTGGAGAATATGACGGCACTAGACTTGACACGGATTCTACAATGCCATATGATGACATACTAGTTATTGCTAACTGGTCTGATCCTTACTATTACTTAACAATTGACTTTAATGATACAAAGAATCCTCTTAGTGTCAGTGCAGAATTTGATGAAGAAGGATTAGGTAGCAATGGTGTATATTACGAGGAATATAGTCAAGTTACACTTGAGGTGTTTATTGATAGTGGTAATACTACTTATGGTAAAGATGCTATAAATTTGGTTGCAAATCTTCTTTCTAGACAAGGGTATGAATTAACCTCCTTTAGTCCTTCACAACTTCTTGACGGGCACATTAAGTATAGTGTAGACGGAACGGGCTTTATGATGCCAGAAGACAATGTAATTCTTTACGCAATTTGGACTCCTACAAATTATACAATTACATATAATTCAAGTATGCAAATTAATGGCATAGTACAAGAAATAAGTGAAGAGGTATCTCTTGATGAGGCGGTTTTACTTGACGAGGCATTTACTATTGATGGGTACACTTTAACTGGCTGGTCTTATGGAGAAAATGAGTTTAATTTTGGTGATAGAGTTACCAATCTTCCAAAAGTTCTTGGCATTGACATTGAGGGAGAGGAAAGTGTAAATATTACACTTACTGCAAATTGGACTAGAGATAGTTATATAATTAAGTTTGATGCAAATAGAGAAGAGTACTCTGTAAGTTCTCCAGAGGATGTAGAAGATATTACTGCACTTGTAAATGAATCCTACGAACTACCAGGTGAAGTCTTCTATGCGGATGGTTATATATTAGTTGGCTTTAGTCTTGATAAAAACACGCATTACACCGATAGTGAAAACATTTTTGAATTATCTAGTAATGTAACTAATTTGGCACGTAGCGGAGAAGTAACACTTTATGGTGTATGGCGTCCAAATAACTATATTATTGAACTAAACGACAGCAACGGAAGTTCAATAGTTATAGACACCCCTTATACCTATGATGAGGTAGGCTTGTTACCTAGAATGTATGCAGAAGATGACTTAAGTCAGTCAAATATTTTACTTGGGCTTACACCTCGTCAAAATTATTACTTCGCAGGTTGGACAGAGACTAGAAACTCAACAGAAGTTATGTATCTTGACGGAGCTGAGGTCTTTAACTTAACTAATCAAAATAGATTTACTCTGTACGCAGTGTGGCTAGAGTATAATGTTGTTGTAAATTCAAACGATGGGAATAACGATTCCTTTGGTTTACTTGCAGACGAAAACAAGAGGGTAACTTTAAATGTAAGTGATTTAGAATTATTTGATAACCCTGGTTATGCCCCTGTTGGAATAAGCTTTACAAGTAGTGGTAGTGGTGATGTTTATGAATTTGTTGAGGGGGTAGTTACATTCACACTTCCAAACAGAGTAGAAGGCAGAGACTTTAACGTATATGTTGTTTGGGAAAGGGTAAATTACACAGTTGAGTTTGTGTTAAATTCTGAGGTTATTAGTGAAATAACAGCTAGTATTGGAGAAGAAATAACTCCTTATACTAGCAGTGGAGTAGTTGGTTATTCTGTTATGGAAGAGAGCATTACTCTTGACATAACACTTGAAAACTTTGTTTTAACAAGAGATTTAATTTCAAAAATCAGAAATTATCAGGACATTTCTAGCGGAATTATAAGATTATATGCTGTAATGGATACAACATATACTATTACTTACGACCTTAATTCAAATGGGCATCAAGTACTCTTAAATGGTGAAGTAATTACGAATGACGATTTGAATGTTTCAAATGAATTTTCTTCAACGGATAATGTTACTTTAAAATTTGACAACTACGAGATTGCAGATGCAAACTACGAGTCTACAACGTCAAGGTATGCATATTTCCTTGGATGGAGTTTAACAAGTGGTAGCCGTACTCCAGATTATGATAGTAACTCAACAACTGTCCAATTTGGCTCAGATGTTACGCTTTATGCTGTTTGGGAATACTATACAAATCCATTCTATTTTGAATATGTAGAAAATGAAAATGGACTAACTATTGTTGGATTTAGCAGTCTTGGAATAAATAATTTTAGAGGCACAACACTTATTCTTCCAAAGCATAATTATACCTTAAGTGGTAGCTTGTTACTTGAGGGAGAAAAAGTTACTCAAATAGGACAATTTAATTCTTCAGATGCAACTAATGGGGTAGAAATCCTTGATTTGGGTTTAGTGGATGGTCTTGAAGATATTCTTGATCTTGCATTTGTAAACTTTAGTGAGCTTACAAGTGTCTTAGGAGTAAAAGGTGATATTACAATAGGTAATGGAGCTTTTGGAGCACCAAGTATTACCGAAATAGGATTTAATAATCTTGACTCTTCAAAGTACGTCTTAGATGAAATGGGTAACATTTATGAAGTGAGAGGTGGAGAACTTAGTCTACATACACTTCTTGCTACTAATACTCAAAATATAAATTACACCGTTTCAAACGAAGTTAATGGAATGACAGTATCAAGTATTTCAACGTATGCAATGTACAATGCAGGCTTTGTATCTCTTACTGTGGAGGACAATATTACTGTAATTGAGATGGGCGCTTTTGAAGGAATAACTGATAGTCTTGTTTCCTTAACTCTTTCCTTCATTGGAGAAAGTTTAAATTCAAATACAAATCTTGGATATGTATTTAATGGAGCAAACAATGCTCCAACGAGTATGAAAGAGGTTATAGTCACTTCACTTAATTCGGTTCCAGAAGGAGCGTTTAAAGACTTTAGTTATATTGAAAGAGTTTACTTTGAAAATGCAACAATTACTACTATTGGAGCTGAGGCATTTTATAATTGTACTAATTTAAAACTACTTGGGGAAGAAAATGAGATTGACCTTCAAAGAGTTGTGACAATCGGAGACAGAGCTTTCTATAATTGTAAGAGCCTTCCTGAAAGTATTACTTTCACAAGTGCTAGAACTATAGGTAATGAGGCGTTTTCACAAACAAATATTACTTTTGTTGAACTTACAAATAATGTTGTTAGCCTTGGCATTAGCGAAAGTGGAGATAGCAATACTGCGTTTATGAATAATGAAAACTTGTTAGGTGCAAGGGTTTACTCTGAGATTGCATTAAAGGCGGTGATTAAAAATACGGGCATTGTAAAAGGGCTCACAGATAATGATAGTTATATTTACACAAACATGGAATTTTATAATGAGATAGAAAGGCTATGTAGTGGAAATTCTCCAAAAGATTATCTTGAGTACAACATTATAGTTGAAGATAGATTTGAATTGTTTGATCCAAATAATAATTCTCGTGGAGTGTATAACAGTCTTCAAGAGGCAATAAATAATGCTGAAAGCAATTACACAATTCTTATTAAAGGAAATTATGTTCTAACTGCTACTATTGAAATTAATAAACCAGTAAACATTGTTGCTGGGGCAAGTTCAAATAGCAGTAACACAGCTATTACATTATCAAGACATGAGAGTCTTACTGACTATGCGTTTGTCATAAGTAGTATAGGTGTCAAAATTGGTGGAGACTTTAATCTAAGAGATTATAATGCATTACCTTTACATTTAGCTGGAAATGGGGTAGAAAGTTTAAGTCTTATTTATGTTGACAAAGGAGAATTAACTCTTGGAAGTCAACTTGAAGTGTACAATAACTACTCTAACCTTGGTGCGGTGGTAAGATTGTCAGCTGATGGAGGAGAAGTCAATGTTGAGGGTGGAAAATACTATGACAATGTTGTTAGCGGTAGTGGTGTTGAAACTGCAAATGGTGGTGTGTTCTATCTTGACGAGGAAAGTAGACTAAATATCACAGGTGGAGAGTTCTATAATAATAGCGCTGTAAGAGGTGGCGTGATTTATTCTCGTGGACAAAGCATTATTAATATTGATGCTACGCAAAGCTCAGAAATTAAGATGTATAATAATAGTGCTACAAATGGAGGGGTATTATATATTGCTTCGACAATACTTGATGAGGAATACGCAAATTATATAGGCAATGCAAGTATTTTTAATAATTTACTTACAAATGTTTCTTCAAGCGGTGGTGCTGTATATATTGCAAATGGTATGTTAAGCATTGGAAACGAGGCTCGCATTTATTCTAACTATGCAGTCAATGGTGGTGGTGTATATGTTGGTAATGGTATACTAGCGATATATAACGGTGTCATTGGTGGTAATGCAACTGGAAATAGGGCAGTAAATGGTGGCGGTGTTTATATTGGTGACAATGGTATTATAAGGCTATCTTCTAGTCAAGCGGAAGTGTCTTACAACAGTGCAAGTAGCGGTGCTAATATTTACTTTGCATCTACTTATAACGTATCAGGTAAAGTATCTATATTATCAAGTGGCAGTATTATTGGAGGCAATAAAACAAGTGCAACATCTAGCAATCCAAGTAATATTTCAAGCTTAAAAGGTGGCGGAATATTTATAAAGAGCGGGAATCTTGAGATAAAAGATGAAGTTGTAGTAACAAATAACGTTGCAGGTTTTGGTGGAGGTATTTACATTGAAGGTGGTATGCTTACTTTAAGGAATAATAGAAATACTTCAAATTCTTATGGAATAATTTCAAACTCTGCTTTAAATGGCGGTGGAATTTACGTAAAGAATGGTCGAGTAGATGTGCTTGCAAGTGCAATACTTACTAATACGTCTTCTCAAAATGGTGGCGGTATTTACCTTGAAGATGGTGAAGTAAAAGTCTATGATACGTCAAAGAACTCTTCAATTATTTCAGGAAATACAAGCACGTTAAATGGTGGTGGAATTTATTGTGTAGGCGGTGAACTTAATGTATATGTCGTGAATGGGAATGTAAGTCAAATTAGTTCAAACTCTGCCTACGACGGTGCAGGCATATATCTAGGTGGTGGAGAAACTAATTTACGAGGAATTATAATTTCTAATAATACAGCAAGAAATAGCGGTGGTGGTATTTATACCTATAATATAAATCAAAATAATAGTTATAGTTATGAATTGTATGACAATGTTAATATTTCTAACAATACTGCTTTAAACGGTGGCGGAATATACGTAAATTCAATACTTGACATTATTGAAGCGACAATTACAGAAAACACTGCGGGTTTGCAAGGCAATGATACACAAAATGGGTTTGGTGGAGCATTATATGTCGGCGGTAGTGCAGTATTGACACTTGAAAAGGCAAATATTAGTGGCAATTTCTCAACACACGTAGCAAGCGGAGATATTAAAACTAATAGTTCTATTGAAGGAGTAATTTATAACAATTTCGCGGGAATTTATTTATCATCTAGTGTAAGTAGAACACTAAGAATTTCTAATGAAAGTACTATTCGTGATATTGTATACTTAGTACAAGATGCAACAATATATATTACTGACAGAGCAACAAATGATATGAAGAATAGTGACGATTATTCTATTCCATTGTATCTTGAGTCAAGTGTAGGCTTTGGTGAGTATATTTTAGTTGGCGAATACGATAATGAATTGGATGCTGACATTGAGAAATTTATTGGCGAAGATATGGTCTTTACTAAACGAGGAGCTAACATTTATGCTACTCAATCAAGCGTATATAATGCGACAACTGGCAAATATTACGCTTCAATAAAAGATGCAGTCAATCAATCTCCTGATGGTCAAAAGGTTTTACTTGTTCTTGTTAATACTGATCAAGTTATAAACGAAGATACAATGGTTACAATTCCAGCAAATAAAGATATTACAATTATTGGTGAAAGTAGTGAAGATGAAAGTATCATTACAAGAAAAATTGTACGTGAACAGGATGAAGACGGAAATAATGCTTACTTAGGTTACTTATTTATTGTTTATGGAAGACTATCATTTAACATAAGTAGCGAAGATGAGGGTGAGTTCGCTGATTTAGATTACGACATTTCAAATAGACCTATTATTGTTGATGGTGGCAAAACAAATGGTGGATATGTAGAGAATGCAAATTCACTTATATACATTGGTGGAGTTGGTACAAGTGTATATGAGGAAGGAAAAGATGGTCTAGTAGTAATTAACAGCAATGCCGAATTTGTAAATAATAAGGCAAGCAATACAACTGCGTTGTCAATTACAAACCCAACAGATGGGATTACTATAGATAGGGTTGCGAATCCAAGTTATGGCGGTGCGGTATATGTAAATGGTGGGTCATTCATAATGAATGGTGGTAGAATCCGTGGTAACGAGGCTACACGTGGTGGTGCAATTTATATAGCAACTGGTGAGGCAAGAATAAACTCTGGTTTAATAGGTTCTAAGAACAGTGTAGAAGACAAAACTCAGTACAACAGTGCAGAAGATGGTGGTGCAATTTATGTGTTTGGTGGAATTTGTTATGTTGGTAGAGACGTGCTTGTAAACGAAGACGAAAGAGCTAATATAAATGGAAATGAGGCAACACGTAATGGCGGTGGAATTTATATTTCCTCATATGGTAACCTTTATATGCAATATGGAATTGTAAATTACAATAAAGCTATAAATGGTGGTGGCTTATATGTAGCGTCAGTCTCAGATAACATTCAAAATCTTGAGGTGTCAGGTGTTATAGTAAATGGGTCTATTTTGTCAAATAACACAGCAAGCTTAAGTGGTGGCGGTGTTTATGTTGAATCTGGGCTTTTTGAAACTTACATGTTTGAGACAATTTATACTACTATACAAAATAATACGGCTTCAGAAAATGGTGGTGGAGTGTATGTTGGTAGTACTGGATTTATAAAATTAACTGAGACTGAAATTGTTTCAAATACAGCTTCAGAAAATGGTGGGGGAATTTACTACAATGGTATGGACCATTCTTCATCTCAATTCATAGCTTCCTACGGAGATAGTTTTGAAGATATGAATGCAGGCGAATATATCTCTTCATTAACTAGTGACAATAGAATTAGTACTTTAAATGGAAGCTTTATTGGAGTAAATGCTTTAGGTGACGAAGGTGGGAATAGTGCTGAAAATGGTGGAAATATTTATCTAGCAGCAGGCTCTTTGCATGTTATATCTTCGACTATTTCAAATGGTACATCTTCTATTGGTGCAGGTATATATGCTGGAGGCAGTAGCGACTTAAGAGTCTATAATGGAAGTATTTCAAATAACATTTCTACTGATAATGGTGCTGGACTATATGTTACAAACTTTAGTACAAGAATATATGGGGCAACTATCACAAATAATGAGTCAGCAAATTATGGTGGTGGTATTTACTTTAATAGCGGAGCACTTGATTTACGTGCTTACGAAGCTACACTTACGCAAGTATCTTCAAATAGGGCGGAAAGGCACGGTGCAGGTATTTATCTTGGTATGCTAAGTGGAGCAACTAATTACTATGTGACTATTAAAGATACAACAATATCAAGTAATACTTCAGTAAATGGTTTAGGTGGTGGTATTTATGAAAATGGGGCAATACTTGAACTTGTAGATGAAGTCACAATAGAGAATAACAACGCGATAAGTGATGGGCAAGGATTATATCACGCAACTGGTGTACTTGCTATTTACGGAAGCAACCGAATAGATAACAAAGGTAGTATTGCAGTTAATGCCAATATGGATGATAATTTGCCTGATGGACAAAGTTTTGTTAATCTTAAAGAATTTACTAACTTATTTATTTTAGCAGGTGACGTTGAAAATATAGAGGATGAAATCTACCTAGCAACTAGACTTGCATATATTACTGTTGTTGATGACGATGATACAAATAGTATTTATTCATCAGGACTTGGCACAGCTACTCTAAAAATTAATTTAGATAGTCAAACAGGTACTAATTTCTCTGTTGGAGGTCAAGTTATTAGGTTTATGAATCCTAATAACAAAGACGAGGTACTAAGTTACTTTAATTTACCTATAAGTTCAGGCATGCTACTTTGGTATTCACTTAGAAGTGATAATACAAATTGGTTTGTTCTTGAGTATCAGTACTTCCAAGAAATAGAAGATGGAGGAAATATTGTTAGAGTTAGCGCCACCTTTGAAGACGCATTAGCTCATGTGACTGATGGTAATGTAATTATAGTCAATATGAACTCTGCTAATGACTATACTCTTGTTCTTGACGATACAATAGAAATAGGGACAACAGACGAAAGCGGTATGGTGACAAACATGAATGTGACAATAACTGCGAGATATCTTGGAACGCGTATTGTAAGAGGCAGTGAGTTTACTGGAGCAATGTTTAGAGTGCAAGCAGGTTCCTCACTCTTTATAGGCTATAATACTGAGTTTAATTATGGTAGTGATTTTACAAGTACTAGCTCTACACTAACTCTCACAGGGAACAGTGATAGTTCTTCAACTATTATCCAAAACTATGGAACATTTACTTTGGGGGCTTGTGGTAGTCTTACAGGAGAAAACTCTACAAGTAACGGAAGCGCTATAGCAAACTTAGGGGAAGGAATTGTAAACATTGAAGGTGGCTCAATTTATAGTAATGTTTCTAGAATAGAAGAAATTGAGGGCTCTGAAGAGGCAGATGCATTAGGTGGAAATGGTGGTGCAATATTTGTGAGTAGAGGCACTACGCTTAATATTTCAGGCGGATATATTTATGGCAATAGTGCGGTAAATGGTGGTGCAATTTACCTGTCAAATGGTGCTACTCTTAATGTCACAGGTGGCCAGATAGGTATTAACACACAAGATCAAGCTGCAGGTAATTTAGCTGAAAATGGTGGTGCGATCTATTCCAATGGTGCAAATGTTAATATTACAGGTGGACAAATTTCCTATAATACAGCATCAGTAAATGGTGGTGGAATTTATGCCACATATTATGTGACTTCTTCAGCAGAAGGGAATGATATGTACGTTTATTCAAATGTTATTCTAGGGGAAGAAAACGAAGATAGTATTAAAAATATAAATATAAGTTTCAACTCTTCTTCTCAAAATGGCGGTGGTATATACATTTTAAGCAGAATGGAAAACAGCGAAGAAACGTCAATAACAATTTATTCTCAAACAAGGATTAGAGATAATAGTGCTTTAAACGGTGCTGGAGTATATATTGATGGTGAATATATTAATGATGATATAGATTATACAAACTCAGTAGCTATTAGAGGCGGAATTATTGATGGAAATACGGCGACAAATGCCGGTGGTGGAATTTATGCACGAAATTCAATAATAAATATGTTTTATGGCAAAATAGGGGATGTGACATTCTATAACAGTGCAAGCCTAGGCGGTGGTTTATATCTAGAAAATTCTAATGCAGAGATACTTTCTTCTGGGTTTAATACTACAACTGATATCTCTGGTAATAGAGCAGTTATCAAAGATGGTGAAAACGGTAATGGTGGTGGTATATTTGTTGATAACCATTCTAGAGTGATTATAAATAGTGCAAATGTAAATATAGAGGATAACGCTGCAGAAAATAATGGCGGTGGTATCTACATGTATCAATACGATATTGGAGACGAGGATGATGAAGATTATGGTAGTGTAGGAACTGTCGAGATTATAGAAGGTTTTATTGCTGATAATGTGGCAAATGGCGAAGGTGATGGTATATTTGTTAACGGAGATGGAAAACTTATTCTTCAAAGGAAGGATGACCGTTCCGCGTTACTTGCAGAGGGGCTTAGGATTGTTGATGAAATATACTTGAACCACCTCTTGTTAAAAGATAAAACAGAAGAAAATGATAAACAAGTATCAAGGATAAGAGTAAATGCTGGGTTTGACGGAAGCCTTAATTCACAGGTTAATATTAAGACCCCTTATCCAGCAACGGATATAGACATAATTGTTGGTTACTACTTTGTACAAGGGCAAGCAATAGAAGATGCTTACTTAGTTCCAGATATATTTATAGGTGTAGATGAAAATGCACAAGAATATATCTTCGTTATGGGAGTTACAAATACTGGGGGCAAGTATGAAATACTAACTGGCGAAAGAAATGTTGCTAGAGTGACAGGTAACATTACAAGATACTATTCTAGGATTAATGATGCAGTCGTTACGTCTCAACTTGGAACTTTAAATAGTATCTACTTGCTAAAAGATTTTGAGTTTAGCGAAGGTGGTGTAATTCATTCTATTAGCGGTTTAGATGATCAAAATCAGATGATAATTGAGTTCTACGCAGGCATTTATGAAAATAATGAAGTTAGAGAAGATACATTATCACGTAGAACAATTACAAGAACTGGTACTGGTACTTTATTCTCGATTGGTAATTATGCGAGAGTAAGTTTTAATAACATTGATTTTGAGAGTAATTTGTCAAGAGGAAATGCTTTAATAGACTCAAGAGGAAATGAAATTGCTTTACGTAATGTAGATTTTAGCAATATTGCTATTTTAAATGGTGCGGTTCTTTTGATTAGTGGTGCAAGTGTCATTAATATAGATAATGTAAAATTTAATGGTTGTATTTCAAAAGAATACTCAATATTAAGGCTAGAAAATAGTGCTACAGGGAATGGAAAAATTAATAATCTAACAATTGATGGCACAACTGACGATTTCTCAGTTAAGAATGGCGCAATTAATATTGATGATTGCTCTTTGATTGAAATGTCTAATGTGGAGATTAACAACATTAAATCTTCAGGAAATGGCGCAGGTTTTTATATTACAGATTCGGCAGTAACTATTGATACTGTGACATTGAGTAATAACGAAGCAAGTATAAACGGCGGTGCTATATATGTTATGGGGGGAAGTAAAGATACAGCCTTATCTCTCACAAGTGCTACATTGACAAACAATTCTGCAGGCTCAAATGGTGGTGCAATATACGTAAATAATGCGGATTTAAATTTTGGTTCTTCTACTATAAATAACGCAAATGCAACCAATGGTGGTGGAATGTATATTACGTCAACCGCTACAGTAAATGTTATAGGTAATTCAACTATAATGAACGCAACAGCAAGTAATAATGGTGGTGCGGTATACTTAAGTGGTGTACTTAATGTAGATAACAATTTACAACTTACAAGTAACCACGCGAAAAACGGAGCAGGTTTATATAGCGATAGTAATAAGTTGAATGTCGCAGGTTCACTAGTGATTTCAGGTAACGAGGCAACAAGCGGTGGAGGTATATATTATATTGGTACAGAAGAGCTATCACTTAATCAAACTACAAGCATTGTTAGCAATACTGCAACTAATGGTGGTGGAATTTATGTTGATAATACCTCAATCTCACTTTCAGGAGCTTCATCAGGGAATAAGATGATAATCGGCGGAAGTGGAGCAGGCAATACTGCAACTAGTGCTGGTGGTGGTATTTATCTGAATGGTTCTTCTTATTTAAGAGTTGAAAATGCGAACGTTGAAGTCTCTTATAATAGTGCAGCTCGTGGCGGTGGTATTTACTATAACTACAGCTATGTTGATAGTGTTTATAACGCAAGCGAAACGGCACAAAAAGAAAAATATGATAATATTTCAATCTCTAACTTGACTATTTCCAATAATACAGCGACCTCAAATGGTGGTGGTATATATATAAATATAACAAAGCAAAGAGTTACATTAACACTTTTCACTGTTAATATTAATGATAATAAGGCAAGTGTAGGTGGTGGAGGTATTTATCTTGGTAATGGCAAAACTGTTATTAAATATTCAAGTCGTGTAAACACTAATAGCGCTCAAGAAGGTGCGGGTATCTATTTACTTGGAGAAACAACTCTAGGTATTCAAAACACTGAGATAAGTAACAATGGAAACATTGCGACTACGACTAATTTTGGCGGTGGAATTTTTGTAAATAATGCAGTATTGCAACTTCTACAATCAGAGACATTGTCAAATGGTGTAAATACAACAAGCATCACTTCAAATAAAGCATCAAATGGTGCTGGTATATGTGTAACAAATAATGGTACGATTGAAATGAGTAGCGGCGGAGACTCGAACATTACTGAGATCTCTGGAAACACTGCCAGCGGAAATGGTTCTAGTACTGGCTTTGGCGGAGGAATTTATATAAACAATTCTGTAGTAAAGGTTAACTCAGGTAGAATTTCAGGCAATAAAGCAGTTGTAGGTGGAGGTGTATATATTACTTCTTATGGAAGTGCATTGTTTGAATTAAATGGTGGAAGTGTTTATTCAAATAGAGCATCAGATGGCGCAGGTTTATATTTAATTAGTAAAAATTCAACTCACATTGTAAACGCAACTATTAAGGGAAGTGTAACAGGAAATACTGCAACCTCAAGAGGGGGAGGAATTACAATGAGGGGTAGTGCTTGTACACTTACTTTAAATAGTAACTTATCAGGAAATAGTAGTAACGACCAGGCTGGTGGCTTATATTACGAAGGAGGTACAATAACTTCTAGTAATACAACAATTACTATAAGAGAAAACACTGCAAAGAAAGGCGGAGGTGTTGTATTTGCTAAATCTCCAACATTTGGTAGCAAAAAGAGTGTCGTAATTACTGAAAATACAGCAACAGAACAAGGCGGTGGTGTGTACATCCCGGTAGGTGGGGTAACTATAACAAATATTACTATTACTTCTAACCATGCAAAATATGGTGGAGGTCTTGCAAATGTAGGTTCTAATTTGATTTTAAATAATGTTAAGATTACTGATAACAAAAATCAAAGTAGTTCTGAAAATCCTCCTCCTATATTGCAAGGCGGTGGTGTGTACAATTCTGGTTCATTAGTAATTAATGGTAATACGCAAATTACTGGAAATATAGCAGAAAATGGTGGAGGCTTATACTCTACTGGGACAACAACCCTAAGTTATGGTACTATTTCTGGAAATACTGCAGCAACAAATGGTGGTGGCGTGTATGTTGCTTCCGGCCAGTTCTCAATGAGAAATTCAGGATCAAACCTTGCAGTCGTTGGTCTCTCAACTGCGGCAAATACAGCAAGTAGTGCTTCTGGAACTTATAGTAACAAAGCTGCGAATGGCGGTGGTGTATATGTAAATGGTGGTATATTTAATTTTGTAAGTGGACGAATCTATTACAATTATGCAGTTTCGAATGGTGGAGGACTCTTTATTGCTAGCGGTGGAAATATGGGAGAAGGATCTAATGCTCAAATGACAGATGCCTCGCTTGTGTCTTACAACTATGCGACGAATGGTGGAGGTGTTTATACCTCAAAAGATACAATGGTAGGTGGGGTAGTTTCAAATAATACTGCAACAACAAATGGTGGTGGAATTTACTTCAGTGTGGCAATGACTAAACAACTTCTTCTTAATGTTAATAATAATATGGCTGGAACCGGTGCTGGTGTGTATCTCCAAACAAGTGCTAGTAGTATAAGAGGAAGTATTTCAAATAATACTGCTTCAATACGTGGTGCTGGTGTGTATGTAAGTACAGGTACAGTTACTATTTATGCAAAAGTCGATGCTAATAAAATTTCAATAGATAATAAAGAAGGCGCTGGTATTTATATTAATAATGCAACAGTTACAATATCAGGTGATGTTACAAATAACACTTTAAATCGTGGTCGTGGCGCCGGAGTGTATATTAAGTCAGGCACTCTTACTATAACAAGCGTAATAAGTGGCAATGGAGGGGCAACTAAAGGTGGTGGGCTTTATATGGAGAGTGGAAATGTTACTTTACGAGGGACAATAAAAGGTAATAATGTTACTGCAACTGCTCTCGATACTAGTGCTACACCTTCTGTAGTGGGTGCTGGAGTTTATATTAATGATGGAACTTTTTACATTGGAATTATAGATTATTGGCCATTTCTTATTATATCCCGAGGCAAAATATTTAATAATTTAGTTATTAATAATGGATGTACTAATCTTAATGCATATTCAATTGAATTTATTGAAACAAATCAAGATCCTTTACCACAAGAGTATCGACATAGAAGTTATATAACTGGGATTTATCAGGCTGCCGGCAATACAGTTTTAAGACTAGGCAGTGTTTCAGAAAGAAAAAATCCAGTTAATATTGGTGGAACTAATTACTATAATATTGCTTATTATTTAAAGACTGGTTCGTGGTCATACTCAACACTTGCAAGCATTTCTGGCGACTTGTATTTTGAAAAGTATACTGAATTTTATACTTCTAATATTAGCGATAATGGTATAAATGCAGACTTTGTTAATTACTATCCAAGAGACTACCTGATTAATTGGAGTAGAAATCATGCTTATGTATTACGCGCAACCTGTACTCATAGTTATACAACAGGCGCGCTTTGGTGGAAAAAACGCCACTATTGTAGGACTGCTTATTCAAGTAAGAGTAACCCAATAACGACTATTATATGCCAAGGTAATATAGAAGATACTACAAACATGATTGTTATGGGGCATGAAAAAAGAAGTGGAAATCATAGTGGAGGCTGGTGGAATAATCTTTGGGGTAATTCATCATCAAAGGATCATGATTACTATTTCTCATACTCGCCAACTATAGCAAAATGGGCTGCAGGAGGTTCAATTAGAGATCATTATGAGAATAGATATATTAATGTAAAAGCTAAGTCGACAGATACAATTAACTAGGTATAAAAAAATTATTTTATAAAAAGTAATTTTATGCTATAATAAACATATGGAAGAAAAGATTATAGAAAAATTGATTGGTGCATTTATGTTTTTACCGGGGGTGGGGTATAAAACTGCACAAAGGTATGCTTATAAAGTGTTATTAGGGGATGAGAATGATGTTAAAAATCTTGCCCATACAATAATTGAGGCAAAAGAGAAAGTAAGATTTTGTTCTCTTTGTGGTGGTTTTTCTACAACTGACGTTTGCGACAAATGTAGGACTAGAATAAGCAAAATTATCTGTGTAGTTGAAGAGCCTAAAGATATTGATTACATTGAAAGAGCTAAAAATTGTGAGCTTGTTTATCACGTTCTTCATGGTACTATTAGTCCTTTAAACAACAGAGGTCCTGAAGACATTAGAATAAAGGAGCTGCTTGAAAGACTTAAAACCGGAGATTACACGGAAGTTATTATTGCAACTAACCCGAGTGTAGAGGGAGAGGCGACCAGTATGTATATATCTCGCCTCTTAAAACCTCTTGGTATTAAGGTGACGAGACTTGCCCAAGGTATTTCAATGGGAAGTGACCTAGAATACACGGATGAGGTAACGTTGTCAAAAGCATTAGAGGCTAGAAAAGAAATCTAAAAAAGGTTCAAACTTTTTTTAAAAGTAGGGCTTAATTTATCTCCTTATATTTTGAATTTTCTCTTAACAAATTTGAGGTTAAAAAGTAGAGGAAGTTAAGATAGTCAATCTTGGACGAAATTCAAGATAAGAGAAATCACAAAAGTTGGACAACTTAAAGGAGAGGTTCATATATAGCAAGATTTTTTGTTATTAGTTTTTAGTAAGATAAAAGGATGCGGAAAAGCGAGGAAGAGAGACTCTTCCATAAAAACCCGAAAGGGTTTTTAAAAAAATTAATGAAATTAATTTTTTTCGCTTTTCCGCGTCTATTTTTTTGTAATCTAATTTTTTTGTTTATTTTTAATGTTTTGCTATAACTAGACTTAAACATAAAAAAGATAAAACTAGACTTTAACGTGTACAGGTATTATATTCTAAAAATAATTAATTTAAAATAAAAGCTGTGTAAAAGAACCTAAAAAGCAAGTTGAAAATACACCTATTGTACGCGTAATAAGATTTGTGTATAAAAAGAATTTAAAGTCCATATTTATAACGCCTGCTAACATACATAAAATATCGTCAGGGAAAAAGGGAAACAGCATCATAAGAAAAAAAACATATTTGCCCTTTTTAAGTTTATTACTTAAACTTTCTGTTTTTTCTTTACCTATTGCCCAGTGCAAAACTTTAATTCCAAGACTTTTGCCAATAAAAAAAGCAGATATACTACCAAGTAATATTGCAAGTAAACTAAGAAAAAAGCTTATTATAGGTCCAAATAGAATGACTCCTACTATGGTTGTAACTATTCCTGGTATAGGCAAAATTGTTACTTGTAAAAATTGAATTAATACAAAAATAGAGTAAGAGTAAAATCCTGCGCCTTGTATTATCTTTTTTAATTCCTCAACATTATTAAATTTTCCAAGCCAACCTGTAGACTTAAATAAATAGTAAAGACCAATAAAAAAAGCAACTGACAAAACAAACACACATGTAAGTTTTATTATAGGCATAAAATAAGCCTTAATGCGTTTAACCATAATAAATATTTATGACGCAAATAAGGCTATTAATGAGTTGGATTTATTTTAATCAAATAAACTAGTAATATTAAATCTATCTAAACAAGTTAGGTTAATATTAAGTTCTTTTAAAGCCTTTTCTTCATCCTCGCTTAAAATATGGGTAGAGTGTGCATTGCACCCCTTAAGCTTAGAAAGCGAATCATATGCTTTTTGAATTTCTATGTTTTCATTTTTTAGCGAACAAAGTAAAATTAAAATTTCTTTTAAATCTAAAATTTGATTATCTTCACAAAGTACATTTTTCTTTAAGTCTTGTACAGCTTGCAATTTAGGCTGTATAAGTTTTTCTACCCGTTCTTTTAAATGACCTAAGGATTTGACTGCTTCTAGTATGCAACTTGTAGTATAGGAAAGGAATTCTGTTTGATGACCTAAAATAATATTTTTATTATCAAGTTCTATAGCAAGCGTTGCTAGTTTTGTTTGTTTGAAGCTTTCTTCAGCTTTAGATACAGATGGTCTATCGTATATTGTGAGACCAAGAGAGTCCATGAGTAATTTGATTCTTTTCTGACATTCATAGTCTAAGTTATTTTTTTTGTGGTCAACTTTTGCTTTTAAATATCTTCTAATGATTTCTTGCTTTGCACTCTCCTCAGCTAGATTCATATCTACTATGCAGTCTTTTATGGTGTTAATCCCCATATCGGTAGGGGATTTATAAACTTCATATCCAGCAATTTTATTTAAAATCCTTCTAACTACTGGAAAAGCTGACATGTCTCTATTGTAACTTACACAAACCTTATTATATGCATCAAAATGATAGTGGTCTATAACATTTTTGTCACCTAGATCCGCCGTTGCTGCCTCATAAGCTATATTTATTGGACTATTTAAAGGGAGGTTATATACAGGGAATTTTTCAAACTTTGCATAACCTGCTTTTTTTCCAAGTAGCGACTCATGGTAAAGCTGTGATAGACAAGTTGCAAGTTTCCCACTTCCAGGGCCAGGGGCTGTTACTGCAACAAGTGGACGAGTGGTCTCTATATATGGATTTTTACCATATCCATGTTTACTTACGACCGTATCTATGTCTGTTGGGTAACCTTTTGTGAAATAATGAATATAAACTTTTTCTCCTAGACTAGTTAATCTTTCTTTAAAATTCAGAGCTGACTCTTGCCCCTCAAAAAGTGTAATAACGACAGCACTTACGTATAGGTTATTTTGTCTAAGCTTATTTATTAGTCTGAGTACTTCCATATCATAGGTCATGCCATTGTCTGCACGAATTTTACCGCTTTCAATATCACGTGCACTAATTACAAAAATTACCTCACATTC
The DNA here is from genome assembly GCA_949282135.1 of uncultured Christensenella sp. Lineage (GTDB taxonomy): Bacteria > Bacillota > Clostridia > Christensenellales > UBA1242 > UBA7862. The sequence continues at coordinate 65,655 of CASDOR010000001.1, forward strand.
ATCTTTAAAACTCTCAAGCAGTTTTATTTGCACATTTTTGTCAAAGCCTGGAAGAACACGTGAAGCATGTAGGTCGTCAAACAGCTTTCCGCCGAATTCCATATAAAGCTTATTGTCAAACTGCTTTAGTCTTTTACGAATAAGGGCACTTTGAAGCTTTATATATTTGTTTGAATCAAAACATATTTTACTACTCATAGTTTTTTTAATTTCCTTTTGATTAAGAGTTTTATTTTTTTGGTTTACGTTAATATTTTAATGAAACTCATAAGTTTATTTTATTACTATTTTGTAAGAGAATTTATATATTTTTGAACTTCATTCTTTAATTCGCCCAAGGAGTCGTTATTAATTATAAAATGGTCTGCAATGGCGATAGGACCGCCTTTTTCTATGTTTTCTATTTCTGTATAATCCCTTGTGACCACTTGTTCGGCAGTTAAAGGCCTATGGGGACGAATGCTTAGTCTTTTAGTCCTTAAATCCTTATCAACAACTATTGCAAGAACCTTAAAGTTTTCGCCGTAAATTTCTTTTAAGTATTTATATTCGCTCCAAGAATACATGCTTTCTACAACCACATTTTTACCTGAGTTGTACGCGTCACTAATCTTTTTTTCGCTTAGTTTCGCATAAATTGCCATGTCATTTTTTGCACGCAACTCCTCACGTACCTTTCTTTCGTTTTCAGGTGTAAGTGGAAGGTTTTGCCTTTTCATTTCCTCAAATGTCGCATCTCCAAAATAAACTCTTGCAAAATCATTATCTAAAAATACTTGAGTGGCTTCGCTTTTCCCAGCTCCACAAAGCCCCACAACTGCTACAATTATATTTTTTTTCATTTTCCTCTCCTTTTTTAGTTAGTGTACCAGTTTTTTTATCTTTTTACAATTTATTTTAAAGGAAATTTATAGAAAAAGAAGAGACACTTGTGTTTTAGAATTTTCTAAAAATATAACATAATTTTAGATATTGTGTTTTAAATATTTTCAATGTAATAACTGTTAGTATTTAAGGTTATAGAAAGTTGCAATTAAAAACATCAAGGCACAAGTTTTTATGGTTTTATTTGTATATTTATTTTCTTTTTTACAAACAATAAGTTAGGGAGGTGTTTTATGAGTAATTCATGGAGACCTGGGGAAGTCGCTCCTGAGAGTGGCAACTATGCTGCATATGACCAAGAAGGCAAATGCGGTGGAAGTTGCTACCTTGAAAAAGGACAAAGATTTCCTGCAACTCAGCATTCTGGAAGTTACTATATGAAAGAAGACTAAAAGTCTAAAAAAGTAACTTTGGGTTTGCTTAGAAAAATATCGGCAATATCTATTGTCGGTATTTTTTATTATAATTAAAAATTCTAAGTCATATTTGTGTTTTGCACTATAAAAAAGTGTGGATGTTTTTCCACACTTTTTATGAGAATTCCTTCCGCTCGCATTTAAACTTTTTGTCACTACAAAGCAATAACTAAAATAACCTTGTAGCTGCAAGATCGTGTTGCACATTAATGACACGTGGCCTATTTTGGTCTTCACCAGGGCTCAGGTTTTATAAGTATCTCAAATTCTCAAAAACATACTCACTGTGTTAAACTTTAAGGCTGGGCCAAGAGTTCTTAGATGTTAAGTTGTAGGATTCACACGCTATTTAGTATCACGCCATCTTTCCATATAAATATGTAGAACTCTTACTGCGGGTCGGAATATTTTTCCGACAATTTTGGTTGTCCCAAATTCGCATGCTACAATAAAAAGTTTACATGATAAATTTATTTTGTCAAGTCTTTTATGTTAATGTTTGATAATTAAAGTTAATTATGTTATAATTTGCAAGTGAAAGGAAAGATAATTTTTTTAAATGACCTGCCAAAGCAGTTTATAAATCACAAAGAATATGTTAAAGAAATAATTAACAACTTTTTTTGCGCTTTAGATTTAGAATGTATGCTAAAAATAAAATTTATTGATTTTATTAAAATAAACGAATACGAGTATACTGGCATAGTAAAAAATAAGTCTATTAAAGAGCATGAATTACAAATAACCAACTCGACTCTAAATACAATAAATTACGACGGCGGAGAATTTTTTTGTACAGCAATTTACCACGAATTTGAACACATTAGTGATTATATTAATATGATGCAAACAAAATTTTTTAAGTTTAATTTAGGCTTAGCCTATCAAAAAAATTTTGAAGAAACATACGTTTCTACCGGATTTAATTACTGGACTGAAGTGTATGCTTATTACAAGACATTGAAATTTTCAAATGAAAACAATTTAAATTTTGAAAAAATAACTTTTGGTAATTTAGTAAAAAATTATATAAAAACGATTATGCACAATCAGCATTTGTATTATAAAAAGGACTTAAGTTATATAGAGGCAACTAATTATATAAACTCTGTTAATTCTTTTATATATTTATGTGCCAAATATATGGCTTCTTTATTTGCTGGTCATTCTAGAGTTCCTTATGCAAGAATTGATAAAAATAAGTCCTATAAAAAAGTTTACTTAATACTACATGGGCTAGAACCAAAAGTAATAAAACTGATAAACAATGTGTACGGCTCTAAATCTTATAAGAATTTGTTTATGCTTGGAAAATATATTTGCGAGAAGTTAAGATGGAAAATTTTCAAAGTAGGGCTAGTGAAAAAGAGTGGAAAAGTTCTTTTCTTTTATTAAATCAGTTATATTTGTTGATTTTTGAAAAATAAAGAGGGGAGAAGAAAAGTAAACAAAAAAATAAATTATATAAGTTGACATATTAAAAAAAGTTTGATAAACTTATTTCACTTTGGAGAAGTACCCAAGAGGCCAAAGGGGATCCCCTGCTAAGGGATTAGGCGTGTAACAGCGTGCGCGAGTTCGAATCTCGCCTTCTCCGCCAAAGGTTTTGACGCACCAGAAGTTGTTTGGTGTGTTATTTTTTATGGGGAGGGAAATTGTGTTAAATATAAGGTTTAAGACTGATAAGGATTTTATGGCAAGGCTAATTATTTCAAAAAACAATATGCCAACGGACTTTGCAAATTATTTATGGGATAAGTATAGAGTTTCATATATGACTTTGCAAAAGGATTTTCAGTCAGAGGAAATTGATAATAATATAATCTCTGAGTTAGAGAAACAGGAGTTTTTTAAAAAACTTTGTGACAACGCAAATAATAATTTAGAAAGAATAAAAGATAACTGGGGAAAGAGCAAAAACAAAATCAATCTATTTTTAGATAATATATTTAAGAAAGATTTTATTTTAAATGAGACGGCAATTATTATGCCTCCAACTTTATGCGCTGGGATGAATATTGGCGATGATCAGTTTGTTTGGGGGCATAAGTATGGATTAGTTGATAAAAATTATGATTTAGTTTACCTTGTCCACGAATCTTTACATTCCTATTTTCCAAACAATAATTTGACACATGCAATAATAGAAAAAATAGCAGATATTGAACTTTCAAAATATTTAAATAACACTGATAAACCTTATGATTGTCATGAATATACTAAAATGCATCATATCAAAATTTTACCATTTTGGAATATTTATTTAAATAAATCTCGTGATAGTATTGAAAAGGAAAATAAAGATAGTAATATTACATATAATTTGGACGATTTTGCTAAATATGAAACTCAAATTAAAAATATGAATATAGATAGTTTTATCAAGTTTTTAGAACAACAAGATTTAACAGATGTCAAAACAAATTATACGATTGCCATAAAGAATAAAGAAAGTTCGCCACAACAAGAAATGTGACTGAAAGGGATTTTGTAAGCTAAAAGAATTTGTTGACAATATGTAAATTTCTAATTCTGTAACCTTATTGAGGATAAGTTGGTAATATCTACTTGTCTATAGCTGCCAGTAACATTTGTGGCATTTTTGTATCAAAAGAAATGCTTATTAATGCCTGTGGCTTACGTGTTGAGTTTACTTAATTTATAACACTTTTAATAAAAAGTTTAAAAAAAAATTAAAAAAGAGAGTTTTTTTAAAATAATTCTTTTAGCGCAAGAAGATTTTTGTTATAATGAAAGAAAACAAAAGAGAATGAGGTGAACGTTATGTTTGAACAAGAAATTCAAGTGTTAAAGGCTCTTGCTAATGGTGTGAATTTTTTTACAGGTGAAAAGTGTGAAAATGACAGCATATTAAATAATGCAGATATCATAAGAACGTTATATAAGGTTTGCGATGAACTAGAAAATTTTGTACCAGAAAATATGAAAAAATCTGATTTTGTATGTCCGTTTGATATAGAAGAAAAATTTGAATATGAAGAAGAGATGACTGTTACAAAAATTATAGATAAAATTTCTACTTTGTATCCTAATATGAAAAAAATTAAACGTAATTTAATTTCTGACCTGTTAGTTCAAAAAGGCATACTAAAAAGGGTCGAATGTAATGATGGAAAAATTAAGAATATTGCAACTGAGCTTGCAAGTCAATATGGGATTTATAATGTGGATAGAATTTCAGTATTTGGTAGGACTTATCAAGTTGTAACGTATAATAAACTTGGGCAAAAGTATGTTTTATCATTATTAAAAGATCTTTAGTATAGAACAAAAAAAATCTTAAATTACAGGAGAATAAGAACATATGAAAATTGCACTTATAAATGAAAATAGTCAAGCTGGTAAAAACAAATTGATTTACGAAGTTTTGAGCAAAGTCGCGAGTAAACATGGTGACGAGGTTTTTAATTTTGGTATGTTTGGTGACGAAGATAAGCATAGCTTGACTTATGTTAAGGCAGGACTTCTTGCAGGAATATTATTAAATGCAAAGGCTGTTGATTTTGTAATTACGGGTTGCGGAACAGGTGAAGGGGCTATGCTTGCATTAAACAGTTTTCCAAACGTTATCTGTGGACATGTGGTGGATGCAAGTGATGCTTTTATGTTTAGAGAGATAAATGATGGCAATGCTGTGAGTTTGCCTTTTGCAAAAGATTTTGGTTGGGGTGCTGAGCTTAAATTAGAGGACATATTTGAAAAGTTATTATCAACTTCTGGTGGGAATGGTTATCCTAAAGAAAGAGTTGTGCCAGAAAGGGAAAATAAGCAAATTCTTGATAATGTAAAACAAATAACATATAGAAGAATGATTGATATTTTAAAAGATATTAATAGAGACTTTTTAAAGGAAACAATAGATTATCCTTACTTTAGGGAGACCTTTTTTAAAAATTGCAAGGACAAAGAAATTGGAGATTATCTATTTAAACTATTACAAAATTAAAATATAAAGTGCTAAGTTTAAGCTAAAAAGCAAAAGAACAACTAAATACAGTATTGAAAGTAAAAGTTTTATTTCTAGTAGCTTTTTAAAAGAAACATAAGGAAAGTTTTGAAAAATCCTTTTAGGAATAAAAGCCATTAAAATTGATGAAAAAACGAATCCTATTTAGAGATTCGTTTTTTTTGTTTGTTTGGTTTCTGAATTTTAAAAAACATGAATTTGATAAGATTTATAAAAATAGTTTATGTATGATTTCTTTAGAGGATTTGATTACCTCTTGGTAAGAGAAAGGGACGTTGTCTTTTAAGTAGTCAAGGTAGAGACCGACAAGTCCGTTTACAGCGAAGTGTACTGTCACAAGAGAGGTTCCGTTTAGGTCTATTTTGGTTATTTCTTCAATAAAATTATGTTTTATTTTTTCTACAACAGAGTAAGGTATAGCATTAACTATTATCTTATAATCTTTTTCATTTTCAAGAAAATATGAGTTAATTATATCTAATAAGTCATCAATGCTGCTTGTATTTTTGGAATTTTTTAAAACTACAGACAGTTTTTCCATAAGTTCATTTTTTATTTCCTCCAAAATGTCAAGTGGATTACTGTAATGGTTATAAAATGTTCCACGATTTATGTCGGCAAACTTTACAATATCTGTTACACTTATATCAGATAGTGGCTTTTTGTTAAGAAGGGTGATGAGTGCATTTCTTATAAGCATTTTTGATCTTATTGCATTTTTGTATTTGGCTTTCATTGTTTCTCCTTTAATTTTATACAATTTTGTACGGTAATGTTCAAAATTAGATACAAAATATATTTTTTGTATAGTAAAATTTACTAAAATTAGTTTAGAATACTATATCATGAATGTACAATATTGGTCAAATGTCTAAAATTGTGCTAAAATAAAAATATCAAAGTTATAAAAGTACGATAATATCTATTCTAGTTTTTTTCCTTTCTTTTTGTAATTAGTTAAAAGTTAGATAGGTAAAAACATGCTAAATTTAGGGTGATACAAGACTTTGACAGTTAAAGAGATTTAAGATACAATTTAGATAAAAATCAATATCAATATATGTTAAGAGGAGGAAGAGTACTTGGGAGTTATTGACGTGGTGCATCTTACTAAAGATTATGGGTCAGGTAGAGGCGTTTTTGACATAAGCTTTAGTGTTGAAAAAGGCGAAGTATTTGGGTTTCTTGGCCCAAACGGAGCTGGGAAAAGTACTACTATTAGGCATATAATGGCTTTTTCTCGTCCTGATAAAGGGGAGACGAGGCTATTTAATTACGAGACCTTTAAAAACTATCCTAAAGTCTTAAGTCGTGTTGGCTACATACCAGGTGAAATTGCACTTCCTCAAGGGCTGACGGGACTAGAATTCCTTAAAATGATACAAGACTTACAGCATGTTCACAATAATGCACGACTTCGCAGTCTTCTTAGGTATTTTGAGCTTGATATGGTAACACTTAAAGGCGAAACAAAAAAAATGAGTTTAGGTGTAAAGAGAAAACTTGCTATAGTTGCTGCTTTTATGAACGACCCTGAGGTATATATTTTAGATGAGCCAACAAGCGGTCTTGATCCAGTTATGCAAGATAAGTTTGTAGATCTTATTAAAAAGGAAAAAGAAAGAGGAAAAACTATACTTTTGTCTAGCCACATATTTAGTGAAGTAGACGCGACTTGTGATAGAGTGGCAATAATAAAAGATGGAAAAATTGTGTCAGAAGTGAGTACTTCTGAGTTAAAGCATTCAAGTGAAAAGGTGTATAGTTTTATTTTTAAAGAAGAAAAAAGTGTAGATGAATTTAAAAAGGCAATAAAAAAATCTGATTACATAAAAATTATTGATGAGGACATAGGAGCAAAGAAGTTTGTAATTTTAACAAACGACAAAGATATTAATAAAGTTGTCGAGCTACTTAGTTATTATGAACTTGAGGAATTTACAAACATAAAAGAGACTCTTGAAGATTATTTTATGAAATATTACAAAGAAGATAAAAGTTTTTATTCAATAAAAAAGAAGAAATAGTTTTGAGGTGAAGAGTATGGAAGAGAAAAGTCAAGAATATGTAATTGAAATAGAAAACCTCACCAAAGACTACGGAAAAAATCGTGGAATATTTAACTTAAATTTAAAGATAAAAAGAGGAGAAATGGTGGGGTTTGTTGGCACTAATGGTTCAGGTAAAACTACGACCATTAGATGCCTTATGGGCTACATTAAGCCAACGCATGGGAGTTGTAAGGTTTTACATAAGTCTAGTTTTGAGCATGCAAGTGAGATTGCAAGTCACGTGGGATATGTGCCTGGAGAAATTGGTTTTCCGGACCTTGCGACAGGTACTGCATTTCTAAAGAGTCAAGCAGAATTTTTTAAGATTTCTGACATGACAAGAATAAATGAAATGATACAAAAGCTTCAACTTGATACTCGTGCAAATTTAAAGCGGATGAGTAAAGGAATGAAACAAAAGACCGCTCTTATTGCTGCTCTTATGAATGATGCAGAAATTCTTGTGCTTGACGAACCGACAACAGGTCTTGACCCACTTATGCGTGTAGCGTTTATTGATATGATAAAAGAGGAACACAAAAAGGGTAAGACAATTTTTATGTCAAGCCATATGTTTAACGAGGTGGAAGATACTTGTGATAAGGTTGTGCTTATTTCAAATGGTCATATTATTGATGTTGCTGATATGAATGCAATTAGGAATAGAGAATATCAGGATTACAAGATAGAATTTAATAATCAAAAGGATTACGAAAAGTTTAAGAAACTAGATTACAACATTATTCGAGACCAAAAAGAGTACAATCAAGTAACGGTGAGATTAAAAAAAGAAGAAATAAATGATTTGTTTAAAACGCTTATTAGTTTTGATTTAAAGTTTATTAGTGAAGTTAAGTATACGTTGGAAAAATATTTTAGAGAAAAAATAAAGGAGAAAGAAAATGTTTAGTAAAGCACTTTTTAAACAATCAAGCAAAGCAAATGGTGTCATGTGGATGATAATTACAATAGCAGTTTGCGTAATGCTCGCCGTTCTTATGATGATTAGCGGTGGCGGAAATCTTGGTGAGATGAGAGTTGGTATAACTAATACCATGGTAATTGACTCTATTGATAGTGAGACTGAAAAGAGAGGGGTTAATTACTATAATATAGTGGAGGGGGCATTAGTAATATTCAATGAAAATTTTGATGTAGGAAATCTCACAGAAAGCATTGGGAAAGTACAAACAGAGTTAAATACGTACATAGATGGTATTGCTTCTAATTATGATAAAGATAGTGAGGAGTATCAAGAAATTCAAGGGCTTGTATTTGGTGCTTTTCTTAAGGATGTAGATGGTGATGGTGTAGACGATATTGATACAGGGCTTGATTATACATATATTAATATTAAATTGGGACGAAATCCAGATTTGACTGATAGCGAATTTGCAAGGAATTACGCAGCAAGTTTTCTTTCGACTAACATGGTGAGTGAAAGAGGTGTAAATAAGGCTTTGGCTGGGCTTTCATCTTATGGGTTTGATGCTGAAGATTATGCGGCTTTGACATATACTAATGCTTTGGGCGAAGAAGTTTCAAGATATACAGGGGAAAGCGGTAAAGTGTTTTTAAATGAACTTGCGACAGACTCAATTGTTACTTATCTTGCAAGACTTGATTATGAATTAGGACTCCTTGACCCAAATAGTCCAACTATTAATGAAGACAAAGAGAGAGTTAAGGAAGAGCTACTTACAAGTGTTGGAGAAAGTTTTTTAGCTTCTCTTCCAGAAAAAGTAGGAGAGAGTTTAGAAGAACTTGGTACAATGGATTTGTTTAACCTTATTACCGGCTCAATTTTCTACAAGGTGGCAGGACTTTTACTTCCTATAATTTATATTATTATGGTTGCAAATAACTTAATTGCAGGGCAGGTTGATAGTGGCTCAATGGCTTACGTTTTGTCAACTTCAACAAAACGTAAACAGGTTGTTTATACCCAGGCAACTTATCTTGTAGGCTCACTATTTGCAATGTGTTTATGTACAACGGCAGTCAGCTTCATTTGTTTTGCTTTTCTAGATAAAAGCATGATAAGTATGACTTTTGGTGACCTTGCATTACTAAATCTTGGCTTCTTTGTTACGCTCTTTGCTCTTAGTGGAATTTCCTTCTTAACCTCTTGTATTTTTAACAGGACTAAACATTCAATGGGTATAGGTGGTGGTATAAACATGTTTTTCTTAGTTGCAACAATCTTAGGACTTTTTGGTTCAAAGGTTTTACCAAATGTAGTTAGAATAGACTCACTTAATTTCTTTAACTATTTGTCGGTTATTACTCTCTTTGATGAATTGTCAATTTTGGGTGGCACAACAACCTTTATTTGGAAGTTTGCTATACTGATTGTTGTAGGTGTTTTATGTTACATTATAGGTGCAGAAAGATTTAAGAAAAAAGACCTGCCATTATAAATATTACGTAATTATGAATGCCATTAAAAAGTATCAAGTGATTTTATTTTGCTTGATATTTTTTTATTAGTTTTGTATTATCTATATAAAGAAAAATAGGAGTAGGTTATGTCAAAATATAGTGAAAAAAACTTTGTAATGCCGAGTTCTAAAGAAAAAAACAATATTGAAGATATGCTTAGTGAAAACGAAGAAGTTTTATGGCGAGGTAAACCAAATAGGAAAGCCTTTATTTTGTCTAAGATTTTTACTATGTTACCTTTGGTGATTCTTTGGTTAATTGTTGACGTAGGAATAATTACTTTTATGGCGGTGAAAGGTATTTTTTCTCAAATGTCATGGTGGCTGGTACTTATTATTGTGTTATTTTTCCTTATACATTTAACTCCCTTTTGGATTTGGATTAGCAATATTGTAACGTCTAGTATTCAGCAAAAAAATATGGAGTATGCATTGACAAATAGACGAATTATAATAAGGACAGGCATTTTTATTGACGTTCAAAATATTTATTATGCAGATATTGTGTCTGTTAATTTAAAGGTTGGTCTTATTGATAAAATGTGTCACGTAGGTGATATTTACATAGTGTCAAAGTTTGGCTCTCACGTTTTATTTGATATTAACAATCCTTACGGAGTTGTGAGTAACTTACAAAAAATTGTTCAGGATATCAAAAATGACATCTACTTTCCAAACGAACTTAGACCAAAAACAAATTCGGGTTATAGCACCAATTATACTGGAAACAACAATGATATAATCAAAAATTAGATAACTAAAAGGACATGTAAAGATGAAAGTTGTAAGTAAACAAAGAAATTCAAGAAACTGTTTTATATGCGGTATGGACAATAAAATCGGTCTAAAAGCACAGTTTTATAATATGGAAGATGGGAGTGTTATGACTCCTTTTCGCATGAGGGAGGACTTGCAAAGTTTTCCAGAACGTACACATGGTGGAATAAGTGCAACAATGATTGACGAACTTGGGCTTAGAGCAATGTGGACAGATGGCAAGGAGGACGTTTGTGGTGTTACGACTTCAATTACAGTAAAGTATAGAAAACCAGTTAGATATGATGAAGATTTGATTGGAAGAGGAAAGATTGTTAAGAATACAAACCTTGCAATTGTAACTCATGCAGAAATTCTAAATAAAAAGGGACAAGTTTTGGTTGAGGGAGATGTGACTTACTTAAAACTTCCAGTTGATAAAATTAACAAAAACATGGATAAAGAGCATGAGCTACCATATTTAATAGAGGACGACATAAAAGAAATAAATTTTGAAGAATAAAAAATATTTTTATAGTAGATTGTTTGGTAAAAAAAGAAAATTTTTGAGAAATATATTATGGGGTTTAGTATTCTTAGAAAAAACTTAAACTTTTCAACAAAATGCAATCATTTTGTGAATTAAAATAAATAGTAAAACTAAGTAAAAATTTTTTAAGATAAAGGCATGGCTAGTTAGAGATTAAATTTTTAAAGAAATCTAGGTTGCCCTTTATTTTTTGGTTATTTTGCGAGTAAGAAAGGGCAGTAAGGCAAGCTGAGTATGCTTTTTCATAGTTTTTTAAGTAATAATATGACATATATAGAAGTTCATATGGATATTCATTCCAGCATTTAGGTTCTGACATGTAGTTCAGTGTTCGAGTTTTTATATCAAACATTGAATTGATTGAAAAAATACAAAGAAGATAGTCTTTAGTGTTATAATAAAATTCTGCAAGACGAAGGTATGCTTCTCGTGAATTCATGCATTCAGTAATTGCTTTTTTGTAGTACTTTTCAGCGAGTTTCATCTTCTTTTGTGATGCGTAACAGTCGCCAATAAATCTGAGGCTTGCACTACGTTCTGCATCCCATTTTGCAGATTTAAGACGCAAGTGACGTTTAAAGTATTTTATTGCGTTTGTATAGTCGCCATTAAACATATATTCACGTGCTAGATAGTGCGTATTTCTATCATTTTCTGGATTTTCTTTGACACTTAACTTTAAAAGCTCTAGATATTGACCACGACTTTTATTTCCGTCAGGGTAGTGACGAAGTACAATTTCATTAGTGTAAGATATGTCTGAGGCTTGCAAACCTTTATCGAATTCTAAAACTTCATGTACGGGGTAAATCCACTTAAAGCCAAGTCTAGCGTGGATTTTTTCGTAAAAAAATGTTAGCCCATCTTTGCCGTCACTAAGGACGTTCCAAACATATTTATATTTTAGCAGTTTTGTTTTGTCTTTTATCCATACTTTTTCAATCTCCTGTCGCCAGCTTTTAGTAAAAACCTCATCTAGATCAGTTGAAACGCATACGTCAGTGTCTATAGGTACCTTATCTAATGCATAATTTCTAGCATCGTCAAATCTCCAAGGTGTGAAAATTTTTTTGTAAACCTTCACCCCGCGAGCTTCCAGTAACTTTACAGTATTATCAGTGCTCCCTGTGTCGACCACGATTATTTCATCTGCTTCGCACATGCTGTCAATCCATCTATTAACAAATTTTTCTTCGTTTTTACAAATTGCATATACGCATATTTTTAATTTTTCAGACATAATTTTTCCTTTTTTTATTTATATGAAATTATTGTTAAAAGTGACAAAAAAATAGATAATTAGGTAAATTTACTTTGAAAGTTAAATTTTCTAGTGTATATTATAATTGTATAATATGAATAAGTATTATTAATGAATGTTCTTTTTTAGTAAAGAGTTCGTAGTAGTTCGTAACATAAAAATTTATTTTAATAGTGTCTTATTTTGTTGGTAAATAATAAAGTCTAATATTAAATTTTTATGTTTAATAATTCCTTAAGAAAATTTTAGTTGTACATAGGTTTAGAAATAGGTAAGATTTAATAATATAGTCGGCAAATTTTAAGCATAATAAATAAAGAGGGAAAGTTTTATGAATAATGGTGAAAATTTGACTAATGTCGGAGAAATAGTTGGAATAGTTTTGACTGTACTAGCAATCTTCATTATTGTTTTGTCAATTCTTGTTGGCATAAAACGTGGAATGAAAAAAAGTTTATTTAGACTTGGTTGGCTTTTTGTGACAGCACTTATTCTTTGGTTTGTGACGCCTCCTATATCTAATCTTTTAAATACCATTGATTTGACGAGTTTAAATCTAGATATTATGGGACCAGTTCATAGGCTAAGCGATATTGGTGTAAATATTCTAAACCAAGTTGTTCAAGGAGTGGGAGACGCGGAACTTGCAAATATACTTTCTAGTAGCACTGCATTAAATTCTTTTGCTGAGAATCTTCCAACACTTCTAATTAATATTGTTTTATTTGTTATTTTGTTTTTCGTTACAAAATATTTGCTTTGGCCTATTTATGCACTTATTTCTTCAAAAATATTTGATAAAGATAAGAGGGCTAGAAAGCAGTATGAAAAAAGGCTTAAAGAACTTAAGAAAAAAGGTATGCCAATAACTAATGCAGACCTTAAAAATGCTCCTCAAAAGAAAAATAACTATAGGTTGGTAGGAGGGATTTTTGGGGCAGTAACAGGGTTGCTTGTTTGTGCTGTTGCGTTTAGTCCAATTGTTGGAGTTAGTAGTATTTATAACACTGTTTATAGTGAAGTTATGACAACAACTGAGACTGGAGAAGAAGTCCCAGTTCTAAGTACTATTGAAGGTGGGGAGGAAGTTAATAGCATTTTATCAAGTTATGAGTCCTCTGCTAGTTCTAAGATTCTTAGATACACCGGAATGGAATTTATGTCTAATGTTATCTTTAGCAACATGGCAGTAATGGAAGTAAATAATGAAAAAATAAAATTGACAGACGAGGTAGATGCGGCTGTTAGTGCATTTAATCAAGCAAATGCTATTGCAAAGGTAACTGATAAAGAAATGCAGGATGTAACAAAGCAAGATGTGACAGACGTGATAACTTCAGTAAAAGAAATTTTTTTTGATATTGAAAACAGTAATTTAATATATATAATCGGTGATGAAATTTTACCACAAATAATTGATTTGTATGTCATAAATAATGAAAATTTTGTGCTTGAATTTAACGGAGTAGACTATGCACAATTAATTAAGGATGCTTACAGGGAAAGTACAAAAGATTCACCACTTACTATGAGTAGTATCCAAAGCCAAGTAAATGCGGCTGCGGACATTATATTACTTTTTAACAATAACAATATTGTAGTTCCCCTAATTCGTGGGGAAGTTGGCACAACCGCGGAAGTACTTTCTTTAATTTGTAATAATATTATTAATCCTAGTGATTTTAGCAACAATTTAGTAGATTCAATGTACGAGATTAACATCCTAGAAAATGAGTACCCACAACTTCTTGATGGTTTGGTTGAAAGTCTTTATCAAAATTTTGAAATTTCTGGCTATCAAAGTAATGAGGCGGCAATGACATCAAATGTTTTAAAGGGCAATCTTAAAACTATTTTATCAAATGCAGTTACTTTCTTGAAGTATTACGAGAATAGCACAGATTTGGATTTTGGAGACGAAAACACTACTCGCCTAGCACTTGAGAGTTTGGGTAGAACTATTGATAGTGCAAAAAGTGCACTACTTTCTGATTCTAGTTATGAGGGGCTAGTTGGATTTTTAAAAACTCAGATTAATGATTTTACTGCGGAGTTTGGTGATTTAGGTGGAGTGGTGGACAATTTAGATAAGGTTGTTAGTTGGGAAAATGAACTTAGATCTCTTGCACCACTTTATGGTGCGGTAATTGATTTAAATAATGATGAGGCGTTTTCTTTTGAGGCTGTCCTTGATGGGACATATAGTTTAGGTGGGCTTGGAGATGCATTAAACACAACCGTGAATAGTAACAATTCTGTTTTCATTACTAATGAAAATATTAGAGATCTTTTTGAAGTATTTTTAGATAGACTGATAAGTGAAGGTGGCGAAGGATTAAACAAATATCTAGAAATGGAGATTGGAAACCGTGGAACACTTAAAAATGTTATGTTAAACAATATTTGGAATGAAAGCCTTAAAACGTCTAATATAGAGAATTGGGGAAATGAACTTAGATACTCTTTAAACCTCATTGTCAGCATCAATAAAACACTTTCTGATCTTGATTTAACTAGATTAAGTAGTCCAGAGAATAATGAGTTAAAAACTCTTGGGAAAAATATTAACTATGCACGAGACTATACAAACCTATTTACATCAAATGATGTTCTACGTGTGATTTTTGAAGATTTTATAAGAGAGGTTGAAACGAATATTTCAGGGCTCGAAGACGTCTTAAATATTGAGTGCCTTATTAGCTCACAACCTTATACCGTAAGAGAGGGAATGCTTAACAATATTTTTGATTCTAGTACAGATAGCAGTAATGTTTCAAGTTGGGAAAGTGAACTTGAGATACTTAAAAATATTTTAGCTCTAGATTTTGGAGATGATGGATTAAATAGAGATGATTATGCTTCTTTAGGCGGTATCTTAGATGATATTAAAGATAGTGAAACGTTAACACGCCCTATAGTCGGTGAAATTGTTGTTTATTATATAAATAAAGAAGTTAAAAGAGCAGAATTAGCTGACGAGTTAATTAAAGGCCCAGTTTTAAGCATGACAAATACCATTAGAACACACTGCGCGAGTGGACTAAAACAAATTGTGTTTGAGGAGGAGTTTAAATATTTAATTAGCCTAATTGACACATTAAATGCAAAATATGTGGGTAATGACGAGCATAGTAGTGACTATTATAAATTAGTGGCACTTGGCAGAGAGTTTAATATTATTACCGGTTTAAATGGTGAAGGTAAAAGTATAATAATTACAAAAGGTAGTATTAGTAAATTTATTTCTTATTATATAGATGAAATGGCAAATAGTACTGAACTAGTATTAGATGAAGGAATCAAGCAAATTATTCTAGATATTAAGGAGAAAAACGTAGACCTAGACAGTATCACAAATTATGCGTCAGAATTTAGTTCTCTTATGGGATTGGTAGATCTAATGAATGACGATAGCACAGCTCTAAAAACTATTGGTAGCACAATTGATACTGCTAAGACAGATTCTATCATTGTAAGAAGTATCACAAAAGATGTTATCACTTTCTACATTGATAAAAATGTTGTGGATGATCCAAATGATAGTAGTGATGATTATCTCTTTGAAGAAGGTGGCGTTATTGAGATAATAAAGAGCAATGTGGAAGAATTAGACGTATTAAATACAAGTTTTACTACAGAGTTTGGATATCTTAATGAATTTAAAGATTTTATAGGTAAAAAGATTGAACTTGGAGAGGGTAGCAAAATTGCGGAGGTCTTTGACAGAATGGCAGGAACTGTTAGTCCAAGTCATATTATCACTAGAAAACCTGTTATAAATATGATTATGTCTCATACCTTTAGTGAGGAAGTGGCTGTGTCTATGGGTGAGAGTTCAGACTATAAAGGTGTTATAAATGATATTACAGCAAATCTCGCAGATTACTCTGGCACATATATAAAGCTCTTTACTGACCTTGATACGCTTGATGGTTATGTTTCAGATTTGGTAGGAATTACTTCTACTGACCAGTTTATTGAACAGGCAAATGCTTCTCCAAACATTGGGGAAAAACTAGATAACATTAGAAATATGACTTGTTGCGGTGGGTTGACTGCATGGAAAATTGCAGATATATTATTTGATAAAATTATGAGTTTTGACAATATAAGAGGTACTACGATTGAAACTGCAATTAATAGCTATTTATTAAGCGATGAGACAAACGGTGGGGTCAATTTCGATAGTTATGAAACTACTGGCAATACAGGAGTAGGGTATTATAGCGGAATAGTTACACATATTGTTTCTTTGCTTACCAATAATAAGAATTAACAGTTTTTATAATTAATTCGCAACAATTTTAAAATAAAATAAGACCAACTCAATAAATTTTTGGGTATACAAAAATAGAGGAGGTCTTTTTTTTGTGTTTTTACAAGTACTAAATAGGGAAGAGTTTCTTACTTTCTTTACAAAGCTTTTATTGTAAATGTTAAATAAAATTTTTTGACTTGTCCTTGTTGTGAGCAAGCAATGTGTAATTTTAGTAAGTCAGAAGAAATAAAAGCTTAATAAAAACAAAAAACTAGTCTAAATTTTACTTAGGCTAGTTTTAATTTTTAAAATTCACAATTTTTAGGAGTGCGTGGGAAAGGAATAACGTCTCTAATGTTTTGCATGCCTGTAACATACATTATAAACCTATCAAAGCCCATTCCAAAGCCTGAGTGTTTTACACTTCCAAAACGTCTAAGATTTAAGTACCACCAGTAATCCTTCTCGTTTAGTCCTAGTTCGTGAATACGATTTAATAGTACATCATATCTTTCTTCTCTTTCACTTGCTCCACAAAGTTCGCCAATCCCAGGTACAAGTAGGTCAGTTGCTTTGACTGTTTTATTATCTTCATTTACTCTCATATAGAAAGCCTTAATTTCTTTTGGATAGTTGTAAACAAATACTGGTTTTTTGTAGACTTCTCCTGTTAAATATTTTTCGTGCTCAGTTTGCAAGTCGCTACCCCAAGAAACAGGGTATTCAAAATTTTTATTATTTTTACTAAGAATTTCTATTGCTTCAGTATAAGTGATACGTGCAAACTCACTTTCATGAACATTTTTTAGTTTATCAATAAGCCCTTTTTCAACAAATTTGTCAAAGAACTCAAGTTCTGCCTTGCACTTTTCAAAAAGGTAACCTATGACATACTTAATCATTTTTTCCATTACGTCCATGTCATCAAAAAGTTCATAAAAAGCAATTTCTGGCTCAATATGCCAAAACTCGTTTGCGTGTTTGACGGTGTTAGAATTTTCTGCTCTAAAAGATGGGCCAAATGTGTAAGTCTTGCCAAAACTAAGTGCAAAGGTTTCGCCCTCTAACTGGCAAGAAGGGGAGAGAAAGACCGACTTTCCAAAAAGTTCGTCTTTTGGATCAAGTTTTTTGCCAGAGTATATGTCTTGCGTGCTTACTCTAAATAGTTCCCCCGCGCCCTCACAATCGGAAGATGTTAAAATTGGTGCATGAAGATAAACATACCCTTCGTCATTAAAAAATTTATGAAGAGCAAAACATGCTTCACTTCTTACTCTAAATACTGCGTTAAAAAGGTTAGTCCTTGGTCTAAGGTAGGCATTTTCACGTAAAAATTCCATACTCTGACCCTTTTTTTGAAGAGGGTAGGAAGAGTCTGTTTTGCATAAAATTTCAATATTTGTTGCGTGCAATTCAAAAGGTTGCTTATTTTCTGGAGTAAGCTTTAATATGCCTTCAACCTTAATACTACTTCCAGTATTGAGGTGAGACACTTCGTCATAATTTTTAATATTTTCGGTTGTAAAAACAATTTGTAGCCCCTTAAAACTTGTTCCGTCGTTTAGGTCAATAAATCCGAATTTTTTGTTATCTCTAACACTTCTAACCCAACCACCTACGGCAATATCTTTGTTTCCAAAACTCTTTTCATCTTTATAAAGAGTCCTAATATCAAGTAATTTCATTTTTTCTGTCTCCTATAAAAATCCCTAACATTATATAACAACAATTAAAAATTGAAAAGTATTTTTTATGCTGTTCTTTTTTTTTAGTTTACTATCATAACAAAAAAAGTGAAACCAAAAGGCTTCTCTTCAAAATTATAAGTTATTATCAAAAATTTCATTAGGTGAGTTCTTTTTATGCAGGGATTGACATTTAACTATGTTTTGTTTGTAAAGACTAAAATTTTAATATCAATTTTTTAATTACGATAATTCATATCCGTCTTCTTCGCCGTCATAAAATTCCCTATATAAATTGTCAACACGTCTATAAGCTTCTGTTACAGAGTCGTAGCCGCGACTGTTTACTCTTTCGTCAGTAAGTGGTATGGTGTCAATCAAATCACTTCTTTTTATTTTATTAGATGGTATTGCGTATTCTACAATTTGACTTAGAGTATCAGTTTCGTCATCATAGTACCCCTCACCCTCATAATTTTCAAGCAAATCATCGTCTAATGCAAATATCTCTAGGTTTGCCTTGTGATCCTCTTCGTCATCAATACTTAGTAATATATTGTCTTTTTCTTTTATATCGGTAAAAAAATGCATATACTTTACATCTGTATCATAGTAGTGAGAGTTGTGTGTGCTTTTGGCCCAGTAAGAACCTATACCATCTAAGCTGTCTGAATTGTCTAAGTCATAAATATCGTTTGTTTCTTCTTGTAAAGCCCATCTAAAAGCGATTGTTTTTGAAGGGCCAAAGTAGTCATTTAGATATTCAATATAGGACTCTAAAACCTCATCTTTTTCTAGTCTTTTATTTTTTTCTTCAAATTGGTCTAGTGATAATAATTCCTTTTTGTTTTGTGTATAGTAATTCTTTAGATTCATTTTTACATCCTTTTAAAGTGCTTTTGGTAATTGTTTTTAAAAACTTTTTCGAGGCTTTTACTAATTGTCTTAAAAAATAGGTAATGTTTTTAAAAATAATCCACAGTTACTAGTCATTTTTTTAATGACTATATATATTTTGCACCATTTTATGCTAAAAATCAATAGGTAATTTTTACCTTTTGCGGTTTTTTGAAAAACTTTATAAGTTGAAGGCAACTTAAGATGAGTTTTTTAAAAACGAGCATTAGTTCTTGCTTATTTTATGACATTGTATTGTTAGATACTCAAAAGAAAAAATAATTAAAATATTTAAAGTCATTTTAGTCCTCTTAATGCTATGTGTAAATTAAGTGCAAGATAAAAAATTTTAGGAAATTAAAATTTTAACTGTCAAAGATTTGACGAGGACCATTAATATATGTATCATATTGTAATAATAATATATACTTAAATAAAGAGAGGGTATTATGACGCCAAAGGAAAAAGATAAACTAAAACTAGAAGCTCTTAGAACTAAGCTTAGTGTTAGGCAGACAGCTATGTCGTGTGAGAGGTCACTACTTTCATATATTAGGACTGCTTGTGTATTTGTGTCACTTGCCTTTACATACCTTAAAATTGCTGCGTTTGACCAGTTTGATGCTTTTGTAATAGTTATGTTTGCAATTGGCTTTTTCTTTCTTATATTTGGATTAGTTGAGTATTTTGTTGCAAAGAAAAAAACCAAAAGGCTAGCTCATCATATTGATAAAGAGTTTTTAAGCGCGGATGAAAGTTTTTTAGAAGAGGACGACATTTAGTCTTCTTTTTTTTATTAATACTCAAATTTTTATTGTTCTTTTTGGAATTACGAAAATATAGTTTAAAAATTATTAAAATTTTTAATATCATTTTTTTTGTAATTCTTTATACAAGACATTTTTAGCATAAAGCTTTTAAATTCTGATGAAAGAATTTAAAACAGCAAATGGAAGAAATTAAAAACAAATTTTATATTATAAGAAAATCAAAGAATTCTGGTTTAAAGTTTAATTTTTCTGGCAAATATTTAGGGTAAAATATATGAAAAAAGGGTAAAAAAATAGCGAAATTTGCAAACACTCGGAAAAGTGTTCACTTTTTTAATTAAAAAAAACAAAAAAAAGAAAAAATTTTTAAAAAAGTTATTGACATGGTTTTTCTAGTATGGTATTCTTGCATTGTCGCCACGAAAAGGTGGTGGCTGTGCTGATAGCACAACAGATAGTACCATCACAACTGCATATTTTTAAAGAGTAGACATGATATCGAGTTAATTGTATTAACAATTAAAACGCTAACAAAACAAAAAAGTTATCTACTAATTATTTAGTAAATAGTTTTTTCGTTTAAACGTGTAATATGTATTTTCAATTTAAATCAAAGTCGATTTGAAGAAATTCAATTACGCTGAAGTTTTTAACAAGATAGTCTAGATTATGATTTAGAACTTGGAAAATTCCAAGTTACTTTTAGATCAAGCTACAAAGAGCATATAGTGGATGCCTTGGCACTAGGCGCCGATGAAGGACGTGATAAGCTGCGAAAAGCTACGGTGAGTCGCACATAGATTATGACCCGTAGATATCCGAATGTGGGAACACACTAAGGCTAATACCTTAGTATCATAACAGGAATACATACTGTTATGAGGGGAACCTGGAGAACTGAAACATCTTAGTACCCAGAGGAAAAGAAAGTAAATGAACGATTACCTAAGTAGTGGTGAGCGAACGGGTATGAGCCCAAACCATTTGAAGAAATTTGAATGGGGTTAGGACCTCGTAAAGGCATGGAAATTGTTAACCGAACATTTTTGGAAAGTTGGACGAAACAGGGTGACAGTCCCGTAGGTGAAAACAACGTACACCTTGAGGTATCCAGAGTAGCACAGGGCACGTGGAATCCGGTGTGAATGTGGGAGGACCATCTCCTAAGGCTAAATACGACCTAGTGACCGATAGTGGATTAGTACCGTGAGGGAAAGGTGAAAAGAACCCCGGGAGGGGAGTGAAATAGAAACTGAAACTGTATGCTTACAAGCAGAGAGAGCACTACTATATAGTGTGATCTTGTACTTTTTGTAGAACGGGCCGGCGAGTTACGATATGTAGCGAGGTTAAGTAATTAAGTTACGGAGCCGAAGCGAAAGCGAGTCTGAATAGGGCGACATAGTTGCATGTTGTAGACCCGAAACCTGGCGATCTATTCCTGAGCAGGTTGAAGCAAGGTTAAACCCTTGTGGAGGACCGAACACACGCCTGTTGAAATAGTCGGTGATGACTTGGGAATAGCGGAGAAATTCCAATCGAGCTAGGAGATAGCTGGTTCTCCTCGAAATAGCTTTAGGGCTAGCCTCTATGTAAAGATAGTTGGGG
>CASDOR010000002.1 GCA_949282135.1 uncultured Christensenella sp.
AACGCTTCCAAAAAACTTTACATGGGAGAACGGAGAACAAGTAATTAGTAATGGAGAGCAAATATATTTAGCAACATACACACCAGATGACACTGCAAATTACAATATTATTAGCAATATTTCTATTAGTGTTATGGGAGAAGATTTACTACAAAATATTAGGATTAAAATAGGGGATGCTTTATCACCTCAAGAAGATGTGACAGGTTCAATGGTTGACAACAAATATTCTTGTACTGTTTTGTCTCTAGCAAATATTGTGGTTGAGTGCAAGGAAGGAGTAATAGTTGAAATTTTTAAAGATGAGGTAAATATTGGTCAAAATCAACCAATTTTTGAAAGTGGACAATATATAATAAAAGCATCAAGAGGACAGGCAAGTAAGGAATTTATTTTAGACATTACTGTTGTAAAAGAGTTGTTTAGTTTTACATATAACAATGTCACTGTATCAATGTGTTATGGAAGGGGCTTGCCAACTGGAGAAAATATTATTTATGATATGTCAAGTGGCGAAAATAGTGTTAAAGGCTATTTTGGGGAAAAACTTGAAGCTGATGATACATCAATAACGATTAATGGTTCAACTCTTTATGCTGATTCGCTTTATAAAGACGAAAACAAAAGTCAAAAAATTGATTCTTTAACTAATTGTTCACTTGAATTAAAAATAGATGGGAGTGGTGAAATTACTGGTACGATTAATGCGGAATATACAGAAATTTATTTAGTTTTGTCAGATAGCATATTTAAAGCAATTTTAATTATGAGTGAAATGCCAAAGAAGAGTTATCCTATGACATTTACCTTTGATAGTACGGCGAATGGGGCTTTTACTGAAGAGGACAATTCCTATAATTTGCAACTGAATTATGGCGACATAACAGATTTTGGTGATTTTTCGGCACTAGAGAATGGTCAGACAGCAATAGAACTAAGAGTTACTCGTGAAATGCTAGGCATGAGTGAACATGAAACAAGTGCTACAACAAAAATAACGTGGACAAAAGAAAATTTAGGCCAATATGAATATAGATTTTCAACTACTCTTGACGGAGAACTGCTAGGACCAGATGGTAACGATAATACTTTAGAATTTACTCTTGAATTTAATAATGGAATTTCAACCATATATGTTGTTGCTGAAGGAGTAGATGAAAATTATATCTCGTACATGATTCCTGTAAACTTTGTCCTAGTAGAAGAGATTTAAAAATATAAACGGTCTACTAAAAAGCACACGGAAATAAAATCCTGTGTGTTTTTTGATTGCTTAAATTATAACTAATTACTTATTAAGAACTATCTATGTATCAATTTTAACTTTAATGTTTTTTAGTTTTTAAAATGAAAACTAAGTTTTTATCATTATTATGTCAAGTTCGTTAATTGCAACCAAACTAACAAAGTGATTATATATTGATATTTGTTAGCTACAGCATTTATGTGGGGTGAATTAAAATTTTAGATTGTAAATATAAAAAATAACAAAAAAAGATATTTAAGTTTAATCGTTTTGAAATTTTTGGTTAAAATGTTATTATTAAATATAGAGAAGGATAAAAAGTGGATAAGTTTATTGAAATAAAAGACAAAAAACAGTTGGATGAGTTTATGGATCAAATATGGAATTTCCATGATGCGGTTATTTCCAAAATTGACTATGTTTCAGGTTCGTTTGGCTCGCAAGAAGGGACCTATGTTTTTGATGATAAGAGAGAATTAATTGTAAGATTTGAAGGTGTGCATTATGATGAAAAAATTGTTGATGCAATAGAACTTAAATTTGATAAATTAGAAAAAATTTACTTTGCACCTAATGAGGAAAATTATACAACCAACATAATGTGCGCGAAAATTGAATTAAAAGATGATACTTTCATTTTTGTCAATGATGATAGCTTGAGTGTTGACACAATCATTATTAACGAAAAATTTTATTATTATATTACATCAAAAAAACTTTATTATAGGATAATGAGTAAATAATTCAAATCAATAAATGAAGCAATAAGCAGTAATGATCATTAAACTATGGTTAAGAAAATTAATAAGAAATGGCTAGTGTAATTAAAAAGTTTGTAATAATTATATTAACTTTAATTTAAAAAGTGAAGTACACATGTTTTGTAAAAATGTAAAGTGTGAATATAATTATTAAAAATAGATACTAAAAATTAATTATGTGACCTTATATATGTAAAGAAATTATTAGGAGGATAAATATGGACTGCTAAGTTATTGTTTTAACATTAGGAACATCATTAATTACAGAATCAGTTTTCTTTAATAGGTAATATATTTGTGACAAAATCTAATTTGAAAAAGACAATGTTAGAGAACAAGGAATAAAACAAAAAAGAATTCATGCGCAAGAGAATTGATGCATATAGCCAAATTCTTAAAAATATTAATTATATAGAGCAGAATATTGATAAAGATGATATTTTATTAAAATCAAACACTGAATAGGCTTGGCTTAGTTGGTATTCTTATTGCAGTAAAGAACTAAATCAACGATTATATATGTTTATCAAACATTTTAATAAAAAAGAAAATTAATGATTTTTTTAAATTTATTAGATATGAGAGAACAAATAAAAAGCAATATAGAGAAGTATTATGGTATAATAGATAAGGAAATACAAACATAGTTTTTTATTGAAAAGAAATTTATAAATCTTTACACATTTTATAGACGAACTTAATTTTGTCAATTTTAATAAAATGAAGCTTACCAATTTTTATGTTGAGGTCAAAGTATTTATGTCTTTTTTATTGAAAAGTCTTTGATGAATTTGTTTTCAAGTACTATAATTTTTGTCACTTGAAGTTTATATTTAGCTGCCATTTTTCGTTTATAATATTTTTCTTTAACAAATTTGATAAGATTTTCATTTCTCATAAGCCTCCAATGATTGTGGCTTTTTAACTTTCATAAAATCTTTTGCAACTATTTTTGAAAATGTTTTTTATTTTTTTAATATTTTTTTAAGATTATTAACTAATTTTATAAAATTATTATCACTTGCTATGTTAAGTATTTTTTCATTTTTACTTTTAAAAGAACCTCGCTCAGTGTTAAAAGTTTATTTGTAGGCACTTTTAATTTTTTGGTAATCACCTTCTAAATAATATATTTTTCATCTGATTCTTTATATAGCTTTAATATTCCGTTTGGAATATATATGAGATTTTTCTTCATCCACTAATTAAAACATCACTTTCTTATAAAACAAAAAAACGCAAATCTATGCCCTCGTAGACTTACGCTTTTGTCAGCGGCGGTTCGCAATGTCAATCCAAATTTTTCCTTAAAAATTCGAACCCAAACATGTTTCTTCAAAGCGCTCAACCATATAGTTCGAAATGCCAATTCGAAAATGGCGGTTTGAAATCTCAATACGAACCTGTCAATAAAAATTCAAACTCAAGAGGGCTCCTTCAGAGTGCTCAACCATATAGTTCAAAATCTCAATTCGAAAATGGGCGTAGAGCACCTGAATTCGAACCTTTTGCAAAAAATGAGACAATAAATCCCGAAAATGAGAATATTAAAACCGAAATCGACGAAACTGTAATTGTAAATGAGAATGTTGAAACTAAAAATAAGAAAAGGGGAAGACCCAAAACAAAAAATAAAACAATCCCACCAACCATACAAAAATTTTCAAACCACATCAAGTTCATCAACTACATCCCAACCCGCGAAATAATAACTTATCGCCATCTCTTCGCCTATGGATTTTATGTGGAGTAAAATCTAGCCGGAATAATATAATTTAAGATTAACCTTTTTTATTTGTTTTGTAATTATTTTTATTTTGGTACAATTATATAAAAAGGAAAACAAGATGAAAAGATTATCAAGTTTATTTTATAATGATTCTTGTAGTTATTACAAGTCAGCATTAATAATATCTGGAAGCGGGTATCGAAAAGAGGATGGTCAATTGCTATTGACGCCTATATTATTTTTGTTAAGGCATGCTATTGAATTAATTTTAAAAGCAAATATTATTGATATATTAGAATTTAATAATCAAGACATTTTAAAATGCAAACTAGTAACAGAAAATGGAAACAAAACGAATATAAAATTATTAAATTGTCATTCTATTTCAAATTTATTTTCTTATTTGATATATTTAAATACACAATATAGTCTGGTAAGCGTTTTTAATGGCAATGAACTTGAATTCTCATATAAAGTAATAAATGACATAGAAAATATAGATAGTAAATCTGATTATTTTAGATATCCTATTGACAAAAATACTAAAGTTTACAAACGTAAATTTATTATAAGGGGAGATATTGGAATTGCTCCTGAAATAAAGAGTACAAATTTTTTATTTTTATTTGGTTCGCAAAATGAAGAGTGTGTAGTATTTTCGACCAAGGAGAAAAAATATTTAGAACTAGTCAAGGATATGTCTTCACTTTATAAAATTTTACAGAAAAAAATAAATAGTTCAACTAAAAATTGTCGATAATGGCAATTTTTATTTTGTAAATCGTTATTGCCGATATCTGCTATTTGCTCTACGATGATATGATAGAGTAGATAGTATGTTTAATAATGTATTGCTAACATGTATTATAATTTTATGTGTTTTGGAGGACTAATTCAAGCTCTTGTATTACCATATCATCAAAGAGAGAAACGCTGAACAAGTTGCTTATCCTACGTGGATTTCACCACTAAAGACAAAGGAAGAAGTATCTAAGATGTTTTGATAATTAGTAAAAGTCTTTAAAAAGAATAGTGTTTAAATTCGCTTTTTAATAAAATGTCTTGACAATTGTCATGACATTTTATTAAAATTATGTTAATAGGAGGGTTATAGTATGTTATGAAACGATATAAACATTTAACGGAATTTAAAACATATGGCGTTAGAGATTTAAGTCGTGGAAAAATCACAGAAGCTATTAAAGAATCACTTAACCAGCCTGTATTAATTATAAAAAATAATAAACCGCAATGTGTGATGATTGAGTATGAAGAATATTTTAAATTAATAAAGGAGAAAAAATATGAAAAAAAGTAAGAAATTGAGAGTGTTTGAGGCTTTTTCTGGTATTGGAGCGCAAAAAGCAGCTTTAGAAATATTAAAAAATGAAATAGGGCTTAACTATGAAATTGTGGCAACTAGTGATTGGTTTATAAATGCAATCGAATGTTACGATGCCATTCATTATGACGGAGAACCACCAATTAAGTTAACCTCATATGAAGAAGAATTAGAATATCTACAACATTATACATTTAGTAAAGATTCTGTTAAACCATATGACATTTCAAAAATGACTAAAGAGAATCTTGCATATTTGTATCAATCTCATATACGCACTAAAAACTTGGGATCTATATTAGATATAGAATCAAAAGACATTCCTAATTTTGATTTGCTCACATATAGTTTTCCTTGCCAAGATTTATCCACTGGAGGAAAAACTAAGGGAATGAAAAAGGGATCAGGAACACGTTCTGGTTTATTATGGGAGATTGAAAAAATTTTAAAAGGTCTAAAGGAAGAAGGTAGATTGCCTGAATATTTATTAATGGAGAATGTTAAGGCAATAATGGCAGATTCAAATTCGGCAGACTTAAAAGAATGGTTAGATTTTTTAAGTGGTCTAGGTTATTCAAACGAAAATTGTATGATTTTAGATGCTTCTAAATTTGGAGTGCCTCAAGATAGACAAAGAGCATTTATTATAAGCCATTTAGGCGAGCCAGTAAACATTAGTGAAGATAAGTTAAGACATAATTTTAATTATAGATTTTCTGATTTTGTGCATTCTGCTCAAGGAAATCCGAGATTTCAAAGAGAGTATGACGCAGCACAACTAAATAGGACAGATTCAAGGGAAAAAATGTGGAAAATTAATGGAAGAGAATGGTCGGAAAATTTGGTGGTACATACGATTACATGTAATATGGACAGAAGTAATACCTCGGTTATGTTTAAATATAATGGACCCAAAGGCCATTCGTATAGGCTTTTAACTATACGCGAGGCATTCAAATTGATGGGGTTTTCTGATGAACAATATGAAAAGGCTGCAAAATTGCAATTAAGTTACAGACAAATGAATAAATTGATAGGCAACTCAATAGTGGTTAATGTGTTAGTTGAAATATTTAGATTTTTATTTGCAGATAAGTATTCAGAGGATGGAGGTAATAATGAGTAAAATTATTTTGCCTATTGACACAAAATCCTTATATAAAAATATTAAAAATGATAATACATCTGGTCATACAGCAACTGTGGCAACGCCACTAAAGCAAGGGAATTCATACAATAAACAATTAGGGCAAATTTTGGAGATAAAAGAGAAAGAAATAATTTTTGATGATAAACCTGAACTTATTAAGGAATTGATCAAAAATTCAAAATCTAAAATACAAATTAAAAATGTTTTTGTATTTGATAAGATTGCTGTAAATGGAATTTTAATAAAAACAGACAGACAATATTGCATATTTATTAAAGAAGAAATAGATCCTGAAAAAGCACAATATGGTAGATTAAAAATTCATTATCCAAATACGCTTAAATATTCAGATGTAGATTTAGATATTGACAACAAGGCTGTAATGAATGAAGTGTCAAAAGTATTAAATGACTATGCCTTTATTGTTAATAGTTTTCAATATGATAAAATAACACAAATATTAAATTTTGATGCTTTCGTAGTAGGAGAAAATGGTGTCCCTTATTCTAAAATATTTGTTAATGAGAAAGGAACAGGAAATAAATTTACTAAGATGTTTAAGGATGCAACAGAAGATTATGATATGGAGATAATTGCGATTAGGGATAAATTAGGCGAAGAGATCAATACTGAAAACTATTTTGAATTTTGTGATAATATGCATATGAATGCTGTAAATTATATAAAAAATATTTTGGAAGAGCGAGGTGCAAAAAATATAGAGACACTATCATTGAAATACCCATATCTCTTATATGATATAAGATATGATATTAATGGTATTGTAAGATATGCACTTGTTTTTTGGACGGCAACGAAAATAAAATATTTTAATTTATCTATAAAAAAGGTTTTATTTTGTCATGACTTTAAGAATTTTTCTGATATATATTTAGTTAGTGACATACTAGGTAAAAAACGAGTATTTAAATATTCTATTGATCAAATAGATAGATTAACAAAACAGATAAATTCAATGAAATTTACTGATGAAGGAGTTATAAATGAGTAACAGGATTGAACTTATGCCACCTGCAACAGCTTTAATCAATGGAATAAGGGCCATAGGTTATAGTTTTTCGACCGCTGTCGCCGATATCATTGACAATAGTATTTCAGCAATGGCTACTAGTGTAGATATTTATTCTGATCCACTTGACAAGGAACCTTACTTTTCAATCCTTGATAATGGAGTTGGTATGAGTAAGTCAGAATTAATAAATGCAATGACATTTGGATCTAATCGTAATGGAAGAGTTGATTCTCCAGATGATTTAGGAAGATTTGGATTAGGGTTGAAATCTGCATCATTATCACAATGTAGAAAATTAATTGTCATTACTAAACAAGAAAATGACATAAATGCTATGTCTTATGATCTTGATATAATACAACAAACAAATAAGTGGGAAGTATTAGAGCTAACTTTTGATGAAATTAAAAATGAAGAATGTTTTAATGAATTATTAAAATATAATAACGGAACTCTTGTTATATGGAAAGAGTTTGATAAATTAGAGGTTAATGCAAAGAATTTCGAGGATTCTTTTAGAAATATTGTTTCAGAAGCAAAAAAACATGTAGAGCTAGTGTTCCATCGGTTTTATAATAAAATTAATATTTATTTTAATGGTAAGCGAATTGAAAAAAGAGATCCATTTTTAATTGCATCACCAAAATCACAATTAGGTAGACAAAGCACTATCAATATAGATGGGAATAAGATTGTAGTTATACCACATACACTACCTAATGCAAATGTGTTAACTAACGAGGAAAAGGCTCTTTTAGGAAATCCAAAAAGTATCTATGACGAACAAGGTTTTTATATTTATAGAAATGAAAGATTAATTATATGGGGTAGTTGGTTGCATATGGGCTATAAGAGTGAATTAAATAAGCTCGCTCGTGTTCAAGTCGATATTCCATCATCATTAGACTCAATGTGGATGTTAGATGTAAAAAAATCTTCTGCTAAAATTCCAGATTTAATAAAAGATCAAATTAGGTTTGCTATTGAAGATTCTATTTTTAGAAGCCGAAAATCTAATAGATATCAAGGCACTAAGGAATTAAGAGAAACAGACCCAATTTGGCAACGCACGGATTTGAGAGAAGGTGTTGTTAAATATGAAATAAACAGAAAAAATCCAGTTTTTGTTACATTATATAACTTAATAGGGGAACAAGAAAAGGGTTTATTAGAAGAATTGTTATCTCAGATTGAATGTTATTTACCACAAGGACGTATTATGAATGATAAATGTGACTCAATTAATATTGCTAATAATGATGATTTAATTGAAGAAGACACAGTTGTAGATCAAATTGTTAAATTGTTAACATTAATGCCTGAAGATAATAGGGAAGAACAACTGAAAATAATGCTAAGTATGGAGTACTACAAAAAGGCAGCTGATAAAATTGATGAAATATTAAGGAGGGTTAATAATGATTAAATCTGAAGATATTGATAGATTATATGACACTTTAAAAGTTGCGGCACATAACAGAAATTTTACACATACAGATTTGACAAATTTTACTTCTAAATTAGCTGAAACGTTATTTCCTTATGAAAAATTTTCAACTAATATAATTGACTTAATTGTTGAAAGATATGAGGAAAACTTGTCTATAAAATCATATACCCCCGATGTTTTGGTTAATTTTGAAAATGACCCAGAGTGGCTTTATAAAATGAAAAAGGATCAAAATCAAAAGCATGAATATTTTAAAAGATACAAAGAGTTTTTGAGAAGAGATGATTTTGCTGAGGATAGTATAGATAGAATTGAAGCAGTCAGCGAAAAGGTGTTATCTTATTGTGCGAATCCATTTAATTCAAGCGATTTGAAGGCTAGGAAGAAAAAAGGGTTGGTGGTAGGAGATGTTCAATCAGGTAAAACTGCGAACTATTTGGGTTTGATAAATATGGCTAGCGATTATGGTTATAGTGTTATAGTTGTATTAGCAGGTTTAACGGAGTCTCTTAGAAGGCAAACTCAAGAGAGAATAGACGAAGGATATATTGGAGCAAAAAGTAATACAATAGGGTGTGGAAAAATAGAGTATGTAGGAGTTGGAGAGCAATCTTTGAGAAAAAATCATTTTGCTATTCCGTTAACAAATACAGAAAGTGATTTTTCTACAAGAGTTATGAAATCTATAAATGCAACTAGAGGAGATTATAATAAACCGCAGATAATTGTTGCTAAAAAGAATAAAACGACATTAGAAAATGTTAAGGAATGGATAAAACCAGGACATAATAATATACAAGGAAATAGTATATTAATTATAGATGATGAGGCCGATAATGCTTCGGTCAATACAAAAAAGAATGCAGAAGACCCATCAGTTATTAATGGTTTAATAAGAGATATATTTAATAATTTTACTATAGCCTCTTATGTTGGATATACGGCTACACCTTACGCGAATATATTTATTGGACCTGATGATGGAACATCAAATTTAGATTTATTTCCTAGTGATTTTATTATCCAATTAAACTCACCAGATAATTATTTTGGTGGAGATAAAGTATTTGGTGAATTTTATAATAACAAATATAAATATGTAAGAATTATCGATGAAAATGAACCAAATTTTTTAGGTGTTTATCATAAAAAAGATTATAAGTATAATGGACTTTCTCAATCTTTAAAAGAAGCAATACAAGTGTTTTTGATTAATAATGTTGTAAGATCGCTTAAAGGGGAAGGACAGATAAAAAAACACAGAACCATGATGATAAATATTTCTCGTTTTAATTCTATGCAAGAAAGTATTAAATATTATGTTGCTGAGTATGTTGATAAACTAAAAACTATTATTGAGCAAACTAGTTATATGAGTATAGAAAAATTTATAAGAAATGAAGAAATGAGATCAATGTATCAATTATATATGACTGATGATTATTACAAAAGCATAAGGGAGGAATTTGATTGGTCTAAAATTCAAGAACTGCTTTCTGATGAAATATCTAAATTTGTCGTTACAATCATGAATAATAAAATCAAAGAAAAAGACAGATTTAAATATGAAGACTATAAGGATGTGGGGGCTAGAGTTATAATAATTGGAGGATATGTTTTATCGAGAGGTCTAACCTTAGCTGGTTTAATGGTTAGTTATTTTAGTAGAAGTGGTTCCGCTTATGATACTATGCTGCAGATGTGTAGGTGGTTTGGTTATCGACCTAAATATCAAGATTTGTGTCGGGTTTATATGTCAAAAATTAGCTTGTTAAATTTTGAAACAGTTCTTGATGCTACCGAAGATTTAAAAGCTCAGTTTAGGGAAATGCAGGCCAAAGAAAAGACGCCAAGAGATTTTGGCTTAATGGTTAAAGAATCTCCTGATATTCTTGAAACTACAATGCTTGTTACCAGTAGAAACAAGTTGGGGACTTCTCAATCTATAGTTAGAACATTGAATTATTCAGCAAGCCCAATTGATACTTCTAAACTTTATAAAAGTAAAGAATTAAATCAAAAAAATAAAGAAGCAGTATTTGCATTTGTGGATAATATAAAGAATAAAGGAGTTTTATTACATAAGGTTAATGGGAGA
Organism: uncultured Christensenella sp.; assembly: GCA_949282135.1. GTDB lineage: Bacteria > Bacillota > Clostridia > Christensenellales > UBA1242 > UBA7862. The sequence goes on from CASDOR010000002.1 coordinate 10,810, forward strand.
TATCTTTTTAAGGATGTTGACAAATTTGACATAGGTGAATTATTAAAAAGGCTTAATTTGCCACTTGAAAATCGAAAATTTGATAGAGAATCTTTATATGAATATATAAGTAAAACCAATGTTTTTGAAAAATGGGATGTTGTTATTGCAACTGGTTCAAGTAAAATAAATAATTTAACGATTTCAAATATTGAAATACCAGCTGCAAGACGTAGTTTTGAAGTGCGTGAAGAAGAAAATTATATTAGAGTATCAGGCTCAAACAACAGGTTGCTTGAGCCGGGAATATTTAATAGTGGTTTAACAGAGTTACAAATTAAACAAGTAAAACAGAAAAATAAAAATCCTATTGCGAGAGATTATTTAAGTGTAGAAGGAAGAAATCCTTTATTTATAATATATCCAGTTGAGTTAATTAATGAAGAAAAAGATGAAGAAAAACAAAAGATATTAGACTTATATATAAATGATGTTGTATTAGGTTTTGGTATTGGTTTTCCAAGCCGTAGTAATGAGGTTAAAATTAAATTTAGAGCAAATAAAAGAAAAATTGAAGAGTTAACAAGGATGTTTGAGGAGGATGAAGATGACGATTTCGAAGATTGATTTCGAAGAAAATTTTAATAATCTTCATGAGGAATTCTTTGGGAAACAAAAGAAAATTATGGTTAATTCTGCACTGAAAGTTTTTTATGGTATAACAACAAAAAACTACTTGAGAATATCTTTTATGTCAACAATTAAACCATTAATTATTGATTCAACTAAGGAGTTACGAGTATCGATAGGTCAGGAAAGTGAAAATGTTTATTGGACTTGTTTTGATTTATTAAATCATAATGGGGCTAAAGTTTTTTATGCTTTTTGTAATGATTTGGTTGATTCTATAATTGATGTTTATGATGAAAATGAAGCTTTATTACAAATAAAAAATAGGTATCATTCATGGAAGTCAATGTTTAAAAATAAGAGGAAAATGTCAACAGAAACAATTCAAGGATTGTATGGTGAATTGTATTTTATGAATTTTAAATTGTTTGAGATGTATGATATAGATCTTGTTGTAAATTCTTGGGCAGGGCCTAATGGATATAGTAAGGATTTCTCTATAGGTAATACGTGGTATGAAGTTAAAGCCCCATTAGCTTCTGCTCAGTCGATTAAAATATCATCAATAAGTCAGTTGTCTTCTATAACGCCAGGTAATCTGGTTGTAGTTAAAGTAGATAAAATGTCAGAATCATTTGAGGATGGATATTCAGATATATATGATTTGTTTAAAATAATTATGGGTCGTATAAAAAGTAATGAAACAAAGGAAAAATTTATAGAAAAGCTTTTAAAATATGGATTTGATGTTGATGAAAATTCTAACAGGGAAAAATATAAGTTTATAGAATGTGTGGTTTATAATGTAGATAATAATTTCCCACGTTTATTGGATTCTGATATAAAATATCAAGAAATAGGAAAAGTTACATATGAACTTATATTAAATACTTTAGATAAATATAAAAAGGAATTATAAAATGGAATTATTAGAGTTTAGGGATTATTATATTAATGAGATAAAAGCAACAGCACTAAATGAGAATAAGCATTCTGTAGAGGCTTTTATTGACGATGTGAAAGATATAATGATTAATGATTATAATGTGGTTTCGGAATTAACAGATTGTTATCTACCTACTACGATTGGAAATAAAGCTTATAAAAGCATGAAAATAGATGCTGCATATTTAGAGCTCGCTTCTAACACGGTTAATCTATTAATTGCAGACTTTAAGGATTCCGAGATGGAAAATATTAACAATGAATTCATTAATAGAAATTGTCAATACATGATTAATTTTTTTGAAAATGTGCTTAAAGGATATTTCAATAATTCAGAAGAGTCTGCACCTTACACTGAATTAGCATTCAATATCAAAAGGAATGTAACAGGCATTAGTAAATTACATTTATTTATTGCTTCCACTAATAAGATTAGTGAAAGGATAAAGACAATCGATCTGCCAAATTATATTTTTGATGGAAAATCTTATCGCGTTGAATTAGACATAATAGATATAGTAAGACTCTATAATACCAAAGCGGAGGGTTTTAGAAAAGAGCCAATAGAAATAGATGTTTCAGATTTTGGAGAAAGAGGGATACAATGTATAAAGGCCGAAATAGAAGATGAAAACTATGAAGCTTATTTAGCAGTTGTTCCTGGAAAATTCTTGGCGGATATTTATGATAAATATGGTGCAAGACTATTAGAGTCTAATGTAAGATCATTTTTGAATGTAAAAGGAGGAGTTAATAAGGGTATAAGAGGGACAATACTAAATGAAAGGAATAAATTTTTTACATACAATAACGGAATATCAACAACAGCAAAAAGTATCGAATGTAAAAATATTCCAGGCTTGGGTAAATGCATAGTAAAATTCAATGACTTACAGATTATTAATGGTGGTCAAACTACTGCTTCTTTAGCATCTGCCAGAATTAAAGATGGAGCCGCACTCGATCATATTTATGTTCAGATGAAATTAACTATTGTTAAAAATGATGATCCTGAATTCGTAAGAAATATTTCAAAATATTCAAATAGTCAAAACAAAGTAACTAGTGCAGATTTAAATTCAAACCATCCATTTTATATACGCATGGAGGAATTTTCAAGAAAAATTTATGCTCCACCAACATTAGGGAAGACATATCAAGAATTGTGGTTTTTTGAAAGAGCTAGAGGTCAGTACGAGCAACCTATGATGAGAATGACTAAAGCCAAGAGAGAAGAATATCAAAAAATAAGACCAAAAGATAAAAAATTTACAAAAACAGATTTAGCGAAATATTTAAATAGTGCTGATATGAAACCATATTATGTTTCTTGGGGTGCGGAAGTTAATGCAACAAGGTTCCAAGAAGACATGGAGAAGTTATGGGATAAAGATAATAGCATTTTTAATGAGATTTTTTATAAAGATTTGATTGCAAAAGCTATTATATATAAAAGCATAGACAAATTAATTTCTTATCTTGATTGGTATAAAGACAATAGGGCATATAAACCTCAATTAGTAACATATACATTTTCTAAATTTGCATATTGTGTAAAAAAATTAGGTAAAGTTATAGACTATAAATCGATTTGGGATAAGCAGTCTATGTCTGAGGCATTCGAAAAGGATATTGAAATGATAGCAAAACAAGTTTTTGATACTATTTATGATCCGCACAGACCGCAGATGAATATAAGTTCATATTGTAAACAAAAGGCATGTTGGGATAATTTGTGTGATAAGGAGTATGTACTAAGTGAACAAACAATCAAATTACTTATTAATCCTGAGGATAAAAAAATAGAAGACATAAGAGCTAAGAAAGAACAAAAATTCAATAATTCAATGTTTGTGGAAGTTGAAATTTATAAACGAGGAGTAGATTATTGGACAAAACTTAGAGATAAAGGTATTGAACAAAAGCTTTTATCTCCAAGGGATATAGATTTATTAAATGTAGCTATTAAATCCACTGAGGATATGAAAATGGTAACAACAAAACAGGCACTTGCAATCTGGTTAATACGTGATAAGCTTGCTGAAGGGGAAGTTGTTGTATGAAGAGAAAAAAATTAAATACAAATCATCTACAAATGATTTATAATATTTCCGATGATGTATATAATGGTAAATTAAGAAGGGTTGAAGGAGTAAATATTCTTTCAGAGAACATAAAAGAGCATAAATCAGGTTCTCATGGTATGTATATAGATGATTATAAATATTTAAGAGATGCTATTCCATATGGAAGGAATATGGGAAAAGATATATTAGATTGTTTTTTGAGAAATATAACAAATGAGTATGGTTTAGATGCTTTGCGAAATGCTTTAATTTCTACTTATAAACACATAATTAATTATTACAATAAGACACAAATAAAACAAAATTCAGATAGGAAAATTGGGAAATATTATGCGGATAAGTATAATATAGATCTGGATTTTAGTGAAAGAATTTTTGAAAATATTTATGATGACAATGAGGAAGTTTATATAAATTTAATAAATATTAATTCAAATTTATCTGATGCATCTGGGAAATATTTAACCAAACCCAAAAAAATTATAACTTCATCAAGATATGAGAGAAATATTAAAACTTCTGTAAGCGCATTAAAGGCTGCAGGTTATAGATGTGAATTAAATAATAACCATGTGACCTTTATACGAAAAACAAACAATCAACCATATACTGAACCCCATCATTTAGTGCCAATGAAATACCAAAAGCAATTTAAGGTTGACTTAGACGTTGAGAATAATATAGTATCTTTATGCAGTACATGTCATAATAAACTTCATTATGGAAAGAATTTTGAAAAGGATTTAAAAACTTTATATGAAAGTCATAAGCATTTATTGGAAATGGCAGGAATTTATATTACTTTCCAAGAATTACTTAGTATGTATGATTAATAAATATTAAGTTTTTAAGAAATAAATAACAAACTCAATGATTTGCTCAATTTCAATAGAATGTAGTTCGCCTACTGCTATGTCAAGGTTAAAGTATTCACGCCATTTATCTTTTGAAAAATCTTTGGTAAATTTGTTTTCAAGTTCCACAATTTTTGTCAGTTGAAGTTCGTATTCAGTTAAAATTTTTTGTTCGTAATATTTTTCCTTAATAAATTCTACAAGAGCTTCATTTTTCATAAGCCCTCCAAATGTTGTGTGTTTTAACTCTTATAAAAATCTTTTGCAAGTGTTTTCAAAAAATGTTAATATTTATTTTGTAATTTTATACAAAAACAAAACATATATGTTATACTTATTATGTTAACAGGAGAAAAATATGTCAAAGTTAAATATAGATCAAAGTTCAATTAGAAAATTATTTGAAGATAAAAAATCAGACTTTTTAATACCAGATTATCAAAGACCTTATGCGTGGGGAGAAGAAGAGTGTCAAACTTTATGGGATGATATTTTTGAATTTGCATTTCCAGATGACAACAAAGACAAATTTAACAAAGATGAAGAATATTATTTAGGACCAATTGTTACATTTAAAAATAGCGATAATAAAAAAGAAATTATTGATGGACAACAAAGACTTACTACGTTAATGCTATTGTTAAGAGCTTTCTATTCTAAATTTAGCAATATGAAAGATGAAAATTCAATTCAAACAAGAGAAACAATTGCAAGATGTATATGGAAAACAGACGAATTTGGGAAGCCTGATTTAAACGCATTAAAAATAGATTCTGAAGTCGCTACAGACAATGATAAAGATGAGTTTTTAAAAATATTAAGAACAGGGGATGCTGTTGGATTAAGAAGTCGATATGCTGAAAACTTTAGGTTTTTTGAAAAAAAGATTAATGAATTTTTACTTGGATATTCATCATATTTTCCATATCTCCCTATCAGAATTTTAAATAATTGCATACTTTTACCTATTGAAGCTGAGGACCAAAATACTGCATTAAGAATATTTTCTACGCTAAACGATAGAGGGAAACCTTTGTCTGATGCCGATATTTTTAAGGCTCAATTCTATAAATATTTTACCGAATTAGGTAAGAAAAAATATTTTATCGACAAATGGAAAGAGTTAGAAGACTTATGTGAAAAAATGTTTAATCCTCAATCTGGAACACCTCTAGACGAGCTTTTTACTAGATATATGTATTTTGAGAGAGCAAAATTAGGTATTAAAACGTCTACCACAGAGGCTTTAAGGAAGTTTTATGAAAAGAATAAATATGCAATTTTAAAAAGCGAAGGTACTTTTAATAATTTAATAGATTTGGCAAATTTCTGGAAAGATGTGTATAACCAAAATGAAGATAGATTTTCTAATGAAATTTTAAAAAAGTTGTTTGTTTTGTATTATGCACCAAACGGAATGTGGACATATATAGTTTCTGTTTATTATTTACAAAATAGAGACAATAATGGGCTTCTTAAAGAAAATGAGTTTAGTGATTTTTTGAGTAAGATAATTGCATTTATTTGGGCATATGCAATTTATATGCCTGGTGTAAATGCTTTAAGGACCCCTATATTTAATGAGATGAATAATATTGTTCTTGGGGAAAAGGTTGAATTTGGAGATAATAAATTTGATTTACAGCAGTTGAAAAATATGTTTACAAACTATGAGTTTAATAACAATAGACCAATTACAAAGTCAATGCTTGCGTGGTGGGCTTTTCAAGATAGTGATCAAAATTTAATTTCATTAGAAAAGGGGTTTGAAATAGAACATATATATCCTAAAAATAGATATGAAAAAGAAAAATCGTTAACAGATAAGCGAAACTTAGAGAAATTGGGAAATAAATCTCTACTAGAAAAGAAAATAAATATAAGAGCATCTGATTATAGATTTGCAGATAAGATAAAATACTATGAGGGTTTTGAAAGTAGAGGAAAAATAAAAGAAGGTACTGAAATAATATCATTAAAAAAACTTGCAAATAGAACAGATTTTGTTGAAGATGACATAATTGAAAGAAACGAAATGATAATTAATACTTTTATGGATTACTTAAAAGAAAACAACTTAAAAAAATAATCATTGTCTCTCTTTTTGAGATAAAAGAAAATAGGGAAAAGTAAATGGTCACACTGTGAGGTGTGGCTTTTTTTTCATGCAACAAAATGTGGGAAAGATGGGTGACGGGAATAAAAAGTTGAAAAAATTTATGAGGACGATGAAAAGACTTATAAAATAAGGGTTTGCTGGGTTTTGAATGATTGGAAAGTGTGTTGAATAATGGTGACGGAGGTGTATAAAGGCGGTTAGTTTTGGTTGAAATTGGGGAATTTTTATGCAACAAGAGTGCCTGATATAGAGGGGCATTTTTTTATTTGAGTAAAAAAGGTTATTGCATTTGCCCTTATTCGAATAACGAAACAGGCAGTTTTGTTTTGTGAGGAAGTGATTATAAGGGGGCTAGGCTTGATGGTCACAATACTAGTTGGCGAGCAGAGCAAGTGCAAATATAAATGGAGGTGTTTATTAAAAATGTGACAAGTGGGAAAGTAATTAGCAAGGCGAAAAAATAAGTGATGGTCTAATATTTAAGTTTAATGTTGATTTTGGCAAGGGGATTAATGTAAGGCTTTGATAAAGTAAATAAAATAGAAGGTGACGGCGAAAATGGGCGGTGTTTGACAAGCAAAATGAGTGGCGAGGGAAGTGTAAAGGACAGGGCTGTTTTAAGAAAATTGGGCGAGTATTGGGCATAGTGCAAAGTAAGCAAGTGGTTATTGATTGGGCTATAAATTGAAAGAAATAAGGCAAATTGATTGTTAAAATTATTGAAGCAGGAAAAGAGGTGGCTCAAAGTGATAAAAATACGCCAAAAAGCCAAGGAAATAAGGGCATATTTTGACGCACCACCTATTAGCGTTGACGCACTTTGCGCCACCTACATTTAGCCGAGAAGTGGGAAACCCACTTTCGCTTAAATTAGTTTAAAATAAGAAAAATTAAAATATTTAAATAAAAATTATTTAACTCATTGCCTCTCTAATTGTGATGAGGAGAATAATTATGAATGAACAAAATTTCAACAATGTGATTGTGATTGATAGAGTTTCAAAGAAGGTGTTAAATGATCCACAAATAGAGATTGACGAAGAGGTTTACGCCGAGGCGGTTCCAAGATTGGTGGGGAAATTATTGGTAGGCTTAAGGCAAGGCGAGAGTATAAAGAGAATGACGCCGAGGAGTGTGTTTTCATATCAAAAGCCAAAGAAAAAATAGATTAAAAAACTTTCAGGTTTGTGCTAGACTTATGAAAAAGTTTGTGGTATGTGTTTGTGATAAAGGATACTCAAAAATAAAGTATTTAATAATAGGAGTAGAAATGAAGAAAATTGTAATTTATGCTAGATATTCTAGTGACAGGCAAACGGAGCAGTCGATCGAGGGGCAACTTCGAGCTTGCCACGAGTATGCAGAGCGCAATGATTATGTGGTTGTTCACGAGTATATAGACAGGGCACTTTCAGGGACAACCGACAGAAGACCTGCTTTTTTACAGATGATTGAGGACAGCAAGAAGAAAGAGTTTGAGTATGTGCTGGTGTATCAACTTGATAGGTTTGCGAGGAACAGATATGACAGTGCAAACTACAAAATGAAACTGAAGAAAAATGGAGTGCGAGTGCTGTCGGCAAGAGAAAATATTTCGGACGATGCCAGCGGAATTTTGATGGAAAGCGTGCTTGAAGGTATGGCGGAGTATTATTCTGCCGAGCTTAGCCAAAAGGTCAAGCGTGGTGTGCGTGAAAGTTTGATAAAGGGCTATTACACAGGCGGGCAGGTCACATACGGCTACAAGGTTGAAGATAAGAGATGGAAAATTGATGAAGAGCACGCAAGATTTGTTCGGCAGGCGTTTAATAAATATGCAGTGGGCGAGAAGGCGACTGAAATTGCAGATTACTTAAATGCCCAAGGTTCAAGAACATCGACTGGTAAAAAGTGGAACAGCAATGCGATTTCAAAGATGCTACACAATCAAAGATATATGGGTATTGAAAAGTTTGGCGGCGAGATTTTTACCGATGTAATTCCGTCGATAGTTGAAGAAAAGTTGTGGCAAGTGGTGAATGGTATGATGGAACACTACCGAAGGAACTATAAAAAGAACAAATACGACCCATACTTTTTGACGGGCAAAATCTTCTGCGGATACTGCGGTGAAAGTGTGATTGCCGAGGCGGGTTCCAGCCATATGGGAACGAGATACAAATACTATAAGTGCCACACGAAAAAGGTCAAGGGCAAGGCGTGTTTGCTTAGAAATTATCGCAAGCACGAACTTGAACAACTCATTATTGATAAAACTAAAAAATACATTTTAACTCCAAGCAAAATTGAAGAAATCGCGCATATGGTTGTGGACAGATACAACTCTGAAATTTCAAATAACGTCGTGCTCAAATGTCTTGAAAAGGAACTTAGGCAGATAAACAACAAAATAAATAGCCTTGTGAAGAATATGGAACAGGGCATAGTTTCACTTGCTATTCGTGAAATGCTTTACAAACTTGAAAATGACAGGGCGGACATTCAACTTAAAATTGCCGAAGAGAAGAGCAAGTTTGATAAGCCACTAAACTTTGAAGATGTCAAAAATTTTATATCACTATTTGCCAGCAAAGACTATGACGACGTGTTTGAGCGAAACGAATTTTTCAACCGATTTATCAAAAAGGTGCTGCTGTTCAATGATAAAATTATTGTGATTATGCGAGGTAGTAAAGGTGCGGATAACGAACTTGCGATAAATAATGACGAACTTTACGCAAAAAGAATTTTAGAAAAATTTGAGAAAAAAGAAACAAGTGAAAATAATTTTGAAAATGAAAATGGGAGCCTTGGCAATTCGGGCTCCCATTTTTGTGAAAAAGACAAAATTTTAAAAGAAAAAGAGGCTGAATTAGACAATTTCGTCCATCAGCCTCCTCGTGGCGGAGAGGACAGGATTCGAACCTGCGGTTGATTGCTCAACACGCGCTTTCCAAGCGCGCACTTTAGACCACTCGGACACCTCTCCAATAAAAAAAATATATCTTTAATTAACAGTGATAAGTGTACCTTGTGCTAGGATCAGTTTCCAAGGTAAAACTTTAAATACTTAATGTATTTTATTTAAAAGGAGTCACTAATCAAGAAAGATATATTTTTTTTTGATAAAAATAAATTTTTATCGAAAATTATTTTATAATAAAAAAAATAAAAAATCAAGCAATTTAGATAAAATTTTTAAAAAATTTTTAAAAATGTAGAGTTTTATACTGGTGTTGAAAAGTAAAAACAAATTGTTTGGTACTCAAAAATGATTAACTATTATAAAATAAAAAAGTCACCCCTTGAAAGGGGTGACTAATATATGAGGAGTCTACGTTAAAAATGCCAAACGTTCTCCTCTGTCCACGCGAGATTGCCTCCGTGGCTCCCTCTCGCCGAGGGTAGGGCCACAATTATAGTAACAAAGGGAGGAAAATATGCCAAGTGTAAATTATAGTTTAAATAATAAAGGTGTTAGACTTTTAGATTCAAGAGATGCTTGGGTCAAAACTAAGACTGGAAAATTTATTTTGAATCCTAAGTATAGATTTGTTGGTAAAATTGATATTGCTCTAAAAAAAGAAGGTAGTAAATACCTTCTTTTCGAAAGAAAGTTCATGCAAATAACACTATTTGTTATGCAACACTTGATTACAGATTGGGAATAAAAATTCCTTTTCACCCAACTTTCTTTTACAATATATTAGATATTAGAGTAAAAGTCAATAAAAATTTAAGGAAGGGGTAACTATACTGATTTTTTTGACGGCTGGTCTTGTTGAGATTAAGTAGTGGACTCTCCTCTTAAATGTATAAGCTTTTAATTCTAATTTCTATTTAATTGTTTTTTTAGAAGTCTAGGATATGTTTTGTGGCTATAAACTTAACTATTGCACCGTGGCTAAGTTGTATCCATTTTACTTGTTTATCTTTTGGCAAACCATTTATATAAGTGTTAATTGCCTGTAATGTTGAACTATGAGCCACTATAATAACATTGTGAAGTTCATTTTCTTGTGACAATATTTGTTCTATGCCTACGAAAACACGGTTTAAGTATTTATTACAAGTCTCAAAATTTTCATTTTCATAGTTATAACTGAGATAATATTTTTGAAATTCTTTTATCATCTCTTGTTTGTCAGGAGAAAGAGGAGTTCTTTCTGCAAATTCCTTTATGATATAAAGCGGTTTATTAAACTTAGTGCTTAACATTTTTGCAGATTGCAAAGTTCTAGTTTCAGGGGCACAAAATATTGCGTCTATTGATTCGTTCTTAAGTTGTTTTTTTACAGCAGACATTTGCAGTTTGCCAAGCAGTGTTAATTTGTCAGTTGAGAAACTAGATTTACCATGCTTGATAAATATTATTTTCATAATTTATCATCCTTTAAATAAAGTAAACAAACATAGCTATAATTATTTGTGCAAGATAGTAGAGTGCATGATTTATAATAATAAGCTTCTTGTCCATAAGTTTTCCACCAAAGTACTGCATTGAAAGAACTAAATCTGAAGCAAGGAATAGAACAAAGCCAATTGTTAATACATACATAGGAATAGTTGACACAACGCATGCAATATATAGAGATAAAAGTGTAGTAAAAATTAAGACAAAAGTATATATGTTAACAAAAGCAGAAAATCTATCATAATTAAGTTTGAGAACTTTTGTGGAGACTAGCCATGTAATGACAGTAAGTATTGCAGCACCCACTATTACTAAGAAGAAAGGTAAGAGGTGGTTAGCAAAGAAGTTGATTTCATTGTAACTAAACAAAATCATGCTTATGATATAAAAGATATGCCCTACGAGAAAACTTGTCATTCCAGCATATAAATATTTATCTTTATGGAAAGGATAGACAACTTTAAGATCAAGTAATATATCTCCAATTAGTCCTAAGACGAGCCCGAGCACAAGGCACACTACTCCATAAATACTATAGGTATTAAGATTGACTTTTTGTGCAAGAAGTAGGAGAGCGAAGGCTATGAAGCAAAAAGAAGCGACAGTTTTTGAAAAAACTCCAGCAAGTTCGCCTTTATTTACTCTAACTGAAATAAAGATACTTGTAGCTAGCACGCAAATGATTAATCCAAAGATAAGTGTAAACATTAAAAAATACCTCTCAATAATAAATTCACATAAGTATAACAAGTTGTGAAAAAAAAGACAAATCAATAATTAGTTTTTTTATAAAAGGAGTGCAAAAATGAAAAAAATTAAAGTTGGTATTATAGGATATGGGAATCTTGGTAAAGCAATAGAGGAAATTGTTGTAAGCAAAAACGAGTTTGAACTTGTTGCAATTTTTTCAAGGAGAAGTGGACTAAATAGTAAATTTAATTCGCATTTTGAATTTACAAAAAATTTAGAAAATTATGTGAATAAGATTGACGTTTTGTTTTTAAGTGTGGGAAGTTTTAGCGACATTGAGGTGCTTTCAAAAGAGGTTGTAAAAAATTTTAATTTTGTTGATAGCTTTGATACGCATAAAAAATTAAAAAATTATGTTTTATCTCTTGACGTGCTAGCAAAGAATAACAATAAAGTTGTGCTTTCCGCCTTTGGGTGGGATCCGGGGCTTATGAGTATGCTAAGAACTCTTTTTGATGGAGTCTTAGATAAAGAAGGGCAGTCTATTAGTTTTTGGGGTAAAGGTGTAAGTCAAGGACATAGTGATGCTATAAGACGGATAAGTGGGGTCAAAAATGCCATTCAATATACAGTACCAAAAAAAGAAATATTAGCAAAATGTAAGAAGTTATATAATTATAACTTTACTGAAAATGAAAAACATGATAGAGTGTGTTTTGTTGCGTTAAAGGAAGATGCGAAAGAAAAAGAGGTCGAAAATAGCATAAGAACTATGCCAAACTACTTTTTGGGCTATAACACGAAAGTAAACTTTGTAGATGAATTAGAAGTAAGGAAGATGCAAAAGAAAATGTCTCACAAGGGGTACATAATAAGTAATTATAAAATTTTAGATAAGTATAAAACAAGACTAGAATTTAAACTAGAGTTAGAATCAAATCCATTTTTTACTGCAAGCGTAATGGTAGTTGGAGCAAAAATTGTTGATAGACTTGTGAGAGAAAATAAATTTGGCGCATATACAATTTTAGATATTCCTGTAAAATATTTTTGTAACGAAGATAGAGACAAATTACTTGAAACAAAGCTCTAATGCAAGTGAAGGTATTTGAAATAAAGTTTATTAAAGAGGTTATGAAAATAAACGCCAAGGCTCCTAGATCACAATTATAGTATTAGTTTGTTTTGTTAGATTTATTAATTGATTTTCTTTTTTCGTACTTTTGTTCAAAGAACTTAACAACTTCGCAAATTGGGACTATTAGGAAGGAAGCAAGGAAGACTATGAACCACTCAAGTGCAGTTAAAGGGGTCATTCCTAAAATATTTGAAAGGAATGGAACAAAGGCAATTAATATAAAAAGTCCTATTTCGCATAAGAAAGAAATGTTTATAAATTTATTTTTGAAGGCACTATCTTTAAAAATACTTTTACTTGAGTGGACATTATACATATGGAAAAGTTGAATAAAATTCAAAGTTAAAAATGCCATGGTACTTGCCTTAGTTGGAGAATTAAAACAGAAAACACCCACAACAAAAACCAAAATGACGATAATTGCTTGAGACAAACCTTGGTATAGAATATTAAATCCTACCTTTCCAGACACAATATTTTCTTTTGGGTTACGGGGAGGGCGAGTCATAATATCGTGTTCTGCCTCATCAAGTCCAAGTGCAATTGATGGGAGTGTGTCGGTAATGAGGTTTATAAACAAGATTTGTACTGCACTTAAGAATAAGAAGTTTGGGAAAAGAAGTGTTAGGGTAAATATTGCGAGAACTTCAGCAATATTACAACTGAGTAAAAATCCAATGGTTTTTTGAATATTACCAAAGATTTTTCTACCCTCTTCGACTGCAACTACAATTGTGGCAAAGTTGTCATCTGCAAGTATCATATTTGAAACTTCTTTTGTAACTTCAGTACCAGAGAGCCCCATGCCAATTCCTATGTCGGCACACTTAATACTTGGTGCGTCATTTACTCCGTCTCCTGTCATAGCAACAATTTTGCCATTTGCCTTTAAGGCTTTTATTATGCGAACTTTGTGTTCAGGGGAAACTCTAGTAAAAACTGTGTATTTATTTATTTCTCTTTCTAATTCTTTATCAGAAAATTTATCTAAGAAACTTCCATTTACAACTTCTTTTTCTGATTTAATCATATCAAGTCTTTTTGCGATTGCAGTTGCAGTGTCTTTATGGTCGCCTGTTATCATGACGACTTTCATTTTGGCGCTCTTACATTTTTTTAATGCTTCATATACTTCTTTTCTTGGTGGGTCAATCATGCCAGATAGACCTATAAACACTAAATCCTGTTCTTCTATTTTAAGGCTTGAATTTAACAAATCTCCTAAGTCTTTTTTTGCATATGCAAGGACTCTTAGAGCTTCGCTGCACATTATTTTATTTTGACTATTGATTTTTGTAATGTCGCTTGGTGTCAAAGGTCTAATAACATTATTATCTAAAATATGAGTGCATCTAGAGAGAAGTTCATCGACTGCACCTTTTGTATACTGAACAAAAGTGTTATCTACTTTATTTATTGTGCTCATTAGTTTTCTATTTGAATCAAATGGGAGTTCTTTAATGCGTTTATAATTTGTGTTTAGCTTATTTTTTGAAATGTTAAACTTCTCACAAAACCTAATAAGGGCAGTCTCTGTTGGGTCGCCAAGATAAGTGTCATTTTCAAGAGAGGCATCATTACATAGAAGCATGCAATTAATTAGTTCATGGTTTTGAGGCGCATTAAATTGTTTTAGATTATGGTAAAAGTTAAGTCCAACGCACACTTTTTCAACACTCATTTTATTTTGTGTAATAGTTCCAGTTTTGTCGCTACAAATTATTTCGCAGCAGCCAAGAGTTTCAACTGCATGTAGTTTTTTTACGATAGCATTTTTTTTGGCAAGTCTCATAACCCCAAGAGATAAAATAATTGTGACTACCGCAGGAAGGCTTTCAGGAATTGCGGCAACTGCAATGGCGACTGCAGTTAGAAAAGAGTCAATATAGCCTAGGTTTGAAAAAATTACATCTACAATAAAAATAATAATGGCAATAGCAAGTACTATAAAGGTTATGATTTCGCCAAGCTTGTTAAGTCCGTTTTGAAGTGGGGTGGTTTCTGTTTTTTCTTTATCAAGGAGAGATGCTATTCTTCCTATTTCTGCATTTTTACCAGTTGCTACAACTATGCCTAATCCTCTTCCATAGGTTACAATCGAAGAAGAAAAGCACATGTTTTTTCTATCACCTAAATTTGTTTTTTCAGGCAAAATTACATTTGCAGTCTTTTCTACCGCCATACTTTCGCCGGTAAGGGCAGACTCGTCACATTTAAGGCTATTGCTTTCAATTAAGTAAATATCTGCAGGTACGACATCTCCAGCTTCTAAAACAATAATATCTCCAACTACAATTTCACTTGTTTTTATTTTCTTTTTTTTACCATCTCTAATAACAATTGAAAAGGGCTGAGACATTTTTTTAAGACTTTCTAAAGCCTTGTCCGCTTTTAACTCTTGAGAAAATCCGAGAGTCGCATTAATTAGTACAATGATAAAAATAATTATAGCATCAATGAGTTCTGTGGTGCTTTTTTGTAAGAAAGAAAAGACTAATGATACGACTGCGGCACATAGTAAGATTACCACCATTATGTCTTTAAATTGTGACAAAAATTTTAAAAGATAGTTTTGTTTTTTTTCATGGTTTAATGAGTTTGGTCCAGCAGTTTTTAAGCGGAGTTCAGCTTCTTTGTCTGTTAATCCACTTTGATTTGTTTTGGTTATTTTAAGTATTTCTTGAAGTGTTTTATTATGATAATATGACATACATTACTCAACTTTATGCTTTTTTATTATTAATACGCGACTTTTATATATTTAATGTCTATGTCAAAGTCTTGTGAGTATATGCAAAAAATAGAGTAATAAATTTATTTGTTGATTGTTTAAAACAAAAATATTATTTAAATAATAAATTATTGTACTTGCTAAAATCTAATTATTTAATTGTGTAAAAAAATTAATTTTGCAATATTAAAAGAAGTTTTTTTGATTGTCTTATGAGCAAGTATTTATTTTAGTTAAAATTTAAAAGGAAATAAAAAAAGCAAGGGAAGAACCCTTGCTAAAAAATTTAATCAATTATCTTTTTTTCTTTTTGCTAGGACTAAACACTGGAATAGCACAAGCAAGTGTTGCAAGTGCGCTTACTACAATGTTAAGTATTGAGCCAACACCCGCCTTATAAGGTCTAATAACTTTGTCGGTGAATACTTCTGTTGTTTTACCAAGATTACTTATGCCTATTATGACAACAATAGCACTTACTGTAAGTAAAATAAGTAGTAGGAAGTTAAAGAAATCAAAGTTTGCGTTGGTTTTGATAATTTTAGTTTCTTTAAGTAGAGACAAAACAGAGAGTAGAATAATAAGGCAAGCTAGAACGATGGAAATAATTATAAATGCCTTTAAAAACCCATAGCCTTCCATGTTTGAGAGAAGTTCACTGTTTAAAAAGTCCCAGGCGTTCATAGAAGTTGCCTCTGTAATTGTTTCATTTTCATTATTGAGGGACATAAACGGAATGCTTAAAAAAACAAAAGTTAAAATACCCGCAACACTACCAGATAATGCTCCTAAAAACCTTTTCATATTTTCCTCCTTTATTATTTTATATTAAATAGATATTGTTTTGTCAAACAAAACAGCCTAAAAATAATAAATTACGTAAAAAATAGTAATCTCTAACATGGAAATAAAAACCTTTTGTTTTTTATGACATAGAAATAAAGCAGAAAAAGAAAGAGATAATAAATGTATGCACAAAATTATAATGTTATATGATTTTTAGTGCACGATCAGGCAAAATAGCGCTCACTTTATTCTTGACAAAAGATAGTTTTTTTACCTCTTTACTTTCATTTGTAGGCACTCAAATTTGCACGAAAATTTGCAAAAACTAGGGTACTAAATTAAGGTACAAGCAAAAAAATTAGAGGGGTCAAACCTCTAATTTCCTTTATTGGTGCGGATGGTGGGACTCGAACCCACAAGGTTTCCCACACGCCCCTTAAACGTGCGCGTCTACCGGTTTCGCCACATCCGCATGTTATGTTAAGTTTTGAAGCAATATTAAAGTTATTTAAACAACAAACTCCTAATTATTTACGTATGAACGATTATATTTGATTTAGATTATGATAAACAAAATAATAATTTTTATGGATTACTATTTTGTTTATCAATAACTTAATATAATTAAAAGGAGTGCCTAAGTGCTAGGCAAGAATTATTCTATCACCATATTAAATTTTTTGCAACTAAAATTTTACTTTACAAATAAAATTATTTTTTTTACCATAAAAAAGGTGAAAAGACATGCAAAAGAATGATGAGAGTTTAACTAAAAATGAAAGAGTAGAGTTAAGTATTAGAAAAAAATTCCATTCTAGTATTTTTTCGAAGTTTTGTCAGGGCATAAACAGATATAAATTACTTTCGCCGAAGGATAAGGTTGCGGTTTGTATTTCAGGCGGAAAAGATTCGATGCTTATGGCAAAGTTATTTCAAGAACTTAAAAAGCATAATAAGTTTCCCTTTGAACTTGTTTTTCTAGTAATGGATCCTGGCTATAGCAAGCAAAATAGAGAACAGATAATAAATAACGCAAAAGAACTTAATGTGCCTATAGATATTTTTAATACAGATATATTTGACAATGTTACGGAAATTGAAAAATCGCCTTGTTACATATGTGCTAGGATGAGGCGAGGGTATTTATATGCAAGGGCAAGAGAATTAGGGTGTAATAAGATTGCTCTAGGTCACCACTATGATGATGTGATTGAAACTATACTTATGGGCATGCTTTACGGCGGGCAAGTGCAGACAATGATGCCTAAACTTAAAAGCACAAATTTTAAGGGGATGGAATTAATTCGCCCTATGTATTTAATAAGAGAAAAAGATATAGAAGCATGGCGAGATTATAATGAGTTAAAATTTCTTAGATGTGCTTGTAAATTTACCGAAAGGGATGAGAACAATTTACATGAAGAATTATCAAAAAGAAAGAAAATAAAAAGACTTATTGAATTTCTTAAAAAAGAAAATAATCAAGTTGAGGCAAATATATTTAAAAGTGTGGAAAATGTAATTTTACCCACTGTTATTTGTTATAAAGATAAAAAGGGGAATAGACATAGTTTTCTTGACACGTATGATGAAGAATAAAAAATGAAGTAGTAAGGAATAACCTGTAGGGTTAAAGTACTACCTCATTTTTATTAAACTTCTTGTTGCTTTGCTACTAAAATTAAATTTGTTTTATTTGTATTATTCTTTTTCAAATCTTGAGCCACAATAAGGGCAGTAAAAACCGGTTGCGGTTTGATCTAAAACTCCGCCACAATTACTACACTTATTTTGAACAACCTTTTTCTTAGGAGGATTTTTCTCATTAGGTGTTAAGACTTCTCCATCAAAGATATAGCCAGTTATGTATCTTTTGTTTATTCCTTGTGTAATAAAGCCCTTAGCAGTTTTTTCGCTTATTTGAAGCTGGCCTGCAATTTCTTTGGCAGTTGTTAAGTTTTCTTCCATTACAGCATCAACGACTCTTTTTAAACTTTTTAAGTTACCAAAACTAATCCAAAGAAGAGGGGATCCATAGAATCCAAAAACGACAAACACAATGCCAAAGACTAATCCCACCCAAAAGCTATTTATTGCAGAGAATATTATAATTGGGATTCCAACTACAAATAGAACAGTGGCGACAATGGAAATTATTAACTTATTTTTAATGTCTTTATCTATATCAAACTTTTTACTCATAACTCTATTATATTGTATTTTTAAAAAATAAGCAACTTATTATCAATTATTATTTTATCAGCATATGATACATGAGGAATGAGTAGAAATTTTTGTAATATCACTAAGCTTTTTTATAAGGTACCAATAGTTGATATAACTTATAAATATAAGGGAAAAATAAGGCACGTGTATGCCTCACTCGAATGGTTTTCATTAACAGGAAGCATAAAAGATAGGGCCGCATATGCCATTTAAAACTTAAAATTGTAATTTAAAAATTTAGCCAATAAAATTTGTAAACCTAGTTGACAAATATTTTTTTAGTAGTATATTTTCTATCAGTGCAGAAATAAAGGAGAAATATGAAAAAAACTTTAAAAATATCAGGTATTCTTTGTCTTGTTGCAAGCATTTTTAATATAGTGACATTAGTTATTGACATTTTGTCACCAGAATTTTCTATTTACATTATAGTGATTGATAGCTTGTCAGTTTTGTTATCAGTAATTACTGGTATTGTGTATCTTTTGAGTCTAAAAAAGACTGACGAACAAATAATTAAACGTAATGGGCTATATTTTGCACTTCTTATACTTAACATATTTAATAGCTTAATTGTTTGGTTTATATCTTTTTGGGTGTCTATGGCTGTTAATAACGCAAATCTCGAAAAAAATGCGGTGTACTTAAATGGTAATGAAAATTTAGGCAAAGACACGCAAGGTGAAAATTCAAACACAAATATAAGTAGAGAAAATCTAGAAATTTCTCGTAATGTCATGAGACTTACAGAAAGATTAAATGAACTTGAAGAGTTAAAAAAGTCAAAGCAAATAACTGAAGAAGAGTATGAATCTTTGAGAAAAAAATTGCTTGACAGTCTGTAAGCCTTTTGTGAAAAAAGAGGAGGACTTACAAAAAAAAGACCTAGTCTTCTGCTAGGTCTGAGTCAAATTTTGTTTTATGTATAGTGCCTTTTTTGTGGTGAGGTGGTGCGTAAATTGAATAAAGTTTAAGGGGCATATTTTGCTCGTTTACTACATTATGCCAAGTGTTTGCAGGTATTAAAATTGCACATTCTGGGTTTGCGTACCCTATAAGTTTGACATCTTTTTTTGTTTCTCCCATATAGACTGAGCCTACACCTTGAACAATACGCAAAAACTGATCAGTGTCATTATGTATTTCTAGTCCTATTTCACCTTTTGGTGGAATCGCCATAACAGTCACTTGAAGATGCTCTCCTGTCCAAATCTCTTTTCTATAGTAGTTGTTTTTAGTGGTTTCGTTTTGTATATTTATAATTTCTGGCTTGTCGTGGGTAAAACAATTATTTTCACTCATCTTAAACTCCTTAAAGATACATATAACTTTTAATATGAACAAATCAAAAAAAGGGTGAAAAGTCTTTCACTCTTTTTATTGTCCTAGATTGTCAAGGCCTTCATATTGATTTTTGCTACAACAAAAATCCAGTCAAAGATGATTAGATAAAATTTTTTAATGTTAAAGTGCCGACCAAAAGGTTTTATAATTTATTAACTTTTTAAAAATTGGCGCCCCCGTCAGGATTCGAACCCGAACTAATGGTTCCGAAGACCAGTGTGCTATCCGTTACACTACGAAGGCAAGTGAATTTTTAGATGTTTTAAGTAACTACCTCCTAGACAAAATGTTTTGTGTTTTGGTGAAGATAAAAAAGATTTGATCTATTTTTTGAAAGAAAATTAAAAACATTTTATGGTTGAGGTTTTTATAAAGAAAGAAGATTGTCTTTGTAAAACTAATGCTTTAAACAAAACTAAAATAAAAGTAACAAAAAGTAAAAAAGCCCTTTAATATTTTTTTCTACACAAATTTACTTCTTATAAGCTTTTGCTTTGTCGGCTAACATGAAATAATTTAACACTTTTTTGTAAAATTATCAAGCAGAAGTGTTTGATTTTATTTTTTGTATGGTTATAATTATAAAAGGTATTTAAAATGGCAGGAAAGCAGATTGAATTTAATCCTTCATACTCTTTGGCAAAGCAAAGCAAATTAAAGAAAGCTCTTTTCACAATTTTTTTGGTGTTACTAACTTTATTTGCGATAAGTCTTTTGTTATTTAGTGCTTTTTTTTATAGGGCTTACATTAATGGTGTTTCAATGCAACCGACTTTTAACAATTACAAAACAGAAGAAGGATACGAGTGGACTGAGGAAGATTATAAATCTTTAAGAGACATAGCGGTAGTAAGTCGTTATGGCACGTATTCTCGAGGGGACATTGTGCTACTACAAATGGAAGCCGAAACAAAGGAAATTGACATGGGGCATGTTATCCGCACATATTATATGGAAGATGAGGTCATAATTAAACGCGTTATTGCTGTTGGTGGAGATACTCTAACACTAAAATTTAATAAAATAGGCACTGAGAATGCTGGATACTGCGAATATTATGTGAATGATGAGCCAATAAACGAGTCATATCTAGGAGACAACAGATTTGATATGAATAATGAATATTTTGAACTTTTTTGTCTAGCACATAACATAGTACAAGAGGAGACCTCTGATAGCCTCACTGCCACTATGAAGATAGAAGAAGGAAAAGTTTTTGTACTTGGAGATAACCGTTCGCATAGTCAAGATAGCCATATTTTTGGTGCATTTAATCAAAATAAATTTCTAGGAAAAGTAGTTTATTCTTATAAGTATAACGAATCTTTTATTGGCGCACTTTTAGATGATTTATTTGCGTTATTATAAGGAATAACAGATAGCAAAATTATATTTTGCAAAAACAAAAGTTATTCACAATTTTAACCTGTTTGTGAATAACTTCTTTTATTTAATTTAACCTTAATTATTAAAAACTAAAGTCTAAGTCAAAAAATAATATTTAACCGTGTGCTTATATGTTTAAATAAAAAGCCTAGGAATTAAAAAATTATGCCTTAAAGTCTAATTGCCAAGAAGTTTGTTTTGAAAGAAACTATAGTAGCCTTCATGTGAGACAATTATATGGTCAACAAGTCTTACATGTATACCTCTTAATGTGACACTAAGAGATTTTGTAAGTTCCCTATCTTGCCAAGATGGTGTCGCAAGTCCACTAGGATGCGTGTGGCAAATTACTACTGAGTGTGCGTTTGATTTTATTACAGCATTAATAAACTCTTTATTGTTTAAACTTACTCGTCTGTCGTCACCTTTGCCCATTTCACCAAATTTAATCATTTTGCCTTGAGAAGTTAAAAATATGTAATAAAATTTTTCTAAATCACCAACCTCAGTTGTCTTTTTGAAGAAGTCTATAATTTGAAGTGTGTTATGTAAGTAAACATTTTCTTCTTGAGCCTTTGCAGATTTTAAGTGATTAAAAAGTTTGCTTTCAAAATTGAAAAATTCTGCAAGGACATGTCCTACACCTTTAACTGTAATTAAACTTTCATATGGTGCATCAATAACTTCTCTAAGACTTCCAAACTTGTTTATAAGCATGTGCGCAAGCGGATTTGTATCTTTTTGCGGAACAACAAAGGAGAGCATAAGTTCTAGAACCTGATGCTCGTTTAGTAATTCAAAACCACCTTTTCTAAATTGGCTCCTTAGCCTTTCTCTGTGTCCTGCGTGTAAATTCTTTTCGTCATTTGTTGCCATTTTTCTCATTACCCCATAAGAAAAAATTTATCTAACACACAAAAAAATATCAATTTTAAGTCTTCTCGTCAAGTAAATTTATTTGCTTTAATTGACAATTTGTCCTAACAATTGTAAAATTAAAAGCAGTTTATTTAAAGGGGACAATTATATGGAGGAAAATAAAGAAAATAAATATAAGATACAAATTACTGCAGATAGCACTATAGATTTGACGCCAGAACTTTATGAAAAGTACAATATAAAGGTTATTCCTTTTGTCGTGACACTAGGGGACAAAACATATTATGATGGGGTAGATATTACTCCACAAGATATTTTTGATCACGTAAATAAAACTAAGGAACTCCCTAAAACTGGTGCAAGGAGTCCAGAAGACCTCAAAGATTTCTTTAACTCCTTTACTGATAAAGGTTATGATGTCATTCACGTTGGAATTGGTAGTAAACTTAGTAGCGGCTACGAGTATGCAAAAGTCGTTGAAAAGGAAAACCCAAAAGTTCATGTGGTAGATACAACAACTTTGTCTTCTGGGTCGGGACTAATTGCAATTTATGCTAGCGAGCTTGTGTCTAGCGGCAAATATTCGCCAGAACAAATAGTCGACATGATAAATAAACGTACTCCTTACACCCAGTCGTCTTTTGTTGTGGAAAAACTAAATTATCTTTATAAGGGCGGTAGGTGTAGCGCTCTTGCACTTTTTGGAGCTAATCTTCTTAGGATTAAACCTACTTTGCAACTAAAAGACGGAATAATAGTTGTTGGTAAAAAGTACATAGGAGGGCTTGTTGGGGCACTAAGACGTTATGTCATTGACGAGTTAAATACTTATAATAATCCAGACCACACAAGAATCATGATAACTTATACAACAGCGACTGAAGAAATGTTAAAGGTGGTCCGTGAGGAGCTTAAGAAGTACGGAAAGTTTAAAGAAATAATTGAAACTAAGGCAGGTAGTGTCATTACCTCTCATTGTGGGGAACATACTCTTGGTATCTTGTACTTAAATGACGGTGACGAAGGACATTATTAATAAGGTCCATAAATTATTAATAAGAATACAAAAAATATGTTTAAATTAACTTTAAAAGGTCAAAAATTAATATAAAATTAGGCTAAGTAGGGTCAAAAACTAGATAAAATACGCATAAAAAAGGTGTTTTTTTGGTTTTTTTTAAAAAAATTGCTTAATTTTATTAGGAAAATAAGATTTTTTGTGCTAATATCTATTCAAGCCTATGTTTAGGAAATCATTTAAAAAGGAGAGTTTTTTATGAATAAAGGTGATTTAGTTAGTGCTATCGCTAATAAAGCAGGCTTTACATTGAAAGATGCTGACGAAGCTTACAAGGCATTTGTATCAAGTATTGCTGATGCACTTAAAAATGGTGAGGAGGTTAGTCTTGCAGGTTTTGGTACTTTTAAAGTAAAGGAAAGAGCTGCAAGAAAAGGTATCAACCCTCAAACAAAACAAACTATTACAATTCCAGCTTCAAAAATGCCTAGCTTCAAATTCGGTAAGTCTTTTAGGGATCTTTTAAAGTAAGAACTTGTAATGTTGACTATTTAGAGGTCTAACAAATTTTTATTCTTGACTTAATATATAAAAAGAGAAAAGTTTTATCACGCTTTTCTCTTTTTTTACGTGTTTTTTTTGGGTATTATTCTTACTTTTTGTTATGTTTTTTTTGACTTTTTTTAAGTATTTTTTTGCCCCTCATTCCCTTTAATTTTGGCTAGGGAAGAGGTGATTATAAAAGTAGTGGTTTTTTAAAAAATAAAGTCTTTTAAATATGTCTTAAAAGTTGGTAGTGTTCTTAAAATTACTCTAAGATAATTTTTAAAAAAAATAAAGAAATTTGCTAAATTTTGTTTGGAAATTTGACGTAATATATATATACTATTTACGTACTATGAATTAAAGATAAATAATGTTTGTGTTTTTGCACAAAATGTTACTAAAGAGATTTTTACAGGTTTAAATTAAGAGTTTTATTTACAGGGGAGAAAATTATGTCAAAGAACAATTTCTTGTCAAATAAATTTAAAATTTTTGCAACTTTATTTTTTATGCTTTTTATATTCGCACTTTTACCTCTTGGGAGTGTGCTCTTTGCTGAGGCAAAAAGTGTAAGTGTGGAAGAAAAAACTAGTGTGAAGGTTCAAGAAGAAGAAAACGCACTTTTGTCTTCAAATGGTGCTGAAACTCTATATATTGACCCTGAAAGTAAATACGGCGGGGCAGACACAAACGATGGTCTTTCCGCTGACACCCCTATAAAAACACTCGATAAGGCAAAGGAACTTGCATCCCCTACCGCCTCAATTTACATAATGTCAACCTTTCACATAACAACCGACACCGTCATTGATATGGGGTATGACACCATAACTTTTAGACTTGCTGAAGTGGATCATTGGGTTGGAGGTGAGACTTACCCTCAGGTTTTTAAAATAGGGGATGGCTCAGGGGCTAATGTCCCAACTGTGGTGTTTGATAATTTCTATTTTACTGCAGATAATTTTAAAGATAATGATGCAAATAAATTCTACGTTATTTATGCCTTTAGTTGTAAACTTGTTTTTGAAGAAAAGGTTGTTTTTAATGATGTGGATGTGCAAGTTATTCAAATAATCAACACAAATAATTGTGATGTGGTAATCAATGGCTCTTCATTTATAGACTGCGTAACAGCCGCTTCAACCTTCAGTTTTAGCAACTCCGAAGTTTTAATAAACGATATTTACGTTGTAGGGGCAATGGCTAGGAATGGTGGGGTGTTTAACATATTATCAAATTCTCACTTAACAATTAATGATGGGATTTTTGGTATTGAAGGCAACCCAAATACTTCTCACTCTTTTAGATATTATTATTTTTCTATTTTCCGTGTTAAAAGCGCTACGGGATCAAGTATTATTGTTAATGGTGGTGATTTTTCACACAATGAATTAGGTATTTTTCATGACGATTCTACGGTTACGCTTTATAGTAATAAGGAACCTGATATAGATATTGTGTCTACTTCAATGAAACCATGGTTAGTTATTAACGGTGGAGTGTTTAGTAATAATGTTATTGCTGATGACGTTACTGACAGTGAATTTATGAATTACCATGGACCTTCACCTAGTGTTGGTACGATTATTGATGGTGGTGGAAATATTGTCATCAATGGTGGTGTGTTTGAGAATAATAGCAATGTTAATGCTGGTGGGGTGATTAATATGTATCAAGGTAACCTCACAATCAATGGTGGGGTGTTTAGAAACAATACTGCCGCATGCGGTGGGGTAATTTATTGCAACCTTGTACAAAATGAAACTAACACAAGGACGGCAAACATTATAGTTCGCAATGCCGAATTTATAGGAAATAGTGTGGCAAATAATTTTACACCAGATGCTGAATCTTTTAACTTCGATACCGATGGGGAGCTTGGTGGAGGGGCAGCAATTTACACAACTCAAGCTTTAACAATAATAAATTGTTTATTTGAAAGTAATAATGTTGATAGTTCTGTTACTGCTTACAATAATGATACAGTTGGTACAAATGAGGGTTTAAAAATAATGGTACCTGGAGCTATTGCAGTGGTGACTGTTACTCGTTGCTCGATTGACAAAGAAATTGTTGTGCGAGATTCTAGATTTATAGATAATATTAATGAAGGAAATCACGCAGATGGCGGAGCAATAGGTTATCTTGAAAGTAAGTTTTATTCTTTAGGTTATCGTATCGAAGTTGATTGGGAAATAACAAATTGTTATTTTGAAGGTAATTATTCTAGCAATATTGGTGGGGCAGTGAACATAGCAAAAAGAACTATGCTTGTTAGTGACTGTGATTTTATAGAAAATGAATCGGGAAACACGGGAGGGGCATTTCGTGGAGGTGCAATATTTTTGCGTTGTACTTTTAGACGAAATGTTGCTAGGAATTCAGCTGGTGCCATTGATACATATTATTCTGATATTATTGAGTGTTTAATTGAGGAAAATTATTCAGGCTATTGGGGTGGCGGCCTTGGACAAACAGAAGGCAGGCTTCGAATTTTTGATTCAATAATTAGAAACAATGTGGACGGAAATGATAGTAATGATTATGAATATGCAGGAGTGGCATTTAGTGATGTTTATCTTTATGGAAAAGTCGAGATTTATGGAAATAGAACAGGAGCTGAGATCGACAGTGAGGAACATCCTATAATAGAAAATGGTTCTTTAGTCGGAGGAGTAGAGAGCAATCTGTATGTTGATAATGTTATCTATGTTGGTAACCTCGATCCTGATAGTGTGATAAACTTTGGAATAATGACTGCTCCTTCTGGTATTACTACTGATTCGACTGAGGAAATTTTCAACGGAATAGTTCCGTTTGTGGAATTTCTTGATACAAGTGTATATACAAGTGATATATTAGATTGTTTTATTAGTGATGACCCAAATTATAGTTTTGAACTTCGAGATGGCGGTATTTATCTAAAAAAAGTTGGAGAGCTTACAGGCAACATAGTATATACTGCAAGTGATAACACATTACCATATGATGGAAGAGGGCACAATATAATACTTAATGTTATTGAACCAAGTAATGTGACTATAACATATAGTTTAGATGGGACCTCTTACTCAAGCGAAGTGCCTAGTATTTGTGAAATTGGTACACATGAGATATATTATAGATTAACTGCAAGTGGTTATACCACAGAAGAAGGGAGTAGGACACTTGAGATTACCAAAAATAAGGTAAGTATACATGATGAAGATTTCTTTTATGAGGGCGGAGCGAGTTCCTCCTTTTTAACAGAGGTTTTGCTATACTATGGGGAGAATTTAACGAGTACCACTGATTTAACAGATAGAATAAAGGGTGGAGTTGCCATTGACCAATATGGAAATAGTGTTGCGGGTAAATTTACGCCACAATCGGCTTATAGCGATATCACTTTTGATACCACAAATATTTATATTACGTTTACCCCTACAAATACGGAGGCTTATGAAACGGTTAACTTCCGAGCTCGGAGTTATTTTGAGTATGACGAGTTGTATTTTATTAATGGTGCGTTTTATTTGAATAGTGACGGGCAGGGGGTAAGTATTCCGGCGAGTGTTGGAATAAATAAGGTTTTGAGTTATATGACACCGCGGGGAGCGATTTATTTTAGTGATACATATGACGTGACTGGGGAAGAGACGATAGCGGTTGACAAGCTAGTATACCTATATAGGTACAAATGGCGTACAAGCGGTGTGGCGGATGAGCAGGTGTTTAATGGCGAGATATTTAACATTACGAGTTCTGGGAGTCTTTCCATTGGAGGTGGAAACGTAACTGATGGAACGCATATGACAGGCAAACTTATTATTGACGGACAAGGGTATGCAACAGCAGGGAGTACAAGTCCTTTAATAGTCAATAATGGCACACTAACAATTACAGGGAATGTTGAAATTAAAGGTGGATATAATACGAACACAATAGGGCCTGTAAGCCCTGGAGGTGCTATTTATAATGGTGGTACTGCCTCTCTTTATGGAGTAGTAATAAGAGATTGTAGGTATCTTAACTATCTTGCGAGTACGCAGTTTAATGGTGCAGGTGGTGGAATATTCAACGCGAGTACTGGCACTCTTAACATGGTAGGTGGACGCATAAATAATTGTTTGGCACGAGGTGGTGGAGCAATTTATAGTGAGGGGAGACTCAGTGTTATAAATACAACATTTATATCTAACTCGGCATATAGTGGGGCACAAGTTGGGACGTCTAGTAGTAGTGGACTTACAATCAAGCTTGCAAATGGCGAGGCGAATTTAGTCAATATACTTATAAACAAATCAAGGCTTTCCAATGGCACTAATTATTACACAAACTCGTCTAGCAATATGACTGCTGAAAAGTTAGGCGGAGGAATTTATGTTGGCATTAATGCAAAACTTACTTTGGTATCATCAAACTTGACACAATGCTACGCATATCAAGGCGGAGGGGTGTATGTTGATGGAACTGCATACATTTTTGATACAATAATTGCTGCGTGTCATGCTGTGAATGGCGGCGAGGGGATTGCGGTCGGAAGTCAAGGAAGGCTTACAACTGTGAATATCTTTATTAGTCGTTGTACTTCCTCGAATACTCCGGATGCAAGTCTTGGCACGAACGAAAATGGAATCCTTACCTTAACCGGTGGAAATACGTCTTTACTTAGCCTTAGTTTTGAACCAGGTGAGGCAGGCAGGGTTATAACTAAAGCAGATGACACAAGAAACAAGGATTATATCTTAGGGGTAGTTTTAGCAGTAATTGTGCTTTTAGTAGTAGTAGGCTTTATAGTGTACTTAAGGACAAAAACTAAGAAGTCAAAGAGGGAATAAAAAGCTAAGTGAAATAAGAGGCAAAAAAATTAAAGAAATGCTAAAAAATACAACTTAATAATAGGGAAAAAGTTTACGAATTTAAAAAAACAAAAAACAAAAAAAATAAAACTAAAAAGAGAAAGACAAAAAGACAAAAGGAAAACTAGAAATAGAAAGGCAGAAAATATAGCATATAAAAAGCGAGAAATAGAAAGGCAAAAGAACAGTTTAATAAGTTGGGCTAGAGTTTGTAGTTTAAAGTAACAAATCATTAAAAAGCGAGAAGGGCAGAAAAAATAGTATATAAAAAAGCGAGAAGGGCAACAAAGCAAAGGTAAAAACATACGGAAAAGTTCCAGGTTTAGTACGAGAAAAGAAGAGGGGGAGAAAAATGCATATCACAAAAGAGTCAAAATTAAGGGTCGTCATGCTAATTGGCATATTTGTAGTGCTAATTATGCTGTTTGGTATTTCACTTACGACCGGTCGGTCGGCAAGTGCAGTGCATGACGAATTTAAGGAAGAAACAACCATAAGTGACGAAATAAGGGTTGATAGCAGCGAGTCCGAGCTTGTTGGCGCGGCTGGTGTTATTTATGCGTCAGGTTCGAGTGGTGTTGATACAAATGACGGGGCATCCTCCTCTACCCCAGTTGCTTCAATGACGCGAATACTTGAACTTCTTCCTGACGGTGGTACTGTCAATGTCCTTAGTCCTATTGTGATAAGTAGTGATTTGACTGTTGCCCCAACCTCTCGTATTACCTTTGTTAGGACAACTGGGAGTCTGACCGCAAGTGAAACCGGTGAGCTTATATCTATTACAGGTTCGACTACTACTGTCAGTTTTTCAAATATTACCCTTGATGGGGCAAATATTGACTCGACTGACACTAAATATCTCATGACTCTTTCCGCCACCACTTCAAATGTCACCTTCGGCACTGGCTGTATAATCGAAAACAGCCACACAAGAGGAGTTGCGCTTACTTCTGGAACAGCAAGTATTTTTACAACTGATTTAACAATTAGAAACTGCGAAGCAGATAGTGGAGTTGGCTTTTTCATTGATGTGGGTACGTTTAGTGGCATAAGTGTTAGTTTTATTAATTTAAGTGGAATTGAGGCTTATAACAATTCAATATATTATGATGGAACTTCAAGTAAATATGTTAATGGAGGTATTATAAGATTTAGAAATCGTACAACTGATGGTGTTGGTTTTAATTTAGTAAATTCAAAATTCTATAATAATGAAATTAATTACACTATTTCATCAACTGAGGCTTATGAGGCTTCTTTAATTGATGTTTTAACTAGTAATGCGTTGATAAGTATTGCTAATTGTTATTTCTATAATAATGTAAGTGCTAGCAGCAGGGGGCTAGGTAGTGATATACGGGCAACTGATTATGAAGGAGAATTAAAATTAGAGAATTGTGATTTTGTTGATGAAAAGTGTACATATGGAATAATTTGTGCGTACGCTGAAAGTGTTGAATATTCTAATTGTCTTTTTAGAGGGATTACAGCTGGAAATGATAGAATACTTTTTCATAATGGAGCAGATTATTTTAAACTCACAGATGTTTCTTTTATTGGTTGTAAAACCCAAAGGGGGATATTAGCATTTTTTCATGGACACTCTGTTGCAACTGTAAGTTTAAATTTTACAAATTTAACAGTTCAAAACTGTGAAAGTCCATATTTTACTTGGTTTTGGACTTCTGAAGGTTATTCTGCAGAATTTATTAATGATTGGGTGATCTCGTCAAGTAAGTTTATAAATAACACTTTTAATTACGGTGGCATTTTTACTGCATGTAAGGTGCAGTCTTTACAAATTGAGGGGTGTAATTTTGTTAATAATGAAGGTGGCTCTTGTATCTCTATTAGAGCAGGAATTGTTTCTTTTTCAATGTCGAATTGTGAGTTTGTTGGGAATGTAAATGAAGGAGATGGGGGGTGCATTTATGCGGAGAGTTATGGGGAGTGGGAGTTTAATGATTGTGTGTTCTTGAACAATCACGCGACTGGCAGTGGTGGGGCGATTTACCTTAATGATATAGATATAGAGGGGACACCTATGTTTAACGTGGTGTTTAATGGCTGCGAATTTGGTTACAA
>CASDOR010000003.1 GCA_949282135.1 uncultured Christensenella sp.
ATTGATTATTTATTTACTTATTTGTCTTTCAAAATCCTTTTCATCATCAAATAAATTTTGATTTTCATGTTCAAATTTAGACATCTCATAGGAGGCATTTATGTATTCCTTAGCAGTCTCATCTAAAGGGTATTCTTCCATTAAAGCGGCACTTGTAACTCCAAATATATTCTCAAAGTTCCTTTCACTTATTAAAAGCATGCTAGGTTTTACTTTGTCTTGGCGAGAAGTTAAAAAATTAAGCCTTGCATAAGTCTTGTCTGCCGATTGCATATACCAAGGATGTTTTAAAAATTTCAAATTAGGGCTTAAAGGGTAAAACATTTTATACTTTATATCTAAAGTACTTGTAGGGCAGGTTAAAATCATAGGGGTAGAGGCAATGTATTCGTGCGAAAGGTTAAGCTTGTCAAAAACCTCTTTCTTTTCTTGTAAACTTGAAGTGCTAAGAGAGAGCAAATTAGGTTGTGACTTTATAAACTCCTTTGCCTCGTCCTCTGACAAATTAAATAAGGATTTAACTGTGTCAAATTTTTCATTCACATGTTCTTCTTTAAGGCACAAAAGGGTAGGGAAGCCTTTAATAATTTTACTTGTCTCTAGGTCCGCTAAGTCAAATTTTGTCTTGTAAAAATCAACTTTTTCATCCATAGTCTTGCTGTTAAAACTTATTATACTTGGTTGATTCTTAAAAATTTTACTAAACTCCTCGATGTTTAGATTAAATTTAGATTTATAATAGCTAACTTTTTCGTTAACATTATTTTCGCTTAATTTAAGCACAGTTGGTAAATTTTTAACTATTTTTTTGACTTCACTATCACTAAAATTAAAGTTCTTTTTATAAAAGTCAACTTTATCATTAAGTTCTTTTTCAGATAAGTTTCCTAGACTATCTATTATAGCCTTTTTTGTTTCAAGCTCTTTATCATTAAAACCAAATTTTTTCTTTAATAATTCTTTTGTATCCATAAAATTATTATAATTTTTTAAAACTTATTGTCAATTAATAAAATTGTGCAAAAGGTATAAAAAAACTACAACTCAAAAAACTTAATGTTAAGCTTTTTACTTTAGATAAAATTTATTTATAAGAACACTTATATCTACTTACTCTTTAGTAAAACCTTTTAAAATTAAAATTTTTGGCACTAAAGCTTGAAGGTATAAATTATGGTGATTTAAAATTTATGTATAGGGGTTAAAAAGGACGTCATTTATAACTTCTTTAAATAAAAGTCGAAAATTTATTTTAAGATAAGGAGGAAACATGCTACAATGGAAAAAGGCCCAAGCTGGAATGCAAAATACTGGACTTCGCCAGAAAATGAGGTTGAGCATTTTAAACACGCGGAAATGTTTGGTTTAGAAGGATATCCATATAAATATTCTAAAAAAGCAGTTGAGTTTTTAAATGCTGAAAGTGATTCCATAATCTCATTTAAAGCAAATGAAAAAAAATTTCATTCTATATACAAATATAATGTAGCCACTAATGAGTTTATGATTATATCAAAGCACGGTAAAATAGTTACATATTATACACCTTCTAAGGAATTACGTTATTTTTATAGTCGGTTTAAATTGTATGGGGATTATTGGATTAAAAGGGATTATAGCTTATGAAAAAATGTAGAATTTGCGGACAAACAGATATAGAATTTGAATTTCAGGTGTGTAGGACTTGTGGGTGGGAAGATGATGATATTCAATATGAAAATCCTGACTACATAGGCGGTGCAAATGATATGAGCTATAACCTGTATAAAAAATTTTTTGAGGAAAATAAGGGTGTTTTAATAAAAAATAATAACGCATTAAAGGCTATAGACTTAGCAAATAACTATTTTAAAGCACATTATCCAGTGTTATATCGAGACATATTAAAATATAGAACAGGTGAAATAGACCAAGAAATTAAGTAAGGAACTTTTTAAAATTAAAAAAGAGAGGTAAAAAATGGGAGAGTTAGTTAAAAATAAATATGGTGAAATAGTAGAGTTGGCACCTTGCAAATGTAGGGTTTGCGGACAGACAGATATTAAATTCGAGTTTAATGTGTGTCGAGTTTGTGGGTGGGAGGATGACGATCTTCAAGTCCTCGATCCAGACTATTCAGGTGGGGCAAATCAAATGAGTCTTAATCAATATAAGAAGTTTTGGGAAGACAGTAAAGAAGATATACTCAAAAATCATCCTAATGACATGTTTTATGCTTTTAAAAAAGCAAGCGAGTATTATAAGAAACATTTTGAACAAATAAATTTAGAATTTTTTAGAGAATACAACTCAGAGTATGATGAGAAAATGTAGAAGATAAAGTTAAACGGAAAAAATATCTTAATTAAAGAAAAATGAGTTTAATGATATGGGAAAGTTTGTTAAAAATAAAAAAGGTGAATTAGTAGAGATTCCGCCTTATAAATGTAGGGTTTGCGGACTTGGGGACATTGAGATGCCATATAACATTTGTTGTTTTTGCGGATGGGAAGATGATGGCTCGCAAAGTGAAGACCCAGACTATACGGGCGGACCAAATCATATGAGTTTTAATGAGTATAAAAAGTTTTGGGAAGAAAATAAAGAAGATATATTAAAAAACCTTCCTCAAAATAGATTTTATGCTATATTGAGAGCGAAAGAATATTTTAGACAAAATTTTAAAGATAGATATGAAAAAATACGTAAAAGATTAGAAGAAAAAAGACAAAAGGAGAGAAATAAATATGAATAATCAAGAAATTAATGATTTTGACAAATATCCACGTAAATGTATAGCTTGCGGACTTGGGGACATTAAGATGTTCCATAATGTTTGTCGAGTTTGTGGGTGGGAAGATGATGGCCTTCAAAACGAAGACCCAGACTATTCAGGTGGGGCAAATGAAATGAGTCTTAATCAATATAAAAAGTTTTGGGAAGACAGTAAAGAAGATATACTAAAAAATCATCCTAATGACATGTTTTATGCTTTTAAAAAAGCAAGCGAGTATTATAAGAAACATTTTGAACAAATAAATTTAGAGTATTATAGATCTTTAGACCCAGATTATGATAAAGACCAGGAGAGGATAAGGCTGCTCGAACAGGAAAGAAATAAAAAGTTATTTGAAAAAGAAGAAGAGGAGAGTGATTATGAGTTTGAAAAATCACTTAAAAAACAAAAGCTTGTAAGAGATCAATTTAAAACCGTAGGAAAGTATGGGATGCCACTTATAAAAAAGCAAGAAATTGACTTAGATAAGATTGATTTGTGGGGGTATGTTAAAACAAAGCCTAATGACGAAGAAAATAAAGACAAGACAATTCATTTTTTTACATATGACTGGAATTTTGAAAATGTTTTTGACAAGCCAGAAAAGACTATGGAAAAACTTGATCAGTACTACGCACTTTTGAGTCCAGAGTTTAGCTTATACTGGGACATGCCAAAAGCGGTACAAATATACAATACTTTTAAAAATAGATGGTGTGGAGCTTTTTGGCAAAAAATGGGGAAACTAGTTATTCCGACAATCTGCTCTGCTGGTGAAGAGAGTTATGATTTTTGTTTTGATGGAATTGAAGAGGGCTCGGTTGTTGCTTTGTCAACTTACAAAAGAGAAAAGTACAAGAATGAAATTATGAGAAGCTATAATAAAATGCTGGAGGTAATAAAG
>CASDOR010000004.1 GCA_949282135.1 uncultured Christensenella sp.
ACACAGGATTCGAACCTGCGGAGGCTTTCACCTCAACGGTTTTCAAGACCGCCGCTTTAAACCACTCAGCCAATCCTCCAAAAACAATGGTAGTATACTATATTTAAATTTTTTTTGCAACAAAAATTTTATTAATTATAATCTTCCTAATCAAGATTTTATTATTTTTTTAACAACAATTTTATCAATTACCACTTTTACAACAAGAATTTTGCTAATTTTGAAGTGAAATTTTTCAAGTTGTCTAACTTTATGCTCATTTTAATGTTAGTATTATTTTCTTTAGTCTATTTCAAGTTCGTCACTTTCAAATATTGGGTCATCAAAAAATTCAGAAACAGTCATATCTAGTCCTCGCACAATTTGTAAAACAGTTTTTAAATTAACACTTTTATTCGTTTCACGCATGAGTGTTTTCATTGTATTATGTGGCATTGCAATATTTTTTTCTAGTCTATACTGTGACAAATTTCGCTCCCTTAAAATATTACTTACTCTAATTGCAATTGCAGTTGTAATTTTCAAAATTTTCTCCTTTTTTTTATAAAACATTTTAACAAAGAAAATTTTTGACATAAGGTTGTAATTTCAACCCTAAATTAATTTGTTATTTATTATTAATGTGCTATTATGGTTGTAATAACAACCATAATTTTGAGGTGGAGTATGAAAATACGAACAGCATTTATAGGACATAGAGATATTTTTAACTTAAAATTAAGTGACAAATTAAATAAAGCAATAAGGGAGGAGATTGAGCACGGCTGTTTATACTTTTCTATGGGTACTCGTGGAGATTTTGATAAAATGGCATTAAGTGAATGTAGAAAACTAAGAAGAGAATATAAAAATATTTGTATTGAAGTTGTTATTACGAGTTTGAATACAATAAAAAAAGCAAGTTATAAAAGATGAGTTTGGAACCTATTCTTATTCGCCATTTGAGGATGTAGAAACAATAATGTATGATATTGAAGATTGTTATTTTAAGTATCAAATAGTAGTTAGTAACAAAAAGATGATAGAGTCTAGTACAACATTAATTTGTTATGTAGATCCAAGTAATAAGAATAGTAATGCAGGTAGATTTATGCGGTACGCAAAAAAACTTGGTAAGAAAGTAATTAATTTATTTAATGAATAATTTTTTATATAATAGGACTTTTTATTTATTAAGTCTTACATTTCAAATATTTTTGTATTCAAATGATGATTTTTATTTAAGATTAGTTATTTTTTTAGAAAAAGCAGTACAAAAAAATAATGTGGGTAGGGTGGGCTTTTATTTTTGATAAGAGTAGAATACATATGGTAGTGTAAAGACATGCAAAAAGCTTTTGAATTGAAAAAAGGAGACAAGACAAATGCTTGTTATAAACATTTACTACACTGGTAAAAGTGGGAGTGCAAGGAATTTTGCTAAAGAAATGGTGGAAAGTGGGCTTGTTGATAAAATAAGAAGGGAAAAGGGGAATTTAGGTTATAGTTATTTTTTCTTAAATTAAGGATGAGGAGACGGTGTTACTCATTGACAAGTGGGAGGACGCAGAAGCACTTGACCATCATCATAAGAGTGAGATGATGAAACAAATTGCGTTTTTACGTGAAAAGTACAAACTTCACATTCGTGTCGACCAGTTTAACGCATAAAGCAAAAGTATTACATTTAGACATTAGTAAGAAGATGAGTCTATATAAGTTATTGGTGATTTTTATATTTTGAATTTAAATATAGTAGCGATTTCTAGGCTTCATATTTTCATAATAATTCTAATTTATAAATAAACATTACTAATGTACTAAAAAAGCATTTTTTGCAATAAGCTTTTACATAATTACATATTTATGTTTAAAAATAATTGTAGTTTGAATAATTTTGGTAAAAAGAGGGCAAATATGGGGAAATCTAAATTAATGTACTACTTAAAAAATATTTTTTTGCAAAAAGCTTTGACATAATTACATATTTATGTTAAAAAGAAATTGTAGTTTGAATAATTTTGGTAAAAGGAGGAAAAATATGAGGGAATCTAAATTTACAGGTGGGATACTTGGAATGATTGGCACAAATATTTTATGTGCAATAATTGTTTTTTGTACTTTGTTTATTGCCACACCTTGGGCGGTTTGTATAAAGAGAAATTGGATTACAAAACACACCTACATTGAGGGTAGAAGGCTTGCTTTTGATGGCACAGGCTTGCAACTTTTTGGAAAATATATTTTGTGGCTACTACTTACTTTTATTACTTTTGGTATTTACTCTTTCTGGCTTACTATAAAAATGCAACAATGGATAGCAAAGCATACGTATTTTGATAGTAGAGAGACTTTTGTTTCAAATTCTACGCCAAATGTTAGTTCAAATAGTAATGACGCGTCTACTACTGCTCAATGAAAAAGGCATAAGATTCTTTTTGTAGATTTAAATTATAACTGGTCCTAGGCTTTCTAGGACTTTTTTATGTCTTATTTTTATGGGGTAGTGCAATAATTTTAGACTATAGTAAAAGATTTTTAGCGGCTTGAAAAACTAATTTATGATTATTTTTGATATGATAATTTTGAAAAATGCTTTAGAATTTTATTAGTTGCGTTATAGAAAAAAGTGTGCTAAAATAACGTCTAGGTAAGGGAAATGAGAGTAGTTTCGACAAACAAATTTGCAAATTTTAACTATTTTTTGATTGAAAAGTACATGGCTGGAATTGTGCTAAGGGGGAGTGAAATAAAATCCATTAGGCAAAATGGGATGAGTTTAAACGAAAGCTTTGTAATTATTTCAAAAAATGAAGCGTGGCTTAAAAATGCATACATTAAACCTTACCAAAGTGTCAATAATTTTTCGCCAAATCCAAGAAAAGATAGAAAACTTCTTTTAAACAAAAACGAGATTTTAAAGCTTAGGCAAGAGGTAGAGAAAAAGGGGCTTACTATTGTGCCAGTACGTGCGGTTTTTGATAAGAATCTACTTAAAATTGAAATTGCACTTGCTCGCGGAAAGAAAAATTATGACAAAAAAGACGACCTTAAAGAAAGAGATATAAGACGGAGTGAAGAAAGACTTATGTGGTTATGACGGTTTGGGTGCTTTGTCCTTATTAGACGGAAATTTATTACAAGGGTGAGTTAAACAAGTGGGGCTTTGGTGGGAGGTGAAGTCTTGTAGTGTCAATGGGGATGAAGTCTAGCGGAGTCAAAGGGTGGGCGAAGTCTAGCGGTGCTTATGGTGGAAAGCCAAAGCGTCCTTAGTTTTGCTAGAAATTTGAGGTTTTTGTATTTTGACAAATAAAAAGTCGTCTAAAAATAGCACGTTTAAGGTGCGGCTTTAAAAAAAGAGGATGGTTTGCTTTTGAACAAATTTCACATGGGGATGAAGTTGGTTTTGACAGGGCGACTGAAGGAGAAAATAAGCGAGATGTAGTTTTTGGAAAAGTCTACATTAAAAAAATTCCTAACTTTTAGGTGCAAACCAAAAAACTAATGCTAGCCAAGTAGCTTATGCTGCTTAGGTTTAAAGTCTAAAGACTTCTAGCCGTGAGGTAAATTGATTTTCTTGTGGTCTTTTATCTTGCGTGAGTTACACAAGAGGACTTTGTCTAGTGTTTGGGAGACAATTTTATAAAACAAACTCGTCTTTAAGCTTTTTGTCTTAAGTTTTAGCTTGAAGATTAAATAAATAAAATAAGACTATTCTCGTAGAAGGTTTTTTCCTTGTCGTTTTGGACACGAGTTCGAGTCTCGTCATCTCCACCAGCGCGCAAATGCGACACCTTTGATAGCCTGCTTTTATTCAAAGCAGGCTTATCTTTTTTGGTCGATTTGCGCGCTTCACGGCCAAATGAAAAATGTTTTTTAATGGAATTAAAAAAATTTTTGCCGTGACTTTCTAATAGGGCTCCCAAAAATTGTTAAAATTTTTGGGACAAACAAAAAATTTAAATTAAGAAAAAGGAGACAGATTTTAAACAGTCTCCGCTAGATGTTTTCAAATTTTTTGAGTGGTGAGGGCAACGCAATTTTGAATAAATTGCGTTAGGCCATTAGGCGCTAATTTTTTTCTTCACCCCAAGCAAAGTACAGGGCTTCCACAAAAAGATGCTTTTGTGGGAAAAGAAAAGAATTTGAGAGAAGGTGACCTAATGCGTGAGCAGTATCTCACGCAGTGTCCAAAACTCAAATTTTTTTCGTATGGGGGACCCCTTAAGTAAAAAATGCGATACCTTTTTTGCCCTGGGGCTCTCCTAGTTAGAAAGAGGGGACTTGCTTTCTAACTGGGAGAGCAGCCTTGGCCCCCGCAAAAGAGGCTTTTGCGGGGGCTACCCCCCCCACAAAATAATTTTTGTGGGGGGTAAGGGGTCCCCATGAAAGAAGTTTTCATGGGGTAGGCGAGAAAATTGAGTAAAAGACAATGAGGGATTTTTTTCAAAAATCCCTCGGTCGACATACTCAATTTTCGAGCAAGACAATGAGAGATTACAAAAACAATCTCTCGGTCGAAGTACCCAAAATAGTAATGGGGTCCCCACGCAAAAAGTTTGCGTGGGGTAAAGAAAAAAAATAAAGTAGGGGTCCCCATAGAAGATGTTTCTATGGGGTAAGTGAGAAAATTTAAGTTTTAGACAATGAGAGATTGCAAAAACAATCTCTCGGTCGACATACCCAAATTTTTTTCTTGACAGTAAAATTTGAATCCCTCTTTTTTTATAGCTTATAATGAAGGTATGCAAGAAAGAGTTTGTGCGTAAATTAAAAGTTTAAATTATGGTGCAAGCTTATAATTAGTGAATTTTACTTTTGATTGACTTGCAAATATTTGAATTTTTTGGTTGTGGAGACCTATTACTCTACAGCATTTTCGACTTTGTGTTACTGCGTCTTGCGTTTCTAGGTTGTGATTTTAAGCTTTAAGGAATGCAAATAAAGTTGCAACATTTGTGAGTTTCATAATTAGATTTTATTAAAGTTTGCTAATTAAAATTGGAGGGAAGAAGGAGAAAAATGAGGATGGAAAGAAAGAGTTTTTTAATTTACAAGAACTGGGCAGATGCTATAAATGCACTTCCTGACGAGTATCAACTTGAGGCATACAAGGCGCTCATTTCTTATGGCGTGAGTGGAGAAATTCCAAAAGACACGTCTCAGATAGTGGGGGCACTTCTTATTAGTTTTAGTGTAGGCATGGAAAACAACATTTTGAGTTATGAAAAGAGGGTAGCTAATGGTAAAAAGGGCGGAAATCCAAATTTTCAGAAGGGCAAGCCAAATCCTTACTATGTAAAAAATGCTACGGAAGTGGGAGAGGAGAAATTAAATAAAAAAGAAAAAAGCGTGAGTGAAGAACGTTTTGAAGTGAGTGAAGAGGAAGATGACTTTGAAAAAGAGGTAGAAAGAGAGAATTTAGCAAACTACAACAAGATATATGAAAGAAGTGGAGGTTTAGAGCCTGTAAAGAATTTTGTTTCTTTTGCAAATTTTACAAAAAGTAAAGAGGACTTAGACGAGTATTTTGATGCGTACATGAAAGATTTTACCGACAATTTAGATGATTTTGAGAGGGAAGCTTTAGCTGAAGAAAAAAAAGAGAACCAAAGAAAACCTAAAGATAACCAAGGCATAACCAAAGATAACCTTAATGATAATGACAATAATAATGATAATGATAATAATAATGATAATGAAAATAGAAATGATAATGAAAGTGATAATGACAATGACAATACAGACAATCTTCTAAGTCAAGCTAAGATAGAGAGTCGGTCGGAAAGGGTACTTTTTTATCTTGACTGCTTAAATGACAAACTTGATAACGTGTTCAATAATAAAGATTTGGAACTTGACGAGCAGGTGTATTATTACTATAAAGACCTCTTTTATAAGATGAGCTTTGAAAAAACCTTAAAGCTTGGGCCTATGAGCCTTGAAGTGGATGATGGGATTAAGGAGTATTTGGATGTGTTTAGGCAAGGGGACAAGGAGATAGTTAAACTGCTTTATGAGTGTTATGACGCAATATTTGTTAAAAAGGATGTAAAAAACCGCTTTAAATATGCGGTAAGTGTCATTTACAACCGAATGAAGGGGTTGTAGATGGGGGTGCAAGTCTCAATAAAAAAGTCAAAAAGCCTAGTAGTTTTTACTAGGCAAGTAGTGAAATTTAAATATAAAAAATGCTGAATTAGTTGTTTTTTAGGTAGTTATCTAGGTAGTCGAGCCAGTCGTGTGCGTTTTGTTCGCTAAAATATTCCCTCAAAAAAGCTATGAGGAATTTATGTCTTTTGTTTGCTTCCTTTTTGCCAGGGAGGGTTAGCATTAAGTTTTTAAGTTTAAGTGTCTTTTCAAAGATGTGGCAAATGCTAGAGCTTGATGTGCGTTTTTTATATTCACTACTTGACATATTGAGAATAGGAAACGCGTCTTTGTCAAAAAAATCTGTATTATGTGAAATAGAATAAAGGTGCGTACGCACTATGCCACTTGCACCTATTGCATCACACATGTCTGCGTCTGAGACAATTTTTCCTTCGATTGACTTTGGGCGGACTCCAGCTAAAAGTTTGTTGTAGCCCATGTTGAGAATTATATCTAAAACTTGTTCTTGGACTTTAGGACTAACGCCAGTGTCATTTAAAATTTGTTTTGCGTTTGTGAGGTTTTTTGCGTTCTCCTCACCAAAAATCTTATAGTCGTCAACGTCATGAAGAAGAGAAGCAAGCTTTACAAGAGTCTGGTCTAAGCTTTGTCTAGTCTTAACGTCTAATTCATTTAAAAATTTAAGTGATAAGTCATATACTCTAATAACATGGTCAAAACCATGCCCTGAGGATTCGTTATCTAGTAATTTTTTAACAAGTGCTTTTATTTTTTCTATATCAACCATTTTTGTAACTAAGAACTCTTTTATTAAAATTAAAGTATATTTATAAATATGTCGACTTGGAGTTTGATAATCATTAGAAAGTCGAGGTAAACAAAAAAACTTCAAGTTTTTTTTGCAAAGAATAATTAAATATTACCAATTAAATATTAGTCAGAGTGAAGACAAATTCAATTTTAAATTTTGTGTAACACACAATATATTCCAAGTAAAATATTTAAATATCTATATTAGTATATTATGCATTCAATAGTTTTGTTTTTCTACAGCTTGACTAATTAAATATTAGTTTTTTTCTTAAATTTGTTTTTTTGCTTTTTTCCCACAAAAAGCATTTTTTGTGGGGCTTTTGCAAAAACTTTTGCAATGGGGCGCCCGCAAAAAGGTGTTTTTGCGGGCTGTGGGCGGAGCCGGACTGCTCGAAAATTTGCTGTATCGACCGAGAGATTTCTAAAGAAAATCTCTCATTGTTTTTAGCAAATTTTCTTCGCTTTTCCCAAAAAAACTACAGTTTTTTTTGGGAAACTCTAAAGTGTAGCCTCGCTTTTTAAACCGATTAAAAAACAAGGCATGTAAAAAAATTGAATATTTTTTGCAAAGACTAATTAAAATTTAGTCTCCTTTTCTTAAATTCAAATATTTTGCTTTCCCCAAAAAAAACTACAGTTTTTTTGGGAGAGCCCTGAAGTGTAGTCCGCCTTCGGTCTTAGTTGTAGATAACAAGACTTGAGCCTTACGTAAAGGTTGAGCTTGTGTAAAGTAGAGCCTATACTTGAGATTAAATTTAGCATGTTTACCAATTCCGTCATAGCTACATGTTGGAGGATTGGTGTAGATAACAGGACTTGAGTTTGCGTAAAGTTGAGCCTAAACCTGAGCTTTGCGTAAAGTTGAGCCTAAACCTGAGCTCTACGTAAAGGAGAACCTACTAAACCTGAGTTTTGCGTAAAGTTGAGCCTATACTTGAGTCTAAATCTAGCATGTTTACCAATTCCGTCATAGCTACATGTTGGAGGATTGGTGTAGATAACAGGACTTGAGCTTTACGTAAAGGAGAGCCTATACTTGAGCTTTACGTAAAGGAGAG
Organism: uncultured Christensenella sp.; assembly: GCA_949282135.1. Lineage (GTDB taxonomy): Bacteria > Bacillota > Clostridia > Christensenellales > UBA1242 > UBA7862. Next base: position 7,965 of record CASDOR010000004.1, read on the forward strand.
CCTATACTTGAGCTTTACGTAAAGGAGAACCTACTAAACTTGAGTTTTGTGTAAGGGTTGAGCCTATACTTAAGTTTAAGTCTAGCATGTTTACCAATTCTGCTATTGCTATATGTTGGAGGATTGGTGTAGATAACAGGACTTGAACCTGTATGGGGGAGAGTCCCCACTAGAACCTGAATCTAGCGCGTCTACCAATTCCGCCATATCTACATGGGAGAGGAAAAGTGTTTTTTATCTTTTGCCAAAGTTATAATTAAAAAGGAAATATGGGTCTTTCCATTTTAAACACTTTTCCTCATTTTGCCATTATAAAATGGCGTTCAAAGAGAAAATGATTTTAGTTTAAACTAAAATCACGCTATGATTATACTATTATTTTTATTTAAAGTCAATTAAAAGTATTTTTTTATAATTTTTAATTTGTAACATAATTAATAGCACCAAATTTAAAGTGCAAGTTAACTAATTATGCTTGATTTAGGGGGATTACATAATTTGTGATTTTAAATTTTTCTTGCAACTTAATATGAAATTTTAAATTTAGTTTGTACCTAATATAAAATTTCAAATTAGTTTGTGATTAATATGAAATTTCAAATTTAGCTTGTAATATAATTAATAGCACCAAATTTAACGTGCAAGTTAACTAATTATGTTTGATTTAGTGGGATTACATAATTTGTGATTTTAAATTTTACTTGTAACTTAATATAAAATTTTAAATTTTTTGTGCTTAATATAAAGGTTTAACTTTAATTTGCAACTTAATATAAAATTTTAAATTTTTTGTGCTTAATATAAAGGTTTAACTTTGACTTGCGACTTAATATAAAATTTCAAATTAGTTTGTGCCTAATATAAAATTTCAAATTGGTTTGTAACTTAATAAGTGGCTTTAAATTTAGGTGGTTATAAACTATAATTCTAGATTTTGCGTGTGTTCTTTATGTTTTGAAAGTACTTCGAGATTTAGTTCTTGAGCTCTTAATTTTGCTTTGTCAAAACTATCATATATGGTGTCAATTTTTGCTGTTTTATCAAAGACAAAATCTTCATTTTTTATTTCACTATTTATGAAATTTACGAGATAAGTAGTTTTTTTAGGGGTGTTTAACTCAAAAGTTGTTATTTTTTCTTTTATTTCAATTTCGCTAGCGACGTACTTTGTGATTGGTTCTCCTGTCCACGCACCACATATGTAACGCTGAGGGGCATAGTATTTTTGCATGTTTTTTTCTCCTTATATATACTTCATTTTATGAAAGGTTTGTGCTTTTTGTGAGAACGCAAATAAACTAAAAAAATTGTTATTATTAGTTGTTAAATGTAATAAAATATGTTAAAGTGTACATATATAGATATGAGTAGTTGATTGGGGTTTTTGATATATATAGTTGTTTCGAAAAACAAATTATAAGTAGGTAACATATAAAGAAAAAAAAGTTTAGCAAAAAAAGGCAGGAGAGAAAGCTACTTGTAACAAATTCTAATTATTAACAAATAAAGGAGAAAAGGTATGACGGTTGAGGGGTATGTTTGGCTTGGGATTGTTGTAGTCAGTCTCATTATTGAATTTTTGACACTTGAGCTTGTGTCCATTTGGATAAGTGCTGGGGCACTTAGTGGGCTTATTCTTGCGCTCCTAGGGGTGGGGCTTGAATGGCAGATTGTAGTGGCGGTTATTTTAACTCTTGTTTGCATTCTAGGGCTTAGGAGATTTTGCGTTAAGTATTTGCTTAAAGGCAAAGAAAAGACCAATATGGACATTTATATTGGGAAAAAAGAAAAACTTAAAGTTGGTTTGGACGGAGAAGGTGGGGGAAGTATTGTTTTAAATGGAGTCAGCTGGGGTGTGAAGTCAGAAAATGGTGAATTAATCAAAGAGGGCAGTCTTGTTGAAATAGTGCGTCTTGAAGGGAATAAGTTTGTGGTTAGACGTGTGAGGCTTGATAAAAACGTGAGGGCAAAAGGGAACACGCAAGAGGGGACTACAAATAAAGTCATAGCTCGAAGTGAAAGCATAGACAATATAGACCTAAAAAGTACAGACAATAAAGATAAAAAGAGTACAGAGACTAAAGATAAAAAAAGTGCAGACAGTTTAGACCTAAAAAGCACAGGTAGGACAACTAAAAGCAAGGCAAAAAGAACAAAAAAAAAGGCAGAATAAAAGATAAAATCAAGAAAAAAGGCAAATAGATTTTAGAGTGTAACAAAGGGTCATATAGATCTAAAAAATAGCGAGAAGTCAGACAGGTTTTTAAAAAACGGTAAGGAGAGAAAAAAATGAGTCCAGTAGTTTATGTTTTTTTAGTTATAGGTGTGGTTTTAATAGTTATACTTGGATTTAGTGTTAAAATCATTAGGCAATCGACCGCACGCGTTGTTGAGAGGCTTGGAAAGTACAGCAGGACACTTACAACGGGGGTGCATTTTGTTTTGCCTTTCTTTGATAGAGTGGGACCTGAGATAAGTCTTAAGGAAAAGGTTGCGGATTTTCCGCCTCAACCTATTATTACAAAAGATAATGTTACAATGCAGATTGACACTGTTGTCTACTATCAAATTACTGACCCAAAACTTTATAGTTATGGGGTGGAACGTCCGGTTGCGGCTATAGAAAACTTGACTGCGACAACTCTTAGAAATATTGTGGGAGAGCTCGAACTTGACGAGACTTTGACGAGTCGTGACACGGTTAATACTAAGATGCGTACCATTCTTGACGATGCCACTGACCCTTGGGGAATAAAAATAAACAGGGTTGAACTTAAAAATATTGACCCACCAAAAGCAATTCGTGAGGCGATGGAAAAGCAGATGAGGGCAGAACGTGAAAGAAGGGAGGCTATTCTTCTTGCTGAAGGTGAAAAAACAAGTAATATTTTGATTGCTGAAGGTGAAAAACAAGCGGCGATTTTAAGGGCGGAGGCTCAAAAGGCATCTCTTATTGCTGAGGCAGAAGGTAAGGCGGAGGCAATTACTAAAATTATTGAGGCGAAACCTGATAAGGCATATCTTACACTCGAGTCCTATGAGGCATTAAAGGCGGTGGCTAATGGAAATAGCACTAAACTTATTATTCCCAGTGACCTTGCGGATTTAAGCTCGCTTGTGGCAAGTTTTGGGGAAGTGATAGGCTTTTCAAAAGAGGAAGGCAAGGCAAAGAAAAAAGATAAGCCCGTGAAAGAAGACAAAGACGAAAATAAAGACACAAAGTAAAAGCCACCTTTATTTATGTTTAAAGTAGCTAATAATTAAAGATTTATGTGAAGACTAAAAAATATTTTGGGTTATTTTAACCATGTTTGTAATATTGAGAAATGGGGGTAGAGACAAGTTAAGATATATTTTTTTTGGGGGAGAGTGTTGGTGGATTAATTTTTGGGAAGAGGGCTTTGGTAGATTATTTTTTGGGGTGACAAAGAAAATGGAGACGGGCGAGAATTTGTAGGCGAGCCCCGCCCGGAAGCGGCTGGCACGAAGTGCCAGCAAAAAAAACGGAGTTTTTTTAAAATTTTTATGGCAATAAAAATTTTGCTTCCGGGCGGGCTTATTATTTTTTTGACCTATTAATATATCAAAAACTGGCTAATGTGTAATACTAATAACTATTATTTAAGTTATTAATATATCAAATACTAACAAAATTAATAATTATAACTATTTTTAGGCTATTAGTATTTCTAAAGCTGGCTAATAAGTAATGCTAAAACTTTTTAAGATACTTATAAGTTAAGAACTAAATTAATATCAAAAGAGGGGCTTAATTCCTAATTTATTGACTACAGTATTCAATATGGTCTCTCATTTTTTATTCGTTGCCCGTTTTTAGCAAACAACATCGTTTTAGGTTTATCTTTTAATTTGATTTACTAAAAGAGGGCAGAGGTTTTACTAATTCTAAGTATAAAATGAAATAGTATTATTTTTATTTATTTTAATGTTAAACATGAGGCTACAAAAAAGTAGGTAAAAACACTTGTCAAAACGTGTCAAAACTTATATACTCTTATTTGTGAGAAAAAATAGTTTGATTATCAAAGTAAATTTGTTCTAGAGTATGACTAGAGTGCGATTAGGGCAAAGCTTAGGCAAGGCTAAAGTAAAGCTTAAGTTAGGTTTGATTGTCAAAGTGTTTTGTTTATTCAAATGAGGTAGTAGCAAGATGGTTTTATACATAAGTATAATATTTGCTGTTGGGCTTGTGTTAGCACTATTTAACTGCTTGTTTGGTGGGTATGTTTTTCCTGCATGGCAAGTTATTTTATGGGTTGTGCTGGCAATACTCTTATCTATTTTACTTGATGGACTTATTGCATTTATTCATAGACTTATTCCGTATAAATATTACAAAGAGGACAATGCTTATTTTAGGGAAAAGGAAAAGGAAAGGAAGTTTTACGAAAAATTAAAAATTAGGGCTTGGAAAGATAAGATTCCGGAACTTGGCGGAAAGCTCAAATATTTTGACAAATCGAAGTTAGAGAAGGATGCTGGTAGCGAATATTTTATGACCTTTATTAAAGAGACTTGCATGGGAGAAATGATACATTTTGTGTCAATTATTTGTGCTCCACTTCTTCTTATCATTTTACCGCCTTCATTTACGTGGACTATTGGACTTCCGGTTGTGGTTGTAAATATGCTTCTTCAAATTCCTTCAATTTTTACTCTTAGGTATACGAGGCCAAAGTTAAAAGTTGCGTATAAGAGGGCAAAATTAAGGGAGGACAAAGAAAAGTTACTTAAAGAAAAAGAAGAAAACGCAAGAATAAAAAACGAGGCACGTGAGCCAGAGGAAAGACCACCAATAGAGGAAAACAAACTCGACTAAAAAAATTAACATATAAAAATTTAAGAAAATAAAAAGGTGGATGAAATGAAAAAATTTGAAATAACAGCAGACAGCACCTGCGACTTGCCAAAAGACGAGTTAAAGGAGCTTGAGGTTGAAGTTGGTAGACTTGAGTATACCTTGTCTGATGGAGATAATATTGAGGTTAAGCTTGATGATTTTAATTCGGAGAGTGAGTACCATGAATTTTACGAAAAACTTAGAAATGGAATTGTTGCAAAGACTTCAATTTTGAGTGTTCAGGCACATGTGGATTTATTTACGAAAATGGCAGAAAGGGGAGTGAAAACACTTCTTCATTTGTCGCAAAGTTACAAGCTTAGCCCAACGGTAGACAACGCAAGGGCGGCGATTGAAATTGTGAAAGAAAGTTTCCCTGATATAGACTATAAAGCTATTGAGTGTGACACGACAACGGTCGGTGAGGGGATGCTTGTTAGAGTTGCGGTTAGACTTCGTGATGAGGGAAAAACTCGTGATGAGGTTTTAAATATTATTGATAGGATTAAACATAGAACTCAGCATTTGCTTATTGTGAATGATTTAAAGTTTCTAGCTCGTGGGGGTAGAATTAGCAAGACTTCTGCTAATCTTGGTTCGCTTTTTCAAGTTAAACCTGTCATTGAGTTTGGTAGAGATGGGGTTTTGAAAGTTTGTAGAAAAGAGATTGGGCTTAAAAAAGCCATGAAGTCTATTACAAAAGAGATTGTCAAACTTGGAATAAGCAAAGAGTTTCCTTATGTTTGTGTGGCACATAGTGACAATTTGGCGCTTGCTAAAGAGTTGCAGGGTATGTTTAAAGAAGAATTTGGTTTTGAGCCAGAGATACGTATGGTTGGGACTATTATTGGGGCACACGTTGGCCCTGGGGCTGTTGCTTATGTGTTTATTAGTGATAGCGATAGACCTTATGATTAATAATTTGTTTTAGTAGTAAAAAGGGCTTTTAAGTAAAAAAGTTGGTCATATTAAAAAAATACGTGAACTTGTGGGGGAAAGAAAAGACATAGCGCGACGTATAAAACGGTTGGGGAGGAGAGCCTAAGAAAGGGGGGGGAGGCACTTCGTTCCTCCCTCAAAAAAAACTACGTTTTTTTTGAAAATTTTTATTGCATAAAAATTTCCCTTTCTAGGCGTTTATGTCTCGACCAATTTTACAAATAAAAATAGTAATAGTACGTATTTAGTTGGTATTTTGAGCGGTTTTATTATAAATTAGAGAGCACTAGTTTTGTTGTTTTTTTGACAACTTCTAATTAGGAATGCAATCTTATATAGTTTATATTTTTACTACAAAATTAGGTGTTTTGGCTTTTATTATTTTTGTTGCCGACTAAATTCTTGTATAGGTTAAAAAACAAGTATAGAAAAAAAAAGTTAGTGAAGTAAATAAAAACTTTGCTATAAAAAAAACAAAAAAAAAGAGTAAAGAAGCATGAAAAGGTCTAACAAAAAGCTGTTTTGTAGTTGTTGTCCTAGGAAATGTTTGACGCAGAGTTTTTGCGGAAAGACAAAGGGCAAATTGAGAATCGCAAAGGTAATGCGTCATACTTATGAGGAGCCCATTATTTGTCCTGAAAATAAGGGAAGTGGTGGGGTGTTTTTTTCTTTTTGCTCGCTTAAGTGTGTTTTCTGTCAAAATTATGAATTGTCAAGTTTTGGCATTGGACAAGACATGGACATAAATAGCTTTGTTGACCTCTTAAAAAGACTTGACAAGGAGCAAGTCGCAAATATTAATCTTGTGACCCCAACGCATTATGTGGATGAAATTATAGAGGCACTAAAAATTTATAGACCAAAAAAACCTGTTATTTGGAACACTAGCGGTTATGAGTTAAAAGAAAATATTTTAAGACTTAAAGGTTTGGTTGACATATTTTTATTTGATGCAAAGTATTTTAGTGAGGAGCTTTCTCTTAAGTATTCAAAGGTAAAAGACTACTTTAAAAATTTTATTTCTTCTCTTAAAGTTGCTCGTGAAATAATAGGCGAGGACATAGTTAAAAATGGCGAAATGAAAAAAGGAATAATTATAAGACATTTGGTTTTGCCAAGGGTCAGTCAAGACAGTATCAAAATTTTTAGCGAGATAAAAAACGCGATAGGGACTGACGTCTATATTAGCCTTATGTGTCAATATGTCCCTATGTTTAATGCAAAAAATTACAAAGAAATAAATAGGAGACTCACTCCTCTAGAATATAAAAAGGTTGTGAGAGAGGTAACAAATAGGCTCGGATTTAATAAGGGGTTTGTTCAAGAGCCTTCTAGTGCTGACGCGTGCTATACTCCTGACTTTTCTCCTGACAAATTTTTTGAATTATAACAAAATTTTAAGCACTTTAGATATGACTCATGTCACTATGCTTATGTATAAACATTTTAGGTTGACTATCTACATAAATAATATAATGGTCGAGTCTTTACATATACTATACTATGGGCAAAAAAGTTTGTAGGAAATATAATAGACACCTACGTAATAAAGTTTTTTGTTTAGTGAACATATATATTTATATATATTTATATATAATAAGTGTATAATACATATAAATGTATACTTATCACCTAAAACTTTTTATATAAACAAAAGATAACTTACATATAAACATATGTGGGCGGGAGGACTATAGATAGATATGTTAAGGACTTTTTAAGCATAAATATGTGTTTTATTTTTAGATGTAGATTTTTTAATTATAAAACAAAGTCAAAGAAAGTAAAAAGTGCTTCTTCCCCATAAAATTCATTAAAAAAGAGGGTAAAATGTGCTTTTTTTGTGTATAAATTGCCCAAATTTATTTTAGATATTGACATGGGTATATAAGTATGGTAGAATTAGGTCGTAAAAAAAAGAAAAATTCTAAGGGGTGAAAAATATGTTTTGGGATACGTTTTTAAGTGTTTTAGGTGTAATAGGTATCATTGCAGTGGCAGCATTTGTTATTGTATTCTTATCTGACCTATTTATCTCAATAATTGATGGCACAAACGGTATTTTCTTTAAGAGAAACAAAAATAAGGCAAATAATTCAGGAAGTGAAGATGAAATAAAGAGACCTAAACTTCTTGATAAGAATGTCAAACAGCTTGAAGAACCTGAAGAGGAGCCAACTCAAGAGGAGGAGGTAGAGCAACAAAAAGCACCTGTTGTTCTAAGTGAGGAAAAAGAAGAAGAGGTTGAAGAACCTCATGCTATTGACCTTGAACAAGCAAGACTTGAAGAGGAAGAGGCAAAGAAAAATATGGGGATTGCACAAGAGCCTCAAAACGAAGTTGTAAGAGAAACTCCAAGTGTAGAAAGCAAAAAAGATGAAGATAGTGACGGCGGACGAGAGATTGAAAGTTTCATAAATCAAGTGACAGAAGAGACTAAAGAGGAGTACGTTGAGCTTGCTCGTAAAAAAGACGAGGAAGAGAGACAAAAAGCTATTGAGGCGGAAAAAGAAGAGCTAGAGGAAAGCAAGAAAAGAGAAGAAGAACTTGCTCGTAAAATTGAAGAGTTGACTCGTCAAATTGAAGAGGACAAAGAAAAAATCAAGGCACTTGAAGAAAAGAATGTTGGTACAATTCAAATGGTTAAGATGCCAACTGAGAGCAAGGAAGAGTTAGAAAACAGACTTGAAGTTTTAAAACAAAGACTTAAAGAAAACGAAAAAGAGTTGTCAGTAAACAGAAAAGAGTTTGTTCCACTTAGACGTGTTAATATGACTCTTGATAATGATAAGAAGAAACTTAGCAGAAAAGAAGCTATAGTTGCAAAACAAAAAGTTGTACTTTATGGTGTCAATAACTATGTCGACATTGACGAGGAAAAAGCAAAGAAATTGTCCGAAGAGCTTGACTTACTTGAAGGGCTTAGACTTTCTGTTCAACATTGCGAAGAAGTTATGCAAAAGAACAAAGATAGGTATCCAATACTTGAAAGGGCAAATGCTTTCTTAGTCAAAAATCAAGCACAACTCAAAGAAGATATTGCTGATATTGAAAGAAAGTTAGCTTTAATTGAAGAAGAGAATAAGGCTAAAGAAGAAGGCAATCCAGAGGTTGTGACAGTTGACGACACAACAAACGGGAATGTAGAAGGCTAAAATTTTAGTGTTTAGAGCTTAAAACTTATAAAAATACTTAAATTTTAGATAATTTTTATAAAATTTGCTAAAAATTGCTTGATTTAAGTTTTAAAGCATGCTAAAATATGTGCATTAGGATCATGAAAAGGGTAAGAAGAAGGAGTTAGATCACAGAAAGATAGCTAGGGAGGGCGACCTTCCTAGTTTTTTTATTTTTAAAACCTTTTTATTTAACAAATATCACACTTGCCGCCTCCTCACTTTTTGCACACACACACCACCCACTAAAAATGCCCACCCGCTAACACAAACCCCGCTCACTCACTAATACACTAACCACATTAACACCACACACTAACATCACCAACTCCGCTTACTCGCTAACTCACTCACTTCTCTCACTCACTCCTCTCACTCACTAACTCCACTCACTCACTAATTCTACGCACCAACTGACTCGCTGACTCACTAACTCTACATACCAACTAACTTGCTAACTCACTCACTACCTCTACGAACTAACTAACTCACTAACCAACTCACTAACTAACTTACTAACCAACTTACTAACCAACTTACTAACTCACTGACTAACTAACTCACTAACTACGTTCACTCGCTAACTAACTCCGCTTGATAACTACATTTGCGAACTAATTTACGTGCTTTTTGTGTTTTTTATTCCTCTATAGTGCTCGGTGTTTTTTTGCTATTTATTGTCTACACTTACTCAAAAAATTTATATAATTTATCTGGTTATTTCTCTTAATTTTACTTGCTTTTTTCACCCACTAACTACGCTTATTAAGTAACTAACTCAACAAACTCACTAGCTACACCTACTAACTAGACTTCGTAACTCCTCTCACTCACTCCTCTCACTTACTCACTAACTCCGCTTGATAACTACATTTGCGAACTAATTTACGTGCTTTTTGTGTTTTCTACTCCTCTATAGTACTCGGTGTTTTTTTGCTATTTATTGTCTACACTTACTCAAAAAAATTATATAATTTTTCTAGCTATGTTGCTAATGCCTCTCACTAGCTCCGCTCACTCACTCACTAACTCCACTCACTCACTAACTCTACGCATTAACCAACTTGCTGAATAATTTGCTAACTAGCTCCGCTAACTCACTCACTAACTCCACTCACTCACTAACTCTACGCACTAACCAACTTGCTGAATAACTTGCTAACTCACTCGCCAACTCTACACACTAACTAACTTTCTGACTAACTTGCGGACACCACCTATTTACGTGCTTTTTGTGTTTTTTACTCCTCTATAGTGCTCGGTGTTTTTTTGCTATTTATTGTCTACACTTACTCAAAAAAATTATATAATTTTTCTAGTTATGTTGCTAATGCCTCTCACTAGCTCCGCTCACTCACTCACTAACTCTACGCATTAACCAACTTGCTGAATAACTTGCTAACTCACTCGCCAACTCTACACACTAACTAACTTTCTGACTAACTTGCGGACACCACCTATTAAATAACTTGCTAACTCACTCGCTAAATACACTCACTAACTCACCAACTCCGTTTACTCGCTAACTCTACCCATTAACTTACTAACTCCGCTGACCAACTACACTTACTAACTTTGCAAACTAACTACACTTACTCACTAACTCCACTTGCTAACTAAACTTGCGTGTTTTTTAGTTTTCACCACCTATAGGGCTTAGTATTTTTGCTATTCATTGGTTACGTTTGCTTAAAAGTTTGTACTATTTATCTAGTTTTGTTGTTTAACTCCACC
>CASDOR010000005.1 GCA_949282135.1 uncultured Christensenella sp.
GAGTTTTTTTGAGAATCTTGAATTTGCGAGAAAAACAAATAATAAGGAATTAGAAATAAATATAATTAGGCAATATAACAATTGCTCACGGGCAAGAAAGCTTAAAGGTGATATAAAAATTCAAGACATATTTAATGACAACCGGGATGCATATTTAGCAGCAAATGGACAAAGAGATATACGCGAAACAGTTTTGAAAAATGTTTCTTTAATGAGACAATGTAAATCCCTTGAATTAGGAATGAACTGGTTTGAATGTCCAAATTGTGGAAAATTCTACGTCTGTATGCATACATGTAAAAGTATGTTCTGCCCTACTTGTGGCGCTAAAAGAAGAGATAAGATTTCAGCAAATGTAGCCAAAAAAGTTTTAGATATACCACATAGACAGTTGGTTTTTACGGTTCCTTGTGAACTCAGAAGTTTCTTTAGAAAATATAGAGAGCAAATCAGCTTAATCTTTAGCGCCGTCAACGAAACTTTAACATCAGTAGTAAAAGATAAAGCACCTCGAGCTTATAAAAAAGAACAAAGAAGGCTAGGTTGTATCGCTTTCCTTCACACCTTTGGTCGTGATTTAAAACGGCACCCACATATACATGTTTTATTTGCTGAAAAAACCATTGATAAAAATGGTGAAATGAAAGATATATATTTTCTTAAGTACGATTACATTAGGAAATACTTCCTTTATTCACTCATTAAAAAAATTAGAAATTTTCTCTCTACAAGCAAAAAAGTTGACAATGAAATGAGAACCTTTTTTCGAAATAAAATCAACGATGTTCAAATAAGGCTTAAAAACGGGGCTTATTTTTATGGAAAAAAATCCCACATTGCTACTTCAATTAACTCAGTGAAAAAAATGTCAAAATATATAAGTAGGTACGCATCTCATCCAGCAATTTCAGAAAGAAGAATACTCAAATATGATCCAAAAACTAAAATGGTTACTTGGTACTACGATCCTCATCAAGATGACAATAAAGATGAAGGTGATGAAACAAGAATGGGAAGGCAGATTGTAACCGAACATGCGTTTGATTTCATCAGTCGCCTTATAGTTCATATTAACGATAAACATTTTGCCATAGTGAGATATTACGGCTTCTATTCAAACAATTCATTGCTTAAAAAGGTGCATTGCAAAAAGTTGTTTTCGCCAAAAGAAATTGATGAAATCGTTTTAAGGTTAAAATGGAAATTTGGTATCCTTTATGCTTTCGGCTATAACCCATTACTATGTGAATGTGGTACTGAAATGATTTATAATGAGAAAAATTCAATACTGAGAGGTGGAGCATGGCCTTAAAATTTAAAGTTTACAGAAAACTAATTTCAAGAGAAGAAAAAATTGAAAGAGCAAATGATTATAATGAGTTTAACGGATTCAAAAAGAACGAGTTAGGATATATCAATCCTGAGAAATTCGCTGAACAAGATATATATGATGAATTCATCGATTTTAAATGTTCTTCTTGTGGTTATGAAGAAACATTAGAAGTTGATATAGTTTTTGAATTGTTTGATGAGGAATTTGAGGAATATCCACTGCTTACTTGTCCACATTGTGGGAACGAAACGTTTATTCCAACTTCAATTTTGGAAGATTTTAACTTAAAAAAGTCA
>CASDOR010000006.1 GCA_949282135.1 uncultured Christensenella sp.
AAGGTTTTTTTGTGCCTGCTTTTTTGGTGTAACATCATAGTTTTCATTGTAGTAAAACACACACAGGTCACTATCATCTATCATGGCTTTATTGCGTTCTATGTAACTTGCTCGACCTGCAACAAGCCTAGTTTTATGATGAACTTCTTCTTCAAACCCACGCAAATGTATCTCTTCACCAAGTACACTTGAAAACTTTTTTTCTAAAGAAACCCTTTCTCTTTCAAGTACACAGCTTTCACTAATGCATGTGTAACGTATTCGGCGAATACTAGGCACACTACTCATAAAACTAGTTACCACCTCATAACAAATAGAGTCAAATTCGCTGTTGCTTCCAAATAAAAACTCCAGCACGCCCTCTTGCTTAGTTAAATCTTTAACAACCCTTTTAACTTCTTCAAATACTTTCTCTTTATTTTCAACTTTTCTATGACCTATAAAACAAACTTTGTATGATTTCATAATATACCTCAAATATGTAGTTATACATACCTATTATATTTATAAGTGATAAAATATCAAAACGATTATGTAGAATTACCTACCGAAATTATAAAAATAACTTTGTTAAAATTTGTTGTAGTGTAAATAAATACTAAAAAGGTGTTTTTATGAATATTTGTAAAGCGGTTGGATTAAGGATTTCAAATTTACTTGTGCAAAAGAATATGACTTTATATAGGTTGGAGCAAAAATCGGGGATACTGCATGGGACTATGATGTGCATAATGAATGAAAGAAACAAAAACGTAACACTAAAAACAATAATGCAATTAGCTCGCGGTTTTGATATGTCGTTAATTGAATTTTTAAACGACAAAATATTTACGGATAATAAGGAATTAGAGATTGATTAAAATAGTAATGTTGAATGATAGATTAAAAAAATAGAGTTATTGCTTTAAAACCAATCAAAGAATAGATAAAACAAGCCTTAATAAGAGTAAGTTGTAGTCTATCATTTGAGAGTAGAAAAAAAGGAAAAATTAATACAATATAGTTATATATAACTATGAGGTGTTACATGAACACAGTAAATAGAGCGGTTGCACTTAGAATTTCAGAATTACTTAGAAAAAAGGGAATGACGCAGTATAGACTTGCATTAAATAGTGGTGTTACACATTCAACACTTAAAAATATTATGCATGAGACAATAAAAGATAATTTACTCTCAACAGTTATACAAATTGCTGGAGGCTTTGATATGACTGTGAGCGAGTTTTTAGATAGCCCACTATTTTTAGAAGATAATTTAAAGATTTAAAAAATCCTATTATATTGAAAATAAAACAAACTCTAATGAGAAGGGGTTAAAATGGAGATAAAAGAAATTTTAACAAGAATAGGTTATTTAAGAAATAAAGCTAATTTATCAGCAAGGGAAGTAAGCCTGAGAATGAATATGAGTCCTCAGTATGTTGCTCAACTTGAAAGTGGAAGAATTGTTTTAACAGTTGAAAAACTTTTAAAGATACTAGAAATTTGCAATTTTCCAATAGATAGATTTTTTAGTAATAATATTGAAGATTATAATTTAGACAAAGAACTTGTAAGTCTTATAGATGCTCTTCCAACAAACAAAAAGAAAAACATTATTGAATTTATAAAAAAGTAATGCATTTTAATATTAATATAAGGTAAGGTGTGGTGTAATGAGTAAAAATTAAAAATATTTTAATTTCCTCAAAAACTCTTTTACACATGCTCGTCTGTTAAAATGCTGACGAGGAGACTAACAAAGTATGAAACTACAAAAAGCAGTTGCATTAAGAATGACAAATTTACTTAGAAAGAATAATATGTCTCAGTACGCATTAAGTATGAGTTCTGGTTTGTCAAAACAAGCCATTGCAAATATTGTAAATGAAAAATATGAGAGCATAAAATTTGATACAGTGATAAAAATTGCAGATGGTTTTAATATGACTTTAAAAGAGTTTATAGACGATAAGTTGTTTGATAGAGAAAATTTAGATATTGATTAAACACATTGTAATAGGTTTTAGTTTGTCTTTTTACTAGTTCAAATTTGGTTTGGGCTAGTTTTTTTATAAAAAGTATGTTTTTTTCTTGTCAATTTGCACAAATAAATTTATAATGTATTTATGATTTTGAATTTTTTAATACTAAAAGGCATTTTGTAATTTTTAAGCATACTTAAAATTAGTATTACAACACAAAATAATAAGTAGGAGAGTTTGACATGGAAAATATTTATGACGTTTTAATAATTGGCGGTGGGCCAGGGGGTATGACAGCAGGAATTTACGCAAAACGTGCAGGGCTAAATGTTGCAATAATTGAAAAAGGTATGCCTGGAGGGGCTATTGTCAACACTCCTGAAGTGTCAAATTACACAGGCTTTACAAAAATTGATGGTTTTAATCTAGCGACTAAGATGTTTGAACATGTAAATAGTTTAGATATTCCAGTCATTTTTGAAGAAGTAAAGACCTTAAAGCTTTCTAAAGACATAAAAGAAGTAATTTGCTATGAAAACACATATGAAACTCGAAGTGTTATTCTTGCCTTTGGTGCAAGTGTTAGAAAACTCAATGTCGAGGGAGAACAAAAACTTCTTGGCAAAGGTGTTAGCTATTGTGCGACTTGTGATGGGGCACTTTATAAAGGCGAAAATGTGGCACTTGTTGGGGGAGGCAATACAGCACTAGAGGATGCACTTTATTTATCAAATCTAGCAAAAAAAGTTTATCTTATTCATAGAAGGGATGAGTTCCGTGGTGAAGAATATTTATCAAAACAAGTGAGAGATAAAGAAAATATAGAGCTTGTTTTAAACAGTGTTGTATCTCGCGTAAGTGGAGAAAATAAGATTGAGAGCATAGAAGTTACAAATAAGGAAACAAAAGAAACACAAACTCTAATAGTTGATGGTCTTTTTGTTTGTATTGGTAGAGGTCCAGATACTGATATGATTGAGGATGACATTAAAAAAGATGCATCTGGCTACATTGTAACAGACGAATATATGCGTACAAACATTGAGGGTGTTTTTGCGATAGGTGACATAAGAAACACACCTTTAAGACAAATTGTGACCGCCTGTTCGGACGGTGCAATTGCGGCAACAAAAGCATTTGAATATGTTTTACGGGCACGAAAAAAGTAAAAATTCGAGGTAAAAATGTTCTATATTACAAAAAATTGGTATGAATTACTAAAAAACGAGTTTAGTAAAGATTACTTTAAAAATTTACAAAAATTTTTAGATAATGAGTATAAAACAAAGACAATTTATCCAAAAGATAAAAATGTTTTTAACGCACTAAATCTAACTAAGTTTAAAGACATAAAAGTAGTGATTATTGGACAAGATCCATATATAAATGAGGGACAGGCACATGGACTTTGTTTTTCTGTCCAAAGTGGCGAGCTTCCACCTAGTCTTAAAAACATATTTAAAGAGATTTATGAAGAGCTTGGATTTAATCCACCAAAAAATAATGGTAACTTGACAAAATGGGCAAAACAAGGTGTGTTACTTCTTAACAGTATTTTGACGGTTGAAAAAGGGAAGAGTTTAAGTCATAAAAACAAGGGCTGGGAAAAATTTACGCACAAGGTAATAGAGCTAGTTAGCCTTAGAAATGAACCTGTTGTCTTTATGCTTTGGGGAGCAAACGCAAAGGCACTTGTAAGTGATATTGATTTAAGTATGCATAAGGTTTTATATGCAGCACATCCAAGTCCACTTTCTGCAAATAATGGTTTTTTTGGTTGTGGGCATTTTAAGGAATGTAATAAATTCCTAAAAGAAACCGGCAGAGAAGAAATCGACTGGCAAATAGAAAATGTTTGATATTTTAGTTAAAATAATGCTTACAAATAGTATGCAAAAAAGTTTTTATGCTGTATAATGAGAATAAGACAAGAGATGATTTTTTGAGTTAAAGACTAATTTTTAAGAAGAATAATGTCCGATAAAAGGAAAAAGATATGACACAAGCAGTTGATTTAAGGGAACAAAAAGAACAAAACAAAAAAGAATTTTTTACAATTATGCGTGAGATTTTAAATAGTAGCTATGCGTTGCTTGCAGTTTCTTTTTTAGTTGTACTTGCTTGGGCACTTGCTTTTCCATATGTTTCAATTTTTATGCTTGTGCTGTACGAAGTTTGTGTTTTCATTTTTTGTTCAGATAATCCAAAGGCATGTCTTCTTCCGATAGTTTCTATTTCTTATATGTTGACGACCACTCAGTTTTCTGCGGGGGCTTGGATTTATTTTGCGTGTGCTATTGCTATTTGTGTAATTACTATTGGTATTTATATTTTTACGCAAATGTTTAAGTATGGTAAAAAACCTGTCCGTGGTAAAATGTGGATTTTTTTTCTCATTGCTGGAGTTGGTAATGTTCTTGCCGGTATTGTTGGACATTTTGACTTTCTTACTTTTGTGATTGTTATTGCTATGTCACTACTTGTCTATGCAATTTATTGGTTTTGCCTTAACTTTTTATCAGATTATAAGGAATATTTTGCAAAAGTTTTGATTTTCCTCGCACTTATAATTTCGGCAGAAGTCTTTATTGCCTATACTCGAGTAGAAGATTTGATGTACGCACTTCAAAATAAGGTGATTATAATCGGTACTGGTGGAATGGGGGAAGTCAATGTCGGGGCGAGCTTTATCTTGCTAGGTGTTTTGTCTTGTTTTTATTTAGCGAAAAACAACAAAAAAGATTATTTGTTTGTCTTACTTGCATTTCTTTTTGACATGGTCATTTTCTTTACTCATTGTAGAATTGCTTTGTTTATTTGTGCTATTCTTTCTATTATTTACTTCTTTATTATTGCTCATTCTTCTCCAAATAAAAAAATTTTATATATTGGTGTTTTAGTTGTCGCAGTAGTAGCAATTGTGTTTGTTCTGATATTTTTTGATGAAATAAAAAATATTGTTTCTTATTATATAGGCAAGGGGTTTGGTGATAATGGAAGAGACCAAACTTGGGGCTGGTCGTGGGAACAATTTTTATCAAGCCCAATCTTTGGAATTGGTTTTGTTACTAGAGACCCTTTTGTGCTAGGTGGGGGTGTGCCAGGACTTATTAATTATGGTGGCTGGTCACTTGTGAATCCACATAACTTTATTTTGCATTTCTTGACTTGTACGGGTGTTGTAGGTTTGCTACTAAATGCTCCTTTTTACATAAAAAAATACCGCGAGGTATTTAGAAATTTTAATCAATTTAAAATATTTGTTCTTATGTGCTATATATCTACAATTATCGTTGCTTTCTTTGATCCAACTCCTATGACGCACCCTTTTTACGTTTTTATATCTGCAATTTTAATTGCTCTTGTTGAAAGAGATAACTATATAGAAAGAGAAGAAAATAATAAGCTAGGTAATAAAGACAATAACAAGACTAGTAATGAAGACAATAACAAGACAAGTAATGAGGAAAATAAAGATAAGGCAAGCGGATTAGAAGGGAAGAGTGAAGAATCTCAAACTGAAAGCTTTGATAAGATAAGGCAAGACTCAGATGTGGTTAAAAGTGAAGTTGAAAATACCACACATAATGATAAGAAGGAAGCTACCACTTAGGTTTAAAAACAGTGTTTTAGCTATGAAAGTAATGTTTTAGGTTTAAAAGTAGAATTTTAGTTATGTCGTCAAGCGAGATAAAAAACGTTGTAAGTTTAAAAAATGAGTTTAATTTAAGTAATGAGGACTATTTTAAAATTATTGAAGAAGCCTTTTTATATAAGCATTTATCTTGTGCTAGAATTCAAAGAGTTTTAAGTAAATATTCTGTAACCATTAGGTTTATGGAAAAGTTAATAGAGTACAAATTTTCTTTAGATTGTAGTAATAATTATAAAGTTTTAGCAAATTATAGTGATATTGAAAAAATTAAAAAATTGACTTTTGATTTTAATTAAATTAAAAAAATACTCTCTAGAAATTTGGAAAGTCCCAAAAATCAAGAGAGTATTTTTATTTTTTGGTAGGAAGTGCATTTTGCTTTGTGACAACTTGTCAAGTAGTATGATATATTCAAAACTCAGCCAAAGCTTCCTTGTGGCACACGCTTAGGTCCACTTAATGCTGCTACCGTCAGGTCCTGACATGGTTCATGGTTAAGTGTTGCACAAGACCTTGACTTCAACGTTATTAAACATACCGCTTGCTTAACAAGAGTTGCCCCGAGGCAAACCTTCAGCCCTACTGTAGTGGATTGTAGGTAAAAGGGCACCACTAGCTCCCCACCTAGCACTTCCTAGTTAGGATTATATAAAAGATTTTAAAAAAAATCAAGGAGATTTATCGAGAAGTATAATAAATGTTTTGATTTTTTACACAAAAGATGCTAAAATTTGCTATGTTTGGAGTGATATATTATGCCTAGTAACAGAAATGAAAAGACGAATGCTGAAAGATTCATCTCTGCATATAACCAAATTGACTATGCACTTCGCACAATCTACGGATTTAAAAGAAGTATAAGTTATGCGGATTTGATTAGAAAGAGTGTTCCACTTAATAGTGTAGTTAGAAAATATGAGGATGAACTCATAGACTATGGTAGACTTAGAAATTCTATTGTACATAAAACTAATCCTAATTATGTGATTGCTGAACCTCATATTGAAGTTGTAGAGGACTTTGAAAAGATAGCAAAGATTATTACAACTCCGCCTCTAGCAATTGATAAGGTGTGCAAACACCAAGTAAAGATTTGTGACAGTAGCATTAAACTTAAAAATCTTATAGGTCTAATGTCGCATGATGGCTACAAAAACATCCCAGTTTATGATGGGAACATATTAAAAGGGGTGGCAATAGGGCTTAATATTTTAGAAATTATAGGAGACAAGATTCTTCAGGGAGAAAATATTGAGGAGTTTTTAGAACGCACTCCCGTCAGCCAAGTTTTATCTACGATTGAAGATACAAAATATTTTAGAGTCTGCGACAAACATCTTACAATTGAAACCGCTCTTAATAATTTTTACTTGAATAGACGCTTGCAAATCATTATAATAACAGAGCATGGTGCTTTAAACGAACGACCTCTTGGGGTTGTTACCATTGCTGATATACTTGATATGAATGCAATTATAGAAAATTATTAGAAAGGGAATAGTATGATAAAAAGTAAAACTGTCTACACAAAAGAGCTTCTTGACGAATTTTCAAATTATATTATTAAGAAGAATAAGAGTTTGATTGTGATCTACGTTTGTGCGGCAATAATTCTTGCGTGTTCAATTGCCATGTTTTGTTTAAGCGAAATTGTTGATGGTATTTTGTATGCGATTATTGGAGTGTTTTTTGCGTGCTATGGTCTTGTTCTTAAAGTAGTACTTCAAACTTCACAAAAAAAAGTTTATGGTAACTTTGAGGAATATGAATTTTATGATGACTATATGCTTATTAAGACTTATACAAGTACAGGCGAACATTTATCAAGCGGAACTATGAATTATGAGTATATTTACAAAGTTTACGTCAACAAGTCTAGGACATATATTTTGATTAGCAAATACAATGCTTACATTATTGATAAAAACAATTTTAAAAATGAAGATGAATATAACGAAGTTTTAAATAAATTAACAAATAAATTTAATGAAACAATGCTTAAGGAGAAAAAATGAAAAAAGAGAGTAGTAAACCAAATTTTATAGCAAATGAAAAGGAAATGTTAAAGTTTTGGAGTGAAAATAAATGTTTTGACAAACTTGTCGAAAAAAATAAAGGGCATAAGAGATTTAAGTTTCTTGATGGTCCAATTACAGCAAATAATAGATGCGGTGTCCACCATATCTGGGGTAGGACTTTAAAGGACATTACAATTAAATATAATGCAATGAAAGGTTACGACCAAATGTACCAAAATGGGTTTGACGCACAAGGTATGTGGGTTGAAGTGAATGTTGAAAAGGAACTAGGCCTCAATGGTAAGCCTGAAATTGTAAATTATGGTATTGACAACTTTACAAATAAATGCATGGAAAGAGTGCAGTATTTTGCAAATGAAATTACTAATCAATCAATTCGTATGGGGCAGTGGATGGATTGGAAGAATAGCTATTTTACAAATACTGACAACAACATTTTGGCAATTTGGCATTTTCTTAAAGTTTGTCATGAGAAAAACTATATTGTTAAGAAAAACCGTCCTATGGCATGGTGCCCAAGATGTGGGACTTCTCTTTCTGAACATGAAATGGCAGGCAGTTATCACGATGTGACACATACCGCAATTTTTGCTAAATTTCCTGTCATTGGTAAAGACTTTAAAATGCTTGCATGGACAACTACTCCTTGGACTTTAAGTGCAAATACAGCACTTGCAGTTAATCCTGAGTTTGACTATGTAAAGATATATTTAAAAGAAAGTAAAGACACGGTAGTACTTTGTCGTGATACTTTAAAAGTTATTAAGGAAGACTATGAAGTTTTAGACGAGTTTAAGGGCGAAAAACTCGTTGGACTGAAATATGAGACTTGTTTCCCAGAACTTCCAGAACAAAATTTTGAACATACAATTCTCCCTTGGGATGAAGTAGATAAGGTTGAGGGAAGCGGAGTCGTGCATATTGCACCAGGATGCGGGGCAGAGGACTTTGAGCTTGGTAAAAAATACAATTTAAAAGAATATTGCCCAATAGATGAGCAAGGTGTTATGTTAGATAATACTGGTTTTTTAAGTGGCAAAAAGACTACTGACGTTGTCGACCTTGTGATAAATAGATTAAAGAGTGATAATAAACTTTACTATGCACATAAGTACACGCATAGCTATCCTTATTGCTGGAGATGTAAAACCGATCTTGTATACAAACTAATTTCAACTTGGTATATTGCACTTGATGACCTTAGACCAAAACTACTTAGTGCGGTTGACGAAGTTACGTTCCAACCTGAATATGGCAGAAAAAGAATGACTGACTGGCTTAATAATATGGGGGACTGGAATATTTCTAGAAGTAGGTTTTATGGACTTCCACTTCCATTCTACGTTTGTCCTAAATGTGGGAAGTTACATGTTATAGGTAGTCTCGAGGAACTTTCTCGTCTTGCAGTTAATAGTGAGGCAATTGCTCGAATACCAAATCTTCATAGACCTTGGATTGATGACATTAAAATTAAGTGTCAAAATTGTGGTGAAACAGTAGAAAGAATAAAGGAAGTAGGGGATTGCTGGCTTGACGCTGGTATTACACCTTTTAGTACAAAGAAATACTTTGAAGATAAGGAGTTCTTTAAAAATAATTTCCCAAGTGACTATGTGTGTGAGATGGTAGAGCAGATTAAACTTTGGTTCTACTCAATGCTTGTCATGAGTGTGGTTTTGACAGGGCGCGCACCATATAAAAAGATTGTCACACACCAATATGTTAAAGACGAAAATGGTAATGAATTCCATAAAAGCGGTGGGAATGCACTTGATAGTGACGTTGTCGCAGATAAGGTTGGAGCTGACACTATTAGGTATCTTTATGCTGGGGCAAATATTACAAATGATATGCGTTTTGGCTTTACTTTAACTGACGAGGCAAGAAGAAAGCTAATGAATTTCTGGAATGCGTACGTGTTTTATAATACTTATGCTTGTATTGACAATCCAGATGTTGAGAATTTTAAACTAGATTATAAAAATTTAACTCTTACTGACAGGTGGCTTCTTGAAAAAATTAATAAGTTTATTCGTGATAGTGATGCAAGTTTTAGCGAGCATAAGAGTTATCTTGTTGTCAAAGATTTTGAAAATTTAGTGGATGAGGTCACAAACTTTTATATTCGTGTTAATCGTAAAAGATTTTGGAAGAGTGATGACAAAAAAGACCAAATGACTGCTTATACTTGTCTTTATAAAGCACTTAAAGCAATGCTTCAAGTTATGGCACCTATTATACCTTTTATGACCGACTATATTTGGCAGAATTTAGTTAGAAGTACAGAAAAGAATGCTGAAATAAGTGTACTTCTAAGTGATTTCCCAAAAGAAATTGAAGGTGTTAAAGAAAGTGGAGTAATTGACGATGTGTCAAAAGCTCGTGAAGTTATTGCTATGGCGATGAGGCTTAGGAATGAAAAGGGATTAAAAATCAAACAGCCACTTAGAACAATGTATATTTTAGCAAATGCCGACTTTGAGAAAGCAGTTGTCAATCTAATGGATATTGTAAAGGACGAACTTAATATTAAAAATATTGAGTTTGAGAAAAATACCGACAAATTTAATATTCCATATCTTACAGTTAATTTCAAGACTGCAGGTAGTGTATTAAAAGGCGAAGTGCAGGCTCTTAAAAATTATGTTTTAGGATTAAATGAGTCTAGCATGAGAGGTCTTGTTGAAATGTATAGAGAGGGAGAAGTCGAAGTACCTAAATTTGGAAAACTAAGTAGTGACCTCTTTATGCTAAATTTAAAACCAAAAGAAGAATTTGTCATTTTGACAGAAAATAATGTTACTTTAGTTTTAGATACAACTCTTGATAAAGCTTTGATGCTTGAAGGGGCTTATAGGGAACTTGTAAGGACTGCTCAAGTTTTAAGAAAAGAGGCAGATTTTAATATTGAAGACAGGATTGAAATGGATGTTGTGTCTACCTCAAATTTTATAAGAGAAGTAGTTGAAAAATATAAAGATACAATAAAACAAGAAGTTTTAGTGAAAAAATTTAATGAAAATATTCCTGCACCAGATATTGAAAAAGAGGTTGATATTGCAGATAATAAAGTAATTCTAAAATTAAAAAGAATCAGAGGATAGATTTTATGTGTGATGTAATTTATGAGGATAATCATCTTTTAGTTGCTGTTAAGCCTCAAAATGTTCCGGTGCAACTTGATAGTTCAAATGACGAGGATTTTTTAACTATTCTTAAAAATTATCTTAAAAAAGAACATAATAAGCCAGGGAATGTCTATTTGGGTCTTGTTCATAGACTTGATAGACCAACTGGCGGTGTTATGGTTTTTGCTAAGACCTCAAAGTGTGCTGAAAGACTAACTAATCAAATTAAGAATAGAGAAATAGAGAAAACTTATTTTGCGGTTTTAAATGGCGTTCCAAAAGACAGACGTGGTAGACTTACAAATTACCTAAAGAAAAACGAAAAAGAAAACACGGTTAGTATTGTGCCACAATTTAGCGAAGGGGCAAAAGAGGCAATACTTGACTATGAGATCTTAGACAGTAAAAATGGTAAAAGTCTTGTTAAAATAAACCTCGAAACTGGAAGAAGTCATCAAATTAGAGTTCAAATGGCGGGCATTAATTGTAGTGTTGTGGGAGACCAAAAGTATGGGGAAGAAAAAGAAAAATGTAAGCTTGCACTTTTTTCTGTCCAAATAAAACTAATTCATCCAGTTAGTAAAAAGGTTTATACTTTTAGAGTCCCACCACCATATGACGAATATCCTTGGAATATGTTTAATGTTTCTAAATATTTGTTATTGTAATATGTATTTAAAAGTAGTAAGCTTCATTGCTTAGTTTTATAAATTTATTATAGTTTGCTTAATTTTTACGCTTTTTTAATTTCAATTGCTTACTTTTTTATAATTATTTTGTATCTTTTTGTTGTGTTTGTTAAAGTTTAAGCTGTAAAAAAATATCACAGGTTATGTAGTTATAATACCTGTGATAATTTTTTATTATCTTTTAATAAAAATTGACTTTTATCTTACTTTTTTGGCAAATTTTTAATTAGTTAAATATTAAATTACTTTTTTTGCTAATTAAATAGTTAAATATTTAATTACTTATTTTGCTAATTAATTAGTTAAATATTAAATTACTTATTCTGCTATTTATTTAGTTATTAATGTTGCTATTTAATAAAGATACTTAATAAAGATATTTAATAAAGTTATTTAACCTAGCCATTTAACCTAGTTTTTTAACTTAGTTTTTAACCTAGTTAACGTAATTATCTAATTTAATTAATGTGGCTGTTTTGTTTTTTGTTTTTATTTTTAATTAATTAATTAATTTATTTATAAATTATTATGTTAGCTCATTTGTCATGTTAACTTATTTGTGGTTTTAAAAAGTTAAATTATGATATAAAGCTAGTTGTCACTTACAAGTGCTTCGGTAGTTAGCATAGTGCGTACTATGCTACTTGCATTAGTTAGGGCACAAATTGATACTTTTGCTGGGTCAATTATTCCAAGAGCGTACATATTTCCAAATTTGTTATTAAGTGCGTCAAAACCATAACTTATCATTTTTTTTGAGTTTATTTTCTTAAATACAAGTGCTGGATTTATTCCTGCATTTTCAAGTATTTGAGTTATAGGGGCTGTAAGTGTTTTAATAACAATGTCATAGCCTGCCATTATTTCTTTGTTTTTTTCTTTTGATTTTGCTTTTTCAACTACTTTTGCACATTTATATAAGCTCACTCCACCACCTGGAAGTATGCCAAGTGAAAGGGCAGAGTTCGTTGCAGAAATAGCATCTTCAATCCTTAGTTTTTTCTCTTTTTGCTCAATATCACTATTAGCACCAACTAAAATACTTGCAATTCCGCCAGTTAGATTTGAAAGCCTTTTAATTAATTGTTCTTTGTCATAGTCTATATTTGTGCTGGCTATTTCGCTCTTTATTAAATTTATTCTTTTACTTAGCCTATCTTTATCTTTTGTGTTTGAAATAATAAGAGTATTGTCTTTTGTAATCTTAACATGTTTTGCCTCTCCTAAATTTTGAAGCGTAACACTTGTTAAACTCATGCCTTTTTGAGAAGACACCACCTCGGTATTTGTTAGAGCTGCAATATCTTCTAAAATTGCGAGTTTCTTATCTCCGTATAAAGGTGCTTTAATAACACACGCACTAAATGTTTTTCTAAGAGTATTAACAATGATTGTTGATAATGCTTCATTTTCTATATCATCACAAATTATAATTAGAGGTCTACTTGTGCTAATTATTTTTTCAAAGATACCAAGTAGCTCGTTAAAGTTGTTTATTTTTTTGTCGGTAATTAAAATGTATGGGTTATCAAATTCTGTAATGCCTTTTTCTGCATTCGAAGCAAGATATGGGGAAAGGAGTCCAGAATTTATAGTCATGCCTTCTTGTTTAATAAGCTCAGTTTTATTTGTCTTAGAATCAAGAAGAGTAATATTACAGGTTGAGTTGTATTCATAAGCTTCTTTGATGAGCCTGCCTACTTCGCTAGAACCTGATGATATAGTTGCAATATTTTCAATGTCTTTTGAATTTTTTATTGGTCTAGAATTTTTTTCGAGGTAGTCTACCGCAATTTTTGTCGCGTTATCAATTCCAATATTAAGTAATATTGGACTATAGTTTTTACTAGCATAATCAAGTCCCACTTCAAGCATTTTATCAGCTAAAACAATCGCTGTTGTAGTCCCATCTCCCGCGTCATCATTTGTCTTTTGACAAACTTCTTTTATTAGTTTGCACCCCATGTTTTCAAATTCATCTTCAAGTGTAATTTCACGTGCAATTGTTACGCCATCATTTGTAATAAGTGGGGTAGAGTATTTTCTATCTAGTACAACATTTCTTCCTTTTGGACCTAAGGTAGTTTTGACTATACTCGCTATTTTTTTTGCACCAAGTCTTAATTTTTCACGTGCGTTTGTGCTTTCAATGATTTTTTTCATTTTTCCTCCTTTAAAATAAGTAAAATATCTTGTAAGTCTATTATTATGTAATCTTTGTTTTGAATTTTAACGTCTATTGCTGTGTGTTCTTCATAAATAAATTTGTCGCCAAGCCTTATATCTAGTGCTACATTTTCACCTTCTGGCAAACATATGACCTTAGCTCGTCTAACATTTGTTTCGCTACTTGCTAGACATATTCCACTTGTTGTTATGTTGTTATTAGCCAGTTTTTCAGCAAGTACCCTACTTCCAAGAACTTTAAATTCCATATAATCCTCCTTTTTATCATATTGATAGATTAAAAAACATAAATTTATAATAAAAATTTAGCTATTTTTTCGCGTTTTTATTCTATCTAATTTAATTTTAAAATACATAAAGGACGGTTTTCAAAATTTAGTGCCAAAAATTTTTAGAAAATTTAAAAAAAGACATTTGAATAATCAAAATCACTCAAAAAAATATTCAATTTTATTTGTAATTTTGTTCATAATTTTGTTTTGTGTCATTATTTTTAACATTAGTGACATTATTTCAAGCCTTATTACTCAAGAAAAAAGTATTTTTTATAAAGATAAAATCGAGACAACCTCATTTACCGTTTATGCAGTGTCAGTTGGAGATTATGAGACTCTTGACGCAGCTAGTAGCGAAGCACAAAAGGTTATAGCACAAGGTGGAATGGGAAAAGTTTATGAAAGTGGAGAGTATTATCTAATTGCTTCTATTTACCCAACTCTTATTGAAGCTCAAGAAATAAGAGATAACTTGCGTGACTTAGGCTTTGACTCAAAAATTATTAATATTAATGTAAGAGAAGTATTTTATGATTATAAGGCTAAAGATAAAGAACTAATAGTTAGCACAATAAACCTTTTTAGGAACACCTTCCTTGATTTATATGATTTGACATTAAAATTTGATAGTAGTGAAATTGATAGGCTAGACGCAGACGAACAAATTGCCAGCTTATGTGCAAAGATAGCTAGCATTAGGTCTAGTTTCTTAGCAAATAAAAACATGCTTCAAGATGAAATTAATAGTGTAATTGCAAGCTCTTTAGATGCTTTGTATGATAATACCTACTCCTTGCTATATTTTACAGATAGTGATATATATTTTAGTTCCTATTTAAAGTGCGTTATGTATGAAAATGTAATTCTCGCAAAAAATGTGTCTAGTGCTTTTCATAAATAAAACTATATTGTTAAATAAAAATGTTGTAATGCTAGTAATTAATAAAATAGATAATAGAATAGATAATAGAATAGATAATAAAACAGATAATAGAATAGATAATAGAATAGATAATAGAATAGATAATAGAATAGATAATAAAATAAAGAATAAAATAGAGAATAAAATAAACTACAAATAATAAAGTCCATTTTGACTTATTTTACTTGCTAAATTGGCACTTGTAAGGTAATATATACTTATGGGTTTTAGTAGAGCAAATAAAGAAAAAAGAGTAGTTGTTATAACTGGTGCTTCTAGTGGAATTGGACTTGAACTCGCCAAACTTTACCTTGAACAAGGGGATGAAGTGATATGTGTTTCAAGGACAAATAAGGAGAATGCTCAGAATTTTTATAAATGTGATATTGGACTTGAAAGTGAGGTTAAGGACACTTTTGATAAGATTGCAAGAGACTACAAAAAAATAGATTTGCTCATTAACAACGCAGGTTTTGGCTTGTCTGGGGTTTTAGAACTTACTCCAACTAGCGACATTAAAAATCTTTTTGACGTAAATTTTTTTGGAGCTTTTTACGTGTATAAGTACGCACTTAAATACATGCCAAAAAAATCAAAAATAATTAATATTTCATCTGTATGTGCTTTTTTCCCTTTGCCATATAGAGGGGTTTATTGTGCAAGTAAATCAGCACTTAATTCCTTGTTTTTTTCGGCACGAATGGAGTGTAAAAACTTAGGCATACAAATTACAAATATTTGCCCAGGTGACACAAAAACAAATTTTACAAAAAATCGTGTTAAGATACTATCTACTAACGAGAGGTATGAAGAAAGAATAAAAAATGCCACTCTATCTCTTGATAGCAGGGAAGATAAACGTATGAGTGCTACCTCTGTTGCAAAAAAAATTTATAAAATAGGTGAAAAGAAAAAATTACCAAGTTATAAAATTATTGGCTTTAAGTATAAAACGCTACTATTTTTTATGAGATTTTTACCATTTAATGCTTTGCTTTATTTTACTGAGAAGTATTTTGGTGGAAACAAACCAAACAAAGGAGGGGAGAAAAGTGGCTGACAATCTATATTTTACAGAGGCGAAGGATACTGTTCTTAGGTTTATTGCTAAGGAGTATCCAACTATGCCAGAAAACCTTATTTCCATGCTTATAAATAGCTTTTATAAGTTTTGTAGTTATGAGGAAGAGGGGAGAGATATTAAGCCTAGAATTTTGTTTACTAGTAATATAGAACTACTTGCTAAAAACATACCTAATTTTTTTAAATTGCACCTTTTTTCTGATGAAGATGAGCAGTATTTTAATTCAAGACTTAAGTCCCTTTTGATTTTTTGCTCAAATGATTGGACAACTTATATTGAGGTTAAAGACGGTGTGTTTAATTATGGAATATGTAAAGTCTTTAACAGCATAAAAGAAAAATCTTTATATAGCTTGATTTTTGAAAACGAGACACTCATGAACAATGAAAAGTTTAGTTTGATTTATCTTGACACAATGTCCTCTTATGCTATTGGACTTAGAGGAATAAGAGGTGGAAATATAATAATTAACTTTTCAATAAATGATTCAAACTTTTTAAATCGTGAAAATGTTATTAAAAGATTTGTCAACGCAAGCTTTTCAAAACTTAAAACTACTAGAAACAAATTAAATGAAATTAAAATCTTGTATGAAAATATTTTAAAACGTGCAATAAATGATATTCATGGGGCGATTTGTGTCGTTGTAGATAAGGATTTTAAGGACACAAAAGGTTTTTTTAGTGATGGAATATGGCTTAATGAACCGATTGAATTTTCAAAAACTTTCCTAATGACAAGAAGTTATTCTGAGGCAAAACTCACAAATATTGCTGAACTTTTTATTTCAATGTTAAACTACGATGGTATTACTATTGTAGATAATGTAGGAAGAATTAGGGCATATAACGTCTTTATCAAGGCAGAAAAATACGCAAAAAAGAATATAATAGGTGGGGCGAGAAAACGGGCAGCGTATGCTGTTATTAACTCAAATATTAAAAAAATTGTTGGAGTATACTTCCACTCGCAAGATGGTGAAATCTTTTATGAGGAGGTAAAAAAATGAATATAACTTGGGACAATGATAAAAAGAAAACTAATATTAGTGACCTTGCATTTAAGGATTTAATTTCTGACCCCACAGAGTTATCTTCTTTAAATGTTGACGATAAGGACTTTATATTAACTTCGTTTAACGCAAAAATGTACAATTATGTAGTTGAATATGTTTATAATAAGGCCGTAAAAAAATTGCAAGATAGTATTTTTAGACTGGGGGACGAGTTAATTGTAAATCTAATCCACTGGATAGATAGGACTTTTATTTCAAACTTCTTTGATATATTTGTTCTTAGACTTGCGTGTGATATTAACTTTATTTCAAAAGAAGAAAAACTTGTCATTTTGCAAATTATTGAATATTTGCAAGGGAAGAAAGATTCCTTTAGTGACACTGAGGACATAAATAAAGAAAAAACGAAGTATTTTATTGTTTATTTGTATGAATCAATACTAAAAAGAGACTTTGACACAGTTATTAATAAAATAAATCAAATTATAGATGCTTTACAAACAAATCAAATAACAGTTGATGATGCGTCATATAAAGAAATGCTTGAGGTTACAAATAAACATAAAAATATTCTTTTAAGGCTTATTTTTGCGATGGTTAAGGTTGAAATTTCAAAGGACAATAATAAAAGACTTAAAACTTTAAGCCAAAATATGTCAAACTTAATTGTAGACCTTTGGGAAAGGACAAGTCTTAATGATAAAAAATTTTATTCATATTACTTAAAGACTTTATCGACCGACTCTTCGGTTTATAAGGTACTCTCAGCTGTTTTAGGGAAGGTTAAGCTGATTGAGTTTACGACAGACATTAACATTGTGACAGATATACTTAAAAATTGCCAAAGTATTTTGTCTTGTCATTATAGTGTAAACAATCAAAAAGACGAGACAGAGGGACTTATTAGGCTTCATGAGATAGAAGTTTACCCTAGATATTTCCTTCGTAGTGTTATTACTCCTTGTGTTGTTACTTTTCTTGGGGGTAATAATGGATATATTGGGACTTCAAGAGAAATTTCTAGTCAGATACTTGATGAAATAACAACTGAAAAATGGCTTTATTACTTTAAAAATTTCTTTTATCAAGACGATTTTATATTAACAACTTTAATTAATGTACCGGCATCTCTAAAGGATTGGTGCGTAATTATAAAAAAATCAGGTGTTAGCGAAGAGGACATAGAGGACAAAGATATAAAAGAGTTAATTAAGTATTCTAAACAACAAAATTTTGACGAAATTAAGAGACTAGCTGAAAAAATTTACTATAAGGATTAAAAGAGGATTTTTCTATGATTAACATTAATGTTGAAGAGATAAATGAACTTGCGAAAGAGGACGCAAAAAAGGTTATAGAACTTGCTGAAAACTATTATCAAAATTTGCTTGTCGATGTGGCAGAAAAAATTGATAATTTGAATGTAAAAATCCTTCTTATTTCTGGCCCTTCGTCTGCAGGCAAAACTACAACAAGTTTTAGGCTTCAAGAAGAGTTAAAAAAACATAATATTGCTTCACATGTTTTAAATATGGACGACTTCTTTATTGATATGGATAAAATACCACTTAGAGAGGACGGCGAGCCTGATATTGAAAGTATTAATGCTTTAGATGTTGAGTGTATTAAAAAATGCCTAGGTGAAATACTTGATAAAAATGAGACTAAGACACCTCAGTTTGATTTTGTTTCGCATTCTAGACTTGATACTTGGGTTGATTGCAAATTAACCGGCAATGAAGTTATAATTATGGAGGGTATTCATGCCCACAATCCAAGTATTATTGACGGACTAAACAGTGAAAGAATTTATAAACTATACCTTGATTGTGATTCAAAGTTCTTTATAAAAGGAGAGGACACACTTTCTTCACGCGAAATACGACTTCTTAGAAGAATGGTAAGGGATGAAAGAGATAGAGGAGTAGATTACCTTGAAAGTATTGACATGTGGGATGACGTATGCAATGGGGAAGATAAAAATATTTTACCTTATAAGAGCTCTGCAAATTATGTGATTGATACAGTTTTTTCATATGAATTACTACTTTTTAAGTTTGTTACTGAAAATAAATTTAAGGCATATAAAGCAAATAAGGTTATTGCAAAGTATTTGGAAATTTTTGAAAACTGCGGAGTAATTAATGAAGATTTAGTGCCAGATAATAGTTTGTTACGTGAATTTATAGGTGAATTAAGCTTGTAAATTTCTAGTTTTAATATTTATTTTAAAATTATGAATGCCAAAAATAAGAAGTTTTAAAGAATTAAACTTGTATATATAATTTAATTTTACTTACAAATCTTATATTATAAATTTTAGAGCATTACTAAGATGTAGGTGCTCTTTTTTTATATTTATGTTATAACTTTGTGCAAAACTACCAAACTATTGTTTTGCATAAAAATAATTCTATGCTAAAATAGTTTTTATAAAAGGAAGTGTTTTATTATGGGACTTTTTAATTCTATAATGAAGGGTATGGGATTTAGTTCTGATACAAAAACTCAAAAGCAAAGTAGTTCAAATAGTACCGAAGATAAATATAGCAATTTTGATAATGGACTTGCTAATTCTTTTGTTGTAAATGAATTTAATAACGAGGAAGAAAATCTTGACACAACAGATTTATCAAGTGGAATGGCAAAAAATTTAATAATTTATGCACCAAAAGATAATAATGATATACGCCTTCTTGTTGAGTGTTTAAGAAGAAAAGAGGCTTGTATTGTAAATCTAGGTAAACTTAATGCTTCTGATGCTGACAAAATATTGCAGTTTATAAGTGGGGCAGTTTATGCTTTAAAGGGTAGTATTAAAAGGTTGCAAGGGGATTTGTTTTTGATGGTGCCAGAGGGTATTAACATTATGACACAATCAAATAAAACATAAGGATTTAAGTTTAAAATATGAAAAAGCCTATTATCTTAAAAATTATACTTATAAGTCTTGCTATTGCCATTGACCTAATCACAAAAGCACTTTTATTTAATGTTGATAAAACTTTAATTCCGGGCTTTATTTCATCAAGGGATGTAGGTGGAGTTTTAAATACTGGCGGTGCATGGGGCATACTTGGTGACAGTACCATCTTTCTTATAATTATTACAGTAATTTTTATTGGAATTTTTATTTTCTTTGATTATAAATGGAAAATTAAAACTAGCATTTATACCATTTCAATCTCTTTCATAGTTGGTGGTGCAATTGGAAATTTAATTGATAGAATTTTTCTTGGAG
Organism: uncultured Christensenella sp.; assembly: GCA_949282135.1. GTDB lineage: Bacteria > Bacillota > Clostridia > Christensenellales > UBA1242 > UBA7862. Next base: position 20,203 of record CASDOR010000006.1, read on the forward strand.
GAGTAAGAGATTTTTTATATTTTGAGTTCTATCCAAGCTTCCCAACCTTTAATGTCGCAGATTCATTTTTATGTATAGGCATAATATTGATGCTTATTTATATCTTCTTTTTTTCAAGTAAGGATTTTAAAGAAAAAGAAAGAAATAGTGCTTTAGATATAAAAAATTCTAGTGAAAACCAAGACGACAATTTGGCACAAAAATAGCTTTATTTTAACTTAAAAATACCGATTATATAAGGAATAAATTATGGAAGAGAGTTTTGTAGTTTTACAAGGAAATGGAGAGGTAAGACTTGATAAGTTTTTGACCGAAAAACTTGATATTACAAGAAGTTATATAAAAACACTTATTGATAGTGGCAAAGTACTTGTCAATAATAAAAAGGTTAAAGCTGGACATATTTTACAGGTTAATGATGAAGTTAAAGCAGAAATTCCATGTCCTGAAAACATAAACTTACAGCCTGAAAATATAGATATTGATATTGTATACGAGGATGATGACTTGGTTGTAATTAATAAGCCTCAAGGCATGGTTGTCCATCCAGCAAGTAGTGTTAAAAGTGGTACACTTGTTAATGCACTTTTGTATCATATTAAAAATTTAAGTGGGATTAATGGAAAAATTAGACCTGGTATAGTGCACAGAATTGATAAGGACACTTCAGGACTTTTAGTTGTTGCAAAAAATGACAATGCACATTTAATTTTACAAAAGCAAATTCAAGAAAAAACTTGCAAGAGGTATTATCTGGCAGTCACTTATGGAAAATTTAAAAATGAAAGTGGAGAGATAGAAAATTATCTTGCAAGAGGGAGTGTAAAATACGAAAAATTTTTTGTTGTCCCAAGTAACAAAGGGAAGTATGCTAAAACTTTGTATGAAGTTTTATCTTATAACGAAGGTTTTTCGCTTTTAAAGTTCGAACTTAAAACTGGCAGGACTCACCAAATTCGTGTACATAGTAGTTATCTTGGACATCCAATTGTTGGGGATAAGTTGTACGGCAGAAAAGATGAAAAGTTTGACTTAAATGGGCAACTCCTTCATGCTTATAAACTAGAATTTGTTCATCCCGTGCTCAATAAAAAGATGACATTTGTTTGCCCACTTCCAAAATATTTTAGCGACTTTTTAATTAAACATAACTTAGGTGAAGTTGACGTAGAAAATATTTAGTTTTTATTGTGTAATTTTTAATTTTTATCTATGTTCATATTTTTTAATTCTAATTTCCTTTAACACTAATTTGTTTTAATAGTAATTTATTTTAATAGTAATTTATTTTAATAGTAATTTATTTTAACACTAATTTCCTTTAACACTAATTTGCTTTAAATTTTATTGACATTTAGGTGTAGTGTTTGATTTTAATTTAAAGAGAATTTTTACATATTTTTTTTTAATTTATTTGAATTTTTATTCTAAAACCTAACAAAAAATAATTCAAAATGTCAATTATTTGTTTGACGAGTTTGATAAAAAAAACTAATATGTTATTTGTAGGAGATTAGTAGAAAAAAAGGAAAATAATATGAAGCCTAGATGGTTTATCAATTTGCTTGCATATATTGCAGTTATTCTTATTTGTATTTCACTAGTAGTGAGCTTTTTGTCTAGAAAAGTATTTAATTTACCTAGTGAAGTGAGCTTTTGGTGTAACAATATAGCAATGTATTTAGGCATAATTGTCACTGTTTCATCTGCATTTATGTATGCCTCAAGCAAAAGAAATGGCATTTTTAAAATGATTTTGTTCTTCCTCGTGGTTGCAATAGTTATTTTTCTATTTTTGTAAAAGGGAATATGAAGGACTTTATTAAAAAAAATCTTGTAGTTATTATACTTTTTTTAATTGCAATAGTGTGCTACGCGCTTGTTGTTGTGTCGACTGTGTTTTTACCTATTGCTGCTTTTTTTACTGGTGTTCCTATGATAATTCTAGCAATAAATTCGAAAAAAAAATACAATAGATTAAGTGAAGAAAGTAAATCAAATAAACAAGTTTTTGATGCGACTGACATAGACTATGATGAGGATGTTTATTATATAGGAACAAGTCAAAATAAAAAAGAAATCAAAGGGATTGTTTCGCGTTTTAACGCACTTTCACCTGTAATTATTTGCTGGATACTTGCTGTCTCCTTTCTTTTCTTTAGTTTTATAAGTGCCATAGACTTGTTTTTATAAATCAAAAAAAACAATAATCTAAAATTAATTTTAGTTCTAAAAAAATACTTTGACAATCAAAAAAAATGTAAAAAAAGTCTAAAATTAAAAACAAATACAAAAAAAGATTTTTTAAAATAGGCACAAAAATCCTTTTAAAACGACCTAAAAAATACTATTATTGATTTTCATATATTATTTCATATATTGAATAGATTATGGTAAGATTATTTTTTAATTGTCTATATCATAGTTATCATAATTGTTTTAAAATAAGCAAAATAAATGAGTTTTGTAATATTTTGTCTTGTAGTACCAAAAAATTTGGCATTTGTTATTGTGTTTTTTTTGTGTGTTTGCTATAATTACTGTAGACTTAGAAGTTTTAGAATTAGGAGAGAAAAATGAAGTATACAAAAAAGTTATTAGAAGATAAAAGAATAGAGTTTACAATTAATGTAAATAAAAATGAGTGGGAAGAGGCTCTTGAAAATGCTTATAAAGAAAATAAAGGCAAATATAATATTCAAGGCTTTAGAAAAGGGCATGCACCAAGAAAGGTTATTGAAAAAACTTACGGTGACACTGTTTTTTATGATGATGCAATTAATAATGCCTTTTATAGATATTATTTTGAGATTTTGTCAAAAGAAAAAGAAGTTGAACCTGTTACAAATCCAGATATTAGAGTAAGCAAAATTGACGATAATGGTTTGGAACTTGTAGTGACAATTATTCCTAAACCAGAGGTAACTCTTGGCGAATATACTGGGCTTGAAATTGAGAAAAAGCAAGTCAAAGTAAGCAAAGAAGAAGTAAGTCACGAGCTTGAGCACATGAGAGAGTCAAGGGTTAAATTTGTAAGTGTTGATAGAGAAGTTAAAAATGGGGATGTTGCGACAATTGACTTTGAGGGGAGTATTGGCAATGTAAAATTTGAAGGTGGTAGTGCAACAGACTTTGACCTTGAGATTGGCTCTAAGAGTTTTATTGACAATTTTGAAGACCAAATTGTTGGACTTAAAAAAGGAGACACAAAAGATGTTAAGGTTACTTTCCCTGAAAATTATCATGTCGACACTTTAAAAGGTAAGCCAGCAGTCTTTAAGGTTACTGTTAAGGACGTGAAGGAAAAGGTTTATCCAGAACTTAACGATACCTTTGCTGATGAAGTTAGTGAATTTTCGACATTAAAAGAACTTGAAGAAGACACAAAAAAGAAGTTAAAAGAAAGAAAAGAAAAGGAAGAGGCTTCTCAAAGAGAAAGTAAACTTATAGAAAAAATAGTCGACAATGCAAGTGTAGAAATCCCTCAAATTATGGTTGATGAGCAAGTTGATGACTTTATAAAAGATTTTGAATATAGACTTTCTTATCAAGGACTTAGCCTTGACGGATATTTAAAATACGCAAACACAACTCTTGACGATCTTAGAAAATCAAGAATTGAAGACGCAAGAAAAACAGTCAAGACTAGACTTGTTTTAGAAAAAATTATGGTAAAAGAAAAACTTGATATAACCGATGAGGACATTGTAAATAAATTTAGTGAACATGCACCTGATAAAAAGACGGTTACTATTGAGGACGTAAGAAAGACTATGGGAGAAGAGCAGTTTAATTATTTTGCAAATAGTTTACTACTTAGTAAGCTTATGACTTTCTTAAAATCAAAAAATAAATTAGATTAATTCTTTGTTAGCATTTAGTTTAAGTTGCGTTTTACTTTATAATGCTTTTTAACTAAACTGACAATTTAGATTAATAAATAGAATTAAAATTTAGGTTTGATATCAAAATTGAGGTTTTAGACAAAAATTTAAGGCTTATACTTAAAATTGTTGTTTAAGACTAAGATTATTACATAATAATTAAAAAGGAGCAATAATTATGAGCGAAGAAAAAAATGTATTAATACCTATGGTCGTTGACCAAACGAGCACAGGAGAGAGAAGTTATGATATTTACTCAAGACTACTTGAGGATAGAATTATATTTTTGACAGGAGAGATTACCGACCAATCAGCAAATATTGTAGTCGCACAACTCATCTATCTCGAGGGTAAAAATCCAGACAAAGATATCCATCTTTATATTAACTCCCCTGGAGGAAGTGTTAGTGCTGGTTTTGCAATTTATGATACTATCAAGTACATTAAGTGTGACGTGGTGACAATTTGCGTAGGGCTTGCTGCAAGTATGGGGGCATTTCTTCTTGCAAGTGGTACAAAAGGTAAGAGATATGCACTTCCAAATAGTGAAATTATGATTCACCAACCTCTTGGAGGAATGCAAGGGCAAGCAAGTGATATTGAAATTCACTCAAGGCACATTTTAAGGACAAAGAAAAAACTTAATCAAATTTTAAGCGAAGTGACAGGACAGCCACTTGAAAAAATCGAAAAAGATACTGACAGAGATAACTTTATGACTGCTGACGAAGCTAAAAAATACGGACTTGTTGATGATATATTCTATACAAGAAAGAAAAGTAAATAAGAAAGAAACTTACGATAGAGATAATTAGGTTTTTAAGAGGAGATAAGACATGAAAAAAGACTTATTTTGTTCTTTCTGTGGCAAGTCACAGGCAATGACTAAGAAGATTATTGCTAGTCCTGACGGAGAGAGTTTTATTTGTGACGAGTGTATTGACATTTGTAAAGAGATTATAAAGCAAGAAAAAATAGAAAAGGAAGAAGTAGCAATTGATTTGCCTTTGCCTCATGAGATAAAAGACAAGCTTGACGATTTTATTATAGGTCAAGATGAGGCAAAAATGGTCTTGTCAGTTGCAGTTTATAATCACTATAAAAGAATTAACTACAACAGCAAGATAAAGGCTGAAAAAAGAGAAGGGGAACAACCTATTGAACTTGAAAAGAGCAATGTTTTACTCATTGGTCCAACTGGTTGCGGGAAGACTTTACTTGCTAAAACTTTAGCAAAAATTCTAAAAGTGCCTTTTGCTAGCTGTGATGCAACGACACTAACTGAGGCAGGCTATGTTGGAGATGACGTTGAAAATATTCTTTTAAAACTTATTCAAAATGCTGATTATGACATTTCAAAGGCTGAACGAGGCATTGTTTACATTGATGAAATAGATAAAATTGCAAGAAAAAGTGAAAACAGGTCTATTACTCGTGACGTTTCAGGGGAGGGAGTACAGCAGGCACTTCTTAAGATTCTTGAAAGCACTGTCGCAAGTGTACCTCCTCAAGGGGGGAGAAAGCATCCTCAGCAAGAAACAATTTCAATAGATACGACAAATATTTTGTTTATTTGTGGTGGTGCTTTTGTTGGTCTTGACAAAATCATTGAAAAAAGAAAGTCGACTGTTTCTCTTGGATTTGGGGCAAAGGTTGATAATTTGACTAAAGACGAGGAAACTTATAATTTGTTAAAGGACGTTCAGCCTCAGGATTTGAATAAATTTGGTTTGATTCCAGAGTTTGTTGGGAGACTTCCTATAACAGTTGCACTCCACGATTTATCAGAAGAGGCACTTGTTCAAATAATGGTTGCTCCAAAAAATTCTATCACAAAGCAGTATAAGAAAATGTTTGATATGGATGGGATTAACCTTATCTTTAAGGATGAGGCAATAAAAGCTGTAGCAAAACGTGCTATGAAACTCAAAACTGGAGCAAGAGGATTAAGGACAATTCTTGAAGATAGCATGCTTAAACTTATGTATACAGCTCCAGGAGACAAGACTATTGACAGTATTGTTATAAATGAGCCTTTTATTGAAAAAGGTGATTCTCCAGAATATATAAGAAAGAATAACGAGACGGTGCAAAAGACAGAAGAGAGTGCATAAGAAAAAAAGGACAAAAAAGGGAAAAGAAGATGCTTATAAAACAGGCGGAGTTTGTTAAAAGTGTAGCTGATAATAATTTTTATCAAAGTGATATGAGTGAGATTGCTTTTGTTGGGAGAAGCAATGTAGGCAAGTCATCACTTATAAATTTTATCACGAATAGAAAAAAACTTGCTAAAACTTCGTCTACTCCTGGGAAAACTAAACTTATTAATTACTTTATTATTAATAATTCCTTTTTACTTGTTGATTTGCCGGGTTATGGGTATGCAGAGGTTAGTAAAAAAGAAAAAACTAACTGGGCAAAATATTTAGAAGAGTATTTAAGGACTTCAAAAAATTTAAAGTGCGTTTATCTACTTCTTGATATTCGCCGAACTCCTACAAATCAAGACGAGCAAATGTTAGAGTTTTTGTACTTTAATAGAATACCTTGTAAGGTTGTGGTGACAAAAATTGATACCTTGTCAAGGTCGCAAGTTGCAAGTCACTTAATTATAATTTGTAATAAATTAGGCCTTAATAAGGAAGATATTATTGTTACGTCTTCTTGGGACAAAAAAGGTCTTGATGCATTACTAAAAGATATTGAACACTATGTATCAAGTTGACATTTTTGAGATTAAAGTTAGGCTAACGTTTATGAGACAGTCATTAAATTAACTTTTATAAGACAAAAAAGGGTATAATTTGGCTATTTTTTACGTCTTTAAAACAATTTGAGTTATTTAATCTAGTCAAAATAATTGGTTAAAAAACAATTTAACGTAGTGAAAATAATAAGAATACCTGTTAGGATAAACATTTTAAAAATAGCTTAACGTAGTGAAAATAACAAAAATGCCTGTCAGGGTACACGTTTTAAAAATAGGTTATCGTAGTGAAATAAGAAGAGTACCAGTCAGGTTACACGTTTTAAAAATAGTTTATCGTAGTGAAATAAGAAGAGTACCAGACAGGGTACACGTTTTAAAAATAGTCTATCGTAGTGAAATAAGAAGAGTACCAGACAGGGTAAACGTTTTAAAAATAGCTTAACGTAGTGAAAACAAGTGCCAACGGAAGTGAAAATTTTATAAATATAAAATTTTCTGAAAAAACTTTGTTTTTTCTTAAGCGGTTTCACCGCTTAACTTCCGTTGGCGTTTTTATTTTGTCGTTTTAAATAAGATGTCTTTTTTATCTATTTTAGCTAACTCCACTAATTTAGCTAGCTGTTTTTTTCTCTGCCTTTAATTTGCAATTATAACTATTTTTTTAGTGACTATAAGCTGTGACTGACAAGACCAGTTTTTTATGACTACTCCTTTGTTAATTTAACAAATAAAATTATTTTTGCATATTATCTTGTAGTTAAAGAATACATACTTTAAATTTTTAAAGAAAAGTGCTTTAACTGATTTAAAAACAAAATAAACTGTTAAAAGAAGTATCAAACTTTACATATATAGTTAAAATTTTAGATGTTCTAGTTCAAGCTTTTAAAGTTTATTTTAAGAAGGCTTTTACTTGTGAAAAAAAATTTTTTCGTAAGAAAAGTTCATTTAAGATAATCAAGAAGAAAAAAGGAGGGTATTATTTTAAATGTCATTTTATACATGTAATCGAACGGGTAATTGTCCAGGTGCAGTTTCTGGTAATCCACTAAATGGAATTTGTGAAAAAGCATGTATTCAAGTAGATAAAGTACTTGATGCTGGAATGAGACAAATACAAGAAAGTAACGTTCAAGTAACACTTACAAATCAGACTCCACCAAATCCTGTAACACCACTTACATTTGTTAGTGCTGTGACAAATGGGGACACTACAATCACAAATTTAGTAGTTGAAAGACTAACAGATAAGCCAAATTTTGCGAGAGTTAGTTTTGATGCAAATGTTCCAATTATTGTAACATATACCGATGCAAACGGGGTAACTGGAACAGGAACTTCTACTTTAGTTATTCCAAACGATATTGTGCTATTTATTCCACAACCATCAATTGTTCCTTATAGAATTGAGGTCTTTGGTGCAATGTCAAGTCCAATAGGTACTTATGTTTCAGGTTCTACTTTCTCAATTAGTGCTTGCGTAACACTTATTACACGTGTTCTTGTTAGGTCTGAAGTGTTAGTACCAAGTTACGGATATTGTGCTCCACCACCAGCTCAGGAATTTTCTCAAGAAATTTGTAGCGGTGTGTTTGAACTGCCAATTTTCCCAACTGCGATACAAAATCAACGTATTTAAAGCACAAAAACCACACTAATTTACTTCCACTATTAATTTAATAAATCGAAAAATAATTAAAATGAATTTATGTTTTGTAGCTTTGTGTAAGAATAAATCATTTATGATAGGCTTTAAAGCAAGCAATTTAAAAGAAAAATTATTCATTATACAAAACGCCTTTAAAAAACATGCACTCTAACAAAACTAGAGTGTATGTTTTTTTTAAAAGTAGAGAGTGTATATCTTTAAAAAAAGTCTAATTATTTATCTCTAAAAACTGACGCATAGTTAAAATTAAAATGATACGAGCTTCTATTATTTTAAATTATTTTTTAAAGTTTTGCTTTTTTAGATATTTATGATACAATATTACATAACTTTAAAGTTGTTTTTATTTTTAGATAGTTTTACTTTAGTTTGTCTTTTTATTTGTAAGCTCATATTAAGGTAAGTTTTTAGCTATTCTATAAAAGCAATTTTTATTAATATTTAGAACAAAAAAGGTGATTATAGTTTGAAAGTTTTTGCTATTTCAGATTTACATTTGTCGATAAATAATCCAAAGCCTATGGATATCTTTGGACCAGTTTGGGATAATTATCTTGATAAGATTATTTTAGATTGGAAGAGTAAGGTAGGTAAGGAGGATGTTGTTTTACTTGCTGGTGACCATAGCTGGGCAATGAAACTAGAGGATGCGACTAGCGACCTAGAATTTATCTCATCTCTTCCAGGAATAAAAATACTTATTCGTGGTAATCATGATTATTGGTGGAGTGCTATAGGTAAGGTAAGAAGTAAACTTCCTCAAAATATGTACGCACTTCAAAATGATAGTTTAAAAATTGGAAACTACATTTTTTGCGGTACAAGGGGTTGGTCACTTGATGATGAAAAACTAGTTAGTAGGGAACTTATTAGACTTGAGATGTCACTAAAAGATGCAATAAAAAAAAGAACAGAAAATGAAAAGATAATTTGTATGTTACATTTTCCACCCTTTGATAAATTCTATAATGAAACCGAATTTACTAAACTAATTGAAAAATATAATGTCGACTTTGTAGTTTATGGTCATTTACATTTACCATCAAATAAAAATGCTAAAAAGGTCATTATTCATAATAATGTTAAATATTTTTTAACCTCATGTGACATATTAAATAATACTTTAACTGAAATTATATAATTATTTTTATAACTTGATTTTAAATTCTTTTAAATTATTTTAACTAAGCTAAAGCTTGCCTTAATTAATTTTAAATTAATTCTAAGCCAATTTTAAACTAATTCTAACTTAAGCCTAAACTAATTTTTAGCTAATTTTATAGCTAAATTTTAATGTTAATTTATAACTAAATCCTAGTATTTATACGTTTTACTAGTAAATATATAAGCTTTTTACTCATGACTTTGTTTAAAAAAGTCATGAGTTTTTTATTGTTTCGTAATTTGTAATTATCATACTTTTTCTTACTTAAATACTTTAAAGGTGGTCAAAAATACTAGTCAAAATGCACAAATTTTATAAAAATGGGCATAAAGTGGTTAAAAGTGGTTGGAAGTGGTCAAAAATTATGATAAAATGAGGCTCGTAGAAGGAGGGGACTATAAAGTTGTTCTTAGGTGAGTATGATTATAAAATAGATAATAAGAACAGGTTTCGACTTCCATCAAAATTCAAAAAAGAGATAGAGGGTAATCTTGTCCTCACAAAAGGAAATGATGGATGTATTTTTATACTCACTGCCGAGGAATTTAAGGCTTTAGTTAAAAAGTCTAGCGAACTTCCAATGTTTGATAGCAGTTTGCAAAGACCTCTTAGACTTTTGTATTCGTCTGCTAGCGAACTTGAAGAGGACAATCAAGGTAGATACCTTCTTCCAAGTAATCTCAAAAATTATGCTAAGATAGATAAGGATGTTGTTTTTGTTGGGGTTGGCACACGTATTGAGATGTGGAGTAAAGACGCGTGGGAACAATATTCTATGCGTGAAGATGAAAGTTTTGACGATTTAGTTAAAGGGCTTAGCGATTATGGAATTTAAACATGTGCCAATAATGCTAGACGAATGTGTGCTAGGGCTAAATATTAAAGAAGATGGTGTGTATGTAGATGCGACAATAGGTGGGGCTGGACATTCTATAGAAATTGCAAAACGACTAAATCAAAATGGAGTACTTATAGGTATTGATAAAGACGAGACTGCTGTTTCGGTAAGTAAACAAAGACTAAAAGACGCAAAGTGCAAAGTTATTATTGTTCATGACGATTTTAGAAACATAAAAAGCATACTTGAAAATCTTAACATAAAAAAAGTTGATGGTATTTTAGCTGACTTAGGTGTATCAAGTTATCAGATTGACGAGGCAAGTCGCGGATTTAGTTATAATAAAGATGCAGGACTTGATATGAGGATGGACAAGACCTCGAGTTTAGATGCAGAAAAAGTTGTCAATACTTATTCAGAAAAAGACCTTGTCAAAATTCTTTTTGAATATGGAGAGGAGAGATACGCAAGACAAATTGTAAGAAATATCATAAAACATAGACAAATAAAACCTATAAAAACAACCTTAGAACTAAGAAAAATTATTGAAGAAAGCGTGCCTAGTTTTGAACTTCACAAAGGTGGAAGTGTTGCTAAAAAAACTTTTCAGGCTCTTAGAATAGAAGTAAATCATGAATTAGACGCTTTAGGAAAACTTCTTGATGACATGATTGGACTTTTAAATAAGAATGGAAGAATATGCATAATAACTTTTCACTCACTCGAAGATAGGCTTGTTAAAAACAAATTTAGTGTAGAAAGTAGGGATTGTATATGTGATAAGTCACTTCCAATTTGTGTTTGTCATCATAAAAAAAATATTAAGATTATTACAAAAAAACCTATTGTACCGGGGGAAGAAGAGCTTAAATTAAATTCTAGAAGTAGTTCAAGTAAGCTTAGAATTGCAGAAAAAATATAGGAGGGAAAAATGGAAAATAAGTCAAGAAATGAGATTTTACTTGAGGAAAAAGTAGACCAAATAGACGATATAAATTTTGATAAAATTTATGACGTTGATGAAGTTGCTGAGACAAATATAGACAATTTTGACAGTGAAATCATAATAAATGACGAGGAAATCTCAAATAAAAACTCTAAAAACGATGATATTACTTTTTCAATGGAAATTAAGCCTAACGAGTTTTTAGATACATTCCAAATTGGTCAAGAAGCAAAGATAAAGGCTAGACAAAAAGAAAAAACAAATAATAAACCACTAATTTTTGCTTTTACTTCTATAATGGCTCTTCTATGCATATTATTTGTATATAATTTGTTTGTGATTAACTCTCTAAGTTTTGCTGCTGGTGAAGCACATGCAACATATAATTATACAAATAATGCTAGTGAGACTGAAGAAAACGACTATATCACTTTTAGTAATAATAGTAAAATTGAAATTGAAGACTATTACACAGAAAGTCGCGAAAAGGAATTACAAACAAATTGGTTTGATAGTGTACTCGATGGGCTGAATAATTTGTTTGGAGGGAAATATTAAAGTAAAAGTAGAATATTCAACATTGTCACTACAAAAGAGGTTATTATCATTTATCTTGATAGTAGCCTTTATTTTTTTTATATTATTTGCGCGTCTTTTCTATCTTCAAATATCAGCCTCAAAACCTATGCAAATTCGTGCGGTTGAACAGTGGGTGAGAATGTTGCCATTGACTGCAAAACGTGGACAAATTTTAGATTCAAACGGAAACATTTTATCAATTAGTTATACTACATATGACGTTTATATTAGGTCTAGAGAAGTTAAAGATGCTGTAAAAGTATCAAGTTATCTTAGCACCATACTTGATATGAACTTTGAAGATGTTTATAAACGTGCTATGAACACCGCTGTCTCAGAAAATTTAGTTAAACTACAAATAAGTGAAAATACTGCAAAGTTAATTGTAGAAAAAAATTTTGATGGAGTGTATGTTGCCGAAAACATACAAAGATACTACCCATATGAAAATTCACTTTCACAGGTCATAGGCTTTTTGACAGCTGATAGTGTGGGGCAAGCAGGACTTGAAAGCTTTTATCACGACATATTAAAGGGAAAGGACGGAAAATATCTAACTCAAAGTGATGTTAGGGGGCTAACTCTTAATCCGTCACTTAACTACTATGTTGAAGCAATAGATGGTCTAGATATAAAACTAAATGTAGATATAAATATACAAAATATTCTAGAAAACACTTTAAATCAAATTGTCATGGACCATAATCCAAAATCTGCCTCAGCAATCATAATGGACCCAAGTACAAGTAAAATTTTAGGTCTTGCCATTACGCCAAGTTTTGACCTAAACAATGTGCCACGTGATGACGTGTCAACACTTATGAAATTGTCAAAAAATATTACAGTTACTGACGTTTATGAGCCGGGGTCGACTTTTAAAATATTCACACTTGCCTGTGCTTTAAGTGAGGGATTGACTAGTCTTGATGAACATTTTTACTGCCCAGGTTATAGAATAGTAGATGGGGAAAGAATTAAATGTTGGAAAACAACTGGGCACGAGGACCAAACACTTATTGAGGCGATACAAAATTCTTGTAACTGTTGCTTTATGGATTTAGGACTTAGGGTAGGAAAGGAAAAATTATATGACTATTTAAAATCTTTTGGTATAGGCAGTAAAACAGGCGTAGATATTGACGGAGAGAGTAGTGGACTACTGCTTGGTGATAGTTTGGTTAAAAATGTAGACCTCGCCCGTATTGCTTTTGGGCAAACAGTTGCAGTAACTGAGCTTCAATTACTAAATTCATTTTGCTCAATAATTAATGGCGGAAGTCTTAACACTCCAAGTCTACTTAATTCTTATTTAGATAACGGAAGCGAAGTATATCAAAATCATACACTTTCTAAAAAAGTTACTTTGTCATGTGAAATATCAGATTTAATTAGATATCTACTTGAAGAGGCTTTAAGTAAAACTGGAGAAATGACTTTTATAGAAGGCTATCATATAGCAGGCAAAACCGGTACGGCACAAAAATATGGAGAGAATGGGGCAATTTCACAGGGTAAGTATGTTTCTAGCTTCTTTGGTTTTATAAATGAAGAAGAGGCGAGTTATGCTTTGCTTTTGTGCGTTGATGAACCAAGTTCCGGTATGTATTATGGCAGTGTTGTCGCAAAACCTTACGCAAAGACAATTTTTGAACAAATAATAGATTATAAAAATATTGAGAAATCAGACGAGAGCATTGTGTCAGAAAAAATAATAACCAAAGACTTTGTGGGTATGAGTGTTAGCAAGGCTTCAGCTTTACTTGACACGCTTAAGCTCTACTATGAAGTAGATGGCGAGGGAGACAAAGTAATTAGTCAATTCCCACTTGGGGGAACTGAAATTGACGAGTCTGCCACAATACTTTTAAAGACATAAAGCAAAAAAGAAATATCTTAAAACTCTTTTAGTTTTAAGAAAAAAATAATAAAGTACTAATAAAAAAGTGTATTTCAAGTTTAAAACAAAAACTAAAAATTACTGACAAAAATTTACTCCAAGTTTAAAATAAAAGTTTTAATTGATTATTAAAATTTTAAAGTAATGTTAAGGAATAAATTAATATAATATTAGTGGCTTTAGTTTGTTTTATAAAAAAATAAAAAGTGAGGTAATTATGAGATTAATAGACCTTTTTAAAGAAAAAGAGATTTTAGATTTTAGGGGAGATACGAACACAGAAATATTATCTTTGTCACAAAAGGCAGATAAAAAATGTGAAAGAGGATTATTCTTTTGCATAAAAGGAATTAGTGGTGATGGGCATGATTACATTTTAAAGGCCATCAAAAATGGATGTGTCGCACTCGTGGTAGAAAGATTTGTTGATAGTGAATTACCTCAGATTTTAGTTAAAAAAGTGCGAAATATTATGCCAGTACTATGCAATAGATTTTATAATAACATTACAAAAAAGCTTACCTTTATAGGTATTACTGGCACAAATGGAAAAACTACAACTAGTGAAATTGTATATAACATGCTTTTACTTGATGGTAAGAAGGCAGGACTTATTGGAACAAATGGAATAAAGTTTAATGGAGACATCTTCAAAACTCATATGACTACACCTGATACTGTTGATTTGTTTTATTATCTAAATTTGATGATGATTAGTGGTATTAAGTATGTTGTAATGGAGGTTTCCGCACATGCAATTAGTCTAAAAAAATTAGAGGGTATTAAGTTTGAAATTGGAGCAATAACAAACATATCCGAGGACCATCTTGATTATTTTCATACAATGAAGGATTATTCTTTAACAAAACTCAAGTTTCTTAAGAAAAAATACTGTAAAGTAAGCTTAATTAATGTTGATGATGAAGTGACAAAACTTTTCACAAAGGTTAAAGGAATAAATTATGTTACATATGGAATAATTAACCCAGCAAAAGTTTTTGCGTGTGACGAAGTGCAGGAAACAAATGGTATAAAATTTCTTATGAATATTTTTGATAATGTTTTTGATGTAAATTTAAAACTTATTGGAAGATTTAATGTTTATAACGCACTTCTTGCAAGCTCTATTGCCAAAATGCTTGGGGTGTCAAACTATGCTATTATAAAAACATTAAATAATCTAAAGCAGGTTGATGGGAGAATGAATGTTTACTATCTAAAAAATGGGGCAACTGCTGTTATAGATTACGCTCATACTCCGGATGGACTTGAAAAGGTGTTAAAAGAACTTAAAAGTTTATGCGTGGGCAAACTAATTGTTGTTTTTGGTTGTGGAGGCAATAGAGATAAAATCAAAAGACCTATTATGGGAAAAATTGCAAGTCAATATGCAGATGAAATTATAATCACAAATGATAATAGTCGTGATGAAGATAAGCTCATTATTGCAAAAGATATAATAAAGGGAATAGAGGGAAATTTTAGGCTAGAACTAGATAGAGCAAAAGCAATTAATTTAGCATTTAATATAAGTCAAGACAAAGACATCATTTTACTTGCAGGCAAAGGGGCTGAAGATTACATGGAGATAAAAGGCAAAAGAATACCTTTTAGTGATAAAAATGAGATTCTAAAGTATATTAAGTAGTGAAATTAAATAAAATAATTTTATAGAGAGCAAAAAAAAGGTTATTTAATATTATTTTTTGCTTTTTTAATAAAATTTGATTGAGGTTAAAATGTATTATATCATTTTTTTACTTGCTTTTTTAGTTAGTGTTATTATTGCTCCACTTTACATAAAATTTGCTAGAAAAAAGAAAATTGGACAAAACATACTCGAATATGTAGACGAGCATAAATTAAAACAGGGAACTCCTACTATGGGCGGGGTTATTTTTATAATTCCAACAATAATAGTAAGTTTGTTTTTTTTAAAATCAAATGTAACAATTCCTCTTCTTTGTCTTAGTGTCTTTTTAGCTTACTCAGTTGTCGGTTTTCTTGATGATTACATTAAAATAAAATTTAAGCGAAATTTGGGACTTAGACCATATCAAAAAATTATTTTTCAGCTTTTAATTGCCTTAATTGTTGCTATTTTTTTATACAAGCATGAGTTACTTAGAGGTGTTTATATTCCTTTTACAACTTTTAAGGTTGATTTTGGATGGCTTGTCATTCCTTATGTTATTCTTGTTTTTCTTGCAACTACTAATAGTGTTAATTTAACAGACGGACTTGATGGACTAGCTGGCGGAGTAAGTTGCGTATTTTTTGTTTGCATTTCTCTAATTAGTGTTTTGTATCTTGGGCATGTGTCTGAGCTTCAAGGAGAGTATATTACTCAAATGCAAAATCTAAATGTAATAGGTTTTGCTGTGTCAGGTAGTTTACTTGGCTTTTTAATCTTTAATTTTTACCCAGCAAAGATTTTTATGGGAGATACAGGCTCGCTTGGGCTTGGTGCTTTAATTGCTTCAATTTGTCTTATGAATGGGACAAGCTTATATATACCTATTCTAGGATTTTTGTTTGTCTTGTCATCTCTTTCTGTCATAATTCAAGTTTTGTATTACAAGAAAACAAAAAAGAGAATTTTTTTAATGGCTCCATTTCACCATCATCTCGAACATAAAGGCATGTATGAAACGAAAATTGTTTTCATATATATAGTACTAACAATACTTATAGGGGTATCCATTATAGGTTTGTTAGGAGTTTTATGAATTATTTAATTTATGGATTAAGTAAAAGTGGAAAGTCATGTGTGCGTCTACTAAACATAAAAGACAATGTCTTATATTTATTTGACGATGATAGAAGTGTTCTTGAAAATGCAAAAAGAGAGTATGCTAGTTTTAACAATGTAAAAGTTTTAAGGGAAATTAGTGAGATTACACTTCAAATTGTTGATGAAATAATAGTTAGTCCGTCAATTAGCAAAAATAATAAAATAATTTTAGGGGCGAGGGAAATAGGTGTTCCTGTTATATCTGAGCTTGAGCTTGGGGCAAGGTTATTTAAAGGTACTCTTGTTGCAATAACTGGTACAAACGGAAAGACAACCACAGTAGAACTTGTTTATCACATTTTAAAAACCGCTGAAAAGGAAGTGGAAAAGGTAGGTAATGTTGGCATACCAATTACAAGTAAAATAGACTCCCACACTAAGAAAAGTATTTTTGTGTGCGAGGTGAGTAGTTTTCAACTAGAACATGTATCAAAACTTCATGCTCATATTAGTGCAATTTTAAATATTACACCAGACCATCTCAATAGATATGATAGTTTTAGTGACTATGCAAACACAAAATTAAATATAACAATAAACCAAACTAAAAAGGATTACTTAGTTTTATCAAGCGACCAAAACGTTAAAGGTGAGGCAAAAATATTTAGATTTGGGAGAAAAGCACCAAACTCTTGTTTTATAAAAGATGGCTATTTTGTTTTTAAGAGAAAATTTTTCCAAAAAAAGATATGTAAAGTAAGTACCTGTGAGGTACATGGACAGCATAACTTAGAAAATATAATGACTGCAATTTTAATTGCTAAGCTACTCAAAATAAAAAATAAATACATAATTTCAGCACTTAAAACCTTTAAATTTTTGAGTCACCGTGGTGAAAAGGTAAAAGAAATCAATGATATCTCATTTTATGACGACAGTAAGGCTACAAACGTTGATGCTACACTTAAAGCTCTAGACACTTTTAAAGATAAGCAAAATTTTATTCTTATTCTAGGTGGAAGTGACAAAAATTACTCCTATGATGAAATTTTCCGCCACCTGCCAAAATCTATCAAAAAGATTATTGCCATGGGAGACGTTTGTGACAAAATTTATAGAACATGGAAAGACTTAAAAATAAATGTTCCGCTTGAAAGAGTAGATAGCCTAAAAGAAGCGGTAATGATAGCATGTGAAGACTTAAGAAAAGATGAGGCTCTTCTTCTTTCTCCTGCAAGTGCAAGTTTAAATGAATTTAAAAATTATAGTGAAAGAGGTGACTTCTTCAAAAAATATGTAGAGGAATATTATGAAGGGGAAAAATAAACTAAATTCTAAACTAAAAACAAGTAAAGCAGGCATTACAATACTTGTTATTACAATTTTTCTAGTCCTTTTTGGTGTCCTTATGGTGTATAGTGCAAGCTACTACTTTTGTGAAAAAACGTATAACAATAAATTTTTCTATTTGATTAAGCAGGCTGTGGGGTTTGTAATCGGTTTATGTTTTATGTTAATACTAAGAAATATAGACTATAATAAACTAAAAAAATTTGGACTTGTGTCTATAATTATAAGTGTTATTTTGCTTTTGCTCGTTTTTATTCCAGGTATTGGGGTAGAAAATTATGGGGCTAAAAGGTGGCTAAACTTACCAGGCTTTACTCTTCAGCCAAGTGAAATTGCTAAGTTTTCTTTTGTGCTTTTTGCTAGCATTTATTTGTCAAAAAAGCACACCGAAGTAAAAAATTTTAAAACTCTAATACCAGTTTTACTTGTTGGGGGAGCTTTTTGTTTGCTTATTATACTTGAGCCTAATATGTCAATTACTATGTGCGTTGGTCTTGTGCTACTATTTATGCTTTTCATTGGTGGGGCATCTTTTAAACATTTTTTAGTACTTAGTGTGCCCCTTATAATTCTCGTTCCAATTCTTATTATAATAGAACCATATAGGCTTGATAGACTGCTTGCTTTTATAAACCCATGGGCTAGTCCTCAGGGAGAAGGGTATCAATTAATTCAATCCTTTTTCTCAATCTCAAATGGAGGGCTTTTTGGAGTAGGTCTTTTTAACTCTAGACAAAAATATCTTTTCTTACCTTTTGCAGAAAGTGATTTTATTTTTGCAGTTATTGCCGAAGAATTTGGTCTAATTGGTGCTGTTTTACTACTTAGCTTATATTTTGTTCTTATTGCTTGTGGTATCAAAATTGCAATTAATGCAAAAAACAGGTTTGGGGCTTATCTTTCAAGCGGAATTGTAGGAATAATCTGTGTCCAAACCATTTTAAATGTCGCAGTTGTAACCGGTCTTATTCCACCAACAGGGCTTCCACTCCCATTTATTAGTATGGGGAGTACTTCAATAGTGGTCTTTATGTCTGGTATTGGAGTACTTCTTAGTATTGATAGACAAAATAACCTTCGTGAGGTCATGGCACCAAAGCCTCAGGATGAAAATCTATTTTCATTTAAAAAGAAAAACAGCAAACTTGTAAATAAGCCAAATTAGAAAAATTAAAATACAAATTAAAATAAGTCAGCTATGATATAGAAAGACGGTTAGAACTTTTTTCTTCCTTGTCACATAAAAATATTTATTTCCATAAAATGTTTATGTAATTTCAAGGAGAAAAAATGGATAAGTTTTTAGTCACAGGAGGAAAAAGCTTAGAGGGCGTGATAAACGTTCCAAAAGCAAAAAATTCATATTTAGCTTTGCTTTCAGCTTGCGTTCTATGCAATGGTGAAGTAACCTTAAAGGATTGTCCTATGTTTTCTGACATAAATAAAATGTTAGAAATCCTATCTAGGCTTGGTGCGAGCATTAAAAGAGAGGGGAAAGATGTTATAATTGACGCACGAAGTATTTCTAGCTATGAAGTCCCAAAAGTGTTAGCGCGTCATGTACGTTCTTCAATTTTTTTACTTGGGCCAATAATTGGTAGATTACATAAGGCACGTGTTTCATATCCGGGAGGATGCGATATAGGGCTTAGACCTATAGACCTACATTTAAAAGGACTAAGGGCTCTAAATGTCGATATTCAAGAAAAATATGGGGAAATTAATTGTGAGTGTGATAAACTTATGGGAAATGATATTCACCTCGACTATCCGAGTGTTGGGGCAACAGAAAATATCATGATGGCTGGAGTGTATGCAAAAGGCATAACCAGAATTTACAATCCAGCAAAAGAACCAGAAATTGTCGACCTACAAAACTTTATTAATTCAATGGGCGGAAAAGTTAAGGGGGCTGGAAGTGACGTCATTGAAATTGAGGGGGTCGAAAGCTTGTCATCATGTGTTTACACACCTATGCCAGACAGAATAATAGCTGGAACTTACCTACTTGCGACCGCCGCGGCAAAGGGAGACGTGACGATAAAAAATGTCGTACCTTGTCATATTTACTCGCTTACGTCAAAACTTAAAGAAGCAGGCTTTGAAATAACTCAAAAAGATGATAACATAAGGCTTGTTTCAAGGGGAAGATACCAAAGTTTTGGTAAAATAGACACTATGCCATATCCTGGCTTTCCAACCGACCTACAACCTCAAGCACTCGTTTTGCAAACAGTTAGTAAAGGCATATGCGTGATTACTGAAAATTTGTTTGAGACTAGACTTAAACATGTGCCAGAACTTATTAAAATGGGGGCAAATATTAAAGTTAAAGATAGGACAGCAATTGTGACTGGAGTTGAAAATCTTTACGCAGCAGAGGTCAGTGCCACCGATTTAAGGGCTGGTGCGTCTCTTACAATTGCAGGACTTGTTGCTCGTGGGCAGACTATAATTACTGACGTACATAATATAGATAGAGGATATGAAAACCTAGAAGTCGCGTTATCTTCACTTGGAGCAGATATAAAACGAATTTAAAGAGGACTTAAGCATTATGAAAAAAAGACGCCTTATGGTAATTGTTAGCATTATGCTTGTTTTTGTTGTTCTGCTTTCTTTTTCTTCAAAACTTTTTGAGCTAAAATATGTTGAGATTCAATTCGTAGACGAGCTAGGGGACAAGGTGAGTGTTGAAAATAATCTTGTTTATTCTTCTCCGTCTAAAATAAATGAGGTTATATCTTCAACCTCTTTTGACTACGGAACATTGCTTTTTCTAATTAATAAGAATAGTTATATTTGGGAACTAGAAAGAGAAAATCCATATATTAAAATTGTAGATATTGAAGCAATATTTCCAAATAAACTAATTTTAACTGCAAGAGAACGCAAAGGTCTTTTTTATTTTTGCTCTAAAAATTTATTTTATTCCCTTGATGACGACTTTAAAATTCTTAGTATAAAAGACACAAATTCCGCTTTTGTAGAACTAAAATTTGTTAATAATAGTAATGTCGAAACGACTTTTTTTGACTTTTTTGGTATTAGTGAAGGGGCATACGAAGAAGGGCTTTTTATATATGAAAACAATCTTGTCTTTAGTGCATTAAAAAATTTTTATAGCATTATAAATTCTATTTTTGGTTATGAGTTTTTTTACAATATTTCAAAGGTCACAATCTATGAAAAAGGGGAAGATAACGCAGATATAAGAGTTTCTACAACCTCTCCTTATGGGGTGGCGGTTGAGGTTCGAGACATCTTAGATAATTTTGACGAGAAATTTATTAAGGTTCTAAATGCTTTTAAGACTCTTGAAAATATAGAACAAATCAAGACTACTTACGGGAGACTTACTATTGATAAATTCCTAAATTGTTACTGGTATAATTTGTAATGTATTTTTTTAATAAAAAGGGCAGAAAATACTATTGTTAGGATTAAGAATCTTTTTTACTTTATTCTAACAAAAAGAGAAGGAGGTGCTTATATATGGCAAGCAAGTCAAATAAGGCTGAAAAGAACAAATCAAGGACTTCAAATAGCTCTAGCAGTAATTCAAGTACAAAAAACCGCGATAGATAGTTTAAGTCTCGCTTTAGTTTTTAAAGCCTTTTAAGAAGAATGCTTTTATAAAAAGTAACTACTTCTTAAACCCAAAAAAAGTGAAAAGAAAAATTATTCTTTTCACTTTTTATTTTTGTCAAAACTTTTTTTATTTTACCAGAATACTTCTCATTTTTGCCAAAATACTTTTTATTTTTTGTTAAAATACTTCTTCTTATTCTTGCCAAAAATACTTTTTATTTTTTGTTAAAATACTTCTTATTCTTGTCAAAACATAAAAAAGTGGGGAAGAGTTAGTAGTCCTTTTAGCTCTTTTTATTTTGTCTAAGTAAAAAAGACAAGAAGTGTTGTTAGCCTTAAATATTTTCTTTTTTAGTCACAAAAATGCTTAATTAATCATAAAAATAACTAAGGTAAGGCGTGCAAAAATTATTACATACAAAATTTTTTAAAAATACTAAAAATCTTCTTGACTAACAAAAAACATTTTGGTATATTACTAGAGTACTTTGAAAATAAGTATGTGAGAATTTTGCGGGGGTGGCTCAGTGGTAGAGCGTCACCTTGCCAAGGTGAACGTCGCGGGTTCGAATCCCGTCCTCCGCTCCAACTTTTTATTTTGCGGGAGCATAGCTCAGTTGGTTAGAGCACTTGCCTTACAAGCAAGGGGTCATAGGTTCGAGTCCTATTGTTCCCACCAAAAAGGATATGTGGCACCATAGCCAAGTGGTAAGGCAGAGGTCTGCAAAACCTTCATCCCCAGTTCGAATCTGGGTGGTGCCTCCATTTCCTAGATGTAGATTTTAATTGCATAGTCCTTTTAGATTATATTAAAAATAAGAAAGTGTACAAACTCTAATTAAAAAGTCATCTTTGGTATTCAATGTTTTTGAGTTTATCAAGTTGCTTTTTTAATTAAGGTATTGTAAACATTAAAGACAAAACAATTTACTTCTAAGTTAAGCCTTTATCAATATTTATTTTAATTTTGATACATGTGCCGAAGTGGTGGAATGGTAGACACAAGGGACTTAAAATCCCTCGGGGGCAACTCCGTGCCGGTTCGAGTCCGGCCTCCGGCACCAGATAAATATCTCTAATGTTCGCTAAATTAAAGGCATTTATCAATTTTGACTATTTTAAGTGTAACAGACTTAAAATAGTCTTTTTTTATCAAAAACCCAACTTTTCGTTAAAAATTGGGGTCAAAATTGGGGTCAAAATTGGGGTCAAAATTCTGGGTATAAATTATTATATAATTTAACTATGTCATTTTTCGTAATTGAAGGGTCTAAATGCGTATAAATATCGTTAGTCATTACAATCGAACTGTGCCCAAGGTATGCTTGTCTCTGCTTGTCCGGAACGCCTAAGTAATAAAGGTTAGTAGAGAATGTATGCCTAGTGTTATGTAGTGTTTTGTTTTTTATACCTATAATAAAGTAAAAATAATCTAGTGATATATAGAGCATATTCAAATCTCACTAGATTTTTTCTTTTATTGTAATATTTTTATGCAAAAACTACTCTAAATTTTAATTCTAAATGCTCTTTTTTAAGTAATATTTAAAACAAGTAAGGATGACTCGTGAAAAAACAATTATCACAAACAAAGTTTTTACCTTCAAAAAAAACTAAAAAAACCTTAAAAAAGTTGTTGACAGAAAAAAATAATAGTTGTAACATATAAAGGTCAAAGAAAGTCAAACTTTTAAAAGGAGAATTAAATGGCAACAATAAGTGATGTTATAGAAAATTTTATTTTGTCGACTCTCGGCACAAATAATGACCTAAATTTGTCTAGAAACGAACTTGCTGGTTATTTTAATTGTGCTCCAAGTCAGATAAATTATGTTTTGACAACTCGTTTTAACTTAAATAGAGGTTTTATTATTCAAAGTCAGCGGGGAGGTGGCGGTTATATTAGAATAGTTAGAATAAAAGACTTTGACGATAACTATATTCATAAAGTTATTGATAGTATTGGAGATGAAATAAACTTTAATGAGGCAAGATTTATTCTTGAAGATTTGATGAATAAAAAATTTTTAACTCCGTCTCAAGCAAAAACGACTTTGTATGCAGTGTCTGTCAAAGCTCTCACAAATCCAATTAAGCTTGAAGGAAAGTTAAGGGCAAATATTCTAAAAAATGTTTTTATTAATATATTAAAGGAGAAAGAGAATGAATAATTTTATTAAATTTTCGGAAAGTGCACAGAGAATGCTAAACTTCGCGGGTGAAATTACAAAAAAACTAAAAGGCAACCAAATAGACTCAGAACATTTACTATACGGGATTTTATCAATTCCTTCATCACTTGCGTGCAGAATGTTAAAAGACCAAAATGTAACAAAAGAGAAGCTAGTTGAAAAATTAACTCAGCCAGGCTACAATCCTAATTTGTCCCCTGATAAGCTAGAGCTTACTCCAAGGAGCAAAAATATTTTAGTTACAGCATCAAATATTGCATACAAACTTGGTCATAATTTCTTGAGTGTTGAGCACTTCTTAATAGGAATTCTATATAATGAAGATTGCTTTGCGTATAAGCTCTTAAATAGTTATTTTAATGTAGACACTTTAAACTTAAGAGAAAGAATTTATGATGAGCTTAAAAATGCGGACATAGATAGCATTGACAAAAACTACAAAAGGGTAGACGAAAATCAAAACGGAGAAAAAAGTACTCTTCCAGACAACCTTCTTGAATTTGGCTACGATGTAACACTTAAGGCAAGACAGGGTAAAATGGACCCTATTATAGGAAGAGACAAAGAAATTGAAAGAATAATTGAAATTTTATGTAGAAAGACCAAAAACAATCCTATTCTAATTGGTGAAGCGGGAGTCGGTAAGACTGCTGTTGTAGAAGGGCTTGCACAGGCGATTGTTAAGAATAGAGTTCCTCAAGAGCTTGCAAATAAAACAATATTTGCTCTTGATATGGGGTCACTCATGGCAGGGACAAAGTTTAGAGGAGAACTTGAGCAAAGGCTAAAGGACGCAATAGAAACCATTACAAAAGACAGAAATATTATTGTTTTTATTGATGAAATCCACACTCTTGCAATGGCTGGGAGTGAGAAGGGAGATATTAATCCTAGTGATATGTTAAAGCCATATCTAGCACGTGGCGAACTTCAAACTATAGGTGCTACAACGACAGACGAGTATAGAAAGTTTATTGAAAAAGATAAGGCACTTGAAAGACGTTTCCAACCAATTATGGTAAATCCACCAAGTATTGACGAAACAATTTTAATTCTTAGAGGCTTAAAAGATAGTTACGAGGCTTTTCATAAAATTCAAATAACTGATGAGGCAATAATTGCAGCTGCCAAGTTATCTGATAGGTATATTATGGATAGAAGTTTGCCTGATAAGGCTATTGACCTTATTGACGAGGCAAGTAGTAGAGTCAGAGTAAGTGGTACTATGAAACCAAAAAGCTTACAAGAAATGGAGGATAAGTTTAAAGAAATTCACAGAAACTACCAGGAAGCACTTGTCCAACATAATTATGAGAAGTCGACTAAACTTGCAAGTGACCTAAACGAAATGTATGCAGAACTTAAAAAAGAGCAAGATAAGTACAATCTTTCAAAACCAAAAAGTGAGCCAAGAATAACAGAAAAAGATATAGCAGAAGTTGTCGCACGTTGGACTGGTATTCCTGTCAGCAAGATAACAGAGAGTGAAAAAGAAAAATTATTAAAACTTGAAGAGGTTATTCACAAACGTGTTGTTGGGCAAGACGAAGCAGTTAGTGCTGTTTGCCGTGCAATTCGTAGGTCAAGAGTAGGACTTCAAGATAGTAAAAGACCTATTGGCTCCTTCCTTTTCTTAGGGCAAACTGGCGTTGGTAAAACAGAACTTTGTAAAGCACTAGCTGAGGCAATGTTTGATGACGAGAATAATATAATAAGAATAGACATGAGTGAGTACATGGAAAGCTATTCTGTGTCAAAACTTATTGGTGCACCTCCAGGATATGTCGGACACGATGATGGCGGACAACTTACAGAGCTAGTCAGACGTAAACCATATTCAGTTGTTCTATTTGACGAAATTGAAAAAGCACATCCAGACGTATTTAATATTCTTCTTCAGGTTCTTGACGATGGAAGACTAACAGATAGTCATGGCAGAACAGTAAACTTCAAAAACACAATTATTATTATGACAAGTAACTGTGGGGTAAGCGAAATTAATTCTCACACCTCACAATTAGGGTTTAATAATCTAGGATTTACAACAGACAATCCAGACTATGCACAAATGAAAGAAATAATTATGAATAGTGTCAGAAAGAAGTTTAAGCCAGAATTTTTAAATAGAATTGACGTGATAACTGTTTTCCATAGCTTAACAGAAAAAGATTTAACAAATATTGCAAAAATTATGCTTAGCAACCTAAGTAAAAAACTTAAAGAAAAGGACATTAATATTAAATTTACTGAAGGGGCACTAAAGTATTTGGTCGAAAAGGGAACAAGTTCAGAATACGGAGCAAGACCTCTTAAAAGACTTATTCAAACAGATATTGAAGACGAACTCACAGATGCACTTTTGTCAGGTGAAATTAGGAATAATAACGTAGTTGTGACTGTTCAAAATGACAAACTTAAATTCCAAATGGGAAAATAGTTAAAAACATTTGAGGTTAAATTAAAATTTTGCTAAAATAAGATAAGGAAAGGAGAAGTATATGAAAATAGAAATCAATTCAAAAAATTATAATGTTTCTGAAAAACTCAAAGATATCATTGAAAGAAAGGTTAATAAATTAGATAAATACTTTAATGACGATGCAGTAGCAAAAGTTAATTGCAAAATGGAAGGTCAAGCTTGCAAACTTGAACTTACTGTAAGAAGTCGAGGACTTTTCTATAGGGCAGAGGTTACAGGCGACAATATGTATGAAAATATTGACCTTGCTCTTCCAAAGGTTGAAAGACAAATTGTAAAATATGGTGATAAGTTCTTTGCTAGACTCAAAAAAGATTCACTTAATAAGGATTATCTTTTCTTTGATGAGGCTCCTATTTTTGAAAAGCCTGAAGTTGTTAGGAAGAAGAGTTTTGAACTAGAACCTATTAGTGTCGAAGATGCTCAAGTTTTCCTTGATACAATAGATAATAACTTCTATATTTTCTTAAATCGTGAAACTGGTAGGGTAAATGTTTTGTATAGAAGAAATGATGGCAATCTCGGATTGATTGAAGCAATATATTAAGATAAATTTGATAATAATAAATAAAATAAAAAACATCTCAAAAAAATTAGTTTGGGATGTTTTTTTGTCTTAATAACAACTTAATTAATTTTATTAAATGATGTTTTTTTGTTTTAAAAGCAACTTAATTAATTTTATTAAATGATGATATGATAAAAAATTTAATTACAAATATATAAGACTTTAAGCTTGCAAAACTTAAATTTACAGTTGTTTTGTAGTGATTTTTTAAAGTTTAGCATTATTAAAGTTGTTTTTTAATAAAAAGGTGATTTGTTATTGTGATTTACTTAAATAAAACATTAATTTTTGATATAACACGTATCAGTGTAAATATTTTTATCAAAAGGTAATAGGTATAAAATTTAAAGCTATCAAATTTATTTTTTAAGTAAATTTAATTCTCCCATAACACGAGCAATGATATCTGTCGCACGTTCTATTTGTTCGTCAGTCAGTGTTGCCATATAACTAGTCCTAATTATGCTTTGACCAATAGGAACAGCAGGGGAGATGACTGGATTTACATAAACACCGTTTTCAAAAAGCTTTTTACAAGCAATAAAGGTCGTTTCATTGTCATAGGTGTTAATTGGTATAATTGGGGCCTCAGAATCTCTTATGTCAACACCTTTTTCTTTTAGTCTACGTCTAGCAAGATTTGCTATGTCGTTAAGTCTCTTAATTCTTTCTGGCTCTCTTTTTATAATTTTAAGAGCAGTCCTTGCACATTCTACACTGGCTGGGGTAATTGACGCACAAAAAACGTATGGTCGAGAGTTGTGCTTAACGTAATTACAAACTTCACGACTTGCAACCATGTAACCGCCAATAGAAGCAAGGCTCTTTGAAAAAGTGCCCATAATAATGTCTACTTCATTTTCAAGGTTAAAATGAGATGCAGTCCCTCTGCCACCTTTTCCAATTACTCCTAAAGCATGTGCATCATCAACCATTACTCTTGCATTATATTTTTTTGCAAGGCTTACTATTTCAGGGAGTTTACAAATATCTCCACCCATACTAAAAACCCCATCAGTTATAATAAGCTTTCCAGCATCAAGAGGAATTGATTTTAATTGTCTTTCAAGGTCCTCCATATCACTATGATTATACCTAAGTAACTTTTTTGCATAACTTAATTTACATCCGTCATAAATACTTGCGTGATTTTCTTTGTCTCCAATTATGTAATCATTCCTTCCAACAATGCAACTTATAATCCCAAGATTTGTCTGAAATCCGGTACTAAATGTTACACAATCCTCTTTGTTTAGAAATTCTGCGAGCTCCTTTTCAAGTGAGAGGTGGAGTTTTGTCGTTCCATTTAAAAACCTAGAGCCGGAACATCCGGACCCAAAAGTCTCTAGTGCCTTAACCCCAGCTTCAATTATCTCAGGATGCGAGGTAAGCCCTAAGTAATTGTTGGAACCAAGCATTATCTCGTTTTTTCCTTCCATGACGACTTCAGTATCTTGTTTTGTCTCAAGTGCGTGAAAATAAGGGTAAATATCTTGCTTGACAAGCTCGTCAACTATGGTAAATTCCTTGCATTTATCAAATAAATCCATTGTAAGTTCTCCTTAAACAATAAAAACTAATTAAGTATATCACTATAAAAAAAATTAGTCATTTAATTTTTTATAATAAACTAATTTTTTTGAGTACTTAATTTACTTCCATACAAAAAAAGAAAAAAAATAAAAAGCTAAACTAAAACATTTTCTTATTCATGTCATATACACTTTTTTATGTAAAAAAAATTTTTTTGTATTTTTTGCATAAATTTATTTTGTTTTTTTTAAAAAAAATGTATAATAAGTACGTATGATTTCATTAGCAAGTGTTTATAAAAGATATACGAGAGAATATTACGCATTGTCAAATATCACTTTTGAGGTGAAACGTGGTGAAATTTTAGCACTAGTTGGACCAAAAGATAGTGGTAAAACGTGTATTATGCGTATTTTAGCAGGTATTGAAAAACCAGACAAAGGGGAAGTATATATAAAAAATTTCCCACTTGATAAAATAGATTATTCCTTAGATGTCTCTATGGGCTACTTGCCATATAAGACTATATTTTTTGAAAAAAAGACCGTGTATGACAATCTTAAATATGTTCTTGAAATTAGAAAGACTGAAAAAAGTTTGATTGAAGAAAAAATAAATCAAGCCGTAATTGATTTTAGGTTAGAGAGTATTATTAATACCAAAGTAGAAAAGTTGACAAATTTTGAAAGATATCTTGTTAGCATTGCAAGACTTAGTTTTAGAAAACTTGAAATTGTTCTTATAGATAATATTTTTGAAGAATTATCAAATGCTGAAAATAAAGAACTCTTTAAGCTTTTTAAAAAATATTTTTTTAAACCAAATACCACAATTGTAATTGCAACAAGTGACGAGGCACTAGCACGTAGTGTTACAAATCATATCATTTACTTAAAATATGGGGCAATAGAAAAAGAAGAAGAATAAGAGGACTGTGTAGAAAAAATGGGTAGGAAAAAATTAATTGTTTGTAATTTATCGTTTGATGAAAATGACACAATAGAAAGTAAGATTTTAAAAATGTTTTCGCCTGAAAATCTTATTAATTGTTTTTCTGAAAAAAATTATGAGTCTTATAAAAAGGTTATAGACCATAAAAATATTCAAATGATACTGAACGATCCAGAACTTATGGAGACTATCTATGCTTTTTTTGAAAACAATCTAAATACTTCCGTTACAAGTGCTAAAACGTTTATGCATAGAAATACCTTAAACTACAGATTAGATAAGGTTAAGAAACTTACAGGTCTTAATCTTAAACTATTTGAACATGCGGTAGTCTTTAAAAATCTAATTATAATAAACGACATAATAAAAACTTTTGAATTAAACTAATAAAGACCTAACTTAGGTCTTTTATTTTTTTAAATTTATCAATGTTTTTTGATTTTGAGCTTGAGTCCTCTTTAATTGTTTTATTGTTACTTAGCAGTGTTGAGATTAAATTTGTACCATTTTGACCACTCGTAGAAGCTAGACTTGTAAGTAAAGACGACATCATATTGTTGTCAAGCCCCTTTTGCCCCAACATAGATAAAAGACTTGGAAGTAAATTATTATTAGAGATACCACCTAAAAAATTATTATTTGGTAGATTATTTAAATTATTATTCTGCTCCTGATAACTTTTAAGATAATTATTCATATTAGAGTTATTACTAGCTCCTCTTTTATTATGTACCTCTTCATCAAGCATTGTTTCAGGATAGCCTAGACTATAAAGAATGTTTGTTTGTTCGTCCATTTAGACCTCTACTTTACTATTTTGTTAAAGTAGTATATGATTATAATTTGTAATTTTGTGATGCACGTTAAAAATTTTTTTTACATATAATACCAAAGACATTAGTCAAAATGTATTCTTGTATTATATGATAAAGGGAAAAGTATGAAGGATAATTTGTTTGATTTTGCTGATAAAAATTTTGAGGAAAATAAAAAAGACGAGAAACTCACAGAAGAACTTAAAAAGCGGGCTGAAAATATTGATAAAACCACTAAGGAAAATATAAATAATCTCTATAATAAATACAAAAATTATAGCGAGCAAGATTTGTTGAATGAATTTCTAACAACATCAAAAGACAAAATAAAAGATGGCAGCCTTTCAAAAGAAAAACTTGAGGGCACAATAAATACACTTTCTCCATATATTACAAGTGAGCAAAAGTCGTTTTTAGATAATTTGATAAAGAAACTAGAAGATGATTAATATTTATAATAAAATTTGTCCTGAGCTCATGAAAGCTGTCAGAATAAAAAGTAAAGATGAGACTAGTAGTTGTATAGTCTATGCTAATGAATATAGGAAACTCAAAAAAGAAGTTGAAAAACTAAATGTTAATTTTTACGAATATCCTTTTATTAATGCAATAGGCGTGGACTTAACTCAAAAACAAATTATTAAATTTGCTAAAACTAGTGTCGTTGGCTTTATTTCTAAACAAACTAAGGTATCCGCACAAATAAATGTTGCTAAAAAGATTTTAAATGTAGATAATCTAAATGTAAAAGAAAACTTTGATTACTCAATAGCAATAATAGATACGGGCATAAATCCGCATGTTGATTTTTGCTTGCCTAAAAATCGTATAATTAAGTTTGTTGACCTAATTAATAATAAAAAAGAGCCTTATGATGACAATGGTCATGGTACATATGTAGCAAGCATTGCATGTGGCAACGGCTTTGCTGGGGCAAGAAAATATAGCGGAATTGCACCAAATGCTAAAATTATTTCAATTAAAGCCCTTGAGGAAAATGGCGAGGCAGGAGCATACAAAATACTAGAAGCAATGCAATGGGTAAGCGATAACTTTAGAAAATATAACATTAGAGTTGTTTGTATGAGTTTTGGTAGCAATCCCCTTGGACGAAATGATCCACTTGTAATAGGTGCAGAAATGCTTTGGAATATGGGAATAGTTGTCGTTGCCGCCGCCGGTAATAGCGGACCTGAAAATTACACAATAAAAGCCCCCGGTTATTCAAGTAAAATTATAACTGTAGGTGGGCTTGATGACCAAAGAGACGAACAAGAAAACTTCAATTACTCGCAATTTAAAATAGCAAGTTTTTCGTCACGTGGACCCGCTGGTATGTTTTTTAAGCCAGATTTAATAGCACCAGCAGTAAATATAATAGGAGCATGTTTTAATACAAAAACAGGGGATTTTTATGCCAAAATGAGCGGAACAAGTGTTGCCACTCCAATGATTGCAGGAATATCTCTTCTTATTATTTCAAAATATCCAAATATAACTCCAGACCAACTAAAAATACGTCTACTTAGAAGTTGCAGAGCTATTACTCACAATAAAAATGAGGAAGGTTTTGGTCTTTTAGTATTAGATAAGTTTTAATTTTTAATAATTTTTGGCACAAATTTTGGCACAAAAATATGACGAAATAGGGGTAAAAAAGTAATTATTAGACAAAAGAAAAAATTAAAAAAACATTCTTAATTTGTTTGACAATGATTTTTTGCGACTTTATAATATAACTATAAATTATGAGAGTAGTGAGTA
The DNA here is from genome assembly GCA_949282135.1 of uncultured Christensenella sp. Lineage (GTDB taxonomy): Bacteria > Bacillota > Clostridia > Christensenellales > UBA1242 > UBA7862. Next base: position 51,868 of record CASDOR010000006.1, read on the forward strand.
AGTAAGTTGTTGTATTTATTTTTTGCGTATTTGATTTATTTCTCATAGTTTAAACTGCCTTTGATTTTTGCTTTAAAGCCTTTATTCTTTTTTATTTTTTAGACTATTAAATTTTAGTTTAATTGGATGGAGTTTTGTATGACTAGTAGGGAGGTTGTTATCCTTGATTTTGGAAGTCAAAAATTAAGTGTTCTAGTCGGATCACGAGATGTCAATAATACCATAAATGTCAAATGTACATATCAAGAAAATTATGAGGGTTTTATGGATGGCGAGTTTATAGAACCAGATAAACTTGAAGAGGTGATTTTTTCTTGTATAAAAAATGTAGAAAAAATTTGTGACATGCGTATTAAAGACATTGTTGTCGGCATTCCAACAGAGTTTTGTTTTTGCCTATGTAAAAACGTCTCAAAAACCTTTCTAAAGCAAAAGAAAATTACCAAAAAAGACGTTGACCTTCTTTTTGACAGTGTTGAAATCCCTCTTAAAACTCACACGATAATCAATAAAGGTAGTGTCTATTATGTTTTAGGTGAAAGTAATAAAGTTAAAAATCCAATTGGACAAGTTGAAAGTAAAATTACCGCATGTTTATCTTTTATTTTAGCAGAAAACAATTTTTTAAATACAATTTCAAAAATTCTTGCTAAAATTGGAGTTGATAATATTGATTTTGTTTGCTCAGCTTATGCACAGTCACTTTACTTATTTGATGAGGAGGAAAGAGACAAGTATGTATTAATGGTTGATTGTGGTTATATTACTACAACAGTAATGCTTGCAAGAGGAGAGGGGGTGCTAAACCTTACAAGTTTTTCTCTTGGTGGTGGCTTTATTTCAGCTGACCTTTCAAAATGCTTAAAGATTCCTTTTAGCGAAGCTGAGCAACTTCTAAAAAAGGTCGTACTTTGTATTGAGCCTGATGAGCTAGACACGTATGAAATCATGATAGATAGAAATGTTGTCCCTGTTTCAATGAAGGTTGCAAATGCGATTGTAGAAAGTAGAATTGAAATGATAGCACGTGCAATTCAAAAATGTTTTAACTCTTGGCAATATAATTTTCCAGATTTTATTCCAATCCATTTGACAGGGGGAGGAATTTCGTTTATAAAAGGTGGTAAGGACTTATTATCAAAAATGCTTGGTAAAAATATAGAAGTTGCACAAATACCATATAACATTACAACTAAAACAAATTTTTCATCGTGTATGGCAGTATTAAATTATGCTTTAAATATTAAAAATTAAATTTTGGAGGAGAAAATGTATAACGCAAATAGTATTAGTCATGTAGCGAATATCAAGGTAGTAGGAATTGGTGGTGGCGGAAATAATGCCGTCAACAGAATGGTCGCAGCAAATGTGACCAGTGCTGAATTTGTCGCAATTAACACAGACAAACAGGCACTACTTATGAGCAAGGCAACACACAGGATTCAGATTGGGGAAAAACTCACTCGTGGACTTGGAGCTGGTGCTGACCCTGAAATTGGGCAAAAGGCAGCAGAAGAAAGTAAAGCAGTTATTAATGAAATGTTAAAAGGTTGTGACTTAGTATTTATCACTGCAGGTATGGGAGGTGGTACTGGTACTGGGGCTGCTCCTGTTGTCGCACAAATTGCTAAAGAACTTGATATTTTAACTATCGCTGTAGTTACAAAACCATTTGAGTTTGAGGGCAGACGTAGGATGGAAAATGCTGAAAAGGGCATTGCTAATCTTAAGAAATTTGTTGATACTTTAGTCATTATTCCTAATGATAAACTACTTAAGATTGTACCAAAAGGCACTCCTATTGTGGAAGCTTTTAGATGTGCGGATGACGTTCTAAGGCAAGGTATACAAGGTATTTCTGATTTGATTGTAACTCCAAGCCTTATTAATCTTGACTTTGCTGATGTTAAAACAATTATGAAAGATAAAGGTCTTGCACATATGGGCATTGGTAGAGGAAAGGGCGAGACAAAGACTATAGATGCAGTTAGACAAGCGGTACAAAGCCCACTTCTTGAGACTAATATCGAGGGGGCAACAGGGATACTTCTTAATGTAAAAGGCGGTCTTGACTTGCCACTTGATGAAGTAAATGAGGCGGCAGAACTCGTCAGAGAAGTTGTTGACCCAAATTGCAATATTATTTTTGGTGCTGGTGTGGATGAGGCTTTGAGCGAAGAAGTAGAAATTACTGTTATTGCAACAGGTTTTACACAAAGTAAAAGTGCTTTGCAAAATAAACAAGAGGAAACTCCAGAATTTAATATTCCAAGAATGAATTTTGATGATTATGTAGAAAATAATAGTGAAGAAGAGGAAGAGGAGGTTTTAGAGCAATCAAAACCTAGCATCCCATCTTCACGTATAAAGGTTGATGAAAGAAACGCGTCTATTCCAGCTTTCCTTGATAAACTTAGAAGGAATAGATAAATCTCAAAATAAATTTTTATTATAATTTTTATAAAACATCTTAATTTTGTTATTTAGACAAAAAAAATTTGTCTTAAAGCAATTTATTAGTAAGATGTTTTATTTTTTGTTTAAATTTTTATATTTAAATCTTTTTATTTAAATCTTTTTGTTTAAATTAATTTGCTTTAACTGCTAAAAAATCAAATAAATAAAAAGATTTTTACTTAAAATATTTTGCGTAAATAAAATAATGTACACATATCTCTATCTGTTATTTTTAGGCATTTTTTAATTTGGTAGTAAGGCATTTTTATAATGAATTTTTATAAAATTTAAAATCTTACAAAAGAAAGCATTTTATTTGATTTTTATTATTTTTTTTCTTATCAAAAACTTTTTTATTTTTTTAAACTTAAGATATGGAAATTTATATTGAAGATGCAATTTTACAAAATTTAATAATAAATTATACTTTACTTTCAATTAGTGAAAAAACCGTTTTACAAAAACAAAAGATACTAAGGACAATAGGTGTTTCAATTGTAGGCACACTATTTGCAGTCGCATTAACATTTTTTAATATACCAAGTATCTTTCAAATTATTATTAAGATTTTATCTGGACTCATAATGTGTTTGATGCTTATTGACAAAGTGGTTTTAAAAAAACTTGCTTTTCTTTTTTTTGTATTTCTGTCTTTTACTTTTTTAATGGGAGGACTTATAATTGCATTTGAAAATTTGTTTTCTATAAGTATAAATGGGCTTATTTCGGCACTCATTATTTTTGGTTTTTACATAATTTTAAAAAGTATTGTTAAGCAAATTTATAGAAAAAAACATCTAAACAATTTTTACTTTGATATAAAACTTGAAAACTCTGGTAAAAACTTTGATATAAAAGCCTACCTTGATAGTGGAAATTTACTTCAGGATGATGAGACAGGGCTCCCAATTCTTATTATTAATTTTGAGACCTTTACAAAACTTTTTGGCGACAAAATCACTGTAATGGATTTTTTACAAAAAAAGTTAGACCAAAAAATAAAAGGCCGGTATATTTCTTTTTCAACTGTTGGAGGTGAAGCCAAAATGTTTGTATGCAACATTGATAAAGTCTCTACCTTAGAAAAAAATAAGCAAGAAAGACCTATAAATGTTCTTCTTGGAATAACAAATAATTATTTTAAAAATAAGGAATGCGAAGCATTACTTAGTCCACTTGCCTTATAGGTCTACTAAATTAAGAATTTTTCAGTTTAGGTTTAGTAAATCAAGAATTTGATGGTTTATAATTTATTAAGGAATGAATTTGCTGTATTTTTTAATGCGGTAAAAAGCTAATTACTTAAGAAGTTAGCATTTTATAGTTATTATTTTCTAAATTAAAGGAGGTATAGAAATTATGAATTTACTTAAGAAGTTTCAAAAGATAATAAAAAAAATACTTAATATTGATTTGTTCCAAATCAAACAAAAGCTTGTTGCTTATGTAAGTAAAAGGGAAGTTCTTCCTAAAGCTCTTACAAATGAAGAAGAAGAGGTGCTCCTGCAAAGATTACGAAACAAAGACGAAACTGCAAGAAGCGAACTTATTGAACATAATTTAAGACTTGTGGTTTATATTGCAAAAAAGTTTGAAAGCAGTGGGGCAGACATTGATGATTTAATTTCAGTTGGAGCAATAGGGCTTATTAAAGCTGTTCAAAGTTATGATGTCAGTAAAAATATAAAACTAGCAACGTACGCATCTCGTTGCATAGAAAATGAAATATTAATGTTCATTAGAAAGAAGACAAAACAAAATTACGAGGTAAGTCTTGACGAACCACTAAATTATGATAAAGATGGAAACGAATTATTACTTTCTGATATTCTAGAAAGCGAACCAGACGAAGTAAATAGCATGTTAGAAAAAAGCAGTGAGAACAAAATACTTTGGAATGCCATAAGAAAACTAAATGCAAGGGAACAAAAAATTATGGAACTACGGTTTGGCTTAAATGGAGATGAAGAAAGCACGCAAAAAGAAGTGGCGGACATGCTTGGTATTTCACAAAGTTACATATCAAGAATTGAAAAGAAAATCTTATCAAGACTTAAAAAGGATTTAATTAAATCAAATATTAACTAAAATTTTTTCTAATTTCAAGTAACGCATTTTTTTCTAGTCTACTTACTTGTGCTTGAGAGATGCCAACTTCACTACTAATTTCAACTTGCGTTTTTCCAATAAAATATCTTAACCATAAAATCTCTTTTTCCCGACTATTTAGCCCGTTTAAAGCCTCTTTTAGTGCCACATGCTCAATAAACTCATCACTACTATTTTTATTATCTCCTATCTGATCCATCACCATAACCGTTTCATTACTGTCATTATATACAGGTTCATAAAGAGATACCGGCTCGGAAATCGCATCTAAGGCATTTAATACATCTCGAATAGATAATCCTGCCTCTTTTGCAATTTCTTCAATTTTAGGGTCATTTGGAGTGTTATTTGCAAGTTTATCACGAGCTTGAAGAGCTTTGTACGCAATATCTCTTAGACTTCTGCTTACTCTAACACTTGAGTTATCTCTTAAAAATCTCCTTATTTCTCCTATTATCATTGGAACAGCATAGGTCGAAAATTTAACATTAAAGTTTTCGTCAAAGTTATCCATTGCCTTAATTAACCCAACAAAACCTACTTGAAAAATGTCGTCTACACTATTTTTGCTAATATTAAACCTCTTTACAATACTAAGAACTAATCTCATGTTTGAGTATAAAAAAAGTTGACGTGCCTCTTCGTCACCTTTTTTTAATCTTTTCATTAGTTCAGACACTTCACTTGACTTTAATTTTGGCAGCTTAGACGTATTTATTCCGCATATATCAACTCTGTTTGACATTTCTTACTCCATAAATTAATTTCTAACTAAAAGTAGAGTGCCCAAGTAAAAAAGTAATTATTCAAAAAAATTATTAATTTTATGCGAAATTTGTTTTATTTTGACAAAATATTGCATACACATAATTAATAATAATCAAAACTAATTAGTTTAATAGTCTAAAAGGAATATTATATGGAAACCTCTTTTACAGAACTTAGAAATAAGGAAGTTATAAATGTACTAAGCGGTAGACAACTTGGGAACATAAATGATATTATCATTGACTTAACTCGAAATTGTGTCCTTGGATTTATGGTACCAGGCTGCAAATCTTTTTTTAGTTTTTTTAAGCCACCACAAGAAATATTTATTCCTTTTAATAATGTTTGTAAAATCGGAGAAGACGTTATTTTAGTAGAAGTTATTGAAGCCCCTGCAAAAAAGAAAAAAAATAAGTGCGTTAAAGTATTTGACGCAGGTTTGAAAGACGAAGAAGTAACAACTGAAGAGAAAAATTAGTTGTTTTATGTTTTAAAATTTGCTATCATATATTCTAGAAATAGTTTTTACGTATTGTTAAATGCTTTCATTACATTATTTGCTTTATTTTGTTAAATTTTAAGCATAGTCCAAAAGGTTAGCATTTTTTATAGTAGGAGAAGAAAAATGAAATGTATTTTTTGTGGATATGAAGATAGCAAAGTTGTCGATTCAAGGTCGTCAGAGGATGGGAATTCAATTAGACGTAGAAGGGAATGTTTGAAATGTGCTAAAAGATTTACTACATATGAAATGGTGGAGTCTACACCTGTACTTGTTATAAAAAATGATGGCTCAAGACAAGCTTTTGATGCTCAAAAAATAAAGAGAGGCATTATAAAATCTTGTGAAAAAAGACCGGTTAGCATGAGTCAAATTGATGAGCTTGTAAGAGATATTGAAAAGCAGATTAATAATTCCTTACTTCAGGAAATTAAAAGCAGTGAAATTGGCGAAATGGTCATGGATAGGCTTAAAAAATTGGACGAAATTTCATATGTGCGTTTTGCTGCAGTGTATAGGAAATTTAAAGATATTACTACTTTTATTAATTTCCTCAATTCAGTGCAATAAAAAGAGTTATAACTAAGTTTGTTTTAGTAAATTAAAATTGAAATTTAGTTTTTATTTTATTATTTAACCTTAATATTTGTAAAAGGTTGTTCATATTTATTTATTATGGACAACTTTTTTTATTTAGATAAAGGTGAAATAAACAAAAATTATAAAATAGTTGATATTAATGGAGGAGATAAAATTAAAAGAAGATTACTTGATTTAGGCTTTGTGGGGACAAACGTCAAAATACTTAGAAAGTCCTCTTTAAAAGGTGTTTTTTTAGTTGAACTCAGAAACTTTGTTTTAGCTATAAAAAGAAATGAAATCTCAAAAATTGTGGTGAAAAGTTATGAATAGTGATATAGTCCTTATTGGAAATCCAAATGTGGGGAAGACAACACTTTTTAATTTTCTTACAAAAAGCTTTGAACACACAGGCAATTGGCATGGGGTAACAGTTGATAAAAAAGAAAAAAAGTTTGAATATGAAGGCAAAGCATATAATGTTGTTGACGTACCGGGATTATATTCTTTGACAAGTTTTAGTTTTGAAGAACAAGTTTCAATTGACTATTTACTTAAAAATGATAGTTATATAATAAATATTTGTGATGCAAATGTCTTAAATAGAAATCTATACCTAACCTTACAACTTCTTGAAATGGGCAAGAGCCCCATACTTGTAATTAATTTTGATAAAGAAATAAAGAAAAAAGGACTTGTCTATGATTATGATGCCTTATCAAAAAAACTAAATCTAGATGTTGTAACTCATGACAAACTCCTTAAATCTAAAATTATTGATAAAATAAAAAACTTAAAACAAACTCCTATTAGACTCGAATACTTATCATATCTTCCTATTTCAAACGTTTTATCTATTTTAACCACAAAACAATTAAGTATGTTGAATGTAAAAAAAGAATTTATAGCAATCAAACTCCTTGAAAAAGACGAAAACTTAAAAAAATTATTAAATTTAACACCAGAACAAGAAAAAGCATTAGATAAAATTGTATTAAATAAAGATTATTTAACTTTAATCGCAAAATTAAGATATGAGTACATTGATAGACTTATAAAAAGTATAACCGTAAAGGACGCTAAACTTACTTACGGGAAATTTAAGATTGACAAGCTTATACTAAATAAATTTTTTGCTGTACCTTTATTTTTTCTTATATTATTTTCTATTTTTTTCTTAACTTTTTCTTCTGTTGGAGCTTTTTTGTCCGAAGGCTTAAATTACTTAATTGATAATTTTATAGGCGTTCCAATTACAAATTTACTAATAAAAATTAATGCTCCAGCATGGATAATAGGACTTTTTTCTAATGGAATAATAGCTGGAGTAGGAGGTCTTTTAAGCTTTATACCTCAAATAGTACTTCTATTTCTCTTTTTATCACTTTTAGAAGAAAGTGGATATTTATCTAGACTTGCATTTTTATTTGAAGATTTGTTTTATAGGTTTGGATTAAGCGGTAAGAGTATATTTACAATTCTTATGAGCTTTGGCTGTACAACAAGTGCGGTTTTAACATCAAGGAACATAGAAGATAAGAATACAAAAATTAAAACTGCCATGATAAGCCCTTACATGAGTTGTAGTGCAAAGCTTCCAATTTATGCTGTAATTGGTGGGGCATTTTTTGGAAAAGGAAATATTCTTATAATTATCTCAATGTATATTCTAGGGGTAATTGTAGGGCTAATTATTTCAAATATACTTAGTAAAACAATACTTAAAAGCAATGAAAGGTCTTTTATTCTTGAATTTCCACCTTATAGAAAACCTAGTTTTAAGCAAATTTTTATTGTTATTGTTCAAAATTGCAAGGCTTTTATCATTAAAGTGGCTACAATACTATTATCTTTCAGTGTAATTGTTTGGATTTTACAAAACTTTACCTTTAGATTTGAGTATATTCCGACTGGCAATTCGGGCGTTAGTATGCTTCAAACTATTGGTGAATATCTATCTATAGTTTTTAGACCAATTGGTCTTGATAATTGGGGTATTGTCGTAAGTCTAATTGTTGGAATAATGGCAAAAGAAATGGTAGTTGGCACTATGGCTATAATTAACAAAATACCAAATTCTACTAATTTTAATTTAGACTTAGGACTTAGTTTTATTACAAGCGGTTTTGTTATATCTTTTTCACCTTTAACCGCTTTTATAATGATTGTGTTTAGCTTGCTTTACATGCCATGCATTTCAACTATTGCAGTACTAAAAAAGGAAATTGGACTAAAATACACAATACTTACGTGTTTACTTCAATTTGTAGTCGCATATTTAATTTGTTTTATCATCTATCAAATTGCGGTAGGTAGCATCCTTGCTAAAATCCTTATAAGTTTACTAGTAATAGTAGCAATTGTATTTCTATTTGTTTTGTCAAAGAAAATTACAAATAAAAAAAGTATTTGTGGTTTTGACTGCAAAAATTGTAAAAAACATTGCTAAAAAGGTTTGTTTATGGTAAAATTTTCTAGAGGATAAAAAATGAAACCTTTAGTTGCAATTGTTGGTAGACCTAATGTCGGTAAAAGTACTTTCTTTAATAAGGTGTGTGGGAAGAGAATAAGTATTGTTGACGACATTGCTGGGGTCACAAGAGATAGAGTTTATGGAGATGCTAGTTGGTGTGAAAATTACTTCACACTTATTGATACCGGCGGCATTGACTTTGAGAGTAAAGGGGAAATTGAAGAAAACATCTTAAACCAAGCACAAATTGCAATAGACCTAGCGGATGTCATTTTGTTTTTTGTTGACGGAAAAGCAGGGCTTGTGAACGCTGACAGACAAGTTGCAGATTATCTAATGAAGCACACAAAGAAAGACATAATAGTTGTAGTAAATAAGTTAGACAACTCTGAAATTGATAATCTTTATGACTTTTACGAGTTAGGTTTTAGTCGTGTTTTTCCAATTTCTTCTGAACAGGGAAAGGGGCTTGGTGACCTTCTTGATGAAGTTGTAAGTTGTTTTAAAAGTAAAAACTTAAATACTACTTCTAACCTAGAAGCTACAAAAATTGCAATAGTAGGTAAACCAAATGCAGGGAAGAGTAGCTTAATTAATAAACTACTTAATGAAAAAAGACTTGTAGTAAGTAAAATTGCTGGCACAACAAGAGACGCCATAGATTCGCCTTTTAAATATAATGGGGAAGATTATGTTCTTATTGATACCGCAGGGATGCGAAAAAAGAATGCAATAGAGAAAGCAAGTATTGAGAGATATAGTATTCTTCGTACGATTGAGGCAATAAAGAGAGCCGACATAGTTGTTGTAATGATAGATGTTGAGGCTGGGATTACCGAACAAGACATTAAAATAATTGGCTTTGTTCATGAAGAAAAAAAGCCTAGTTTAATCGTGCTTAATAAGTGGGATTTAATTGAAGATAAAGACGACAAAACGATTAACAAATATAAAAAGCAACTTGATGAAGATTTAAAATTTATGGACTATTATGTACCTCTCTTTATTTCTGTTAAAACAGGGCAACGTGTAAATAAAATTATGGAAGAGGTAACTCGAATTAGAAATAATGCCTCTAAACGTATTACTACTGGGCAACTTAATGACATAATTCAAGGGGCAATTAGTCTAAAACAGCCACCAAGCAAAAATGGTCAAAGACTTAAAATTTTTTATGCAACTCAAACTGGAGTCAATCCTCCAAATTTTGTTATTTTTGTTAATGACAAAAATTTGATGCACTTTTCATATCTTAGGTATCTTGAAAACAATATTAGAAAAGCAGTTGATTTTAGTGGGACTCCAATAAACATAGTGATTAAAAATCGTTCTGAAAAGGAAGAATAGAAATATGGAGTGGTGGAAGTTTGTTATTTTGATTACTTGCTCTTACCTTATTGGAAACATATTCTTTGCAAGAATTATTAGTAAGGCAAAGCATTATGATATAAATAAGGCAGGTAGCGGAAATCCAGGCACAATGAATATGCTTAGAAACCTCGGTTTTGGTATAGGCTTATTAACCTTAGTGCTTGACATGATGAAAGGAATAATCCCTGCACTCGCTGGCTACCTCCTCTTTGGTGGTGCGAGTGGCGGAATAAATGCTTATATAGGGTTATTTACTGGCGGATTATCGGCACTAATTGGTAATATTTTTCCTGTTTTCTATAAGTTTAAGGGCGGGAAAGGTGCTGCTGTAGTTTATGGTATGTTCTGCGTCGCAAATCCACTACTAGGTGTAATAATTTTTGCTGGTGGGTTTATTTTTCTTTTGATATTTGACTACGCATCACTTGTTTCATTTTTTATGATTACAATTTTCACCATATTTGAAGCTTACTCCCTCGGGATTTTAACAGGTAACGGAAATATCGTTTTAAGTTGTTTGTTATTTGCTATTTTCTGCCTAGTATTTTTTGCCCATAGGCAAAATATTGTTAGACTTCTCACTGGTAAGGAAAACAAGGTAAATCTTAAAGAAAAAATTCAAAAATTGAATAAAAAGAAGCTTACAAAAGACCAAAAAGAAGAAATAAAACAAAAGGAAATAGGCTAATTTTCATATTGTTTTATATATATTTTAAAAAGCTAAACCTAATATACAGATTAGCTTTTTAGTGTTTATTTCTAAGTATGCTAGTTAATCTTTTAATACTTACTTTTACATTCTTTAAACTTGCCTCAAAGTTTTATTTTACTTTTTTAATTGTGGCTTATATATTCTTCAACAATTTTAAAATAAGCGGTCGCTATAAATAAATTAATTTAACTTTTTTTGACGAAATTTGCATATGTGCCATAAACGTGGCATATATTTTTTTTAAGAAAACAAGAATGAAGTAAAATTTACTTACAGCATTTCTTGTAATAAATTTATTGGAGGAAAGTATGAGCCCATATAAAATTTATGAAGATATTTCTCGCCGTACTAATGGTGATATTTACGTAGGTGTTGTAGGCCCAGTTAGGTGCGGAAAATCTTCTTTTATAACAAATTTTATAAATCAAATGGTTCTACCAAATATAAAAAATGAATTTGATAGAACACGTACAATAGACGAGTTGCCTCAAAGTGCAGAGGGAAAAACAATAATGACAACGCAACCAAGATTTGTGCCAAAAGATGGAGTAAAAATTAAAATAGACAACATAGACCTCAAAGTAAGACTTGTTGACTGCGTTGGTTATACTGTAACAGGAGCGGAAGGCTTAACTGAAAATAATGCACCACGACTTATTAAAACTCCTTGGAGTGATAGTCCCATGCCTTTTGAAGAGGCGGCAGAATATGGTACAAAAAAGGTAATAGAGGAACATTCAACAGTAGCAGTTGTTGTCTCAACAGATGGTAGTTTTGGCGAGCTAGGGAGAAATAGTTTTGTAGACGCAGAACAGCGAATTATAAAAGAATTAAAACAAACAAATAAACCTTTTGTTGTAATAATAAACACTACTCATCCAAACGATTCAAATACACTAAACTTATGCCAAGAATTAAGTAAAAAATACGAAACAAATGTTTTAGCAGTAGATGTTTTAAATTTAGATAAAGAAAACATTGCAACTATTTTTGAAGAAATGCTAAAATCTTTCCCACTTTACTCTCTAAGGGTACGTATGCCAAAATGGATTCAAGCACTTCCTTTTGAGGACGATTTAATCCAAGAAATTGTACTTGAAAGCAAATCTATAGTAAACTCAGCCACAAAAATAGGGGAGATAAATAGTGTAGAAAAATCTTTTGCTTCAAGTAATAACTTTGAAGAGGTGAGTTTAAGTAACATTGATATGGGAGAAGGTATAGCATATTTAGACATTAGACCAAAACAAGATTTGTTCTATAGAGTTTTGTCGTCTCAATGTGGGCAGGAAATATCAAGCGATTTTGAACTTGTCAGACTAGTTAAAGATTTATCTCATGCTAAAATTGAATATGACAAAATAAAAGAAGCTCTAGAACAAGTAGAGACAGACGGATATGGTGTTGTAAGTCCAAAAATGGAAGAGATGCGTCTTGAAGAACCGGAAATTGTAAAACAAGGGTCAAGATATGGTGTTAGACTTAAAGCAAGTGCTCCAAGCTTGCACATCATGAAAGTTGACGTTGAAACAGAAATATGCCCAGTTGTTGGCTCTGAACAGCAAAGCGAGGACATAGTCAAATACTTATTACAAGAATTTGAAAACAATAAAAGCGGAATTTGGGAAACAAATATGTTTGGTAAAAGCTTGCATAGTCTAGTCAATGAAGGCTTGAACAAAAAAATAGTCCAAATGCCACCTGAAGCACAAAAGAAAATGAGAAAAACTTTAAGTAGAATAGTAAACGAGGGCAAGGGCGGAATAATTTGTATTTTATTATAAATTTTACCTTAAAAGTCAATTAAAACTTAAAAATTAAGTAAATTATTAAAAATCTTTATATGAATTATAAAAGCTTTTTACGTAAATTATTAAAACTCTTTATGTTTTATTAAAGCAGTCAAGTTATAAAAATAAATATGTTTTACTAATATAAAAAAACACCAATGTTTTATTTCATTGGTGTTTTGTTCTTTTAGTCTCTATTCCAAAGAGAAATTCTACCATGATTTATAATTGGAGCAATTAGTAACCATAAAGCACTAATACCAACTAAAATGTAAACTATTGTAACAAGTGCCGGTACTCCACCAAAAATTGCAGTTACCATGTTCCATGAAAAAATGCCCATAAGTAACCAGTTAATGCCTCCAATAAGTAAGATTATCCAAGCAATTGTATTAGCAATTCTCATATCTTTGTCCCCCTTTTACTATTAGTTTAGATTTTTTTACATTTTTTTATACATTGTTACGTAATAAATTTTGTTAAACCTTACAATATCAAAAGGGAAGTTTATTTATAAAACAATTTATTAGTATTATAACTACTAATAAAACACATATTAAATTAAAAAAATCAATCAAATATGAAAGTTAAAACTTATTAGCTTAGTTTAATAAAAAATCAAAGACAAAAAAATAAAAACTTATTAGCCTAGTAAAATCAAGCACAAAAACTAATAAGATTATTAGATTTTAAAAACCAAAAATAAAAATTAAAGCCTATTTGATTAACAAAAAAGGCATAAAAAATTTTAGCATTATAACTACTAATAAAAGGCATATTAAATAAAAATCAGACACAAAAAATTATGTCTAAAATATTAAAATATAACAATTAAATTAAAAAAACCACTAAGCATAGTGATTTTTAAAGATTGGGGTGAAAGATGGGACTCGAACCCACGGCCTCCAGAGCCACAATCTGGCGTTCTAGCCAACTGAACTACATTCACCATATAAAAAAATGGTGTTCCAGGAGGGATTCGAACCCCCGACACCCGCCTTAGAAGGGCGG
>CASDOR010000007.1 GCA_949282135.1 uncultured Christensenella sp.
AAAAAAATTTAAATATAGTATACTACCATTGTTTTTGGAGGATTGGCTGAGTGGTTTAAAGCGGCGGTCTTGAAAACCGTTGAGGTGAAAGCCTCCGCAGGTTCGAATCCTGTGTCCTCCGCCACAGGATTTGCAAGCCTTGCGGCTTGCATTTTTGTTTACAACAAAAACGAACCTGCGGATTTGTTTAATGTAATAGGGCTCCTAAAAAACTGTGGTTTTTTGGGATGAACGATGAAATTTAGTAATAGACAAGATGAGTTTGTAAACAACAAACTCATAGTCGCCACACTAAATTTTCGAGTGGGCTCTGGAGTGTTAAGCCCGTCTAGCAGGTTTGAGGTTTATTCTAAACCTCTGCACCGAATCCTGTGTCCTCCGCCAAGTGAAACTGATAAGAACATAATATTATTCTTATCAGTTTATTGTTTGAGGGGTTATGATGAGTAAAGTTTTATTAATTGTTGATATGCAAAAAGGATTTATTAATAAAAAAATATATTCTGATTTGGTAGTTAAAATAGATGACTTGATTAAAAAAAACACTTACGATTGTTACATTTTTACAAAATTTATTAACAAAAACAATAGTTTTTTTGTTAATAAATTGAATTGGAAAAATTTAATGAATGAGGAATCACAAAAAATTTGTGTAACTATGCCTAAAAATTCTCTAGTTTTTGAAAAGTTTGGTTATGCGTTAGATAAGAAATATGTAAAAAAAATTAAAGAAATTGTTTCGTCCGAAAATCAAATTGATATATGTGGTTTACAAACTGATGCCTGTGTTTATGCAATTTCATTACAACTTTTTGATAACCAAATTTACCCTAATATTTTAATAAATTACACAGCAACAACAAATGATTATGAAAGCGTAAAGTTTATGCTTACTCATCAATTTGGGAAAATTGATGAAATGAAATAAAGTGTGTTTTTATGGATACGCACGCTTTCCGCCACAGGATTTGCAAGCCTTGCGGCTTGCATTTTTGTTTACAACAAAAAACGAACCTGCGGATCTGTTTAATGTAATAGGGCTCCTAAAAAACAATGGTTTTTTGGGATAAACGAGAAAATTTAGTAGTAGACAAGGTGAGTTTGTAAACATCAAACTCATAGTCGCCACACTAAATTTTCGAGTGGGCTCAGGAGTGTATAGCCCATCTAGCAGGTTTGAGGTTTATTTTAAACCTCTGCACCGAATCCTGTGTCTTCCGCCAACGAGAAAAAATTGAGAACAACTTATGAAGAGATTGCTTTGCAAGCTCTTCTTTTTATTATCTCAATTTTTTCTCCCCACCGCCCCACAAAAATGCATTTTTGTGGCCCCCCTATTTGACTTGCAAGACAAAACCTTTTTTTAAACGCAAATTTTATGTTTTACTACTTACTTAAAATTTAAGTATATTAACAAAAAACTTGTTTTTTAAAGCTTCTCGTTGCCTTTAACTCGCTTTTCTCACCAACCCCATAGAAGCATTTTCTACAAAGCCCCTACATATAAAGAATTTGAATTAAAAAAAGAAGGAGACTGGTTTTATGTAGTCTCCGCTAAAATTATTCAAATTTATTGTGCATTTACTTATTTTAACTTTTTATTACCTCAAAATTAATTTTCCTTTCAAGAGGAATGGCGTCTATCATTTTGACCCTTACCTTTTCGCCTATGCGGTAATAATTTCTCTTCCCCTTTAGCATTAATTTTTCTTCGTCATATTCGTAAAAGTCATCAGTGAGACTTGAAACAGGCACTAGTCCCTCGCAAGTATTGTCAAGCTCAACATAAAAGCCCTTATTTGTAACTCCACTTATAATCCCATCAAATTCACTTCCACTAAACTCTAACATATACTCACACTTTTTGTAGTCGGTTATTGCCCTTTCGACCTCTTCTGCCGTGCGTTCCTGAACACTTGACTTATCGCTAGCTTTTATCACAAAGCCTGCCATTTCTTTTGATTTTATAAAACTTAGATTGCCATGAAGATACTCTTTAATAATCCTATGAATAGTAAGGTCTGGATACCTCCTAATTGGTGACGTAAAATGTGAATAAAATTCAAGTGCCATGCCAAAATGTCCTAGACATTTATTAAGATATTTTGCCTTTTTTAGACTTCTAAGCATCACCATATTGACAACACCTTTTGAGTCCTTATCTTGTGCCTCTTCTAGCACCCCTTGTAAATCTTTTGGCTCAATTTGCTTTTTTGGGCTTACAGGAATTTTTAGCCCCAAAGTGTCAATAAAGTTAAAAAAAGTCTTAATTTTTTCGCTGTCAGGTTTTTCATGCACACGATAAACAAAAGGAATCTTAAGCTTATCAAAAGTACGAGCAATAGTCTCATTTGTCACCACCATAAAGGTTTCAATAAGCTTAGTCGACTTAGTCGCTTTTCTAACCTCAATTTCCTTTGCCTTTCCGTTTTCGTCTAAAAGGACTTCCCCTTCAGGAATTTCAAAATTAAGTGCCCCAAACTTATTTCTTCTATTCTCAAGTATAGTTGACAACTCATGCATGTCTAGTATCATATCTTTAATGTCAGCAAGTCTAGCTTGAGTGTCAGTATTCCCTTCAATTACCTCTAAAACCTCGTCATAGTTTAGCCTATGCTGACTTCTAATTATACTTTCAAAAATCTTACTATCAAGGACTTCGCCTGTCTTATCTATTTTCATTTCAACACTTAGTGCCAGCCTATCTACCTTTTCATTTAGCGAGCAAATTCCGTTTGAAAGCTCACGAGGAAGCATAGGAATAACTCTGTCAAGAAAATATATACTTGTCCCTCGCTCGTATGCCTCTTTGTCAATTATTGAATTAAGTCGCACATACTCGCCAACGTCCGCAATGTGTACTCCAAGAATAAAACTTCCGTCCGCACATTTTTTCAAACTCACCGCATCGTCAAGGTCTTTTGCGTCTTTGCCGTCAATAGTAAAAATCATTTCATTTGTTAGGTCGACTCTATCTTTAAACTTTGACTTGTCAATAGTTTGAGGTATTTTTTTAGCCTCACTCATGACACTTAAAGGAAAATCCTCTCTTACCTTATACTTTCTTAAAAAGTACTTAATGTCATTACCTTTTTTGTCTAAGCTTCCAATTACTTCAACAACTTGTCCAATTGGACACCCTGCCTTGTAAGACTTTATGTCAATAACGACCTTATCGTCCTCTTTTGCCCCTAGAAAGTCCTCTTTGTTTATGCGAACTTGCACTCTCTTTTTGTCAAGGTCCACAAGTCCGTAATTATTAAAATCATGAAATGTACCAAGCAGTCCGTCATTGTCGCGAGCTATAATCTTAATTATCTTTCCTTCTCGCTTTTTGTCCTTGTGTGCTTTGCCTATAATCTTAACAAGTACCTCGTCCCCATCAAAAACACCGTTAAAGTTTTTGCGACTTATATAAATGTCACCATTATCATTTAGAACAAAGCCAAAACTAGGATTTGAATAAGAAAATTTACCTTTAACAAACCCAACAATCCTTATGCCAGCAAACTTATTTTTGCTAACTTCTACAACGTCTCCACTGTCAATTAAGTCTAAAATAACACTTCTTACCTCATCTGCATCTTCTTTTAAAAATCGAGACAAAATAACAGCAAGGTTATCTAACCCCCTATGAGACACAAACCGCGAATTTAAAACCTCTAAAACCTTCTCTTTTAACTCTTCCATACAAATATATGATATATTTTTTTTATTTTCCTGTCAAATTATTAATTACTATAGTCTATTTTTGACATTTTAATAGGTGTAAAAATTGCGCGTCACACATCTAGTTATAAAGTTTTTTTACTAATTACTAAAAAACAAAGTTGTCAAGTGTACTTGCTAACTTGTGAAGCTCATACCTATTTTTTTACTAATTACTAAAAATTAAAGTTATAGCAAAAAAAATTGCTTTTAGTATTACAATATGCTTTGACGTTTAACGCGCGGGAGGGCAAAATTTTTATGAAATAAAAATTTTACAAAAGGGGAGGCACGTCAGTGCCTCCCCTTTTTTGGTCGCATTCCCATGCGACCCCCTCCCGGGCACCCTTCCCCTACACCTAATTTAAAAGCAAATAAGACTCTTTTCCTAATCCATTATTAACTGCCAACTGTTGTTGTTTTAATCTTATCCTTTTCTTTACCTTCAAACCTAAAAATAAATAAAATATTTCATTTGTATTCAAATTCTAATTCGGTTTTTCGTTCATAAATTTCGCCGAAAACTCCGCCTTCCATACTCTTTAAAGAGCCCTTACGTGCATAACAATAATTGCAATTATGACGACAGGTATCATATCTACCAATATCAACAGCAGGCATACAACCACAATGTTTTCGTTGCCCATCAATTTTATTGTTCTTTCGAGTTACTTTTATATTTTGTGACTTAAACTTTTCCGTCAGCAAATTTTCAAAAATTTTACCATCAATACACTTGCTAGGCATAATTCCAAGACTTAGGTAATCTCCACTTTCAGCACATGTCTCAAGTTGAATATCGTTTTCCTTTGCTATTTTAACAAAACTAGACAGAATATCATATCTTTGTGTTGAACTTGGTGCCCACACAGATTTTGAACAGCCTTTATAGCTTTCTATAACAAAACTAACCTTACAATTATTTGTGTAGCCTTTTAACTTTTCACAAAGTTTTTTAAATTCGTTTATATGCCAGTTAATATCAATTTCTCGAGACAACAATATTGGGTCGTATCTCCAAATAACAGGACAAAGTTTTGAGAGTTCTTTAAACGTGTTAATCCTCTCCTCTAAACTCGGTAGTCCTCCTTCTATACTTTTTGGATAAGCATTAAGAGTATAAAGAAAATAATATTTAATACCAAGACTATCTAAATATTTAAGCTTGTCCATAATTAACTTAGGATTTTTTGACCAAAAAACAATACCTTCAATATTTCCTTGTGTTTTAACAACCTTTTCGCCAAGTAAGTTCGTTTGAAGATTTAGAATTCTGAGTGGCTTAAGTTCTATTCTTGCCACCTTATGTTGATTTATTGGATTTGGAACCAAAACAAAACCTTGTCTTAGTTGTCTAAAAAACCAATCACTATAAAAAGCCGGAATATCACTTCTCCTTGAAACACTTAAAATCATAATTTCTCCAAATAATATTAGTACTTTGTTCCTATAACTATTATACCTCTTCCTTCCAAAATATCAAAGAATTTAAATTTTACAACTCTAACTTATTATGCTTCAAGTTTTCCTGCCACTTTTTTTAATTTTCATAGCATAAATAAAAAAAACACCTTAGAAAATTAAGGTGCTCTAAAAACAATTAATCCCAAATGTTACCGCCATAGATTTTAGCTAGAACAACAAAAGCAATGACAAGTACTGCAATTATGCAACTTAAAATAATGGTTGCTCTTTTGAGTCTTACGTCTCTATTAAGCCCCATATTTTTAGCATAGTACGTGTCTTTTATGCCAGTAATAGAATTTGTCGTAGTCCCATCTCCCTCACTTTGTTGCATTAATATTACAACAATAAGTGCAAGACAGCAAACTAAAATGAGAATTAGTAAAATAAATTTTATAATTGGAAATGAATTAGCAACCCAGTTTGGAACTCCCATAACTTAACTCCTTAAAAAAATCTTGTATCATATTATCATAAGTAATAAAAAAAATCAAACACTTTAATACATTAATAAAAACAACCCAAAACTCGTCATAGTGCCAGCAAGATACTTAAGACTTTTTACTGGATTATCTTCCTTATCTTTTAGCATCTTATTCATAAAGTAAATGACAAAAATAACACTGATTGTAATTATACTCGACCTTGCATCATAGAAAAAATGACTTTGTAAATAAGATAAAATAATGTTTATTGTTTCCATGTTTTCTTCCTTTAGGTTTAAAAATTATTTTTTTTAGTTTAAACCGGTGTCTTTCGCTAAAACGCACGGAAGTGAAAATTTTTATGCAATAAAAATTTTAAAAAAACTTCGTTTTTTTGTGGGGGCGGAGGCTTTTCCTCCGCCCCCACTCACTTCCGTGCGCCTTTTTCTCACCTGCACCTTTTTTTTAAAAAACTAAAGACTTTTCTTCCCCACACACGCATTTTTTTCGCCTATCAATACTTAAACCTTTACAAACATAGTATACTACAAACAATTTTACTTTTCAATAGTCTTTTTTTTGGAAACTTTTTTTGTCCCTTTTTCGCTCGTCCCTTTTTCATTAAACTCGCTTACAATTTTGTAAAACTTTTCTTCGTCAAGTGAGGCTCCTCCGACTAAAACGCCATCAATACCTTTTATGCTCTTAATTTCCTTGACGTTTTTCTCGTTTATACTACCGCCGTAAACTACTTTGACCTTGCTTGCAATCTTTTCATCATAAAGATTAGTTAAAAGCATACGAATGGTCTTAATTGCCCCCTCAATCTCTTCTTTTGTAGCAACAACCCCTGTACCAATCGCCCAAACAGGTTCGTAAGCAATGACAATGTGACTAAGTTCATTTGCGTAAATAGAATTTAAACACTCAGTAATCTGTCTTTGTAAAACTTGAGTGGTCAAGTTGTTCTTTTTATCAAAAAGTGTCTCTCCAACGCACAAAACACTTATAAGTCCACTTCTAAGCCCTTTCATAATCTTTTTATTGATAATTACGTCAGTTTCCTTAAAGTGATTTCTCCTCTCGCTATGTCCAACAAGTACTGCACTTGCTCCAACAGAACAAAGCATTTCTGCATTAATCTCGCCGGTAAACGCACCAAAATCATTTTCGTTTAGGTTTTGCCCTGCAATTAGAATGTTGGAATTTTTAACCATTAGACTTGCAGTTTTAATTGAGACAAAAGGCACACTTAGAATAATTTCAGTGTTAAAATCCTTGACTTTTTCCTTAAACTTTTCAATGTAACTTACTACCTCTTCGTCTGTTTTGTTCATTTTAAAATTTGCAATGACGTATTTTTTTGACATTTCTTTCTCCTCTTTTTTATAAAAATTCTATTTTACAATTAAACTTTTCCCTGTCATTTCTTTTGGAATGTCTATGTCCATCATTTCAAGCAAGGTTGGTGCAATGTCAGCGAGTGTCCCCTCTTCTCTTAAACTCCTCGCATTTGTTCCAAAAACAATTACTGGCACAAGTGCTGTTGTGTGAGAAGTGTTTCTCTCTCCATTTTCATCCACCATAATGTCAGCATTTCCATGATCAGCAGTGATAATCCCTTGTCCGCCTTTCTTTAAAACTGCCTCAGTTACTTTGTGTACGCACTCATCTACAACTTCAACCGCACGCTTTGTTGCCTCCTTGTCTCCAGAATGCCCCACCATATCACAGTTTGCAAAGTTTATAGCAATAAAGTCATAATTATCTAAAACTTCTAGTGCCTTATCAGCAATTTCCCTTGCTGACATTTGAGGAAAAGGTGCATAACTCACCATTTTTTCAGAATTTATAAGTATTCTATCTTCATTTTTAAAAGTGTCTTGCCTGCCAGCATTAAAAAAGAATGTTAAGTGTGCATATTTTTCAGTCTCAGCAATCTTTACTTGCTTAATGCCATTATTACTTAAAACCTCAGACAAAATATTAGTCATTTCAGTTGTCTTATATGCCACGTGAACCTTTTTGAAATGCTCATCATACTCAGTCATAGTAACAAAATATAACTTTAAATCTTCTACAAAATCTAGCTTGTTATCTTCTACCATAACATATGCCAGTTGCCTTTCCCTGTCCGCCCTAAAGTTGTAAGATATAACTCCGTCACCTTCTTCTATTAGAGAAATGGGCTTATTATTACTCATTAAAACTATAGGTTTTATAAACTCGTCAGTTTCGTTTAAACTGTATGCACAGTGAGTTGCCTCTTTGTAACTGCTAAACTTTCTTCCTTCACCTTTCACCCAAAGGTTGTAACTAAGTTTATTTCTGTCCCAGTTTTTATCTCTATCAAGTGCGTAAAATCGCCCAACAATGCTAGCAATACTTCCAACACCAATTTTTTTAGTGTAGTTACTTACTTCATCTAAATATTTAATAATGCTTTTTGGACTCGTGTCTCTTCCGTCTCCAATAAAATGAATGTACACTTCATAAAAATTTTTCATTTTACATAGATCTAGAAGAGCAAAAAGGTGACTAATGTGCGAATGAATACCTCCATCACTTGGGAGTCCTATAAGATGAAGTTTTTTGTGATTTGTTTTGCAGTAGTCTATAACCTTATTCAGCTCCTCATTTTTAAAAAACTCACCGCTTTCAATCTCTCTATTTATTCTAACAAGGGGTTGAAAACTTACTCTTCCACTGCCTATTGTCATGTGCCCCACTTCACTAGTACCTGCTTGATGAGGAGGAAGCCCCACATATTCCTCGCTTGCACGAATTTTTGTATGTGGAAATTTACTCATGTAATGCTCTAAGTTTTTTGTGTTCTCTTTTAGTATTGCACTCCTTTTTAAATCTTCTGGAATGCCAAATCCGTCCATTATTATTAGTGCAGTCTTTTTATTGTTCATTTTTAGTTTTTATGTTCCTCTTTTATTTCTTTTAAGTTTATGATTTTTATAGGTCTAATTAAGTCTCTATAGCCTTTGATTGTTGTAATAAAATAAAGAAAAGTTGTCAAACAAAATTGTAGTTTGGTTTAAAATTCATTTAAGATTAATTTAATTTTAAGCTTTTATTCCACGTTTTTTTCTTATAACAATTTTTTTAATTAGTCTCATTCCTCTATCTATTTTAAGGTATAAAAACTGGTGTACGACCTAAAACGCACGGAAGTGAAAATTTTTATGCAATAAAAATTTTAAAAAAACTTCGTTTTTTTGTGGGTGGGGGCTCCCCCACCCACGCACTTCCGTGCTCCTTTTTCTACCTCGTTCTAGTCTTTATTCTTGTTTCTTTATTTCTTTCCTCGTTTCCTTGTTTTTTGCAACCTAGTTTTTGTACCTTGTCTTTTTATTTTTACCTTAAACCTATTTTTACTTTTCTTCTTCTAAATCACTAATTACATCCACCCCAGGAAGAGTTTTCCCTTCAAGAAACATAAGACTTGCCCCACCACCAGTTGATAAGTGATCAATCCTCTTTCCATAGCCAGACTTAACAACTGCACTTGCCGAATCTCCGCCTCCAACAAAACTAAATCCCTTTGTCTTTGCAACATATTTTGCAATCTTGTTTGTGCCACGTGCGTACATTGGATTTTCAAAAACTCCCATAGGTCCGTTCCAAACAACAGTGCCAGCTTTCTTAATATAAGACTTAAAAAGTTTCACCGTTTTTGGTCCAATGTCAAGTCCCATGTAATTTTCGTCTATCTCCATTGAAGGAAATCTCTTAGGCTTTAGTTTACTATCAAAGTCAACGTTACATATGTTGTCAAGTGGAAGAACAAGCTCCGCCTTTGACGTCTTTGCCTTTTTAATAAACTCACGCGCCATATCTATTTTTTCTTCGTCAACAAGCGACTTACCAACACTTCCGCCAAGAGCCTTAATAAAGGTGTATGCCATACCGCCACCAATTAAAATGGTGTCAGCCTTATCAAGCAAATTTTCAATAACAGGAATCTTGTCCTTAATCTTTGCCCCACCAAGCACAGCCACAAGAGGTCTATCTGGATTTGATAAAATCTTACTCATAACCTTAAGCTCTTTACTAATCAAAAAGCCAATCGCGTTTGGTAGGAGACTCGCCACCCCATAAGTAGATGCGTGTTTTCTGTGACACGTACCAAAAGCATCATTTACATAAATGTCAGCAAGACTTGCAAGTTCTTTTGAAAACTCCTCGTCATTTTCTTCTTCTCTACGGTCAAACCTTAAATTTTCAAGCACAAGAATGTCCCCACTCTCCATAGCATTTATTTTGCTTTTAGCATCCTCACCTATCGTGTCACTTGCAAAACTTACCCTGTTTTTAACTAGTTTTTTAAGCGCACTTGCAACAGGAGCAAGCGAATACTTTTCATCCCTTGTCCCGTTTGGCCTACCAAGGTGAGAACAAATAATAACCTTAGCCTTATGCTCACACAAATAGTTAATAGTTGCAAGACTTTCCATAATTCTTGTTAGGTCCGTAATGTTCCCAGTCTTTGTATTCATAGGCACATTAAAATCAAGCCTCAGCAAAACTTTCTTATTTTCGACATCAATATCTTTAATTGTTCTTTTCATAACCTACCCTCATCCCTTTTATCATTATTATTATTTTACCAATTTGTCAAAAATTTGTACATAAAAATCATTCACTTTTTTACTTTTTTTTATAAATTTTATGTTTTTTGACGTAACAACCTCGCCATTTTTAAAAATAAATACAACTTTTCCTAAAAATTTGTCAATTTGATAGCTTAAAAACTCTTTTGCTTCTTCCTCTATAGCCCTACTGTTAGAAGTTTCTTCCCTTTTCTTTTTTAGCTTTTTACATTCATATTTTTTATATGTATTTTTACTATTACATAGCTTACCTAAAGAATGCATTTTAGTGTCACTTGAAAGAGAAGAATGTGCCATATTTGTAACAGTTAGACTTGATAGCTTTTCATCATCAAGTCCTATAATAAAATCAAAATTTGTTTCCTTTTTTTTATATAAATCATAATAAAATAATACTTTAAAACTCTTATTCCTCATATTAAATTCACCACTTTTTTGTGTCATCCCCTCTCCAAAAATGCTTTCCACCTGTTTATTTTTTAGAATAAGTGCATTTAAAGTTTTTCTATAAAGGTCTTTTAAATAAAAGCAAAAAATGACAATTTCTTTTTTAAACTTCTTTTTTATGAAATCTAAACTCCTAAAAAATTTGTCAGTAAAAAAAAGTGGAGTTTCATCACAAAAAGGAAATATAACTATTTTTGCGTATTTCATTAAACCATAATATGAATTAGTTAGCTTCTTAGTGCTCTCCACTTTTTTGCATTTAGTTTTTTTTAACACATGCGTGACACGTAAAACAAATCAGCACGAGATTAGTACGGTCAGTACACTCTTACTTTTTCTCACGCTTGTTAGCATATATGTAAATAATCTTTATTGCTCATCTTTTTGTCATATTTTTTTTATACATACGTGCGACCATGAGAGACGGCTTCGCCACCTCTCATGACCGCACTCCCTCGCCCCCCTCATCCCTACTTTTTTAATTTTATCACCCCGAAGTAAGTTTTTAAGCTAATAAGTGCTCGCAATAAAAAGTTTTTTCTAATAAAATCCGTTTTTTAATCTACACCTAAAATTTCTTCAATTTCTTTTAAAGAAGAACTCAGTGCTATATCTTTTCTTTTTTTAGTGTCAGAAACATATTTCATAGCATGCCTTTTGAGTAGATTTACAATCTTTCTTTCATCACTATAGTACTTTTTTAGTAAGTAAATGTGAGTCTTTATAATTTCTTCTCTTGTAAACTCCCCTTCCTCACACTTTTTGTTACTTAACTCCATAAAAATCTCAGGATGCCCAACTGCCCCTCGTGCGAGCATAACTCCGTCTACACCAGCTTTTAAGACCCTTTCTAAACTCTCTTTGTCAACAATATCTCCGCTTGCAATGACTGGGATTTTAACCGCCCTCTTTACCTTTTCAAAGTCACTTGCATGAGTCACCCCGCTATACCCATCCTCTTTTGTGCGAGGGTGAATTGCTATCGCACTCGCCCCTGCCTCTTCACACATTTTTGCAAACTCAACTAAAAGGTCGTCATTTTTATAGTAACCTTTTCTAAACTTCACCGTCACAGGCTTTGGCGACACACTGACACAGGTTTCTATTATTTTTCTAGCAAGCCCCATATCTTTCATGAGTGCACTCCCATCTCCGTTTTTTACAATCTTTGGTGCAGGACATCCCATGTTAATGTCTATTATGTCAAAATTATCTAAAATCTTACTTTCAATCACTTTCTTAAAAATCTCAGGCTCATGCCCAAAAAGTTGAACAGCAACTAAGCCTTCCTCTTCCCCTCGTCTTAATAACTCAAAGGTGTTTTTGCTATTATAGTATAAACCTTTTACACTTACCATTTCAGTGTACGTAAGCCCTGCCCCGAGCCACGCACAAAGCGACCTAAACGCGACTTCACTTACTCCAGCTTGCGGGGCGAGAAAAATGTTGTTTTTTGTTTCAATACTCCCTATCTTCATGTAGTTTATTTTACCAAAGTATGCCCACATAGTAAAGTTATTTTAAAAATCTTATTCTCCTTTGCTATCCCCTAACCTTTTTTCTTTGCAAGCCCTAGAATTGCCTCCTTTTCTTCTTTTGTAAAGGTTCTCAAAACAAAAAGCATGATAATAAACACCACCCCACCAACAAAAAGAGAACTAATAGTTAGAAATGTGCTTGATACGTAAGGCATAAGTAAGAGTTTAGTTAAAAACACTCCTAATACACACGCAAGGCTTGACACAAAAGGACTTACGAAAGACCTCAAAAAGTTTGGCTTAAGGTAAATATATTTTCTGTAAAAATAGATGTTGATAGTAGCACTTGCTACATAGCACACGGCATTTGATAATATAGCCCCAGCAATGTTTAGACTTGGAATAAAAATTAAAATAACCTCACAAATGACTTTAAAAATAAGTGATAAACTAAGGCTAACTACCGGCACATAGGATTTGTTAATAGATTGAAGAAGCGCAGTCGAAATATTTAAAATTGACAAATAAAAGACGTTAATACTAGATAGCATAAATAGCGTCACCGCCTCGTTAAACTCGTAAATGTTACTAAAGCTCGCCGAGTACAAAAGCCTTAAAATGTCACCTGGGAAAAACAAAAAAACAAGAAAACATGGAAGCGCTACAATGAGGGAAAGTTTTATCGCAAGCACACTTTTATATGCCACTCCCTCGTAGTCTTTTTTTGACAAACTATATGACACAAAAGGAATAATTGTCATGCAGATAGCACTTGACACTGTCGATGGAAGGCTAGTAAGAGTGCTGACAATACCAGAGTTAATGCCAAGAAGCGAGGTCGCAAAAAGTTTATCAAACCCACCAGCTTTTAAGATGTTTACAATCAAAAAACTGTCAATTAAAAGCGACATGGGAAGAATAACACTAGACAAAATAAAAGGCAAGGCACTCTTAAAAACTGTTCTCATAATGTTTTTTTGAGGTACAGGAGTCTTTTCCGCGCCCTCCTTTTCAAAAAACTTCTTATTTCTCTTTTTAAATACTAAAAAGTAAAAGACAAAAAACAAGGTATTTGAAGCTTCCGCAATACCTAGACCTAAAAAAGACCCTAAAGTCCCATACACTACCCCAAACTTTGATAGCATTTTTGCAAACATAAAAGCAAAAACAAGTTTAAAAATCTGAGCAACAACCTGCGACAAAGCAGAAGGAACCATATTTTGAAGCCCCTGAAAATACCCCTTATACGCACTAGAAATACTAACTAAAATAATTAATGGTGCAAGAGCCAAATAACAAATAAAAGCCATGTCAAGCCCCTGAAGGTTTGCTATGACCTTTGAAAAACAAGAAAGAAGCACAAAAAGACCGAGCCCCAAAAATAAGAGCAAAACTAGCGATGCTTTAAAAATCCTATAAGCTTCGTAGTAGTCCCCATGACTTACACTTTGAGAAACATTTTTTGAGATAGACAAAGAAAAACTATTTGACACAAAGGTGATTAAAAACGCATAAACAGGAAAAATAAGGTAGTAAACCCCCATACCCTCACTACCTAGAATATTTGCAAGTGGAATTTTATATAGTACTCCTAGAATTTTGCAAATTATTCCACTAATACTTAAAATTAGTGCACCAAAAACAAACGATCTTTTTTTCATTTTTTACCTCATTTTAGTCTTAAAAAATTAAAATTTCATCGTTTGTTATGTAAACTAAAAAGCATTTTTGAGTTTTTTGTTTTGTTTTAATTTAATTTTTTTAATTTGCTTTTTTAATTTGTCTTGTCTTAATTTGCTCTTTTATTTGCTTTGTCTTTTTTGTGTTATTTTTTGCGTTGTTTTTATTTGTTTAGTTTTTGTTTAGTTTTTGTTTTTTTAAAACACTAGCAAAAACTTTACCCTATTTATTTCACACTCTAAAACAAGGTTTTTGTTGTTTATCTTTCCTTTGTTTGTTTTGTATTTAAAAGTAGTTTTGACTTTTGTTTAAAACTAAAGCAAGCTAAAATTATAAAATTTTCATTATTGAAGAATGTCACTAGCAAAACGACATAAGACTTCAATATTTTTCTTTAAGTCTTTATCTATTTCACTGTCCATAAACAAAACTAGATAGCCATATTCAAAGCCACTACTTTCTAACTTTGTTATGTAAGCATATTTATAGGTTTTCTTAGAAAATCTAACCCCAATGACCTTGCTGAGTTTCCCTACTTCAACCTCATCAAAATCAACTTTTACTAAGCTCACATCGTTTTTTGAAAGCCCTTTGGCAAAAACAATTTCATCCCCATCAGTCGTAACACAAGGGACAGAATATGCACTAAAAATAATGTCTACAAGCTTGCTCGCAAAAGTAGGCATGTTACTAAGTTCTGAAAACTTCCTAAGAACAATTTCATTATCGTCATTTAAGTCCACTTCAATAGAAGCACCTGTCTTAATTCCAAGCACTCTTCTCATTTCTTTAGGTATAACAATTCTACCTAACTCATCAACCTTTCTAACCATTCCACTTCGCATAATAATTCACACCTCAAAAATATTTTTTGTTAAAACTTAATTTCTATTCTTCTAGTCTCCTCTTAATTTTAAATGTTCTTACACTTCTTTTAAGTTTTTTTGTCGAAAGATAGAAATTAAACGCACATTTTGTCAAATAATGTCAAGTGTATATAGAATTATATTCCCAACATTGTGGAATGTCAACAAATTTTTTCTAGTTTATGGAATAATATGACATATGGAAACATTTGGACAGAGACTAAGAGAATTACGACATGAAAAAAAGATTGGGCAAATCCAACTTGCAAAAGAAATTGACGTAGGAAAATCGATTGTGAGTCTTTGGGAAAACGACGAGTGCGAACCAACCCTCTCTCGCCTTAAAGCCCTAGCTGAATATTTTGACGTGACAATTGACTACCTCGCCGGACTTGAAGAATAATTTTTTTTATTGTTAGTTTTCTATAATTTAAAAATTTAATAAACAAGCTTACATTCTTCCCTTTATTCTTATAAAAACTTTCTTTTTTTGTTAAGACTCCTCACTAAAGAAACACCTAACACTCCCTTAATTTTTAAGTCTTTTTTTATAAAAAAATACTTTCGTCTTTATAAAACACAAAAGAAGAAAGTATTTTTATTTTTTTGCTACTAAAACCACACAAATGAATCTCATGACAAAATATAAAACCTTTTTTTTACTAAAACTTATATGTTTCTTTTTTTATAAAAAATACTTTCGTCTTTATAAAACACAAAAGAAGAAAGTATTTTTATTTTTGTACTAAAACTATAGAGAACAATTTTGTGACAAAATATAAAGCCCTTTTTTGACACAACTTATAGGTCGATTTTTTATATAAAACCTTCATACCTCTTTTTTATATACAATCCATATGTCTCTTTTTTGTGTATGACCTATATGTTGCTTTTTTATATAAAATTCATATAACACTTTTTTATAGAAGACTTATATATCACTTTTTTATATAAAACTTATATATCGTTTTTTTTATCTAAAATTTTTTTACAAGGGCTTAGCTACAGCAACACACTACTTAGTATATTAATAGCATCTCTTTTTAACTAAAGCTCATATGTCTTTCTACCTAAAAGCTTTTTTAAGACAAATGTTTTTTTATTTGTCACTGTCCGCACTATCAATATCTTCAATATTAAGCTCGACAAACTCGCTTTCATATTGTTTCTTACTTTCCTTTTCTTCCTTTGACATAAGCACCTCGCCCACCTCGTCTTCATCTACATCTTCTGGCAAACTCTTAATAAGGTTATCAATTGCCCCATTAACACACCTATCTCTAAATCTATCAAAGAAAATCCTCGCCCCTTTTTCGTTTGTATCTTCCTCAATAAGCTCCTTTTTAGACATTTCCCTTGGGTCAAGCTTTAAATCAACATATAAAAGCTCGCACACATACTGGCTTAAAAACCAAAAATAATTTGAAAGATTTAAGTCGTTATATTTAATAATTTGCCCAGCACGAGGACTTTCCAAAATCAAATCAATAGCAGGATTCATAAAAGCTTTCATTTTTTGAGGAGCAAGCTTGCTACCATTGCGAGCGGCAATAATATTCCATTCAATACTTCTTTTGTAATTTATAGGAAAAATATCTCCAAACCCTCTTTTATAGATATACCCCATATAGTCTTGAGACGGAATATGCCCTGCGCAAGCATAAGCACAAATTTGCTCAATACGACTTATAATAATATTTCTATACTTTTTTGCGTTATACCTATCACGTTCAGAAACCCTAGGCATCCAAGCTCGAATCCTTAAAAAAATCTCTTGCTGGTCCTCGTAGCTTATTTTGTCGAACTCTTCCCTATCATAATAATTTTGATTTTCAAACAAATTCATGTGCTTTTTTCTCCTCTTATTTGTTTCTAACTCTTTAAAAAAACTAGACTATAAAACTCATTCTTATAAACCAGACCGCCAAACTGACTTCCAAAAAAACTAGACTATCAAACTTACTTTCAAAAATTAAGGCTATCAAACTTACTTCCAAAAAAACTAGACTGTCAAACCTACTTTCAAAAACAAAGGTCTAAAACTCAATTACAAACTAGGTCAAAAACATTTTTTTTTACAATTCATTCTAATTTGCAGAACTCAAAACTAAAACCTCAAACGAACTTTCAAATTGCAAAGTATAACCATAATCTGTCGTTAGTTCAAAAATGATTGTAGCTATAACTGTTAGGCTCGGCTCCCCACTTGGAATAATACTGTGATTTGGGTCATCATAATTAATAATTAAATACAATAAATCCTCGCCACTCTCTTCAAACTTAAAGATGTTTTCATTTGTCTTTCCATCAATCTCAAAGCTAAATTTGTCTGGAGTCAAGTTATTATCATTTAAAATATTTCCACCATTTTTCATAACCGAAACACTGCTCTTGTCAATAAGAAGCCTATCTCCCGACTTACCAAAGTTAGCGGTATTACTAAGCTTAAACTCAAGATTAGGTAGAATAGTTAAATTAAAACTCTTCTCAAAACTTCCGCCATCACTAAAAGTAAAGGTTAGTGTCATTGTGACATCTTTTTCATAGTTTATGTCTTGACTTAAAAAGGTAATATTGCTACTTGAAACAAAATATCCTTTCATAAGAAGATTTATGTCACTAATAACTAGGTCCTCCTCACTACTCGTGAACTCAAACGAAACAGAATTAAGAGTCACACCTAAACCTTCAGCAGTCTCATTTGGAGTAAATAGAACGTTATAATTCACCCCCGCGTTAATTTGATAGCTTGAACCGACCTCATCTGCACTAATATCTACATTGTCTAACGAATAAAGTGAGTTTATTGTAACTGTTACATCCTCACTTGAAGCATTAACGTCATCTCTAATACTCACTCGAAGAGTAGCCTCACGCGAGCCAACAAAGGTTTTAATTGTAATATTACCATTTGTAATACTAATAATGTCCTCGCTTTCACTACCCACCAAAACAGATAACGTCACTTGTCTATTCTTTTCCTCGCTTGTTCCTAGATAAGTAATAGACACAAACTCATCAATAGGAGTCACGCTTGGAGCATCAAAAGTTGTCTTTAAAATATTAATTTCATATGCTCCACTGGCCATGACGGAATACCCATCGACCTTGCTGTCACTTTCAGGGAGCGTAATATAAAGTGGATTTGACTGAGAATTATAATAGAAACTAAACGTCACCCTCTCGCTCTTTAAAAAGTCATTTTTTATAGTAAAACTACTCAGGTCCTCACTTAAACTTACGTGAGAACTATTAACGCTTGCACTAAAAGCTTTACTATAATCAATACTACCAACCCCACTTATAGTAAATAATCCATCATCGCCAAACAACTTGTACACAGAATCTTTTGTGCCGGTCAAAACAAAATCTTCGTTTGGAGTAATGTTAATGTCAAAGCCCTCCAATCTAAAGTACATTTTAGCCGCGTTTTCCTGTCTTAAAGCTTCATTAATAACCCGCGTAAAACCGCTTCCGTCATAAACATAGTGAATAAACTCGTTACTATTAGACTCGACGTAAATACTAAGCTCCAGTAGTATTCCCCCGTCAACATAAGGCACATTTTTAAAAGTCAACCCGCCACCTTCATGACTTACGACAAAATCAAAGAAAGCACTAACATTATTTAAAGTAAAATTAGGGTCAATTTCTCTTAAATTATACCTTATGCCATAGACACTGTAATCTAAGTCCGTGTTTAAATATTTAAAGCCATATCTTAAATTATTAAGCTCCGTCACCGTCTCGCCATTATTAATGACATTCCAACCTACTTCTCCGTTTGTAACTGTCGCCCTAAGAGAAAGCGGATTATCAATGCTATTACCATAAGTAGTCTCATCCCCATTATTTGCTAGATATACAATGTCAGCTTCGTTATAAATTAGGTCGTTAACATTTAAATTTAAAGTTGTTGAAGTTGTGTCATTATTAAACACAAAACTACCATAAAAATACTCGTCTGTTCCGTTATCAACATATATTCTTACGTTAAAAATATTTTCAAGTATTGTTCCGTCAAGCTCAATGGAGTAAATCTCGCCTACTACGTATGGCACCATGTAGCCTATAAGAAGTCCGTCTTCGTCGTAAACCTCGCTAAACTCACCAAAGGTAATAGCGTTCTCATTAATCTCTACTAGTCCATTATAATTAGACGCGTCATAATCTCCAAAATCTTGCGTAAAACTAATTTTTAGCCTATCAGATTCTTTAAGTCTTCTAAGTGTCTCAAGTTGCGAACTCGTAATGTAGAAATACTTTCCCTCTGAGTTTTCATCGATTGCGTTTTGCATCCCAAAAGCACTTTGCTCGTAATTGTCATAATTGTAAATTAGTATCTCAGAAATGTTTTCATAAACATAAATTAAAGCCTCACACTCAACACCTAGATCGTAGATTACCCCTTGACTTTCATTAATAAGTCTAGCTATAACCGTAAACGCGCCAATACCATTAAGAGTAGAATCGCTATTAATCTCAAGCCTAATTATGTTTGAGTTGTCCTCAGTCAAAATTTCAAATTCAGAATTAATCCTAACATTATTAACAACTAAATATGGAATAGTACTCGCGCCTTGACTAGAAATCGAATAAAACTTGACAAGACGCGCATTAATGTTAAATAATTCTCCACCAATGTTAAAACTAAACAAGTTGTCCGACTCTTCTACTTGGGCAGTTTTAGTAATAGGTGTTAGAGTGGCTGTAATCGGTACTCCAGCCAAAAACTCAAAGTCAGTATTAGCCCCAGTCAAATTTCCTGACCCATCAAAACTAAAAATCACCTCGTTTTCACCTTGAGTAAAGGTAAGAGTGCTATTTACCATGTTACACCAGTTGTCAACTACGCTAAAATCACTAATTGTGCCTCCACGGCGAGATATAAAGGTAAATTCAAGAGCAAACCTTGCATTGTCTGATGGAATAGTTGAAATAGAATTTGAACTTGTATAAGGCAAATAGTACGTAAGAGTGTTAAAGTCCGCCCCACTTCCATCTTTGTAGGTAAATATAAAGTTATTCTCACTTATGTTAAACTGACTGCCACTTTCAAAGGTTAATCTATCTTGAGAACCTGTATAATTTACGTCAATACTCTCAACTTCTCTAGCTCTTGGTATAAGATAAAAGGTTTTTGTGTATTCATTTTCAAAATCTCTAAAGGTCACCGTCACCCTAATTTTGTTGTCGTCTGACTCATTGTTTTTGTAATTATAATAGGCGAGGAAATCATTATAGTAATACCTAAGCCCCCAACTACTAGGATTTGATGCGTCAATGTTTGTGTAGTTGACATTCATTTCCCCACTTTCTGTCGTTGACCCATCAAGACGCGTTAGCCTATCATTTATGTCACTTTCAATTGAAATAAACACGTTATTCCTAAGATAATAGTCGTCAACTTCTACACCACTATTATTTATAAGCTCTACCCCAAGATTAATTCCACCAAGTTTACCCGCATTTTCATTATTGAGATACAAAATAGTTTCATTATCAAAATAAACTTCTGCATTTTCGCTACTTATTACTAACCCATCTATGCTGTAATCACGAATTACAAAGCTTTTACTAGTGCTTATAACACTACTATTTGTCATAACATTACTAGTATTCACATTTTCCTGCCCAGTAAAGTTAGGACAAACATATGCGTAAAGCACAACTTCGCCAAGCCTATTTCCAGTCGGCACAATATCTATGTCACTGTTAACTTCTAGCCTGTTTGTGTTTTGGTTATAAGTGTACTGAACCTCAATAATTGGAGCTAAAGTAGTTTCACCACGAGCAGTAGTCACCCTAAAATTAACTGCACTTTCGTCAAGCTCCCCAGTCTCACTATTAACTAACGCCAAAAATATTTTTTTATTTTGCAAATTCCCAACAGCAAAAATGCTATCAGTTGTTAAATTTCCAAACTCGTTTCTATTTCTATATGGCATGAGAGCATACTCAGGACTTACCTTTATTAGGTCTCCTACATTTGAGCCTTGACTTGCCAAGCGGAAAGTGTCCGTACTTTTAAGCTCTGTCAAATCAAAACCTAACTCAAACTCGTTTACACTCGCATCAATAAGTATCTTACAACTTGCAAGTACTTCTTGGTTTGAAGAACTATTTGTGTATCTTGCATACAAGGTTACAACTCCGCCATGAATATTTCCAGTATCACTATCTGTCACCGGCATGATAGAAAAAGGCTCACCAATTACAGCTTGTCTAGGGTAGTCAATTATAAGGTCTCCCCCAGGGCTTGTCTCAAGACTGACGGTCCTCATGTTGACACTTTCCGTCGAAGTATTTACTTGAAGTGCAAAGGTACGTGAACTAATAACCTCAGTCTGACTAAAACTAAGGTCAAGTGCGTATGTTTCTTGCTGATTTAGCCCACCAAAAAGCCAATATCCACCAATAAAAAGAGCCACCGCACCAATGGTCACTAACATTGAAATCAAAATGACTTTTAGTATACCTTTCATTCACCTTTTTCCTTTTTTGTTTTCTATTGTATTTTTTATTTGTAAACTCGTCCCCCACTTAAACTAGCCACAAAACTTCCGCCTGCTATTTATTTTTACTAATTCTTATAAGCAACGCAGCTTGATTACCCTGTAATAATAACTTGCCTAATACTCGCTCGTACCATAATAAAATTTGTTTGTTACTAGCTAGTTTGTCAATTACTTGTCTGGTAACCATGTATTTCTCTTGCATACTAGCCTTAGTAATAAAGCATGTTAGTTTTATCAAACGTCAATTATAATTTGCTTATAAACCTCAAAAATTTAATATGTATTTTAATTACTTTGCTTTTGTTTAATTGGTAAAAAAATGTGCTATTTGTACCTATATCTTAGTTTGCTAAAAGTTGTAATATATTATTCTTTAAAAACTACAACCCTTTTTTTCATACACAAAAATATTATATCTTTTGCTGTCACAAAAAGTCAAATAAATTGCTAAACTTTACTATTTCTCTAAATAATAAATAATGATTTTGTTTAAAACCTCATTTATCTCACTCTAAACTTTTAAAATAATCTACAATACCTTAATTTCTTAACCTAAACACCACTTTTAATCAAAAAAATAAATAATGATTTTACTTAAACCCTCATTTGTCTCACACTAAACTTTTAAAATAATCTACAATACCTTAATTTCTTAACCTAAACACCACTTTTAATCAAAAAACATAAAATCTACTCGCATTTGCTATTTTTTCATACAAAATTTACAAAAATGTCATCACTGTCTTGTTTTTTATACTTTTTTAAAAAACAATCACTTTTTATTGTTTTTTATCCCTTTTTATGTATATTCTCCCCTTTTCCTGAGTAGCAAAATAAGACAACTATATACTTTTTACTTTAATCTACCTATTTTTTTATGTTCTTATTCTTAACTTGTAAAAACCCCTTGCTGTCTTGTTTTTTAGTTTATTTTAAAAAACAATCACTTTTTATTGTCTTTTACCCCTTTTTATGTATATTCTCCCTTTTTCCCGCGTAGCAAAAAAAGATAACCCTTTACTTTTTTCTTTAATCCTACTCCGCTTTCCTACCTTTTTTACAAGACCAACAAAACCTCGCATATTATCTACTTTTAAGACTAATTATAAAAAAAAATCACTTTTTATTTCCTTTTACCGCTTTTTATCTATATTTTCTTTTTTCCACGTAGCAAAAAAAAAGACAACCTTTTACTTTTTTTTAATCCTACTCCGCTTTCCCACCTTTTTTACAAGACCAACAAAACCTCGCTTATTATCTACTTTTAAGACTAATTATAAAAAACAATCACTTTTTATTGTCTTTTACCACCTTTTATGTATATTCTCCTTTTTTCACGCGTAGCAAAATAAGACAACCTTACACCTTTTTACTTTAATCTACCTATTTTTTTATGTTCTTATTTAAAACTTGCAAAAATCCCTTGCTGTCTTGTTTTTTAGTTTATTCTAAAAAACAATCACTTTTTATTGTCTTTTACCCCTTTTTATGTATATTCTCCCCTTTTCCTGCGTAGCAAAAAAAGACAACCTTATACATTTTACTTTAATTCACTTACTTTTTTTTACAAAAGTTGCAAAAAAGAAAATTTGTAAAAATTACTAATAAAAATAGCTTTTTTGATGCTTTTATTAAAAATAAATAATAAGTTGTAATTAAAACAGAAAAAATAAATAAAAAATTATAAAATAATAAAAACTTGTAAATAACTAACTTAAAAAAAATAAAAAAGTCAAAATAACAAAAAAAAACAAATACTAACCATTTTCTTGTATAATTTTGTTTAAACTAAAATTCGACATTTCTTTAGAACCTTTGCGTAGTTTCACATATGTACATATTTACATATGCTACTATCTTAACCTCTTATTTTTTAACCCTCTACCACAACCCCCAAGTCTTTTTTTACCTAACCACATCCTTTTTTACCAAACTCTTCAACCATAACTAAACCATCCAAATCCCACTAAAGTCACAAAACCACTATAAATTAACTACATTAAAAACATAAAAATACAACATAAACCCAATTAAAACAATAAATCCTAGTTATGTATAAGCTTAGTTAAAGCATAAAATTAAATTATTTATAACCTCTCCTTCAATCTTAAGTAACCATCTAAACTCACATAAACAACTCGTTTTGGTACTTTCAAACCCCATTAAAAACTCAATTTATCATTTTTAAGTCTCACTAAAAACTCAATTTATCTTATTTAAGTCTCACTAAAAACTCAAGTTATACGCACCTTTATAACTCTTTTTCTCTCCACAATTTTCGACATTTCTTTATAACCCTTGCACGCTTTCACATATGTACATATTTACATGTATTAAACTTTACTTTACATAAAAACTACTTTACTTTTCTTGTTATAATTTAAAATATGTCTTACATAAATAATAAAAAGCCGGCGAAATCGACTTTCGTCAATTGAGCCGTCACAAACGCAAGCCTGCGTAAAATAATAACCTTGCGTAAAATAATAAGCCTGCGTAAAATAATAAGTTTGCATAAAATAATAAGCCAGTATGATAATACCGGCACAGAAAAAAATGAATTGAAATAAAAAAATTTAGAAAAAGCAAAATTTTTTACCTTTCCTAAATCTTTCAAATATTTTTTATATTTTATATGTTTTTATTATGTCAATTAAGTAGTTTTGACTAAAAATTCCTACTAGACACTTCTACTTAACAAACGCAGACATGTACTTATGAACCTAAATTTGTCAAGTCAAAATATGTTCTTAAACCAACTCGACTAAACAAAGCTCAGCAGCATCCCCACGTCTTGCTCCGACTTTAAGGACTCTTGTATAACCGCCCCCTTGTCCTTTTTCATTAATTCTCTCAGCATACTTTGGTGCATAGACATTAAAGATTTTTTCAATTAGAGGATGATTAATATCTTTTGTCCTTTCAACAAAACTCATTTTTGACTCTTTAGGAAGTCTAACCTCCTGTCTATCAAAAAGCTTAGACATAATCATTCTTCTTGCCTTTAGCTTACTTGGGCCATCATTTAAAACTTCTCTTTTAACTTTAACACCCTTACTATCAACTTCAGTCTTAACAACTTTAATTGTGTCCTCATAAGTTTTAATTGCAAGAGTTAAAATCTTTTCCGCATAACTTTGAAGAGCCTTAGCGCGAGCGGTTGTTGTAGTAACCTTCCCATCCCAAAGTAGAGAACTTGCCTGATTGCGAAGTAAACTTAATCTTTCTTTAGTTGGCCTATTTAATTTAGCATTACTAGCCATAATTTTCTCCTTTAATAAAATTTCTACTCTTCGTCATTCCTTAAGCTTAGTCCCATTGCGTGAAGTTTGTTAATAACTTCCTCAAGAGACTTTAAACCAAGGTTTCTAACTTTAAGCATATCCTCTTTCGACTTTCTTGTTAAATCTTCAATTGTGTTAATGTTTGCCCTCTTTAGACAGTTATAACTTCTAACAGACAAATCCATGTCCTCAATTGACATTTCCATAACTTTTTCTGGCTTATCTTCTTCGTGAGAAACGAGCACGTCAACGTCATTCATGTTCTCAACCATGTCGACAAACAAATCCATGTGGTCTTTCACAATTTTGGATGCAAGAGAAACAACTTCCTTTGCACTCATAGTGCCATTAGTCAAAACCTCAAGGATAAGTCTATCATAATCAAGGGATTGCCCAACACGAGTAGGCTCAACCTTATAACTAACAGACTTAACAGGTGTAAAGATAGTGTCCATTACGATATATCCTATAGGATCGTCGTCTCTCTTGTTTTTCTCAGCAGTGTTGTAACCTCTACCTCTGCCAATAACAAGCTCCATATTAAGTTCAGCATCACTATCAAGAGTACAAATCTTAAGGTCTGGATTTAAAATTTCAACTTGGTCACTTGTCTCAATGTCGCTTGCAAAAACTTCTCCCGCACCTTTTTTGTTTAGATGTAATGTAGTCCTAAAATCTTCATCTAAAACACTTGTTGCAACAGCAAGGTTTTTAAGATTTAAAACAATATCTGTTACGTCCTCTTTAACCCCAGTGACACTAGAAAACTCATGTTGTACGCCATCGATTTTGACCCCAACAACACCAGCACCAGGCATAGAACCAAGAAGTGTCCTACGAACAGCATTGCCAAGAGTAATACCAAAGCCTTTTTCTAGAGGTTCGACAACAAATGTAGCAAACGCACCATTTTCCTTTTCCTCAATATTTACCTTAGGTCTTTCAATATGAATCATAGATAAATAACCTCCCCTTTTACTACCTTGAATACAACTCGACAATCATATGTTCTTGAATATTCAAGTCAATATCATCTCTACGAGGCAATGCAAGAATTTTGCCAACCATAGTATTTGTATTAAATTCTAACCATTTTGGAACAACAATTTTCATATCTTTTAGTACTGCAAATTTTGGTGAACTCTTGCTGCTGTCTAAAACTGAGATTTCATCCCCAACCTTTACAAGATATGATGGAATATTAACCTTTTTGCCATTGACTAAAATGTGTCCGTGATTAACAATTTGTCTACTCTCACTTCTGCTGTCTCCAATACCAAGTCTATAAACAACATTGTCAAGCCTTCTTTCAAGCAAACTAAGCATATTCTCACCGACAACACCTTTCATCCTTGTTGCCATCTCGTAGTAGCCTCTAAATTGTTTTTCAAGAAGTCCATACGCTCTTTTAACCTTTTGCTTTTCACGTAACTGTGTACCATACTCAGTAACTTTTTTACGTCCAAGTCCATGTTGTCCAGGTACAACAGGTCTTTTTTCCATAGCACACTTTGGAGAAATACATCTGTCACCTTTCAAGAAAAGTTTACAGCCCTCTCTCCTACAAAGTCTGCAATCTGCATCTGTATATTTTGCCATATTCTCTATCTCCTCTTAAATCCTTCTCTTCTTAGGAGGACGGCAACCATTATGTGGAATAGGTGACACATCACTGATTCTTGTAACATTAAGTTCAGCCGTGCCAAGTGCCCTAATCGCAGCTTCTCTACCATTGCCAGGTCCTTTAACATAAACTTCAACCGACTTTAAACCTTGTTCCTTTGCAAGTTTTGCTGCAGTTTCAACTGCTTGCTGAGCTGCAAAAGGAGTACTTTTTCTTGCCCCTCTAAATCCAAGAGAACCCGCACTTGACCAAGAGAGAGTGTTTCCTTGAAGGTCAGTAAACGTAACAAGAGTGTTATTAAAAGATGCTTGAATGTGCACTTGTCCCTTGTCTACATTTTTAGTCTGCTTTTTTCTTTTTACAACTTTTTTATTTGCCATTTTTTTTGCTCAATCCCCCTTTATTTCTTCTTTTTAGCGACAGTCCTCTTTGGACCTTTACGCGTTCTAGCATTTTGCTTTGTGCTTTGTCCTCTAACTGGAAGCCCTTTACGATGCCTAATCCCTCTATAGCATCCAATTTCAGAAAGTCCCTTAATGTTAAGAGAAACTTCTCTAGTTAAATCTCCCTCAACAGTTAAGTTCTTTTCAATGTAGCTTCGAAGTGTAGCCACCTCTTCTTCAGATAAATCCTTAACACGCTTGTCTGGACTAATATTTGTTTCTTTTAAAATTTTGTTGCTTGTAACTCTGCCTATTCCCTTAATATAGGTAAGACCAATTTCAAGTCTTTTCTCGTTTGGTAAATCAACACCAGCAATACGAGCCATATTTATTCCTCCATTATTAAAATTGTTTGTGTTTGTTTTATTATAGTTATTTTCTTTTATAAGTTTTTTCTAGTGTTTTTTTATAAAACTAAAGTTTAAAACTACTAATGCAATAAATCTATTTTTGTGACAAAAGCTCTAGTTAATGCTAAAATTCTCTCTTATGCGTAATTTAGCATTCAGGCACCTAAGTCCCTATAAGCTTTAACTTAACAAGTAGAAATACTAGTAGTTGCCTTAAAGTTTCTCAAAAAAACACACTAGCTTTACTCTTATGCAACTAAGTTAGGTCTTAGTGTATGTTTTGTCTAGCATCCAACTAATTGATATTCCTAAACAAAAAACACAAAAACCTAGTTAAACTTACACATTAAAACTTACAAAAGAAAGTCAATATATATCTTCACCCCATAGATTTTGTTAAATGCGTAAATGAACATATTCCCATATACGCAAAAAAACAAAACAGCCGCCTATGTTGTGTTATTTTCTAACCTTGTGTCTGTTTATGCTTTTTATTTGGGCATATTACCATAACTTTACCTTCTCTTTTTATAACCTTACATTTGTCGCAAATAGGTTTAACTGATGGTCTAACTTTCATTTTTTTCTCCTTTATCCTTAAATTAAATAGATTTACTTCTCCAAATAATTCTGCCCTTGGTCAAATCATAAGGACTCATTTCAACCTTTACCATGTCACCTTCAAGAATTTTAATAAAGTTCATTCTAAGCTTTCCAGAAATGTAACAAGTAATAATGTGTCCATTTTGAAGTTTAACCTTAAATGTCGCATTTGGCAAAACATCGGTAACAACTCCCTCTGTTTCCAAACAATCTGATTTTGGCATAAATTCTCCTTTTTTTCAATAGAAATTTCGTAAATTTGTGCAATTTGTTAAATATGTCATAGATTTTATTTAAATTTGACTTAAACTTTATCTTAAAACCTCTTTAAATCCGCTTTATAGTTTACTCTAAATTTTATCATGTTTTATTTAGTTTTATTTTAGTTTTATTTTAGTTTTTTTTTAAAGCCTCTTTTAGTTTTTTTAAGCCAATTTTAACAAAACCAAATTTATCTTAAATGTTTTTTAAATAGGTCGCAATTTCAAAGTCATACATTTGTTTTATATCTTTGTCACACTTTTTAAACTCGTTTTTGAGGTGTTTAATCCTCTTTTTCTTGGGATTATCTTTTTTTCTATACACCCCATCAACGACCAAACAAAAGTCTTTGTTTAT
Source organism: uncultured Christensenella sp. (assembly GCA_949282135.1). Taxonomy (GTDB): domain Bacteria; phylum Bacillota; class Clostridia; order Christensenellales; family UBA1242; genus UBA7862. The sequence goes on from CASDOR010000007.1 coordinate 28,131, forward strand.
TACCTCATACACAATGTACTTTCTCTTCGTGTCATGACCTCGAAGAGACGTCACAACACAATTTTTTTCAAACATCAACTTTTTTCTCCTCTCTTCCCTTATACGCGCAACCTTCTCACTCGTGTGCACTCTTTTCTCAAGTTAAAATTTCAACTCCATCCTCAAGTATAAGTATCGTGTTTTCATAGTGTGCGGAAAGACTACCATCCACCGTCCTCACATCCCAGCCACGAATTGAAATTTCATAACTTCCCTCAGTCACCATAGGCTCAACTGCAATGACCATGTTTTTTTTAAGCACAGGGCCTAAGCCCGCATACCCATAGTTTGGAACATTTGGGTCTTCGTGAAGGTTTCTTCCAACACCATGTCCTACCATATCTCTCACAACTCCAAACCCATGCTTTTCAACATAATTTTGTACTTGACTTGAAATATCTCCGACATGACTTCCAGCTTTTATGCCCTTAATGCCTTCAAAAAAACTCTCACGTGTCACATTAATAAGTTTTTGAGCTTTAGCACTAATCTTTCCTACCGCAAAAGTTCTCGCACTATCTCCATGATAACCATTAAAGCATGCTCCAACATCAATGCTAATTATGTCACCTTCTTTTAATGGAACGTTATCTGGAAAGCCATGAACAACAACGTCATTTTTTGATGCACATATTGAACCTGGGAAACCACCATAGTGAAGAAAAGAAGGTTTTGCCCCTTGACTTACAATGTAATCATAAGCAATCTTGTCAAGCTCTTTTGTAGTAACACCTGGGTGAATGTGACGACCAACTTCAATAAGAGTGTTTTTTGTTATCTCGCCTGCCCGTCTCATTATTTCAATTTCTTTATCGGTTTTTATTTTTATCATAACAACTTCTTCACCTTAAAAACTTTCGCTAACTTTTTGCCCTAATAATCTTTCTTACCAAAAAAATTTCGTTTACTCAAATTGTTTCTAATCTATAACTTATAGCCTACTTTTTTGAAATGCCCTTTAAGATTTTGTCAACTTTTTCAAACGTCTTTTCTTTAGTGTCAGTCGCCTCAACCTTTTTAAAAGTGCCCATATTCACATAAAAGTCAATGACTTCTTGTGGAAGTTTTTGTTTCTCAAGCCTAGCACGCACTACTTCTTCTTTGTCATCGTCTCTTGTCATCACCTCTCCACCACATTTTTCGCATTTCCCATCAACTAGCCAATCAACGTGAGTTGGATTCCCACAAGACGCACACATTCTTCTACCGCTAAGTCTTCTTATAATCTCCTCATCACTTAGGTCAATCATAATTGCCTTGTCTATAGTCACAAAACTACTAAGTGCCTTTGCTTGGGCTAAGTTTCTAGGAAAACCGTCAAGGACAAATCCTTTTTCACAGTCAGCATTTTCTAGCCTATCTTTTACAATGTCTATTGTGACCTCGTCAGGAACAAGACTTCCCAAGTCAATGTAACTTTTGACTTTTTTGCCAAGCTCGGTCTCATTCTTAATGTTGTATCTAAAGATATCTCCTGTGGAAATGTGTGGCAAATTATACTTTTCACAAATAATATTTGCCTGTGTTCCCTTTCCACTTCCAGGAGGTCCAAGTAAAACAATTTTCATTTTTTCTTTTCCTCCTCTTTTACTTTAAAAATCCTTTATAGTTTCTCATTAAGAGCTGAGCCTCAAGTTGTTTATCAATTTCAAGTGCAACTGATACAACAATTAGTAGTCCAGTCGAGCTAAACGCATTTATAAGTGAACCAGAAGTACCAACTATGCTAAATATGAAACTTGGAACAAGTGATACAATTGCTAGGAATATAGCTCCCCAAAGAGTCAGTCTATTTGAAATCTTCTTCAAGTAATCCGCAGTAGATTTCCCTGGTCTATAGCCCGGAATAAAGCCACCATTTTGTTGAATTTGTCTAGAAATTTCCTCTGGATTAAAGCTAATTTGAGCATAGAAATACGAGAATAGAAGTATTAGTATGGACAAAATTATTGCATAAGGCCAAGTTCCTGCACCAAGGTAAGTTGAATACCAGTTATATGCTGGAGAATTAAGCCAGAAGATACTCATAATAAGCTGTGGAAAACTTATAATAGCACTTGCAAAAATTATTGGCATAACCCCACTAGCATTGATTTTGATTGGAATATTTGTATTCTGCCCACCATACATTTTTCTTCCCTTAATCTGCTTTGCGTATTGCACTGGCACACGTCTTTCGGCATTGTCGATAAAGACAATAAAACCAAATATAACAATAAGCATAAATAAGAATATGAGTAGAATCCAAATGTTTTCTAGATTTGTGCTTGAAATTCCAGCAATGGTATTGAAAATAGCAGTACCAGCACTTGACAAAAGTCCAACAAATATTAGAAGTGACAAACCATTTCCAACTCCAAGTGCGGTAATCTTTTCACCGAGCCAAACTGTAAACATTGCACCAGCCACAAGAATAGCCACAACCAAAGCCCCAGTTGCCCAGGTTGAACCGAAGAAAACTCCAGTTTCAAGATTTTCAACACCAAACCCAACGACTATACCAATACTTTGAACAATCGCAAGAATAAGAGCAGTAATCTTTGTGTAAAAAGAAATTTTCTTCTTTCCCTCTTCACCTTGCTTTGAAAGTGTCTCAAGTTTAGGAATAGCAACAGTGAGTAGTTGAATAATAATTGATGCGTTAATGTAAGGCACAACCCCAAGTGCAAGCACCGCACCATTTGCTAGAGCACTACCACTGATAGCACTGATAACCGACAAAAAGTCGCCACCACTACTTACCGCTTCCTGATAAGTACCAAGTGCAATACCAGGAGTAGGTAGCCAACAACCGATTCTGTAAACAAGTAGTAGCGCCAGAGTAATTAGAATCTTTCTTCTTACATCTTTAATTTTAAATGCTTCCTTAAGGGTCTTAAACATTATACCTCCTCAGGCGTCCCTTTTGCCTTCACAATCTTGTCTTTTGCTGCACTCGAAAATTTACTAGCACGAACGGTTAATGATTTAGTAAGTTCACCATTACCAAGAACCTTAACCCCGTAATTTTCTATTTTTGACAAAACACCATTTTCAAGTAAAGCTTTTGCATCAACCACACTTCCATCCTCAAACTTGTTAAGGTCTGAGACGTTAACGATTGAATAAACTTTCTTAAAATCAGCATTTGTAAACCCACGTCTTGGAAGTTTTCTAATAAGAGGCATCTGTCCGCCTTCGAACCCAAGTCTAACACCGCCCCCACTTCTAGCATTTTGACCCTTATGACCTTTACCACTGGTCTTACCGATGCCACTACCAATGCCACGTCCAAGTCTTTTCTTTGAAAATTTGGAATTTTCTGCAGGCTTCAATGATTGAATGTTCATTTCTTTTCTCCTTTAAATATTAGTCGATTTCCTCAACTTTCACTAAATGTTTTACCTTAAAAAGGCTCCCCTTAATTGAGTCATTATTAGGGAAAATCTTTGTTGTATTAAGTTTTTTAAACCCAAGAGCCTCAATAACTTTAGCTTGACTTTTGTCATAGCCTATAACACTTCTAATATAGGTCACTTTAAGTTTACTATCGCCTTTTACCTTTTTTGTTGTCTTTCTTTCCATTTCTAAGTTTCTCCCTAATAAAAATTAAATTTCCTCAACTGACTTTCCACGAAGAGCAGCTATTTCTTCCTTTGTTCTAAGGAGTTTTAATCCCTCAACAGTTGCCCTAACCCCATTAATTTTGTTGTTAGAACCATGTGACTTTGTAACAATGTCTTTAATTCCAGCAAGCTCAATAACAGCTCTAGCACTACCACCAGCGATAACACCAGTACCTTGAGGAGCACTAAACATCTGAACACTTGAAGAACCAAAACGACCTATAACGTCATGTGGTATTGTAGTCCCAACAATTGGTACAGAAATCAAGTTTTTCTTAGCAGCTGCTGTTGCTTTTTCTACTGCCTCTGGAACTTCGTTTGCCTTACCTACACCAATGCCTACAAGTCCGTTTCTATTTCCAGCAACAACAAGTGCGCTAAAACGCATTGTCCTACCACCTTTAACAACCTTTGTAACACGTCTGACTTCAACAAGTTTCTTGTCAAATTCACTGTCCTCACGTCTTGTCTCAGGTTTGTCTGCACGTCTTCTATCTTGTTTTTTACCTTGTGGTTTTGCTGGCACTGTTTTAATGGTTGATTTTTCTACTTTGCTAGGCTTCTTGCTTTCTTCTTTTTCAGCAGTTTGCGTATTTAAATCAGTTTCAACAACTTCACTATTTTGTACAACTTCTTCTTCCATTTTTTCCTCCATTAGAACTTTAAACCTGCCTTTCTAGCGCCCTCTGCAAGACTTTCCACTCTTCCAGTATAAAGGTATCCGCCTCTATCAAAAACGACTTCCTTAATACCCTTCTTAGTTGCAAGTTTGCCTAAAAGTTCGCCAACCATAAAAGCCTGTTCACTCTTGTTTTTATTTTTTAAAGTCTCAGCAAGTTCTTTAGATAATGTGGATGCACTGCAAAGTGTAACTGCCCTTTCGTCATCAATTATTTGAGCATAAATGTTTGTTGTGCTTCTATATACACTTAGCCTTGGAGTTTTCTTTGTTCCAAAAACTTTTTTTCTCACTCTCATGTGGCGATGTTTTCTTTGCTCATTCTTATTAATTTTATTAATCATTTTGTATCTCCGCTTATCCCTTATTTCTTACCAGAAACTTTTCCGACTTTTCTAATAACAACTTCATTATCATACCTAATTCCGTATGCGTGATATGGTTCAACAGGTCTAAGTCCTCTAACTCTAGCAGCAAACTGTCCAACCTTTTCCTTTGAAATGCCACTAACTACAACAGTTGTTGCGTCAGGACATTCAAGTTTAATTCCCTCTTCTTCCTCAACCTCTACTGGATGAGAAAAACCAAGATTTAAAACTACTTTATTTCCTTGCTTTGATGCCCTATAACCAACACCATTAATTACAAGAGTTTTCTTAAATCCATTTGAAACACCCTCTACCATGTTGTGTACAAGCATTCTGTATAATCCATGCTTTGCTTTAGTTTCACTTTGGTCATTTGGACGAGTCAAGATAACCTCGTTATTCTTAACCTCAACCTTGATAAGCTTATCAACAACTTGACTAAGAGTACCAAGTTTGCCTGAAACTGTTACAAGGTTATTATTATCGACACTTACACTTACTCCGTCTGGTACAACTACCGGCATTCTTCCAATTCTAGACATTTTCCTTTCTACCTCCCCTTTTACCAAACGAAAGCCAAGACTTCACCGCCGACATTTTGGCGTCTAGCCTCTTTATCCGTCATTATTCCTTTATTTGTAGAAACTATCGCTATTCCAAGCCCATTTAAGACCATTGGAATATCTCTACTTTCAGCATAAACTCTAAGTCCTGGTTTAGAAATTCTCTTTAACCCTTGAATAACCTTTTCACCATTTGGTCCATACTTTAAGGTAAGTTTTATAGACTTGTAATTGCCGTCACTTACTAACTCGTAAGACTCAATATACCCTTCGTTAAAAAGTATCTCAGCAATTGCCTGTTTTGTCTTTGATGCAGGAACCATAACTTCTTGCCTTCTAATAGTTAATGCATTTCTAACTCTTGTTAGCATATCTGCAATAGGATCTGTAACTACCATTTTTCTCTTTCTCCTTTATTACCAACTAGACTTTTTAACGCCAGGGATTTCTCCTTTGTAGGCTAAATTTCTAAAACAAATTCTGCAAATACCATATTTTTTAAGAACCGCATGAGGTCTGCCACAAATTGAACAACGTGTGTACTCACGAGTTTTGTATTTTTGCGTCCTTTGTTGTTTGTTAATCATTGCTTTTCTTGCCATATTAATAAACCTCTTTTTTACTCAATTTATCTTTTTGCAAAAGGCATTCCAAAAAGACTAAGTAATGAATATGCCTCTTTATCAGTCTTAGCAGTTGTCACAATGATAACATCCATACCTCTGACTTTTTCGACTTTTTCATATGAAATCTCAGGGAAAATAAGTTGCTCTTTAATCCCAAAAGAATAATTTCCTCTTCCATCAAAAGACTTTGGACTAACACCCTTAAAGTCTCTAACACGAGGAAGTGCAATTGAGATAAGCCTGTCTAAGAACTCATACATCTTGTCTCCCCTAAGAGTAACTTTTGCTCCAATCTTTTGCCCCTCTCTAACTTTGAAGTTAGAAATTGACTTACGAGCAAGAGTCGCAACCGCTTTTTGCCCAGTAATCTGTGTGAGTTCGTCAAGTGCAAGATTGAAACTCTTTGAATTGTCTTTTACACTTCCTAGCCCCATGCTTACAACAATCTTGTCAAGCTTTGGAATTTCCATAACATTCTTATAAGAATATTCTTTCTTAAGTGCTGGAACTACAGTCTTTAAATACATCTCATGTAGCCTAGCATATTTTTTCTTATTAGTTGCCATCTTTCCTCCTATGCCTCACTCTTTACTGTGCTTTTTTGTGTTTTACTCGACTTTGCTTCTTTTTTGCTAGTTGTACTAGCTGCCTTTTTTGCCTTAGTAGCCTTTACTTCAGTAGCCTTTTCTTTACTTGCTACTTTGCTTGCTACTTTGCTTGCTTTCTTGTCCTCTTTCTTAGAACTCTTTGCGACTTTCTTAGCGTCTAAGACTGCCCCGCACTTTTTACACTTTCTAACCTTTTTGTCGCTCGTCATTTCCATACTAACCCTTGTAGCTTTGTTGCAACTTGGACAAATAACCATTACGTTACTCACTTCAATTTTGCCTTCAAGCTTTACAATTCCGCCTTTGTCTTGAGCAGACCTTGGCTTCTTGTGCTTAACAATCATGTTGAGATTTTTAACAGTCACTTTGTTCTCTTTTGGAAAACACTCTAAAACCTCGCCTGTCTTTCCGTTTTCTTTTCCTGTAAGAATAACAACTGTATCACCTTTTTTAATCTTCATATTTGCCATTTTTAATTATTCCCCCTTATAATACCTCAGGTGCAAGAGAAACGATCTTCATATATCCGTCCTCTCTAAGCTCTCTTGCAACAGGTCCAAAAATACGAGTTCCACGAGGTTGTTTTTGGTTATCAATAATAACCGCAGCATTGTCATCAAACTTAATGCTTGAACCATCAATTCTCTGTACTCCCTTGTTAGTTCTAACAATAACTGCTTTTACAACATCGCCTTTTTTAACAACACCACCAGGTGTCGCTTTCTTTACAGAGGCAATAATTACATCTCCAATATTTCCGCTTCTTCTAAAAGAACCGCCAAGTACTCTTATGCACATTATAACCTTTGCACCAGTGTTATCTGCAACCTTTAGTCTTGTTTGTGGTTGAATCATACCTTACTACCTCCGTTATTTTGCTCTCTCTATAATCCTAAGAACTCTAAAATGAACTGTCTTACTAATTGGCCTAGTCTCCATAATCTCAACATAGTCGCCAACTTTGCAAGTCTCGTTTTCGTCATGCACTTTAAATTTCTTAGTGACCTTTACGACTTTTTTATAAAGTGGATGTTTGACATTTGATGTAACAGCAACTACGCAAGTCTTGTCCATCTTATCACTAACTACCACACCGATTTTAGTTCTTCTATTATTTCTTTTTTCTTCCATGTTCTTCCTCTCCTACGCCTTAGCCTTTTTTTCAGAATTAATACCTAACTCTCTTTCGGTTAAGACTGTTTTGATTTTTGCAATATCTTTCTTCAAAGAGTTCAAAAGCATTGGATTTGCAAGATTTCCCGTTGCGTGTTGAAATCTCAAATTAAACAATTCTGTTCTAGTATCAATTAACTTTTTGTTAAGTTCTTCGCTAGTCAAATTTCTAATATCTTTTATCTTCATTAACCTTCACCACCTTCTACAAGATTTTCTTTACTCTCCTTATCAGTGGTTTGACTTCTTGCAATAATCTTTGTCACAACTGGTAATTTGTGAGAAGCAAGTCTAAGTGCCTCACGTGCAACTGGTTCTGACACTCCGCTTATTTCAAAAAGTACTCTACCAGGCTTTACGACTGCTACCCAATACTCTGGATTTCCCTTACCACTACCCATTCTAGTCTCAGCAGGCTTTTTAGTAATTGGCTTATCTGGGAAAATGTCAATCCACACCTTACCACCACGTTTTGTGTACCTTGTCATAGCAATACGTGCCGCCTCAATCTGATTTGATGTTATCCACGCAGGCTCAGTTGTTACAATACCAAAGTCGCCATATGCAAGCTTGTTACCACGAGTTGCAACACCTTTCATCCTACCACGATGAACTTTTCTTCTTTTTACTTTTTTTGGCATTAACATTTTATTCGTTCCCCTCCTTTCTTCTAGGAGTCTTCTTATCTAAAATTTCACCTTTATAAACCCAAACTTTAATACCTAAAATTCCAAATGTAGTTTTTGCCTCAGCAAAACCATAGTCAATATCAGCCCTAAGTGTTTGAAGAGGAAGACTACCTTGATGATAATGCTCACTTCTAGCAATGTCAGCTCCGTCAAGTCTACCACCAACCATTGTCTTAATTCCTTTGACTCCAGCCCTCATTGCCTTTTGCATAGCCATTTTCATAGCACGTCTAAAGTGAACACGTTTTTCAAGCTGACTAGCAATACTTTCAGCAATTAAGGTTGCGTCAATATCAGGATTTTTAACTTCCTTAATATTAATTGAAATTGACTCTGCATTTGTAAGTTTCATTAACTCTTTTTTAAGGGTCTCAACACCCGCACCTTTTTGACCAATTAAAATCCCAGGGCGAGCAGTGAAAATGTTTACAATCACTCTTCTTGCTGTTCTTTCAATAACAACTTTTGAAATCGCACAAGCATAGTATTTTTTCTTAATGAATTTACGAATTACGTTGTCTTCTTTTAGGTATTTAGCAAAATCATTTTTACCTACATACCATAAAGAATCCCAATTCTTATTTATTCCAACTCTAAGTCCATTTGGACTAACTTTTTGTCCCATTTCTCGCTTCTCTCCTTATTTTGCATTGTCCAGTATAACTGTAATATTGCTTGTTCTTTTTAAAATTTGGTCAACTCTGCCACGACCCCTAATGTTTTGTCTCTTGTAGGTTGGACCTTGTCCAGAATAAATTTCTGCAACAACAAGGTCAGCTTTATTCATACCCTTATTGTTTTCTGCATTCGCACCCGCTGATTCTAGAACCTTTAAAATAAGATCTGCAGATTTGTTAGGCATATTTTTTAATATTCCAACAGCCTCAAAATAAGGTTTGTTTCTAACTATATCCATTATAATGTCTACCTTTGAAGAACTAACCCTAACATATGTTGCTTTTGCGTAAGGTCTAGTATCACGTGTCTGTCTTATTTTTTCAGTTTTTTCTTTTACTCTCTTTGCCATTTATCTCTACACTCCTTATTTTCCTTTGACCTTATCAGCACCATGCCCTCTAAAAGTACGTGTTGGAGCAAACTCACCAAGCTTATGCCCTACCATCTCTGCTGTACAATATACAGGAATGTGCTTCTTTCCATTATGCACTGCAATTGTATGCCCAACAAAATCAGGATAAATAACCGATGCTCTTGACCATGTTTTAATAGGTTTCTTTGTGTTGCTCTCGTTCATAGCCTTAACACGATTAAGCAATTTTTCTTCAACATAAGGTTTTTTCTTTAACGATCTACTCATCTCATTCTCTCCTTAAATTATGACCTCTTACTAACAATAAACTTATTAGTAGATTTCTTCTTGTCTCTAGTCTTAAGTCCTAGTGCAGGTTTACCCCAAGGAGTCATAGGACCAGGCCTACCAACTGGAGACTTACCTTCACCACCACCGTGTGGGTGATCGTTAGGATTCATAACAGAACCACGAACTGTAGGTCTAACTCCCATATGTCTTTTTCTACCTGCCTTACCAAGAGAAATAATCTCATGATCGACATTGCCTACTTGACCAAGTGTTGCCCTACATTCAAGAAGAACTAACCTCATTTCCCCACTAGGCATTTTGATTGTCGCATATTTTCCTTCTTTAGCCATAAGTCTTGCACTAATACCTGCAGATCTTGCAATCTTTGCGCCTTGCTTTGGTCTAAGCTCAATGTTGTGCACAACACTACCTAATGGAATGTTCTTTAGAGGCATACAATTTCCGACTTTTACTTCAACTTCTTCACCACTCATAACTTTGTCGCCAACATTTAGTCCAACAGGAGCTAAAATATATGACTTTGCCCCGTCCTCGTATTGAAGGAGTGCAATGTTTGCTGTTCTATTTGGGTCATATTCAAGCGCCACAACCTTTGCTGGGACATTGTCATGAAGACGTCTAAATTCAATAATTCTATATTTTTGTCTGTTTCCGCCACCTTTGTGCCTTACAGTAATTTTACCCTGATTGTTTCTTCCTCCGTTCTTATTTTTTACAGAAAGAAGTGATTTTTCTGGCTTTTTCTTAGTAAGTTCTGAAAAATCTGCTGTGGATAAAAATCTTTGCGCAGGTGTGGTTGGATTATGTCTTTTTACTGCCATTTTTTACTCTCTCCTTTTTGTTCTAATTTAAACTCTCGAAAAACTCAATAGGCTTGCTATCTTTTGTAAGTAAAACAATAGCTTTTTTGTAATCACTAGTCCTGCCAACACTTCTGCCTTGTCTCGTATTTTGAGTTTTTACCTTACCCTTAACAATCAAGGTATTTACACTTTTAACTTTTACTTTGAAAATTTGTTCTACAGCCTGTCTAATCTGAATTTTGTTTGCATTAATGTCCACAATAAATGTGTATTTCTTATCAGGAATTGTCGCATAACTTTTCTCAGATAATAGTGGCTTTTTTATAATATCGTAGGCATTCATTTTACTTATACGCCTCCTCTATTTTTTTAATTGCATCTTTTGTAATGTACAACTTTGTGTTACTAACAATATCGTAAGTATTAAGTACATCAGCATATGTTACTTTTGCATTTTCAATGTTATTTGATGCTCTAAGAATGTCATCATCCTTGTCTTTTAGAACAAACATAACATTTTTGTGCCCAATTTTGAAGTTGTCCATTATTTCTTTAAATAACTTTGTCTTTGGACTCTCAAGTGCTAGTGACTCAAGTATAACCACTTCGCTATCCGCAAGCTTTGCACTAATTGCACTCTTGAAAGCACTTACTCTCATCTTCTTATTAATCTTTTCAGAAAAATCTCTTGGCTTTGGAGCAAAGATTATACCGCCGCCTTTCCATTGTGCAGACTTTGTGCTTCCTTGTCTTGCTCTACCTGTTCCTTTTTGTCTCCAAGGCTTCTTTGCGTGCCCTCTAACTTCACTACGAAGAAGAGTTGACTTTGTACCTTGTCTTTGGTTGTTGTTGTAAGCAACTATTACTTGATGGATAAGTGGCTCATTATACTCACACCCAAACACATCATCACTAAGAGTCATTTGCCCTACAACCTCAGCTTTCATATCATAAACTTTTACTTTAGGCATTTTTTAGATTCGCTCCTTATCTTAATACTTTCTTTGCACTTACGATTGACACAAGTCCGTCTTTATGTCCAGGAACACTTCCCTTTACCATAATAAGATTTCTCTCTTCGTCAACCTTTACGACTTTTAGATTTTGTTTTGTTACTCTGTCTCCACCGTATTGCCCAGGCATCTTGTGATTTTTGAAAACCCTGCTTGGAGTTGAGCTTGCACTAAGTCCACCAACAGACCTATGAACAGGTCCTGTACCATGTGACATTTTTAGCCTCCTAGCGTTCCATCTCTTGATTGTCCCACTAAAGCCATGTCCTTTTGTTGTCCCAGTCACGTCAACTAAGTCTCCCTCACTAAACACATTACACTTAATCTCGCTACCCACTTCAAGTTCGTTATAATTGTCAGGATTAATTTCTCTTAAGTACTTCTTTACCTCAACTTGTGCTTTCTTAAAAACTCCAAGTTCTGGCTTGTTCTTGCTCTTTTCTTTTGCATTTCCAAAAGCTACAACAACTGCCTCATACCCATCTTTGTCAAGAGTCTTTTTCTGTACTACTACACAAGGACCCGCCTCAATAACAGTCACAGGAGTTACCCGTCCATCAAGGTCAAAAACTTGTGTCATACCTAATTTTTTACCAAGAATTGCTTTACTCATTTTCTCTTCTCCTTTTGACCCTTTTATAGTTTAATATTGATATCAACACCTGCTGGAAGGTCTAATTTCATAAGTGCATCTACTGCCTTGCTACTTGGTGTGTAAATATCAATTATCCTTTTGTGTGTACGCATCTCAAATTGCTCACGACTATCTTTATACTTATGAGGTGCTCTGATAATTGTCACCACTTCCTTTTCAGTTGGTAGTGGTATTGGACCTGCAACCTTGCTACCTGACTTGCTTGCCGCATCCATTATGCGAGAAGTCGCCATGTCAATCAAGTTGTGGTCGTAACTTTTAAGTTTAATTCTAATTTTTTGTGTTGCCATATACTCTCCTTTCCCTATACTGATAATGTTACAAACACTTTACCGTGTGTTCCGTGCTTGCACTCTTTAAAAAAAATCTTTTATTTTTTAAAGATTTTTTACCAGCCCGCTTGAATTTAATTCAAACTAGTCCATGTAAATTCTCTACTTTTGTGGGTATAAAAGTAGTAACTTTACACTTCAACCCTATTTTTACGGTGAGGTCATTTTACTACAAACTTCTAGTCTCGTCAACCCCTTTTTGTCAAATTTTAACCTCGCCAAAGCAAAAAATAAAAGTTTGTGCAACTTGCACAAAACTTTCACTTCAAACCCAAAACTTTTCCACCCCTTTTTTGTTTATTTTATATGTTATTATATATCTATATATAGTATATTATTACATATAAGACTATGCCCACATTTATTAATTTGCCTTTGATAAAAGTTTTTATTTTTCTAGCCCTCTTTTTTTAAAATAATTTTTCCTTTTTTTAAACCCCTTTTTTACCTAAGCCTACTCCCCTTTTTTCACCCTATCACTTAAACTACACTTTTTTCTTCCAACCTACCAATTAAACTGCTTTTTTACCCCACCGCTTAAACTACTCTTTATTCTACCTCACTGCTTAAACTTCTCTTTATTCTACCTCACCGCTTAAACTAAAAAAACTTTTTGTTACGCGACTAAAACAAAAGTCCACTTTTTATCTATTAATACTTAAACTTGTTCTTCTCTATTTTTCACTAATTACACACATAAAAAAATAAACCTATTTTGTTAATAGGTTTACCTTTATTTACTTATTCATAAATCCGCATTTCTTTTCAAAAGATTTACAATAATGTGCGTTTTCGTTTTCTGCCTCCATAGTGATTTTGATACCATCTTTATTGCACATACATCCGTCTAAGTTGTGCACGCAATTACACACATCACACTCGACATTGCAAACTGATTTGTCCATTTTGCCCTCCTCTATTTCTTAGAATAGGTAAAATATCAAAAATTATTCCTCTTCCCTCCCCTTTGCCCTCCTTCTATACGCAAAAAAACCTTACAAAAAAGCGGTTTTATCTAAAAAAAATAAAACCACTCGAATTACTTTTTAATCTTTACTACTTTTTAATTTCTACTACTTTTTATTTTTTACTACTTTTTAAATCTCACTGCCTTTTAACCTCTAAAGAACCTGCAATAAGACTAGAAAATAAAACTTAAAATACTTTCTAAATTTTATTACTTTTTAAGTTCTTCTTTAAGTTTTTTTACCATAAACTCTGGGTCAATACCATGGACAACACTCGCCTCTTCTATTGTCTCCATTCTACTCATAGGACATGAAAAACAATGCATCCCAAAACCGCTTAAAATCTCTTCAGCATTTTTGTAGTTGTCTAAAATCTCCCCTAGTGAAGTTGTACGTGTAATTTCCATTTTTTCTCTCTCCTTTTGATTTGTTTTCTTTACTTGTTCCTCTTTATTTTACCCTTTGCCTAAAACTACTCGTGCCAACTCTAAACCTAAGTCTAATTTACCTACGCAAAAAAACTAGTCAAACTTATCTACGTAAAAATCTAAACCCAGCAAAACCTCGCTTTATTTAAAGGTTAAAACATAAGGACTTTTTCTTGCTTTGTAATTCTACACCTTATAAAACTTTTTTACAAATACTTTTTTAAACTCAATTTCTTAAAAATTTAAGGATGTACTTATTTAACCTTTTTTATTGCCCAGTTCTAGACTTGTAGTTATTCCAAACTAAAAAGGTCGGTATTCTGCTAAAACTTAATATATCACCATTAAATATGCTTTAAAATTAGTAGTAACAATGCTTAACTAAAATTAATAACTTACCCCCTACACACACGCTTAAAAACTAGTGATAACACGGTCGCTACTTAAGAACTGCCTAAACCTATCACCAACTCTTGTATATTCTTAAAGATAGTGGTAGCAATGCTTTTATTGTCCTTTTGCTTTTGTCGAATATCTTTTTTTTGCAAATCCTTAAAAAATATTGGTAACAATGCTTAGTTAAATTCTACAACTTGCTCTTACAAACACAGCAGTATTCGTCTCCCTCGTAGTTCTTAGCCCCACAACACTCACAAGTTATAAGCTTTCTTTCTTTTGGAGTTTCCTTTACTTCTTTAGAAACCTCTTTTCTTTCTTCAAAAATCATAGGATTTTTTTGTGGTGCGTCACTTATCACATAGTCATCAATGAGGTCAGAAAGTCTACTTTGCCCCTCTCGTCTCAAATTAAATTTAGCATACTCCTCTTTTCTTTGCTTTCTTCTCCTCTCTTCTTCTATTACTTGTGGACTAGGCTGAGAAGAAGTATTTATACCCTCGTCCGTCCTTTTTTGACTTTCCTGCTTCTTGAAATCATTGTAAAGCTCGTCAATGTCAATAAGGTCGTCTTTTATGATATCGCTATCATTTTGATTTGATACATTCTCCTTATTTATGTAACTATCACTCTTTATAGAGCTCTCATTTTGAATGGTATTATTAGTAGCAAAATTATTTTCTTTAAGCGTGTCCGCACTTTGACTAAAACTCGTAGGTTGGTTAAAACTCATACTTTGGCTATCACTTTGAGTACTCGCCTTTCCCGCCTCGCTACTAGCATTTACTATGTCAACCTTCTTTTGAAGTGCTGCAATTTTAAGCGAAAGATATTTCTTAGGCACCTTTAAGTCAAAGAAATTAATGTCAGTCACCTCAAATCCAAACTCGTCTGTAGCAAGTTTTAGTTCCTGAGTCAAATCTTGAACTATTTTATCTTCCCTCAAAAAATAGTCCTCAAACGAGTAGCCACCTTTACTTAAAAGGTCGCAAATCCTTTTTTTAGAAATAAAGGAAATCTCCTCTATTACCTTAGAGTTTTGCACTATAGGATAGGTGTTGCATAGATAAATCATAAACTTTTCTACACTCGACACCTTGACACTATACTTGATAATGCTCCTCATCTTAATGCGTGCCTTGTTAGTCTGCGATAATGCTTTAAATTTGTGCTCAAACTTAAAGTCACTGTGTTCTTTTTCACTCACAAAATATAACTCGCAGTCTTTTATGTAGTCAGGCAAAGGTATGCCCTCTTTTTTTATTCCCCTAAAAAAGAGCATAAAAAGTTTGGGAACAGTCGTCTCCTTAACCTCATAAGCACCAGGCTCTAACACGTCAAGCACGTTGTTAAAGTACACTGTCACCGCTTTGTAGTCTTCCTCAACTTTAAGCACATTACCAAATTTCAATTTTCCGTTCTTAAGCTTAGCAAGACTCACAATCTTGCCCTTGTCCGCCTTATCAAGCTTAATCTCTTGCCTAAATAACTTTTTAAATCCATCAAAAAGTCCCATATTACCTTAAGTTTACCACACTTCTCCCCTTTTGACTACTAAAAAACCTCTTTTGTGTCTTTTTAATCCTCTTTTTATTCAAGACCTAACAATACTAATGAGATTAATCCTACTACTTTCATAAACCTCGATTTTTAATACTTGTCACACCGACTATACCCTTGCACCCATGTTCCCACTACAAAACGTGCGACCACGAGAGACGTCGCCCTAAGGGCTCCCACCTCTCGCGACCGCACTCCCTATACCCACCACCATTAATTTGCACTCTCCTAGTACTGGCTATCTAAATTCCGCACCCCTCTTAGACCGCACTCCATAATAACATGGTCACATAAACAAAATAATTCTTCGCCTGTTGCCTTCACCCTAACTACTTTCAAAGACACATTAAACTAGCCATAACCCTATTCAAGCAATGTACTATACCATAGCCTAATAACAAATCTGCCAACCCTATACCACTTTCCTCTCACGTTTGTCATTAAAGTATATCTCTTCCCTAAAACCTAAGCCATCAAAACCTATACCAAAATCTTCTCCTATTTCGCTTAAGCCTACACCTTCCACCCCACTCTCAATAGGCACTGGCAGTCCATCAACCATCTTCCATTCCCCAGCCCAATACACAGGTCTATTAGAACTATTCCAATATGAATTCCACCCACTAGGCCGACTACTCGCCTCACAATATATTGTAAGCTTATCACAATAACTAAATGCAAAATTTCCTATACTCGTGACACTATCTGGTATTGTAATTGAGGTGAGACTATCACAATCATAAAATGCATAACCTCCTATACTCGTAACACTCTCTGGTATTGTAATTGAGGTGAGATCATAACAATTATAAAATGCAAAATTTCCTATACTTGTGACACAATTAGGTATTACAACACTAGTAATGTTTGTGTTTTCATAGAACGCATACTCGTATATCTCATAGGTGTCACCAAAGTCTCCAAATACTTCTTTTACCTCATCAATACTTGGTAATACTAATTCCTTATCACTACCTGTATAACCTAGTAAATACATTACGCCATTATTGTAATAAAAAATGTAATCATTATTTACCACTTTTTGTACTAAATCTGTATCTTTGTCTGTATATACATAATCTGCATAATAACCTACATAACCATTATCTCTACTTCCTGCCGTTATATTTAGTCCATCCGGACCTGTTAAATCATATACTTCTACTAATTTATAACAATTAGAAAATGCACCTTCTACTATACTCGTAACACTACTTGGAATTGTAATTAAGGTGAGACTAGTACAATAAGAAAATGCCCGTTCTCCTATACTCGTGACTGAACTTGAAATTGTAACACTTGCAAGCTTATCTTCATTATAAAACGCATAACTTTTTATAGAATATGTTCTACCATCATCAAAAGTTGGAAGTGAAATATTTTCACCTTGACCTTTGTAAGATACAAAATAGTGATTACCATTTAAATCCTCATACATTACGTATTCATTATTAGTACCAGTATCGTATATTCCTGTTGGAATATTTTCTTTTTTTATTTCTACTGCATAATAGCCTACATAGCCATTACTACTAGAGCCTGCTGTTATATTTAGTCCGTCACCCCCTGTTAAATCATATACCTCTACTAGTTTATAACAATACCTAAATGCGTCACTTCCTATACTCGTGACACTCTCAGGTATTGTAATTGAGGTGAGACTACTGCAACCATTAAAAGCTTGATCTCCTATACTCGTAATAGTATTTGGTATTGTAATTGAGGCGAGACTACTGCAATTATAAAATGCCCGTTCTCCTATACTCGTGACACTATCTGGTATTGTAATTGAGGTGAGACTAGTGCAAATTTCAAATGAACCCGCTGTTAACTCTTCAAGTTTTGTATCTTCTAAGTTGATTGTTTTTAAACTTGAGCAACCCATAAAGGAATACACGCCAATACTTGTTAAATTTGAATTACCTTCAAATACTACATTTTCTAAGCCCATACACATCATAAATGCAGTAAAACCAATATTCTTGACATTCTTTGGTATGGTTATTTTTTGAAGATTAATATTTATGTAATCTTCCATAGCTGCCCCTTCATCTGGAGTTATAAGCCCCAACATAATAAAGATAAATTTTGAAAATGCTCCACCTTGAATACTAATACAATCTGCGTGTATGGTGACTCCTTCCGCTTTTAGGTTTGTGTCAATGAGTATTGCGTGTTCGTTATTTTCGGTTGGTAAATAATAACCATTTCCATATTCTACGGTGTCAAGTCCAGAACACAACATAAATGCTTCGCCGCCGACATACTCTACACTACTTGGTATGACTATATCTGTCAATGTTGAGCACATCGCAAAAGCTCCGCCCATGATTCCTGACACCGTATCAAATTTTGAATTTATACTCTCTACACTATTTGGAATTACAACACTTTCTATTTTTGGTAATTCATTTGCCATTAAACCATTAAAAGCGTTATATGGGATGTCGACTACGTCGTGTGAGATTATGACGTTTGGGGAGGTGCTTAAAAGTGGTGCGTTTGCAAAGTCGGAGTTATGTACGTTTGGAGTTAGGAAAACTGAGTAAAGAGTAAGGTTTTCACTACTTTTTGGCACGTCGTACCAAATTGGATTATCTTCCGTTGAGACATAATATCTATAGTCGGTTTTACTAAAGATAAAGTCTGGATTCTCTGGGTCTTCTTGTGGGTCAATAAAGGAAGAGTTAGTTGAGAAGAAATAGAATTCTCTTCCATCACTACTTGTAAGGTCGTCTAGATTTGTGACTATTCCTTTTTCTATCGTTGGCACTGTTCCATCTATTCTAAACTTTTTGTTATCTTCACTTAAGACCACTTTTGTGTCATCTGTGCTAAATTTTGACCCTTCGTTTCTAGCAAAGGTTAGTATGATATTAGGACTTTCCTCTTGCACCTCATACTCAACTTTAATATCGTTGTAATACTTTTTATTTATTGCATCTACTACAATAAATATTGTAAGCACAGCAAAAACTCCCATTACAACAAGTAAAAGTATTGAAGTAAGTAAATTCCTCTTTGAACTTCCCATATTTTTAAACTCTCCTTTATCATTAGTTTTTTAAGATTTAAAAAATTTATTAGTAAAACTAGTCTTAAATTTGCGTTGTTTGACTTTTACAAATACTTGTTCAAAGCCCCCTGCACACATACACTTCCAGATCTAATACACAAATACTTCTTCAAAGCCTTCACGCACAAGTTTTCTTTCAAAGCCATACAAATTTATGCCATCACTACGCTTAGTATAAAATTTTTTTAGAATTTAGGCAAACAAATTTAATAGATAAATAAGCCAACAATTTTAATAGATAAATAAGCCAACAATTTTAATAGATAAATAAGCCAACAATTTTAATAGATAAAAAAGCTAGCCACAAAAAATACCAAACTTTTAAAAAATAATTTTACCTTTTTTAAACTAAATTCTCTTCCTTGTAAATCTTTCTATACATAATTTAAGGCTATTCTTGTCCTTTTTTACACCTTCTATTCTTTTATCTTTAGGCATATTCTAACATTTCATTGTACGTTTGACCTATTTTTGTCCATAATTATTTAAATGTCAACATGAAATACCCATTTTAAATAATTATTAATTTTACTTTTTGTAGTTTGTTTTTATTCTATTAATCACCTAAGGCTCATATATTTTAGTATTGACATACCATTTTTAAAAAAGGGAGAAAATATGAAATTACTAAGCGAACTAATATCAAAAAAAGTCCTAAATTTATATTCTGGTAAACTCGAAGGACTAGTCATAGATGCATTATTTGACGACAAATACCAAAGAATAGTAAAACTCAAACTAAGCGACTTTGACGAAGAAGAATTTGAGATTTCAACCAAAAATATTTATAGCGTAAGCGACATAGTAAGCATTAAAAATAACGCACACATAACTTCACTCATAAACAAAAACGAGGACAAGTATAACAATCCAATTTTAAAAGACGTCTATAGTGTGTCTGGCAACTACTATGGTAAAATTATAGACATAAAAATAGCGGACAACTTTAAAGTAGACTCCTTTTTAACCGAGGTCCTAACCTTTACTCCAAGGCAAATAGTAAATTTAAAGGACAACATAATAATTAATACAACCAACAAAAAAATTAAGCTTTCCAACTTTAAACCAGCTCGCACATTCACGTCACTTCTTTCAAGCGCCCCTCAGCAAGACAAAGTGACAATTCTTGCCCCACAAATTGAAAATCTTGAACAAACAAATCCAAACTACACCCTCTCGCCCCTAGCCTCTCCACCAAAAATTATAGGCAATAACGACTTCTTGCTAGGTAGAAAGGCAGACAAAAACATTTACTCTTTAAATAACGAACTCATCATAAAAAAAGACTCTCAAATCACAAAAAAACATTTGGAACTTGCCAAAAGATATGGAAAACTAGCAGAACTCACAATCTACTCAAAAAAAGCCTAAAAATATGTAACTTTTGCTAAAAGGTATGATAAAAATCAAACTCACAACCTACCCTTAAAAAGCCTAAAACATATAACACTTTTGCTAAAGGGTAAGGTAAAAATCAAGTTCACAACCTACCCTTAAAAAGCACAATACTTGACTTTTGTTTGTTAAAACGTCTACCTTTTAGCAAAACTTAAACCACCATTATAATTGTGGAGTGACCCTAGAGAATTCTTCTTTGGGGCTCCTATTATAAAAAAAGTGAACCTCATAAAGTTGTCTAACCTTTTGGGGTTCACTTTAACATTAAATTGTCATTTTTGTAGTCTTATTTATCACTCTTTCCTTTTGCACTATCAAGTAGCTTTTGCATCTCTTGATTAAGCTCGTCTATCTCTGAAGTGTTTTTCTTAGTCCTACTTCTACTTTGAGGTTTTCTTCCTCTGTTTCTTCTAGAAGTCATCCTTTCCTTTCTAGGCTTTGCAAGACGTTCTATTTCTGCGTAGTCATCCTCATCCTTCTCTTCCTTGTCGCCTTTTTGAACCTTTTTACTTGTAGTCCCTTTTTCTTCCTCAGCAAGAGCCTCTTTTTCTTCTTCGTTTTTATTAGATTCTTCTTCCGCCTTACTTACTTTTTCCTCTTCAGCCTCATTTTCTTGTGATTTTTTATCATCTTTTTGATCTTCTACCTGTGCTGTAATTTTTGATAAGGTGTCATTAATTCTATTTTCAAACTCTTGCTTTTCTTTCTGCAACCTACTATTCTCTTCTTCAATCTGCTTTTGAATAGCCTCAAGGTCCTCTTTACTTACTTGATTTGAATCCACATTATTTTCTTCCGAACTAGAACTTGTAGGCTGCACATTTGCATTTTTATTATAGTCACTTGGATTTTGATACCCCACGTCCATCTGTCCGTCAGCATAGTTATTCATGTAACTATCATTTGGATATCCATTTTGTCCGTAGTTATTATATGCATTTTGGTCATAATATCCATTTTGATTGTAGTTATCATAGTATCCACCAGCCCCATTATTTGCATTGTAGTCACCATAGTAACCTTGGTTATAGTTTTGCAAATTTGGGTCATAATAACCTTGATTGTAATTTTGAGCACTTGGATCATAGTAGCCTTGATTGTAATTTTGAGCGCTCGGATCATAATAGCCTTGATTATAATTTTGTGCATAAGCATTTGGATCATAATTATAATAATCTCCGACATTACCTAGCCCATTTTGATTTTGCGTATCTTGAGGAACCTCTTTAGTAGAATCTTCATTCTTTACGCTTTCTTCTTCCTGAGGTGAATTTTGGCTATCACTTTCTTGAGAAACTTCGTTCTCATTAGACTCTTCCTTTTCACTTTCCTCTTGAGACTCACCGCCTTCTAAAGACGACTCTTTTTCATCATTATTTGTTTCTAGCTCCTCTTTTCCATTTTCTTCTACTAAGCTATTTTCACTATCACTACTACTTTCTACTTCTTGAGAGTTTATAACCTCTTCCTTACTTCCCCCAGCTTCATTATTCTTTTCTTCTAGTTTTTTATCTTCATCAATCTCAGTCTGCTTTGAAGTCTCACGTCCCCCCTCCAAATCTTCCATATCGGCACTTGTAAGTTCATATAAATTTTCTGCAGTTAAGTCGTCACCTCTAATGAGGTTTTTGTTTTCACTAACATCTTCCGCCTCGCCCTCTAAACCTTGAATATCGGTTATAAGTGCTTTTAAGTCACTGTTTTCTTGAGCTAGAGTTAGAAGTTTTTGGTTACCAACCTCAGTTGCCTTTTGTGTAAGAGCTTTATAAAGGGTGTTTGCATAATGTTTAAATTCAAGAAGCATTGCATGTTCAACAAATTCTCTCTTCTCTTCAATTTCCTTTTTCCTCTTATCAATCTCTTGTTGAAGAGAAATTTGCTCATCATTAAATTTTGCTGTTGCTTCTTCAATATCTTTTTCGAGTTGTTGCTGTTTCTTAATTTCATCCGCTTGTTGTTTACGAATGTAGTTACTTTCAATACGGTTTGTACTTGCCTCCATTTGAGTTTTTAGACTCTCAAGGTTTTCACGAGATGCTTGAAGCTTCCTCTGCATGTCTTTCACAGTCTCTTCATAGTTCTTTCTATAATTTTCCTGCTCTGACTCAATGCTCGTAATTTCGTCCTCAAGTCGCTTTCTAATTTTAATGAAAATCTCGCTTTCCTTCATTGACCTCTCAAGAATAAGTGATCCATCAATCCCAAGGTCACTAAAATCATACTCTTCGGTGGTGGCAGAGTTTTCTCTCGCCTTTTCAAGTTCCTGCTGTTCAACAAGTGCTCTTTTTTCAAGATATTGCTGAAGAATAGGAATGCCTTCCTTTATTTCCTGCTTTGTAAACAAAATCTCATAGTCAACATAACTTGGCAAGGTCGTTACAGCTTTAGTAAGGTTTCTTTCATAAAGTGGAAAGTTTTCATAAAGACAAGCATATATATCATTTTTTGACGCACGAATAGCAAGAATTGAAATTGTATAAATTAAAACAATTAAAAATGGAACAAGGAGCGAGGTAAATAAAACGTCAGCAAGTTCGTAATTTTCAAGAACAATAGAATACTCAAGCCCAATCACAAAAGACAAAAATGCAATAAGAAGTGTAAACACAGAAAAGTTACTCATGTTCTTTTCTATACTACTAGTCCTAAGTGGCTTATCAATACAGGTGTTGACATTAATGTACTTTGTTGGAGCATCCTCACGGTTTAGCATATAGATTTGCCAGTTTGTTCTAAGAACCTTTGGCACTTTCTTCATTTTTAAGTTAAACTCTACCAAATTTTCATCAGTAATAAAAGGCTTTGATAAAAAGTATTTGTTTAGTTTATTAACACTTTTCAAAATCCTATTTTCATACGAAAATTTTGTAAGGAGTGCCATAACAATTACCGCAAGAAGCATAAGCCCAATCATTACAACCGGCCAAAACCAAAGTTCCGCAAAAGCAATAGAAATCTGCGAAAAGAAACTCCTAATAGAATCCATAATCTCAACCATATACCTGCATCTCCTTAAATTAAAAACTTAATTTCAAGAGTAGTATATACTTTTTTTTTGCGTTCTCCAAACAAAAACAATAAATTTTTTTGACTAACAATAAAATTTGCAAAAAATTAAAAAACTTTTATAAGTTTGTCGAAGTAAAAAGAATATATAAAAACCCCATCAAACCGCTTATTTAGTGCTTTTTCAAGACAAATCCTATATAATTTCAACTGAATAAAATATTTTTCGACCAACCGGTCGGTTGCCCCTGCTTTTGTCGTCTTATAATCAATTAAATAGCATTTTTTGTCCTCACTTTCAACCACCAGGTCAGCAATTCCCTGTACAATGACTTTTTCGTTTTCACTCCCACTATCACTAAAAATTTCTTTATATGGAATAAAACTTATAAAAGGGAGTTCTTTTTGTGTTTTCAAGTTTTGTCCGAGGTTCAAAATACAATCTACCGCCCTACTTATTTTATCAAAACTCACCTCATTTTTAAGCTCTTCGTTAACCTCTATTTCCCCTAAAATCTTATCATAATTTTCTTTTGATAAAGGTTTTGAAAAATCAATTTTTTCCATAATACTATGGTAAAGAGTCCCTAGTTTCATGTAGTCAATGTCCTCATTTTTTGACTCATAAATGCTAAGAGTTTTTGGTGTTTCAGTTTTATTTGAAATGTTGTCTTCCCTTTCAAAAAGCAAACTTGATACACTATTTTTAAGTGCAATTCTCTTTGATTTTACTATTTTTTTATTTAATATTTCCTTTAATTTTTTGCTGTCATTTTTTTTCTCATTACTAAAACCAATTTCTAAGTCTCTAGTATTATCTTCTTCAAAATTTGACTCACTATATAGACTAACATTGACAAAATTTTTGCCAAACTTTTGAACTACGTCTTTATGGTTTATAAATAGATTTTTATGATTTACTGGACTTAAAATTGACAAAATCCAACCTAAATAATTATTCACCCCTTGTGCGTTTAGTAGCGACAAAAAGTCAAAATTAGTTTGTTTAAGAGTGCTACATCCTATTACAAAAAGGTGATTTTTTGCTCTAGTTAAAGCAACATATAAAAGCCTTAATTCTTCTGCTTTTTCAATTCTTTTTTTGTGTAAAGTTATAGCATTTCTAGCTAAATTGCTTGATCGACAAAAGTTTTCTAAGTCATAAGTATAAAGCCCAAGTCCCA
Source organism: uncultured Christensenella sp. (assembly GCA_949282135.1). GTDB lineage: Bacteria > Bacillota > Clostridia > Christensenellales > UBA1242 > UBA7862. The sequence continues at coordinate 52,642 of CASDOR010000007.1, forward strand.
TATCTTTATCTTTAAGTACCATATCAATAAAAGTCTTGTTTGAAAAACCTTCCCCTGTGCCTACCAAAAACACAACAGGATATTCTAGCCCTTTACTTTGATGAATTGTAGTCAAAGTCACACTTCTTTCTCCACTTGTTCTAGTTGACTTAAACCTACTATCTTCTCCATAACTATCTAAATAGTCAATAAAATCAAATAGACTATAGTTATAATCACTATTTTTAAAAGTCGACACAAAATCTTCTACATTTTTAACTCTATTTTGCCCATCTGGTAAAGAAAGTAAATAGGTAAAGTAATCATATTTATTGCATATGTCAAGTAAAAAGTCATAAAGAGAAAGATAAACTAAACTCTTTTTCATGTCACTAAAAGTCTTATTAAAATGACCAATTTTTATTGCTAAATCATCTTGCTTTTCATTTCCGTATCTTTTAAAGGCACTATAAAAATACTTTTCTTCAACATATTCCTTTCTAATTTTAGCAAGGTCATCAAAAGTAAAATTAAAAAATGGACTTCTAAGTACCGTACTAAGCTCCACGTCATTATGGAAATTGTCTAAAAGTCTAAGTAAACTTATAAGAAGAGCTACGTCTATGTTCTTATAAATATTGCCAAGCATGTTTGACGAAATAGGAACTTTATATTCAGTAAGCACAAGAGCAATTTCCGCTAAGTATTCATTTTTTCTTGAAAGGATGGCAATATCACTAAAGTCTATTTTTTTAGTAGTTTTACTCTTTACGTCATAATAACTTTTACCTATCATATCAAGTATTTTTCGTGCAACAATCATTGCCTCACGTCTTGCATTTGTTAGCCTTTTTTTGTAATTGTTCTTATCTCTTAAAACACTGTAAACCTTGTCAAAACTCTCATCTCTTTCTTCTTTTTCTATGCTTGCAATGTCAATTTCAACAACCGGCACATCACTACACTTTTCATATTTTGCACCACTCTTTAGCATCCCTTTAGAACTATAATCAACTCCCCCAAACTCTTCTGACATGCACCTTTTAAATATCTCATTTACAAATTCAAGGACTATCTCATTACTCCTAAAATTTTCATTTAGATCAATCACGTCACCCTCATTTTTAACCTTTCTAAACTTCCTTGCCTTTTCAACAAATATCTCAGGTGTGGAGTTTCTAAATCCATAAATACTTTGCTTTACATCCCCCACCATAAGCATTTTTGCGTTTTTTGAAAGCTTAAGTAAAATGCTTTCTTGAACTGAATTTATGTCTTGATACTCGTCAACAAATATATAGGAATATTTAAGACTATTTCTTACGTCAGCATTGCTAATTAACTTTAAAAAATACCTTTCAAGGTCACTAAAATCAAGTGCATTTCTTCTTTCTTTTATGTTTTTGTATTCTTCTTCAAAACTACTTTCAACTTCCGCAAACTTTACTAAAAAGTCACGTGAAATTTTAAGATTTTCTTTTAGTTTTGTGTACTCCTCTTCGTCAATACAAAAACTTTTTAAGTCACTTACCCTATCTCGTAATATTTCCCAAAAACTTTTAAATTCTTCTTTAAACTCAGCATCTTTTTCTTGTAACTTTTTTCTCGTCATAATAGGTAAATTAAATTTTGATAAAACCTCGTGATTATACATAAAATCTTTGTCTTCTTTAAAGCTTTCTAAACTTAACAAAATCCCGCCTATAAAACTTACAAAAAATTCCGCGCCATCCTTATTTGCAATATTTAAATAATTATTAAGTTCGCGTTTTAAATACTTTATATTTGAAACTAAGTATTTATTTAAAAACAAAATCGCTTTGTTTTTGTCAAAGTTTTCAATATAGCAAGATAACATTGTCTCTTGTCTAAATTTTTCTTTATCTTCAACACCACACAAAAATTCATATAAACTTAAAATGTTCTTTTTAAGACTATCAAAACCTCTCCCGCCATCAAAAATACTTGATAATCTTACAAACTCCTCATCTCCAGCTTTAGCATACTTCTTAATAACCTTATCAAGAGCAAGTGTTTTTAGAAAACTACTATTTGTATCACTCAAAACTAAAAAATTAGGCTTTAAATCAAGATAAAAATAGTACTTTCTTATCATTTTTGAACAAAAACTATGCAGTGTTGAAATGTCAGATAAATTTATCTTTTCAAGTTGTTCTCTTAGCCTTTTATCTGTTTTAGCACCCTCTCTAAGCCTTTCTTTAAGCCTCATCTTCATTTCTGTGCTCGCACTTTCAGTAAAAGTAATAACAAGAAGAGAAAGTATATCTTCCTTTCCGCTTACGAGTTTAAAAATCTTTTCAATAATAGTCGCCGTTTTTCCACTTCCGGCAGAGGCAGACACAAGAAGATTATTACTATTATTTTCTAAAACCTTTGTTTGCTCATTTGTAAAATTCATTTATCTTCCTCCTCACCCAGAAAAATTGACATGTCTATTTTTTTACGAGGCGACCTCATCTCGTTTCTAAAATTTTCGTCAAACCTACATAGTTTAAAAAACTTACAGCTCTCACAAAGGAGTGCATTAATATTTAATGGCTTTGGTGTCACGTTAAAACTTAAAATGTCTGTTATTGCTTCTTTTACTAAATTTACAGCATAACTTGACATTGCCTCAATTTCTTCTTTACTAAAAGTGTGCGAAAAACTATTATATTCCTTTATTCCTCCCTCATTTTTCTTGAGCTTTAAATCAATAATGTCACTTTTTGTAGCCTCGCACTCAAACCTTGTATCACTTGCGTTTACTACCTCATCATCTCGTAAAGTCCTACCTTGAAGTGCATATTTATTTTGTTCTGTGTCCTTTGTTAAATCATAAAAATTACCTTTTATAGGAAGATAGTAACTCCCTGCCCCTCTAAGGTTAAGAGAAGATGAAACCACTTTAAGATATGTCTCAAGTTGGATTTTCTTACCAAAAAAGAGCTCTTTTAAACTACTGTCAGTTTTACCAGTTTTATAGTCAATTACCCTAAAATAGTTTTTAAAAGTGTCAATTCTATCAATTTGACCAACAAGTGAAATTTTGCCTAAACTAGAATCTAGCTTAAGTGAAGATAGCCCTCCCTCCTTGTCGTCAAACCTAGCCTCAAAGTATTTTGGCTTAAATAAAGAATACTTTGCTTGATTATTTAGTGCACGAACAAACCTAATTCCCTCTTCTTTTAGGTTTTTAAGTATTATCTTGTTTTGCAGGTTACACATTAAACTCTTAAAATTTTCTTCTTCTAAAATCTTATCAAAAGTCTTTTGTGCGACGTCTACAACTTCATTATCACTTAAAGGTAAGGAATAATTTTTAAGTATAGTGTAAGCAAGTCTATGCATGATATTACCAATACTCGCCCTGTCTACTTCCCCTTTATTTTTTTCTTGAAGTCTTAGACCGTATCTTGCAAAATGAAGAAATGGACATGTCATGTAGGTTTCAATTTCTGATATGCTAGTTTTGTTCTTCGTAAAAAACACATTTTCTTTTAGTTTAATTTCATTTGCAAAATTAAATCTAGAAATATAATCACTAGAAAGGCTATCTTTAACCGCAAAATAAAGAGTATCAAGCTCCTCATCTTGTTTCTTTTGTCCGTCATAAATTTCTCGTAAATTTTTGGTTAAATTTTGTTTTGCAAGACTTAAAGTATTGTTTTTAACAAGAAAAGGAGTCGCCTTCATAGTTCTAATTTTGGACTTAAAAAATTTTCCTTCATTTTCTACAACAAATAAATTTAGCACATCATCATAAATTTTACTTCTTACGCTCTTCTCAAAATTATAACTTAGGTATAATTTTTCTGTCGGAATAAGTAGCAACTCAAAAGCCTTATACCTTTCTTTTTTGTTAATTTCAAAAATACTAGGTTCAAGTAGATATTTGTCGCTAAGAAGTTCTATATCATCATCGGTTATAAGTCCACAGTCACTTACCTTTTTAGGAAATTCTTCCTCGTTCATATCAATTACAAACATTACCTTTCTTTTTTCAAAAAAACTAACACTACTATCTCCAACAAAAATTGCATCTATTGAAAGTGGAGAAGTAGAAATCTTTTTTTCATTAAAAAGGGTTTGAAGAGTAGACATATAATCTTTAAGTTCACACTCATCATCTTTTAAAAGCGAGGAAATTAAATCCAAAATCTCGTCTAATTCATTCATATAGCCCTCGTAAAGCCTCATTTGTTCTAAGTTGTTAGAATTGATAAAATCTGCGGTAAGGGCATCTAGTTTTTTACTAATTTCTAGCTTTTCAAGTAATACCCTTGTTGCACTAACAAAATCACCATACGTCTTTGCATTGTTTATATCTCTCACAAATTCTTCTGTCATAGAAAACAAATTGTTGCGAACAAGGTCAAAACTACTAAATAGTTCCGACTGCGTAATGTTTACATTTTTCAAATCATAAATGTCTAAAATATCAAACTTAGTTACATAATCTTCAAACTCACAAAGCTCATCCTCATTTATAGTAATTAAAGGATGCTTTAAAAATTTAAGCACACTTTTTTTGCTGTAATTTTCTATGACAAGGTCAAATAAAGCATTTAAAAAACTTGGTAAAATTGTATCTTTAAATGCTATTGACACATCAAAAAAGTAATTAAAATCAAAATCTTTAAGTACATTTTCAAGAACACTTTTTTTAGATGCAAGCTCAGGCAAAGCAATGTTAAAATCACTAAGTTTATAGTTTTTATGTAAAACCATATCTCTAATTTGCATGCAAACGTTTGTTATTTCTTCCTTTAAATTCTCCCCTTCAAAAAATTCAATATTACTTGTCCCCTCCTTCACCTTTTGTACGCCAGGCGAAAAAGTAAATAAATTATCTAAAATAAACTTAAATTGCTCGTCTTTTTGAGACTCAGGGCAATTTATAACATTTGCATCTCCTAGCAGATTTGCTACTTTTTCTAAGTACTTTTTATTGTAAATATGTTCATTAAGACCACTAGAAAAAGCTATTCCAATATTAAATTCTAAAGCATTTTTTGCTATGTTTGATATGATATCATAACCTTGAAAAGTAAATCCGTCAAAAAAGCAAACATAAAAATATGAATTTTGTATGTAACTAGAACTAGAAATAGCGGACTCTAAAAAATTCAACTTATCAAGCGAATCAATTAAGTTTCTATTTCTTAGTTCTTCCGTATACCCTTTATAAAGAAGTGAAATGTCGTTAAGTTTGTCCTCTAAAATTGGATTGTCAAGTTTAATCTTAACCGAGCCCGGCTCTATCTTACAGCTTTTAAATTGACTTATTGTGCCAAAAATACTTTCAGCCACCTCACTAGACTTTGCTTTATTGAAACATTTAAGTTCGTCTTTTTTGTCGTTTAAAACCTTTTGCAAAATCATACAACTTGCACTTTTAGTAATAACATTTTTGTTTTTTATGAGTTTCATAGCAATTCTAGATAAGGTCATAACTTCAATATTACATGTACTTTCAATGTGAAGATTTTCAAATACAGTCTTTTCACACAGTACCGACATCCTGTCCGGCACAATAAAAACATGCCTGCCACGTCTAAAATCATTACTCTTTAGCTTTTGGATTAAAAAATAGAGCACATCATAATTTGTCTTTGCTAGAATTATATTTTTCATATTTAAAGTGTATCAAATTTTAAATATTATTTCAAACAATAAATATTTAATTTTGTAAACTATAAATATTTAATTTTGTAAACTATAAATATTTTATTTTATAAACCATAAATATTTTATTTTGTAGATAATAAGTATCTTATTTTGTAAACAAAAATACTTGATCATGCCCATAATTAAAACAATTTAAGTATTTATATAAAGCTTTTTATATGTCGTTTAATTTATGTTTTTTTTACACTTTAATCTCTTATAACTTTGCTAAAGTCTCCTTTTCAGCAAGTTTCCCAATAAGTGCACAAATTTGTTTTTGTTGGAGTTCTATTTTTTCTAAGTACTTATAACTTGTTACCTTTTCCCTTTTAAGTCTAATTTGCGTGTCATGTAATTCTTTTAAGGTTTCAACAAAATTCTTTTTTGCCTCTTCACACTCTTCTTTAATTTCATTTTCAACCTCACTAATAGCCCACTTCTTTGCAATCTTAAGTAGTCCTAAAAAAAGCGAATTAATGTCCTCTTCTTTTATTCTTTTTTTAATACTCTCTTTTGCTCGTTTAAAACTTATCACCTTTTTCTTGTCCATGCTTTTTACCCTCCCACTTTTCCCTTTTAATTATTACCAAAACAAAAAAATTTTATTCAAATATTGCCCCTTTCACATTAGAACGATCTTATTTTCCCCTTTAAATCTAAAAGATTTTCTACAAAGTAAAATCAACTTATGTTTTTCTTACTAGTTTAATTAGTGTAATTATATTGTACTACTTTTCATAATTTATTAAAAAAAATAATAAAATATATAAAGGAAAAAATATGGATTATTATTTAATTATAAAACCCACGTTTAACTGCTATTTGGAACTAGAGGAAAATACTATTATTCTTAAAAAAAATAGACTCAATCCGATACTTATTTCTACAGACGAAAACTTCATTTCTCTGTCAATTTTATCTTATGATAATACTTCGTCTCTTCCGTTTTCACTTTCACTACGTTTAAAAGAGGGCGTTCTAACTAACACTCACCATAACGCAGAATTAATTTCTTTTAGCAATAACACCTTGTTACTTCTCCTTAGACCTTTTCTAGAATTTACACCTTCCTATCTAGACACCCAAACAAAAACGGTGTTTTTTGGTGGCATAGTTCACACAATCCACTACTTAAAAAATGATTATTTTAACATTAGGATTGAGAATGCAGAAAATTACATAGACCAAAAGTACAACAAAAAAATTGTAAACCTAAACACAAAAACAATTAATGATAAGTTATTTATATATTGCAAAACAAACACTCAAAGTTATGTTATTATGACTGTAAGTTTTAAAAACAACACCTACACAACCACTAATCTTGAAGAAGTCGACTTACTAGAACATGAAAACAACAAAATTTTAACTTTTAATGCCCTCTTTGACCTAGCCAAACATGGGGTCACAAAGGAATATTCTTTTGAAAAAAACTTTAGTGAAAAAGCAAGTCTTGTATCAGTCTATGATACTCCGAAGAAAGTGACCAAAAAAGAACTTATTCCCTATGCCTTTTTTGATGCAGTCAGAGTAGAAAATTATACTCTTGCAAGAGAATATCTTGCAGAAAGCTTAAAAACAAAACTAAAAGACGAGCACTTAAAACACTTTTTTGGCGACTTTATAATGTACTCTCAAAGCTTAACTCCCTCTAGTCCTCTAAACCAAATTGCTCTTATTTATGAAAAAAATGACAAAAAACAAGCAAAAGAATTTTTAGTCTCCCAAGACGAATTTGGACTTATTACAAATATAAGTGAAATTTAGTTTGAAAACTTATATAAACATTGTATAATGTCCCTATGTAAAATTACAATTTATATTAAATCTACATTATAGGAAGGTTTAGCAAATGTAAATGTTACATTTTAAAATTTGCCTTTAGACTCATTAAACAAAGGTTTTAAACGTTAAGAAGGTTTGCTTATTTTTATTTAACTAGTGTTGGGCTTTAAACTAATTTAAGATAACGTTTAATGAAAAAGCATTTACTTATTTATTAAACAAACTTTAGACGCAAAAAAAACTAATAAATTTAAGCAAATTAAAAAAGTAAATGTTTTTAAAAAGTTTTATGATAATAAAAACTTCAAGGAACTAATTTTTTTAAATAAAAAATAAATACTAATATAAAAGGAATGAAAAAATGTATTTTGAATATTATTTAATGGGAATAATTTTGCTCCCCGGACTAATACTAGCAATCATTGCTCAAGCAAAAGTAAATAGTGCGTATAATACCTACAGCAAGGTCATGGCAAAATCGCAAGTTACTGCAAGTGACCTAATCAAAAATCTCCTTGTTAATTCAGATTTAGGTCATATTTCAGTTAAGCAAATTGGAGGTAAACTCTCAGACCATTATAGTCCGAAAACCGAAGAAATTTGTCTAAGCTATGAGGTTTATACTTCTTCATCAATTGCAGCTCTTGGTGTTGCGTGTCATGAATTTGGACATGCTCTTCAAAAAAGAGACAACTACTTCCCTTATAAGATTAGGCAGTTTTTAGTTCCTGTTACAAATTTTGCTTCTGTATTTCTTTGGCCACTGGTCGTCATTGGACTAATTTTTAACTTTATTGCTTTGCCTGGTAGTATTATTGGCAACGTGCTTATGTGGTGCGGAATTGGATTCTTTGGTGTGTCGGTTTTACTTAATCTAGCAACCCTTCCAGTTGAATACAATGCTTCAAATAGAGCAATAACCATTTTAAGAGAAAGCGGAATATTAGATGAAGAAGAATTAAAAGGGACAAAAAAAGTTTTAAACGCAGCAGCACTTACCTATGTGGCAAGTCTTATAGTATCAGTTTTAAACCTACTTCGTTTCTTACTTGTAGTCCTACATTCAAGACAAGACTAATTAATTTAATCATGACAAAAATTAAAACAAATATAAAGCGGAGCAGAAAGTATTGCCCCGTTTTTTTTACCTCATAAGTTAAAACTTTAATTACTAAATAAAGAAGTAAACTTTTTAGAACTATAACCATAGTTTTTTTATTACAACAATCCTTTAATTAATGAAACAATACGAATTTGTTTTAATGAAGTAACTTATAATGTTATCTATTTTTTAGGTGTAAAAAACATATAAGCTATTTTAATATAAAGTTTTTTAAACTAAAAGCTATTAAAAAACTCTCTTTTATAATAAAAATCCTCTACAGTATTTATTATTTATCATAAAAAATTATGACTTATAGCTTATCAAAAAGTATATTTCAATTACTGTTTATCTTGGAAAATATAGCTTATTGCTTATAATAAGGCATATTGCATTTGCTATTTATGATAGAAAATATAGCTTAATACTCATAATAAAGTATATTTCAATTACTGTTTATCTTGGAAAATATAGCCTATTACTCATAATAAGGCATATTGCATTTGCAATTTATCATAAGAAATATAATCTTTTTACCTATCATAATAGTATACTACAATTACTAATTATGATAAAAATTATAGTTTTTATTACTTAGCACAAAAAATCTATGCTTTCTACTGTTTACCACAAAAATTCTTTTTGAAATTAAATGTTTTACATAAAAAAACTTCTATGGCATTTATCTCTTACCATAAAAGTTTTTTATTTTTTCTACTAATTGTCTAAGCCTAAACCTTTACATCTATTTACTTTTTATCAGTTTTAGTTGTAGATTTTTGCGAAGTTGATTTTGCACTAGATTTTGAAGTTGTAGTTTTTGATGTAGCAGGTTTTGTTGTTGCAGTTTTTGTTGCTGCAGGTTTTGTTGTACTACTTGCCTTTGCCTGACTTACTTTCTTACTATCAGCACTAGTTGTTGTACTAACTTTCTTTGGCTCTTCAGCTTTAACTTCCTGTGCCCCCTCACTTGTTGCATTAGTTTGTGCTTGACTACTTGCGACACGAGCCTCACTCGCAGCAGCTTTTTTCTCTAGTTTTGCATCTTGTTTCATTTGTTTTATGTCTTGTTTGTCCTCTTTCATCCAAGACCTAAATTGTCTTTCATACTCAAGTTGCTCTTTTTGTAATTTTTCTTTTTCCTTTGTATAATATTCTGCAACAAGAAGTGGATCTTCACCTTTCTTAAGTCTTGCCTCACATTCCCTGTTTACCTCAAGCAGTCTTTCAACTGGCTTAAGATACATTTTCTTTCTAAGACAATATTTCTTAATACTTCTAGGAACTGTACCATCTCTCCAAAGTAAACTAATATACTCATTCTTATCTTCGTCATTTGCCTGTGCTAAAACTTTATATTTTGACTTGTTGTCCATCTTAAATCCAATCTCATGTTTAACACAAATTGGGTCAGTAATTTTTCTCTTTTCCTCAATAACATCAAGTTGTAATTTATAAATTTGAATATCTTTTAAGAACTCAAGAATTATTATAACACCAATAATCACAAGAGGAATAAGGAGTAATAGAACTATTGCACTACTACTAGAAAATGCCCCAATAACACCAGCAAAGAAATTTGCAGTACCAGAATTATCATAGATACCAATTACCATATCTTCACTAACATACCAGTTATCTTCTAGATGATCGTTTGGATTAGGGATTGTTTCCTCTGGATTTTCAGGATCCACCATAGTCCCAAGATTAGATGTCCCCCAAGTCTTAAACCATCTTGTTCCATCCGCGTCTTCTCTAACTTCAACAATTTCATGGAAGAAAATCAAAGAGTTTTTGCTTGCAGCTTTTTTAATTTTATCACTCTGAGCACCAAAAAAACCACCAAAACTAAGGCTGTACTTTGTTACATAGTTAGCACTTTCAGCAGTTAAATCATCAAAAGCCTTACCTTCGTCTACTGTAATTTCATTGTACTTGTAGTAAGCAATGACATCTCCCTTTTTTAAGGTCTTAGTGTCAACTCGACGTGCCATAACTGTGTCGCCCTTTTTAAATCCACTCGCCTCCATACTAGGACTAGCAATTCTCATTGAAGTATACCCACCAAAACTAGGAGCAACTCCTTGTGCCTTACAATTCACAATTGAAAAGAACACAACAGCTGAGCAAAACACAACTACAATGCAAAGTACATTTAAGACGATAGTAAGAGCATTAAGCCATTTGCTTTTCTTATAAAGAAGTTTCTCGTTTACTTTTCTCTTTTTAGAATACTTCCCTTGAAGTCTTTTCGCTGTATCCTCAATTGCTTTTTTAACACTGTTGTCCTCTTTAATTTTTACATTTACAACACTATCAGCCATAATTCTCTAAACCTCCCTTACATTATTTGTGAGTGTTAAATTTAATGTCGCATTATAGTCGCCTTCAATACTTGTATCAATAACATCTACATAAAAGTAAATTACAATAGTTTCTCCCGCCTCAACATCGTCTGAAAAAGCATTTTTATATTCTATTTCATGCCCACCATTTGAAATGTCGTTGTCTCTAGAATAAGATAAGAAAAAGTTGTCTCCCTCTTCACTCACAAGATCAAACTTAATTGTTAGTAGCTCTTGTGAATCATTTGTCACCGTATACTTGATTTTAACATACTGAGATTCCTCTAATGCATTTTCTCTAATAGTATATGTTTTGCCTTTGTCTTCGCCATTTCCAAGGTCTTTCCTACCAAAAACAGCATTATAATCCTCAAAACTTCTTACTAGAGAATGGTCTGCATCGTACACTCCAGATTCAATCTTAACTGTTGCCATAGGCTCTCGCTGATAGAAGTCATTTATAAGAATACCAGCAACAACACCCCCAAGCACAACTAAAACAAAAACCACTAAAGAAATGATTGAAATCTTAAGTTTTTTACTCACACTGACTCCTTTTCCCCTTAAAACACCTAGATTATACAATATATATTTTTTTTTGACAAACAATTTTAACTAGTTTGCAAATATATTTTTTGTATTTTTTTTAAAAATTATTAAAATATGTATAATAAAACAATCTAACTAAAAAATACGTCATCTAACAACTAAAAATGTATTAAAAAACCATAAAATTTACTCTAGGGCAAAAAAGTAAATCTTATGGTGTTTAATATCTAATCTATACCCAAATTAATTAGCCGTTGCAGTTGATTGTAAAGTAAAATTAAATGTTCCACTAAAACTAGAATCAATAGTTGCATCATTTAAAGTAATTCTAATGTAAAGGTGAGATGTACTTGCTGTTTCCTCACTTCCACCATCAGCAACAGTTGTTGAACATGTTGTTGAAAGAGTTGCGAATCCCTCAGTTTCACTCTGTGTAGAATATTCTACAGTCCAATTTGTAGCACTTGTTGGTGTATACTGGCAAGTCACAGAATAACCATTATTAATTGTACTTGTGAAAACATAATCAAAAACTACACTCTTATTTGTAGGTGATAATCCCTCAGTAATATTTACAGGATCAAAGGTGTCTGAGATATTTCCTTGTTCTACTGTAAAATTTGCAGACCCAACTGATTGTGGCTCCCCTTCGCCAATAGTATAAGTAGCACTCATACTACCCTGAATATCTGAAACTGAATAAGAAATACCAATGTCAGATTTAATTTTTTGGGTAGGGCTTGCAAGAACAATTACTGTTGTAAGAAGTCCCGCTATGACAACTAAGCAGATAGAAAATAGAGCAATCATTAATTTTTTATTACCGACCATTTTTTCTCCTTTTTAACCTAAGTTTGTTAGGCTTTTTAAAAAAAATTTTGACACATTATTTTTTGCTATGCTCACTTTATATCAGATTGCTTACGCCCTAATACCAAACAAAAATGAAAAAGTGAAATACAAACAAATGGCATGTCAAACCATTTAACAACTATTTTATATCATTTAAAAATTTTTATGGCAACTAATTTTCGATAATTTTTTGAAAGTATTTCCAAAAAATTTTATTTCATATAATCCTTTTATTTTTTTTGCTTTTTCTTATGTTGTTATATGGATTTATATAAATTAGTAAAACAAGTTTGTTTATAAACTATTTATTTGTAAAAAGTGTTAAAATTATTCTATTCAACAAGCACATCAAATTTCGCATTAACATTGGTATATAATTTTGCGTGCACAGTAAACCGCCCAGTAGTTTTTATAGGCGACTCAAGAATAATTTGTTTTTTATCAACCTCATACCCCTCATCTTGAAGTACCTGTGCAATTTCCTTTGACGTCACAGCCCCAAACAATCTACCATTTTCACCAAGCTTAGCTTGAATTCTAAAAGTTTTACCCTTAAGTTTTTTAGCGGTCTCTTCAGCACCCTCTTTTTCAAGCATTTTAGTCCTAAGAACACTTGCGTCTTGACTTGCTTTTTCACGTTCGACAACCTTATCTGCAATTTTTGCAAGTCCCTTTTTAAGTAAAAAATTATTTGCATATCCATCTGAGACGTTTACAATCTCACCTTTCTTTCCACTTCCCTTAACGTCACTAAGTAGTATAACTTTCATTTTTTAGTCTCCCTTTACTCTAGACTTATATCACTCTTTCAAACAAAAAGTCAAGCAAAAACCGTATGTGCGAGTATAAAGGGCGGTCACTTGGGGGTGAAATCGTCCCCAGGCGGTCGCCCGTCTTTTTTAGATAGAAATTATAAAAGTTCAAAAATATGTTTAAGTTTTCTTTATTTGTCAAAACTTTATTTTAATAAAATTTCCAAAACTTTTTTAAAAAAGAGGTAATTAAAAATGGATTTAAGATGTAGAAAAACTGGTTGCAAATACAACTGCGACCTCACTTGCACAGCTAAAAGTGTTGAAATAGACAAAAAATTTGTTTGTAAAACTTTTGTCCCAGCTCCAGAAAAAGAAAAAGATTTTAGTGCTCTTATTTTTTCTGACACTCCACCAAAAATAGCAGATTATAGGCATTTAAAAGATATGTGTTTAAAATGCTCTGCAAAATGTCTATTTAATAGGCAAAATAGATGCATCGCAAACGGCATAACAATAAACTCAGCACTTTCCCCAGATACTCCAAAATGTATAACCTTTATGAAACCATAAAAAATAATTTTTAACTAACTCTTGATAAATTCATATGTGCAAATAAAAGCACCAACTCCTTAAAAAACCTTACCGCCAAGTTCCCACAAGACACACTCGTGTGTGCGAATAAAAGCCATTAAAATAACAAGTCAAATTATAATAAAAACGTGCGTGCGAGCAAAAACAACTAAATTAATAAGTCAAATTATGATAAACTCATGCGTGTTTGCAAAAGCAATTAAATTAATAAGTCAAATTATAAAAAAATATGTGTGCGAGCAAAAAAAATCACCTTTAAGCCTAAACACTTAAAAGTGATTTATTTTTTACAAATTTAAACAATTACTTAAGTTCAACAGTAGCACCTGCTTCTTTAAACTTTGCTTCAAGTTCTTTTGCAAGTTCTGCAGGAACATTTTCTTTAATTGTTGATGGAGCATTATCAACAAGAGCCTTAGCTTCACTAAGTCCAAGACCTGTTGCCTCACGTGCGACTTTAATAACAGGTATCTTGTTTGGTCCAACTTCTTTAAGCACAATAGTAAATTCTGTCTTTTCTTCCTCTTGTGCTGGAGCACCTGCCCCTGCTGCTGGCCCTGCAACAACTGCTGCTGCAGCACTTACTCCAAATTCCTCTTCAAGTTTTTTTACAAGTTCGTTTGTCTCAACAAGTGTGAGTTTTTTGATTTCTTCAATAATATTCTCAATTGACATTTTTATTTTCTCCTTTATTTTGTTTTTTAATTTGATTTGTTAAAATAGTTAAATTAAATTTGTTTATTTTTTTGTTTTTTTAATTGTTTATTTTTTTGAGTTTATTATGCACCTTTCTTTGCAATTTCGTTAATAACTCTTGCAAGGCTTGATGCTGGGTAGTTAAGCATAAATAGAAGTTTAGAAATAAGCACTTCACGACTAGGAATCTTAGATAGCTCTTCAACTTTTGCACTGTCAACAACTGAGCCAAGCACTATACCAAACTTTGCTTCAAGACATTTTACGTCCTTTTTAGCCTCAAACAAAACAGATGCAGCACTTACCTCATCTTTGCCAAAAGCAACAGAAGTTGTCCCTTCAAGATGAGTCGCGTCATAACCAGTAATACCAAGCTCGTCAAGTGCAATTTTAATAAGCCTATTCTTGTAAATTTTATAGTCAACTTCTCTTTCTCTAAAGTTCTTTCTAAGTTTTGTATCTTGCTCAACATTAATACCTTGATAGCTTACAAAAACAACACTTTTACTGTCAGTTATTTTAGACTTTATCTCGTCAATAATCTTTCTCTTTGCCTCTAAAGCGACTTTTGACACGTTTTACTCCTCCTTTTAAACTAAAAAAACCTTACACTTAACTCTTCTTAAAACGTAAGTATAAGGTCGATTTTTTTATTTAAAATTCGTGAGCCCTCTACTTACCTCGGCAAGTAACCATAAAGGTGTTACGGAAAAAACTTCCACTTGCTGTCTTAAGTAAAACAAGGTTTTTAACTTAGTGACAATGATTATAAATCATTATTATCAATTTGTAAAGTACTTTTATCATATTTTTCAAAATATTTTTCATCAAAAGGCACAACTTTATTTTTTATCACTCTAAATCTATTGCTTGCAAGACTAATCATTGGCACATCACTTTTAGAATCCCCAAAGCCACACTCAAAACTGCTAAAACCTGCCTCTTTTAGCCTACTAACCTTTTCTTCCCCCTTGCAGTTTTTAGCGCCCTCTTCAAATTTACCTGTCTTTTTATCTATCTTTGAACCAATAACTATCACACTTTTGTTTACTCTTTTCATCCCTTCCGCCACCAAAAATTCAGGAGAAGCTGAGCACACAACGTCTTTACTTTTACGAGTCTCAAAATACCACTCATTAATATTTATTATTTCCTTGTCCCAAAACTCCTTGAGTAGCACATCAATGTCTTTGATATGTTTAAAAATAGAAAAAAGATATTCTTTAAATAAGCGCAAATCTATTATATGGCACGCAAAAAGTAGCCCCCAAAACCCACTTACAAAGAGATGCCAAAAAAGTATAGGTTTTTTGCCTAAAATAAAAAAATAAAACCTTTTCGAACTATCATATTTGTAAATTGTCTTGTCAAAATCATATACATTCATAATGTAAAAGCATTCTATCACAAAAAAGCAAAAACTTACAAACATTTTTTAAACTTTCACCTAAAGAAGTAAAAATTTAAACTCTAACTTTAATTTTTAAATAAAAATGCAATTATCTCTCATAATTTTATCACATTAATTTTATCACCTTAATTTTATCACCTTAATTTTATCACCTTAATTTTATTATCTTTAATTTTATTACCTTAATTTTATTACCTTAATTTTATTATCTCTTTATTTTTATTAGTTCTTATTTATTATTATAATTTAAAAATAAAAACAAATTTAATTGACAATAGTTTTAAATTTTGTCAAACTTTTTTTGAAAGCATTTTAAAAAAGGAATAAAAATATTGAAATTTTTAGAAAAATTAAAAGAATCGCTACTTTCCGTTTTACCAATAACAATAATAATCTTTCTTCTCATATTTTTGTTTATTGACGTAGAAGTAGACCTAATAATCAAACTCGTCTTAAGTGCAATACTTCTAATTATAGGCATAACCGTCTTTTCACTAGGCGCTGACACTTCAATGATAGAACTTGGAAGCGGAGTTGGCGGATCCTTATCAAAAAACGGAAAACTTATCTTTATGCTAGTGTGTGGGCTAGTTATAGGTTTTATAATAACTTTTGCAGAACCTGACCTTATGGTGCTTGCTCGTCAAGTAGCTGACTTTTCAAGTTTAAATAGTATATGGCTCTTTATTTCAGTAGTATCTGTTGGTGTAGGCATTCTTTTACTTCTAGGTATTCTTAGGATTTATTTTAAAATTAAATTATCAATACTTCTTTTTGCAAGTTACGCGATTGTTTTTATTTTGTCCTTTTTTGTGCCACAGGAGTTTGTACCAATTGCATTTGATTCAGGTAGTGTAACAACAGGACCTATCTCTGTTCCCTTTCTTATTTCATTTGGCTTAGGACTAAGTAGTGTTAGAGATTCAAAGGACGAAGAAGACAATAGCTTTGGCATGATTGCCCTTTGCTCTGTTGGACCTATAATTTCAGTTATGTTTTTGAGTCTATTTCTTGACCCTTCATCAAGTGGCGGGGCAAGTGAGGTCATTACAAATGTGGAAATCTTTGAAGATCTCTTTTCTACCCTCCTTGAAAGCTTAAAGGATGTTGCAATAATACTTCTACCAATAATTGCAATCTTTGTGTTGTTTCAGATTTTTTCTTTTAAATACCCAAAAACAAAAGTAGTACGTATGCTCTTTGGCTTTCTTCTTACCTATCTTGGCATCTCACTTTTCCTAACAGGCGTTGAAATAGGTTATTTAAGAATCGGCACAGCAATTGGTGAATATTTCTTAGGGCTATCTAATAAAAACTGGGCAATTCTAGTTGGCTTTGTTTTAGGTGCATTTGCAATTATTGCAGAACCTGCTCTTCATGTCCTCAAAAAGCAAGTCGAGGACGTAACTACTGGCACAATACGTCAAAGTGTCATTGTTGTTACCATTTCAATAGGTGTAGCACTTTCTGTAATGGTCGCAGTTATTCGTGCGATTTATTCCTTTAATGTACTCTATATGCTAATTCCATTGTACTCCTTATCAATAATTCTTGCCTTTATTAATCCAAAACTTATTACCGCAATCGCCTTTGACTCTGGAGGCGTCGCAACTGGTAGCATGGCTGTGTCCTTTATTTTACCTATGGTTTCAGGGCTAGCAAAACCCGGAAACGGTTTTGGCACTATAGCACTTATTGCTTGCTTCCCGGTTGTGACTATGCAAATACTTGGTTTAATTTACAAAATAAAAGTAAGTAAAAATAACAAACTAAACTTAAATGAAAAGTTAAAAAATAATTATATAGTCGAATTTGATTACGAAAGACATTATCTCGAACCTTTAGTGGTGACCCGAGATGAAGTTATAGAATTTGAATATACTAAAAAGAAAAAAGGAGGAAAGGTACGTGAAACCAAAAAAAGAAACTAAAACACAAACAAAAAAACTTCCTATAATTGAACTACTTTGTGTTATTACGCAAAAAAACAAAGGTGAAAAGGTTATAAAAATTTTAAATGCTCTCAATGTAAACCTTCAAATTTTAAGCCTAGCACATGGTACTGCTGACAACACTCTTCAAGATTACTTTGCAATTGACGTAGGCGAAAAGGACATTATTTTTGCACTTATTAAAATTAAGCATAGAGAAAAAATAATGAAACTAATAAATGAAAACCTAGAATTAGATAAGAAAAACACAGGCCTTGCTTTCACTATTCCTATTAAAAGTGCAATGTATAGTGTACTTAGTCAAATGGGATTTGAACTCGAATAAAAGCTCCCCTTCTTTTCTATCTATTGCTAATGCCTTTTTATAAAAACCAAAATATAAAAGTTAATACATAAAAAAACAAAAAAATCTAAACAAAGTAAAAGGAAATAAACGAACATGGAAAAAGAATATGAATTAATTGTAGCAGTTGTCTCAAAAGGACAAAGTGACGTTGTAGTTAGTGCCGCACGGGAAGCCGGGGCTACTGGTGGCACAATAATGTATGGTAAAGGAACTTTTAATAGCGACAACGACGCATTTTTAGGTATAAATTTAAAAGCAGAAAAAGAAATTATCTTTACAATTGTACCAACAAACAAAAAAACAAAAATAATGGAACAAATTTCTTCTAAAGCAGGACTAAGCGAAGAAGGTAAAGGTATTCTATTTTCCCTTCCTATAAACTCAATGATAGGTACAAAAAAAGATAACAAATAAGTTTATTTTTTGCCGTGTTTAAATTTAAACTCCATTGTAAAGAAAAATCTCGCACACACTAGATAAAATTTAATTCTAAAAAAAATGTCTTTCAAATGTTAAATTTTTAAAAAAATTTGATACTCTTTATGTTTTTTTAAATTTTTCTACTACTGACAAAGACTAAAGCTAAAATCAATTATAAAATTTGATTTTTTATTTAAGACTAACCCCACATAGCAAGCTATCTTTTAATGATATGACTAAACTAATATAACAAGCCATTCCTTAATGATAAGACTAAACTAATATAACCAGCTATTCTCAGGTTTAAACCAAAGACTATAAATAACCTATTTTTCTAATTTAAGACTAAAGCTAAATAACAACTTATTCTAAGGTTAAAGACAAAATATCAAAATAATTCTAGATTTTTTTTATTTGCTATGCTATAATATTATATAATAAAAACATGGGGGCATGGCTCAGTTGGTAGAGCGTTGCATTCGCATTGCAAAGGTCGGCGGTTCGACTCCGCTTGTCTCCACCATGCAAAAAAATTGGGTAAATCTTACGGAGATTAGCTACTCAGCTAATCTCCTTTTTGATATCTAGTTTCTCTTGCTCTACCCCATGCAAACTTTTTGCATGGGGACCCCTTCTAATTTTTTTCTTTACCTCCATGCAAGCATCTTAACTTCATGACTCCTAAATATATTTTACAGAAACTTGCTAATGAGCTAACATCCTCCTTTTTGACACCCAATTTTTTCTTTACCCCCATGCAAACTTTTTGCATGGGGGACCTCTTCTAATATTTTTCTTCCCTCCCAAGCAAAAGCTTTACCTTTGTGCCCTTTTTAATTCAAATTTTTTACATTATCATAAACAAACCTTTTGTTTAGTGCCTCCTCGCCAGTAAATCTTACAGGAAATAGTTAATAAATTAAAGTCTCTCTTTTCTTTTGTCCTCCTTTTTGATATACTTAGAATAGGTTTTAGACAAAAATCAACTATTATTTGTCATAAATGACACTAGAAACAATTTGAGTCGTTAAGAGATAGAAAAAAAAGTGTTTTTATTTTTGTGACAACAAAAGTTTTACTTAAATTAGTCTTTATAGAAAAAAAAGGAGATATAGTGAAAATAATTAAAGCTTTAAAAAGTGTTAACTTTTCTTTGTTTAGTGCTGTACTACTAACAATGTTACTGCCTACCCTTTATCAAACAGTACGAATTTATTTTCTTGGCAATCTACCTAGTGACAGTGGAATCAATATTGCTAGCCAAATGTCATATGTTAGCCTTTTTTATGAGGTCATACAAGAAGCTCTAATACTTCCCTTATTTTATCTTCTTGGAAAGTCTCTTCAAAACAAAGAAGACTTTACAAACAAAACCCGTACTGGACTTATAATTACAGCTACAACTTACCTAGTTTTGTCCTTAATACTAATAATATTTGCAAAACCTCTTGTCACTCTAATGGCTCAAAACAAAAATCTAATCCAGCAAACCGTAGACTATGTAAGACTAGAAACAATCTCCGCCTTATTTTCTACACTTTGGCGTTTTATGATGTTGGTACTTGTAACCCTCAAAAAAAATAGTTATCTATATATAGTTTTAACCATACAAATGCTACTTTCCATCCTTTTAGATACATTTTTTATTAGTTCCCTTCCTATGTCTCTTAATCTAGGAGTAAATGGTATAGCAATAACAAATATCATAGTAAATTGTAGCATATTAATTGTGTCAATGATACTTTTAACAAAAAAAGAAAAAATCCGTTTATTTTCGAGAGTCCGACTCGACTTTTCTTGGCTCAAAGAATGGTTTAAGGTAGGTAGTTTTTCAGCTCTTGAATCACTACTTAGAAATCTTGTTTTTATGATAATGATTACAAGAATGGTAAATCTCGTAAGTGAGCAAGGTAATTATTGGCTTGCAAACAATTTCATTTGGCAGTGGTTACTCCTTCCTAGCCTTGCGCTTTCGGACATCGTAAAAAAAGAAGTAGGCGAAAATCGTAGTAATATTAGAGACAAAACCTTTGGGTATATTTGTTTAGCAAGCATTTTTGTAGTAATTTGGCTTCTTAGTATTCCTTTATGGAAACCATTTTTACAATTTGTCATGAATGTGTCAGAATATGAAACAGTTTTTAATATTGTTTTACTTGAAACAGGCTTTTACATAACCTATATCTATAATAGCACAATCTTTGATAGCACCTTTTACGGACTCGGAAAAACAAATTATATGTTGATTCAGTCTCTCTGTATTGACGGCTTGTATTATGGAATTATGTTCATTTTATACCTTACCGGAATCTTTGTCCCAAGCCTACTTGGTATATGCTTAATGTTTGGCATCGGAATGGCACTAGATTTCATACCAGCAATGATAATTTATATTCGCATGCTCAAAAAGGAAAACATAAAAATAAACTTTAACCCATAAAATTAAAGAAAAGTCATTTATTTAGTACTAAAATATAGTTTTAAGTCTTAGACCTAGTAATTTTCCCCATTTTACAAATCTCAAAAATAAGTCACAAGTATGTTATTAAATTTTTGTCTTAAATAAATTTTTTTAAAAAGATTACAAAATTATTTTTACTTTTTTTATCATTTGTATATACTAAAAACATTAAAAGGAGAGTAAAAAAAATGGCAAAAATTTTGAAAGTCGCACAAATAGGGTGCGGTAAAATGGCAAAATATACAATGCGTTATGTGGAGGAAAAACAAGGTAAAATAGTATGTGCATACGATATAGACCCAGATAGAATTGGCAAAGATATTTCATATGTCCAAGGTGGCGAAAATAGAGGTGTTATAATTGAAAATGTAAAAGACCTTGAAAAGAGTCTTAAAAAACATAAACCAGACATAGCAATTATAACTACAATGAGTTTAATGAAAGACATTTATGACGTAATGCTAATTTGTGCAAAGTGTGGTGTCAACGCAATCTCTACTTGTGAAGAAGCGTTCTTCCCTATGAATTCTTCTCCAAAAATTACAAAAAAGCTTGACAAAGTCGCCAAAGAAAATAACTGTACCTTATCTGGAAGTGGCTATCAAGACGCTTCTTGGGGGAGTCTCATTTCAGTACTTGCAGGTTCTACTCAAAAAATCACAAAGATAAGAGGCAGGTCATCATATAATGTTGAAGACTATGGCATTGCCTTAGCAGAAGTTCATGGGGCGGGGCTCAGTCTCAAAGAATTTGACGAAAAAATTGCAAGTGCAGACAGAATAAGTGACGAGGAACGTAAAAAAGTAATAAATGCCGGCGACTATTCCCCATCTTATATGTGGACTGTTAATGGCTGGCTGTGTGAAAAATTAGGACTTCACGTCTTAAATCAAACACAAAAATGCGTACCACAAACCTACAAAGAGGATTTGCATTCTTCAACTCTTAATATGACAATAAAACGCGGAGACGCAACTGGAATGAGTGCTGTTGTCACAACTACAACAAAAGAAGGCATAACCCTTGAAACTGAATGTATTGGCAAAGTCTACGGACCAGACGAGTTTGACCAAAACGAATGGACTATTGAGGGCGAACCAACAACAACTATTACAGTTTCTCGCCCAGCGACTGTCGAAATGACTTGTGCAAGCATTGTAAATAGACTTAGAGATATCGTAAATGCCGAACCAGGATACGTCACAACCGACAAAATGGCAGACCTTAACTTTAAATTAACCCTCTAAGTCTCGTAGAATTTTTTAAATAAATTTTATTAAAATAGTTTTTATTAAAATAGGTTATTTAAAAATGTTTTTTAGCTTAAAGTTATGCAAAAATTTAAAATAATTTTTTAAAAGATATGTTCTTTTATAAAAACTAAAAAGGTATAGTTATTCAAACTATACCCTTTTTTTACCTTAAAAATCCACTAATAATCTCTTTTTCCGCCTCTTCTTTTGTCAGCCCCAAAGTCATAAGCTTTTCAATTTGCCCCTCACCTATTTTTCCTATCGCCGCCTCGTGCACTAGTTGTGCGTCTGTGTGTTTTGCAACAATTTTAGGAGTAGACGCGAGTTCCCCCTCTTCGCTAATTATTCCGTCACATTCTACGTGCCCAAAACACCTATTTTTGCCAACAACATTTGAAATAAACTCTTGCTTGCTTTTCCCACGTGCCACACTACGTGACGTAACTTCAACTTTTGAGTCTTTCTCATCTAAATCGACATTAAAAATTGTTTTGACGCGGTCGTTTTCACTTGTGAGTAAGCTTTCTTTTATAATAAGCTTTGCATGACTTTTTAAATAAGCATTTGTTGTCCTAGTGCTTTTTGTCACCCCACCAAGTTGAGAAGTCTCCATAGTTAAAGTGCTATTTTCACCTAAAAAAATCTCTGTCACCGGATCAAGCACCCTTTTAGCCTTGTTGCCTCCTATGCCTACATGCTTTTCAACATATCTGACTTTTGAGTTTTTACCAATATGAAAGGTGTGTATTCCATTATGCCCCGAAGTTTTATTTCCGCCACAACTCACTCCGCAACCAGCTACTATAAGTACGTCAACATCATCTCCAACGTAAAAGTCGTTATAAACTTTATCTTTAATACCCTCAAAACTCACAATCACCGGCAAATGTACACTTTTGTTTTTTGTTCCGTTTTTAATAAATATGTCTATTCCGTCCTTGTCTTTCTTTGACACTATGTTTATGTCTTCACTCACACTTCTTGCGTATAATTTTTTGTTAAGCCTAATGTTATATGCCCCACTCATTGGGATTTCATGAAGTGAGGAAACCTCTTCAAGAAGCCTTTTTTCTATCTCATTCATTATTTCCTACCTCCCAAAGCTTACCACAAGTTTGGCTTGAAAGTTTGTCTTTTAAGTCTGAGTAACTTCCCTCCGCCTCAATTTTGCCTTTACTTAGCATAATTATTTTGTCTGCTATCTCAATAAGTCTCCTTTGGTGACTTATGACAACAAAGGTCTTGTCCTCTTCCTTAAATAGTTTGACAAGCGCATCAAAACTCCATAAATCTATGCCTGCTTCTGGCTCGTCACAAATGTTTAATTCTCCGTTTTTAGCTAGTATAAGCGCTAGTTCTATTCGCTTAAGCTCCCCACCAGACAGTTTTGAGTCTACTTCTCTATCAATATACTCTCTAGCACATAACCCCACACGACTTAGATAATCACACGCATTAATAATACTATTTTTTCTCTTACTCGCAATGTCAATTAAGTCTTTAACGCGAAGTCCCTTAAATGTCACAGGTTGCTGAAACGCAAACGAAAGCCCCAAATTTGCCCTTTCTGTTATGTCAAGTCCCGTTATATCTTTGCCATTATATATTACACTCCCACTTGTAGGAGTTAAAATCCCCATAATTATTTTTGATAAAGTCGACTTTCCACTGCCGTTAGGTCCAGTTAGTACTACAAGTTGTATGTCTTTAACTTTAAAAGATATGTCTTGAAGAATCTTTTTCTTCTTACCATTATCATTTACTTCATAACATATGTTTTTTAGCTCTAACATCTTTCCTCCTTTTTGTTTTTTCTTGAACGCAAAATATATTAAACCACATTTTTCTCTTGTTTGCAACTTTTTTTAGTTTTTAAATACACTTACTAAAAATACCCCTTAATAATTTTAATCTACTTTAAAGCTCCTAAAATGAGCTTTGTGTCATTGTAATATTTGGTTTGAAAAAGCAAAGATAAAGTGCCAAAAAAATAAAAAAGTATTTTAACACTCACCTAAATTGTTCCAATTCTTAATATTTATTAAAAATTACTTTGATTATCAAAATATTTTTTGCATAGAATTGTAGCGCTTTTTTATTTGACTTGTGCGCCTATTTTAATTATACTATAAAAAGTAAATATCTTTTTTAAGGAGCAAAAAAATGGATGAAGATGAAGAATTAAATTATAGGTACGATACCCAACTTCTCATTGATGGTAAAGACCTAAGTGACGATGATATTCGCGAGTATTTTGAAAAGAACTTTATTGGAGACTGTCTACTTGTCGTTGGAGATAGTGAACTTATTAAAATTCACTATCATACAAACGAACCTTGGAAAGTACTCGAATATTGTTCAACCCTTGGCGAAATCTACGACATAGTCGTTGAAGATATGTTCCGTCAATCCCAAGGTTTACAAGGTTAAGCTGACTAATTACAAAAAAAGAGGGCTTACCCTCTTTTTTTGTTGTAAAACGTGCGGCCACGAGAGACGTCGCCCTAAGGGCTCCCACCTCTCGTGACCGCACTCCCTACACCCCACCATTAAACCACCGCACCCCTCTCTTCCCATCACAAATAACTTTTACTCAAATGGTCAAATAACAAATAAAAAAACCGAAGTAATTACTACTTCGGTTTTTAGTATTCCATTAGAAAATTTTATTCTTAATAGTTAAAGTCAAACGGGTTAATATTTTTACTTGTTTAGTTCAAGTGTTTTTTGTATTGGTTTTCTTTCCAACTTGTGTACCTGCCAAATTATAAAAATTTGGTTTCGTCGACTTCACTTCTCTTTAAAAGGAGGTGATCCAGCCACACGTTCTCGTATAGCTACCTTGTTACGACTTCACCCCAGTCATCGATTTTGCCTTAGGCAGCTGCCTCCCGATTGCTCGGGTTAGCTCACCGACTTCGGGCCCCCTCGACTCCCATGGCGTGACGGGCGGTGTGTACAAGACCCGGGAACGCATTCACCCCGACATGCTGATTCGGGATTACTAGCAACTCCGACTTCATGTGGGCGAGTTTCAGCCCAC
>CASDOR010000008.1 GCA_949282135.1 uncultured Christensenella sp.
AACCTTACACTTTACTCAGTTTTCCTAACCCCAAACGTACATAACTCCGACTTTGCAAACGCACCACTACTTAACACCTCCCCAAACATCATAATCTCCCATGACGTAGTCGACATCCCATATAACGCGTTTAGTGATATATTGCCAGCAATGATGGGGGAAGAGCCTAATATAGCAAAAATAGAAAGTGTTGTAATTCCAAATAGTGTAGAGAGTATAAATTCAAAATTTAATATGATGTCAGGAATCATGGGTGGAGCTTTTGCGATGTGCTCAACATTGACAGATATAGTCATACCAAGTAGTGTAGAGTATGTCGGCGGTGAGGCATTTATGTTTTGCACAGGACTAGACACTATAGAGTATGAAAATGGTTATTATTTACCAACCGAAAATAACGAACACGCAATACTTATTGACACAAACCTAAAAGCAGAAAATGTCACCATACACGAAGCTTGTATTAGTATTCAAGGTGGAGCATTTTCAAAATATATCTCTATTATGTTGGGGCTTATAACTCCACCAGATATGGGTGATGGTTCAAATTTAGAAGAAATACTTAGAGATTATATAAATATGAATCTTCAAGAAATAATCATCCCAGAGAATGTCAAGAATATTGGGGTGGGGGCATTTACGATGTGTATGGGCTTAGAAAATGTAGTATTTGAAGATAATTCAAATTTAACAAGTATTGGCATGTATTCCTTTATGGGTTGCTCAAGTTTAAAAACAATCAACTTAGAAGATACAAAGCTTGAAGAGATAGGGATGGGGGCTTTTGCATCTATGGATGAGTCGATGCCAATGATTATAGAAGAGATAACTTTGCCAAGTACTCTTAAAACTATAGGTGAGGGGGCATTTTCTAGTTGCAGTGGTCTCACCTCGATTATAATTCCAGAGAGTGTCACGGGTATAGGAAATTCTGCATTTAGATCTTGCAGTAGCCTCACCTCAATTACAATACCAGATAGTGTCACGAGTATAGGAAATTCTGCATTTTATGATTGCAGTAGTCTTGAAACTGTAAACTTTGGAGAAAACTCACAACTTACGAGTATAGGAAGTTCTGCATTTAGACTTTGCAGTAATCTCACCTCAATTACTATACCAGATAGTGTGACGAGTATAGGAATATATGCATTTGAAGATTGCAGTAGTCTTAAAACTGTAACCTTTGGAGAAAACTCACAACTTACAAGTATAGGATATTATGCATTTTCTGGTTGCAGAAGTCTCATCTCAATTACACCACCTAGTGGTGTCACTAGTATAGGAAGTCATGCATTTTATAATTGCAGTAGTCTCACCTCGATTATAATTCCAGAGAGTGTTACGAGTATAGAAGGTTATGCATTTTATAATTGCACAGGACTTACAAGTATAACCCTTGAGAATATGACAGGGCTTACAAGCATAGGTAGTTATATTTTTTATGGTTGTGATAACGTAAAACAACTTACAATACAAAGCGGAGAGGTAAAAGACCTTGATTTTAGTGATTTAAGTAATCTTACAACGGTAACTTTAGGTGATGGAGTCACGAGTATAGGGTATTCTGCATTTAGATTTTGCAGTAGTCTCACCTCAATTACAATCCCAGAGGGTGTTACAAGTATAGGAAGTAGTGCATTTCGGGGTTGTAGTAATCTTACAATATATTGTGAGGCGAGTAGTCAGCCTAGTGGGTGGAGTTCGAGTTGGAATTATTCTAATAGACCTGTGTATTGGGCGGGGGAATGGAAGATGGTTGATGGGGTGCCTGAGCCTATTGAGAGTGGGGTGGAAGGTGTAGGTTATAGTGACGTAGGAGAAGATTTTGGTATTGGGTTTGATGGTTTAGGTTTTAGGGAAGAGTTATACTTTAATGACAAACGAGAGAGGAAAGTGGTATAGGTTTTAAAGAGTTGTGGTTTAGGAATAGAGTATTGTTTGGAAGGCTGCTTGATAACATATTTAAAGGCTTAGAAAAAATAGCTAGTGTGAAGGGAGTGCGAATTAATGGTGGTGGGTATAGGGAGTGCTTCAAGTCTACTACTAATGGACAATTAGTATAGGGGAGTGCGGTCACGAGAGGTGGGAGCGGAGCGAAACGTCTCTCGTGGTCGCACGTGTGAGGAGTGGCTCAAAGCTAATGGTAGACGGACAAATTATGTAGTGAGTGCGGTGGATTAGTGATGGGGTATAGAGGGAGTACTTCAAGTCTACTACTAATGGACAATTAGTATAGGGAGTGCGGCCTAAGAGAGGTGGGAGCCCTTAGGGCGACGTCTCTCGTGGTCGCACGTGTGAGGAGAAGGTATACAAGATATTTACATACAACTAGATACAAGGGAAGGTTTTTAGTAAAAAGAGCAAAAAAATTGAGACTTACTAAAAAAAGTCTTGATTTTTTTTATGTAATTTGGTATTATTTTTCACGTGAATGATTTTTAGCTTTTTTATTTGAAGTTTAAAACACATTCCTTCTTGCTCCTAGAACAAAATAATTAGGAGCCGAATTAGTCCAAAAGGAGGTAAACAAAATGTCAAATTATGAGGTGCTTTACATTATTTCTCCAAAGCTTAGTGAAGAAGAGAGAGAAGGGCTTATTAATAAGTTCAAGGGTTATGTTGAGCAAAACAAAGGGACTGTTAGTGGGATTGACAAGTGGGGTTTAAAGCCACTTGCTTATCGAATTAAGTTCCAAAACGAAGGGTACTATGTACTTATGACTTACAGTCTTGATAAAGACGCAAGCACAAGTATGGGTAAACTTATGCTTATTACTGAAGGCATACTAAGACACATCATTGTCAAAAAGTAAACGATAAAAAGAATTTAAGAGGGAAAAATTATGAATAGGGTAATATTAATTGGGAATTTAACAAAGGATCCAGAATTATCTACTACTAATAGCGGTATTAACTATTGTAGATTTACTCTTGCTGTTCCAAAAAGATTTGTTGGTAGCACGGGTGAAAGAGATGCTGAATTTATAAACATTGTTGTTTGGAGGACACAGGCGGACAACTGCCACAAGTATTTGAAAAAGGGTAGTAAGGCAGGTGTTGTTGGTAGCATTCAGACTAGGAGTTATGACGCTCAAGACGGAACAAAGAGGTATGTAACGGAAGTTATTGCAGATGAAGTAGAGTTTTTAAGTTCTAAAAATTCTGACAGCTCAAGCCAAAGTTTTAGTGCTGAAAGTAATGCTGGTAGTAGTGAGTTAGAACCTATTGATGATGACACTCTTCCATTTTAGTTTGAAAAGGAGTAAGGTAAATGAGTGAAGAAGTAAATAAGGAAGTAATGAAAGACGTAGTTGAAGAAAAATTTACTAAAAAGCCAAAAAGACAGGGCAAGAAAAAAGTTTGTATGTTCTGTGCTGACAGGTCAAAAAAGATTGACTACAAAGATGCTTTAACATTAAAAAGGTTTGTGACAGAAAAGGGAAAAATTGTTCCTCGTAGACAAACCGGCACTTGCAGTATGCATCAAAGAGAAATCACAACTGCTGTAAAACGTGCAAGAAATATGGCGATTCTTCCATTTAAAGGAGAATAATATAAAAAAAGACTACAAAAAAGTGGTCTTTTTTTTTGTTATATGGTACAATATTTTACTATTAAAAATATTTTAATATAGAGGAGAATATTGTGATGGTAAGACAAGACAAAGAAGATTTTTTTGAAGATTACGGATTTGGTGAAACTCTTGAAAAAAAGACTCTTATGGCGAGTGCTTATCCAGCACTTATTCGAGGAGTGGAAGAGGACGGGCAAGTTTTATATGAGGGATTTTTGCCTGGCTTACAAGATAGTGATGTTGAGGACACTGAGGATGAAAACGAATGTGTTGAGCTTTTACAAGACATATTAGACGATAAGGTAGAAGAACTTATTGAAAATGAAAGAGAGCTACCGGATGTTGAGAGTGACGAAAAATTGCTCGAAAAATATCCGGGTTATAAAATTGTCTATCTTGATATAAATGTTTATGTATCACGTGATGATGAGTACTGTCATCATGATTGCGAAAGTTGTCACCATTGTGATAATGACGAGGAAGACGAGGAAGAGGAAGACGAGGATGAAACTTATTTTGATGATGACGACTATAAGTATGAAGAAGAGGATGACGAATTGTTAACGCAAGAAAAGGAAGAAGAAAATCCTTTTCATAAAAAAAGACCACCAAAGTATATGGAATACAGGGATGACGATTAAGTTTGGAGAAAGTTATGAAAAACGACAAAATAATAATTTTTTGTGGGCCTAGCGGTGCTGGAAAGACGACAATTATGAGGAGATTTTGCGAAAAGTATGGTGACATTTACGCAAAGTGTGTTTCTTGTACGACTAGGCAAAAAAGAGAGGGAGAAGAGGACAAATTAGACTATTACTTTTTAGATAAAAATGAATTTGAAGATAAAATAAGTAAGGGTGAATTTGTTGAGTATAACACTTTTGATGGTGAATATTATGGTACGCTTTATAGCGAAATTGAAAAGTATTACATGAAAAAGAATTGTGTCATGATAGTTGACCCTTTTTCAATTTGCAGGGTAAGAGAGTTGGACTTTTTTAAGAATAAAAATTTAATGACCTTTTTTCTAGATGCAGATGATGAGGTTTTAAAAAAGAGGCTAGAGAGAAGAGGGGAAACACAAAGTGAGATTGATAGAAAATTACTTCGTGCTAGGAATGAAAGGCGAAGTGCACCATGCTGTGACTATGTTGTGTTTGTGGAAAGTTTAGACGAAGTGGTTGATAAAATTTATAAGGTTTTAAATCAAAGGTAGATTGAGTTTATGCATAAGAAAAAGCTGATTGTTGATTTTGACGATACTATTGTTGAATCTATTTTTCTTCAGAGAGTAAATAGGTTTTTAAAAACAAATTATACTTTTGATGATTTTCAAAATTACTATATTGATGAAATTATTAAGCCTTGTGACCAAGATAAGTTTTATGGTGAGTTTTGTGATACAAATCCTTATTTTGATGTAGAGTTTATCAAAGACGCAAAAGAGGTTTTATATAGGCTTAGTAAAAAGTATGATATCTATATTTGTTCTGGATGCGTTATGTATAATATGCCGTCTCGTTCTGCTCAAATTTTTTCATACAAATATGACTACATAATAAAGACTTTTCCTTTTTTATCTCCGCAAAAATTTATTTTTACAAATTCTAAGGAAGTGCTTCAAGGGGACATTATAATTGACGACTTTTTAGGTAATCTAACAGGAAATTTTAAAGAAAAGTACCTTTTTACTAGTTATCACAATAAAAGTTATACTGACGAAGAATTAAAAGAGAAAAATATCATAAGAGTTGACAGCTGGAAAGACATAGAAAAAAGACTACTTTAGTAATTTTTTATGTAAAGGGCGGAGGAAATCCTCCGTTTTTTCAATTTTTTTGCTCTTGTATTTTAATTTATATTTTTAAATTTATATTTTAAATTTTACGTTTTTGGCTTTATATCTTTAAATTTTACGTTTTTAGACTTACATTTTTAATCTTACATTTTTGTATTTGATTTTTTGGATTTTTAGTTTTTTGTTTTTTAATTTTGCCTTTCTAGATTTACATTTTTAAATTTACATTTTTGGATTTGGGTTTTTAGATTTACCTTTTTGTATTTGAGCTTTTGGATTTGTTTTTTGTATTTATTTTTATTTTTTATGTGAGGGCAAAAATTTATTATTTTTTGTTTGCATGGGGACTAAAAAAGGATTAAACTAAACATATGATTATTTATGGCAGTGTTGAAGATATAATTTTTAGGAACGAAGATAATGGCTATAGTGTAATAAACATTGATTATAACCATTCGCTTCTTACATGCGTTGGGAAAGCGGTTAGTGTAAACATTGGCGAAGAGGTGGAACTTAGTGGTGAATTTGTAGAAAATGCTAAATTTGGCAAGCAATTTGCTTTTTCGACCTTAGCTGCCGTTGAGCCAAAGAGTAAAGAGGGAATAAAAAAATATCTTGCTAGCGGACTCATTGATGGGGTGGGGCCTGCGACTGCTGAAAAGATTGTTGAACATTTTGGAAAAGATAGTCTTGAGATAATAAGTTTTGCACCAATTAGGCTTAGTGAAATAAGGGGAATTAGTAAGAAAAAAGCACTAAGTATTGGGGAGAGCTTTAGTGATAAAAGAAATGTGCAGAATGCGGTTATGTTTTTGCAAAAGTATAACATTTCTTTGACGCTATCTTTAAAGATATTTAACTTTTATAAAGATAGAACAGTGAGCATTGTGTCAGAAAATCCTTATAGACTTGTTGAAGACATTGATGGGATTGGATTTTTAACTGCGGACAAAATAGCAATTAGTATGGGCATACCAAGTGACTCTGATTTTAGAGTTAGGGCAGGGATTTTACATGTGCTAGGTGATGCTAGTGACAAAAACGGACATACATATTTACCTAAAGACACTCTTTTAGAAAGCATAAAAGAATTGCTTAAGATTGATGAGGTCGTGTTACTTAAACTTTTTGAAGAGGAAATTGAAAAGCTTCAGATTGAAAGTAGAATTAAGGTTTTTGAGTTAAAAGACGAAGAATGTGTTTGTCTTAAGACTTTTTATTTTATGGAAAGTAGTATTGCAGGCAAGCTTATACTCAGTGATTTGTCAGAGCTTGACACACAAGTGGATGTGGAGACAGAAATAAAGGAATATGAAAGAATAAACAAAATTGTACTTCATGATACGCAAAAAGAAGCTATTAAAAGTGCTGTTAAGGGGCAGGTGACGGTAATTACAGGAGGCCCTGGAACTGGTAAAACTACAATTGTAAAATGTATTCTTAGTTGTTGCAAAAACTATACAAACAAAATTTATCTTCTTGCTCCAACCGGGCGAGCGAGCAAAAGACTTACAGAAACATGTCGTTATGAGGCAAGCACAATTCATAGGGCACTAGAGGTGACATATAAAGACGGAGAAAAGCCAGTTTTTAAGTATAATGAAAAAAACAAGCTTAGAGCAGATGTTGTTATAGTTGATGAAATGTCTATGGTCGATGTTTATCTTTTTTCCTCTCTTCTTCGTGCACTCCCAAGCACTTGCAAGCTTATTTTAGTTGGAGATAAAGACCAGCTTCCAAGTGTTGGTGCTGGAAATGTTTTAAGAGACATTATTGAAAGTAAAGTAATAAATACGGTAAAACTTACTCACATTTATAGGCAAGATGATAAAAGTCTTATTGTTTCAAATGCTCATTTAATAAACGAAGGCAAAATGCCTGATTTAACGAATAAAAGTAATGACTTTTTCTATGAAAATAGGCAAGACCTTGATAATATGTTTGAAACCGTTGTTGATCTTGTGACACGCAGACTTCCAAAGTATGCTAAATGTGGTAGTAGCGACATTCAAGTTTTATGTGCTATGCGTTCAGGCATTTGCGGAGTTGAAAACCTTAATAGGAGATTACAGGAGCTCATTAATCCGCCTAGTCTTAAAAAAAGAGAAATTGTCTTTGAAACAAGAATTTTACGTGAAGGTGACAAGGTAATGCAGGTCATAAATGACTATGACCTAAAGTGGACAAAGGTTTATGATGATGGTCGAATTGAAGAGGGCGAAGGCATTTTTAATGGCGACATGGGAAAAATAATAAAAATTGACTATCAGACAAGTGAAACTACTGTATGGTTTGACGATGACAGAATGGCGGTATATTCAAAGGTTCAGGCAAGCGAACTTTTTGTGTGTTATGCAACAACTATTCATAAAAGTCAGGGAAGTGAATTTGATGTTGTTGTTGTGCCGGTTGTAAGTGGGGCGCCAAATATTGTTACAAGAAATCTTCTTTATACGGCAGTCACAAGGGCAAAGAAAATAGTAGTTTTAGTGGGGCCTAAAAAGAATATACTTAGGATGATTTACAACAATAACATAACGAGAAGATATACAATGCTAGGAGAACTTCTTAAACTTCAAAAACAAAAGGCAGAGAATATTTATGGGGAATAAGCTTTTAGATCTAATAGGTGAAGCATTATTTAGCGAGTCTTTTACATGTTTTTGTTGCGGGGATGAAATAATTGATGGTGGAAATAATTATTTATGTGATAATTGTCTTAAAGAAATTGAATTTATTAAGCACGCTTGCGTAAAGTGCGGTGACAAGGTAAATGAGTTTGATAAGTATTGTAAAAAGTGCAAAGAAAGTCCTAAGTTTTATTTTGATGCAAATATTAGTGTTGCAAAACTAGAGGGATTGGCTAAAACTCTTATTTATAGATTAAAGTTTGGAGGTAAAAAGTTTATTGCGAAGACTTTTGCTAAGTTTATGGCTGACAAATTTAATAGCACTATAAGTGATAACATTGATTACGTGTGTTATGTGCCTATTACAAATAGTAGAAGAAAGGAAAGAGGTTATAATCAAAGTGAAGAAATTGCAGTAGAATTTTGCATGCTTACAAATTTAAAGTTATACCTAAATTTGTTCCTTAAATTAAAGGACACCACTGACCAAACAAGACTAAATAAAAAAGAACGAACGAGAAACCTTAAAGACGTATTTTTTATACAAGATAACATAGATGTTAAGAATAAAAATTTTATTATAATAGATGATGTTATGACAACAGGTGCTACAATTAACGCGTTATCTAGACTTCTTAAGAAAAAGGGAGCAGGTCTAGTTTACGGCTTGACTTTTTGTCATACTTAAATAATTTTTATAATGATTGCTAATTTGTAATAAGACATTTTATTGCTAATTATTAAAAAAAGACAAAAAATGTCTTTTATTTTTTTAAAAAATGTAGTACTATATAGAGAAAAAATTGTAAAGAATAGTTAGCAAGTAAAAGAACTTTGCTAATTTGGTAAGGAGAATTAATTATGGGCTTATTTTCAAAGATTTTTAAAAGTGCAAACACAAAAAATGTTTTGAAACTAGAAAAGATTGCAAGTAAGATTGAAGCTTTAGATGAAGAATATTCAAAAAAGACTGACCTTGAGCTTATGAAAATGACGCAAGAGTTTAAAAATAGGCTAGAAAAAGGCGAAACTCTTGATGACATTTTGCCTGAGGCTTATGCAACGGTTAGAGAGGCTAGTAGTAGAGTGCTTAATATGAAACATTTCCATGTGCAACTTCTTGGTGGTATTGCACTTCACCAAGGGAGAATTGCAGAGATGAGGACAGGTGAAGGAAAGACTCTTGTTGCAACTCTTCCGGCTTATCTTAATGCACTTAGTGGGAAAGGTGTTCATATAGTGACTGTCAATGAATATCTTGCTAGACGTGACGCGGACTGGATGGGAAAGGTATATAAATTTTTAGGGCTAAGTGTTGGGGTTAATGTCTTTGGCATGGACGAAAAGGCTAAGAGGGAAGCTTATAATGCTGACATAACTTATTGCACGAATAATGAGCTTGGTTTTGACTATTTAAGAGATAATATGGTTCAAGACTTATCTCATAAGGTTCAACGTGGGCAAAATTTTGCAATAGTTGACGAAGTAGATAGTATTTTAATTGATGAGGCACGTACACCTCTTATTATTTCTGGTCGTGGGTTTAAGTCTAGCGAGATGTATTATACCGCACAAAGGTTTGCAAAGAGACTTGTTCCAGAGGATTATGAGATTGACGAAAAACTAAAACAAATAAGGCTAACAGATAGCGGAGTTGCAAAGGCAGAAACATTTTTTAAGGTAGATAATCTATCTGACATAAATAACATTGAGCTTATTCATCATATTAATAATGCCCTTAAGGCAAACTTTATTATGAAGAAAGACGATAACTATATTGTAAAAGATGACGAAATCATAATTATTGACGAGTTTACCGGCCGTCTTATGCCAGGTAGAAGATATAGTGAAGGCTTACATCAAGCAATTGAAGCAAAAGAAAATGTCAAAATTAAAGATGAAAATAAGACTCTTGCTACAATTACTTTCCAAAATTACTTTAGGTTATATGACAAACTTAGTGGTATGACCGGTACTGCAAAGACTGAAGAGGCGGAATTTAATGGGATTTATCGCCTTGACGTTGTGACAATTCCAACGAATTTGCCGGTTATTAGACGTGACTATCCGGACGTTATTTACACGACTGAAAATGGTAAATTTAATGCGGTAGTCAAAGAAATTATGCGTATTCACGAGACAGGTAGACCAGTACTTGTTGGTACTGCGACTGTTGAAAAGAGTGAAAGGCTTAGTGATTTGTTAAGACGTGAAAAAGTAAGACACGTTGTGTTAAACGCAAAAAATCACGAGCAGGAATCAAATATTGTCGCTCAAGCGGGCAGAATAGGGGTTGTTACTATTGCTACCAACATGGCAGGTCGTGGTACTGACATTTTACTTGGTGGAAATCCTAAGTTTTTAACTAAGCAAAAACTAATGGACAAAGGCTATAGTGCTAGCGAGATAGAACTCGTGTCTGACTATACTATAAATTTAAGTCCTGAAATGCAAAAGTTAAAAGAAGAATATGACAGACTTTATGAGGACTTTAAAAAGACAACTGACGAGGAAAAGAAAGAGGTAATAGCACTCGGCGGACTTGCAATAATTGGCACTGAAAGACATGAGAGCAGACGAATAGACAATCAGCTTCGTGGTCGTGCAGGACGTCAAGGGGACCCTGGTAGTAGTGTTTTCTATGTGTCAATGGAGGACGACCTTATTAGACGTTTTGGTGGGGACAGGATGAAAGCTATTGCAAATGCTTTTAAGATAGACGAGGACACTCCTTTCCAAATTAAAATTTTGTCTAGACAAATTGAAAGTGCTCAAAAGAAGATTGAAGAACAAAACTATGTATTTCGTAAGTTTGTTCTTGAATATGACGATGTTATGAATAGGCAAAGGGAAATAATTTATAACGAAAGAGATAAGGTCTTAAAAGGGGTCGACATTCACGATGAAATTTTGTCTATGTTCCCAGACGTTGTAAGTAAAGTTGTCTATAATGTCATAGATGACGACACACCTACTTTTAAGTGGGACCTTGAAAAACTTAACAAAGACCTAGAAGTAAGGCTTATTGAGAAGGGTAGAAACCTTGTAACTGAAGATTTTGTTGAAGAGTGTGACGCGCGTGACGTCTATGAAAAGGTTTTAAAAGAAGTCTACAATAGATATGATAAATTGATTGAGGAGTCAAAGGAGCTTGGCTTTGATTTTTCAAGATTTGAAAGGTATTTCTTGCTTAGAGTAGTTGACGTGCTTTGGATGGAGCATATTGACACTATGGAAATTTTAAAACGCGAAATTGGGACTCAAGTATATGGTGGTAGAAATCCTCTTGTTGAGTATAAGAGGGAAGGTTTTGACCTCTTTGATAGGATGATAGAAAAAATTAGAGAAGATACATGTACTTTCCTACTTAATGTAAAAATTCAAAGACCACCTGAAATTAAAAAGGCGGTTAAACCTATTCAGACTTCAACCAATCAAAAGTTTGTACAAGCAAAGTCTGACAAGACCGTTGGAAGAAATGACCCTTGCCCATGTGGAAGCGGAAAAAAGTATAAGCACTGCTGTGGGAGGTAGAGATGGTAATAGATAACGAAAAAGAAAGATTTGCTATTTTGCAAAATAAAAGCAAGTACTTAAAGGAGTGTCTTTGACGAGGAAAGTTTAAAAAAAGAGCTAGAAAGTAAAAGAAAACTGCAAGAAGATAAAGATTACTATTCTAGTCTTGAACTCGTAAAGAAAAATGGCAAAGAGATAAGGGAAATTGAAGATAAACTTGCCACAATAAAAAGACTAAATGACGATGAAGAGAGCATTCAGTTTTTAATTGAATTATGCGAGGTTGACGAGGACGAAAGTTTAAAGGGCGAACTTAGTGATATGCTAAGTCGTTTTGATGAATTTATAGAAGAAAAGACTATTGAGATACTTCTTAGTGGCAAGTATGATGACTGCCCTGCGATTTTGACAATTCATGCTGGTGCAGGCGGAACGGAGGCACAAGATTGGGTAAGCATGCTTTATAGGATGTATGCTCGTTTTTGTGAAAAAAATGGGTATGAAATAAAAATAATTGATAGTTTAGATGGAGATGAGGCAGGGCTTAAAAGTGTGACTTTTTTAGTCTCTGGTAAAAAGGCGTATGGATATTTAAAGGCGGAAAGTGGGGTGCATAGGCTGGTTAGAATTTCACCTTTTGATGCAAATAAAAGGAGACATACGAGTTTTGCAAGTCTTGAAGTCAGTCCGGAGATTGAAGAAGGGGGCGATATAGTTATTCCGCCAGAAGATATAAGGATTGATACATATAGGAGTAGCGGTGCAGGAGGACAACATATTAACAAGACTGATTCGGCGATTAGAATTACCCATTTCCCAACTGGAATTGTGGTCACTTGCCAAAATGAGAGAAGTCAAATCCAAAATAGAGAAACCGCTTTTAAGATATTAAAGGGTAAACTTTTAAAAATAAGGGAAGAGGAGCGAGAAAAAAATCTTGAGGCTCTTCATGGCGACCTTAAAAAAATAGAATGGGGGAGTCAAATAAGGTCTTATGTGTTTTGTCCGTATACACTAGTTAAAGATCATAGAACTGGTTTTGAGTCGTCAGACCTAAGTAGTGTTATGGACGGAGATATCAAGCCTTTTATATTAGACTACTTAAAAAAGAGTTTAAGGTAAAGGTGCAATAAGCAAAGTTTGAAATAAAAAAGAAACCGCTAAAATTGATTGATTTGATTTTTTTGTATAAAATAAAAAATGTTCTAGAAAAAGATAAGGTTTTAAAAAAAAAAGACTAAAGTGATAAAAAGAAAAGCAAAAGACAGGTGGAGTAAGTAAAAAATGTATTTTGAAGAAGTTAAAAAAAAGGTTAGTAAGATAAGCAAAAAAAAAGACATCATAATTCTTGGTATTGAAACTAGTTGTGATGAGACCTCAATTGCAGTTGTTAAAAACGGAAGGGAGGTAATGAGTAACATTATCTCTAGTCAAATTGACATTCACACGCGTTTTGGTGGGGTCGTGCCAGAGGTTGCAAGTCGTAATCACGTTATGGCAATTGTAAATGTTTTTGAAAGTGCTATAAGGGAAGCTAAAATAGAACTCACAGACATTGATGCGGTGGCGGTGACTTATGGTGCAGGGCTTATTGGGGCACTTATGGTTGGAGTTTGTTTTGCAAAAAGTCTAGCGTATGCATTAAATATTCCGCTAATTGCTGTCAATCATATTAGAGGACATATGTGTGCAAATTTCATTACATATAAAGATTTAACTCCACCTTTTATTGGGCTTATTGTTAGTGGTGGGCATAGTGCAATTGTTAATGTAAAAGATTATACAAACTACGAGGTTTTAGGGTCGACACTCGATGATGCGGTGGGTGAGTGCTTAGATAAGGTAGCTCGAGTTATGGGGCTTGGGTACCCTGGCGGACCTAAGATAGATAAACTCGCAAAGGAAGGAAAAGCAAATATTAAGTTTACAAAGGACTCTCTTAAAAATAGTTTTGATAGTAGTTTTAGCGGACTTAAGACTGCTGTAATTAATTACATTCACTCACTTACTCAAAAGAAAAAGGAAATACCAATAAAAGACATTTGTGCGTCTCTAGAAAATGAGGCTTTTTTGCCTTTAATAAAAAAGAGCATAAGGGCATGTAAAGAGAAAAATTATAGTAAACTATGCGTTGCAGGTGGGGTATCTGCAAACAGTTTTTTAAGGGAAAACCTAAAAAAAGAGGCAGAAAAAGAAGGCATAAATGTTTACTTTCCAGAGCTTAAACTTTGCACAGATAATGCGGCAATGATTGCAAGCATGGGGTACTATAATCTACTCGAAAATAAAGGCATAAGCGACATAAACCTTGACGCAGTATCAAGCATTCCTTTGTAAGCTATATAAATTTGCTATATTGTTTAATTTTTTTGTGATTTTTTAAAAAGTTGATTAATTTGACAATTAGCATAAAAATTATTATAATTTCCAAAGTGGAAGTAGATGGGAAGAAGAAAGTCAGTTTTTGGAAGAAGGTGCTTATGTATTTTGAAAAGCATAAGTTATTTGGTGAAATACTGAGGTTTGTGATTATTGGCGGACTTGCGACCATAATTGATATGTTTTTTATGGGGCTTACGCTGTACATATTTCAACCACAAAATTATGCTCATTTTTACAATGTCTTTTTTGGGAGAGAGGTGGCACCTTCTACTGTTTCAGCTATTGTAGGGACAGGGGTAGGCTTTACTTTAGGGCTTATATTTAACTACTTTTTTTCAATTATTTTTGTTTTTGATGAGAAAGGAAAATCAAAAAGCGCTGGCGGATTTTTGTTGTTTAGCATTTTATCACTTATGGGCCTTGGTATACATTTAATTGGTATGTACTTAGGGTTTGACTTATTACATATAAACGAGTGGATTGTCAAAATTGTTTTAACTTTAGTTGTACTTGTATATAATTATTTGTCACGTAAGTTGTTATTATTTAAGGGGACAAAGGAGAAAGAGGAAAGTGAAGGGTAATATTTTATATGTTGTTGTGCCGTGTTTTAATGAGGAAGAGGTTTTAGGGGAGACTTCAACTAGACTTAAAGAAAAGTTAAGCAGTTTAATAAAAAGCAATGTAATAGATGATGATAGTAAAGTTCTCTTTGTTGATGATGGGTCAAAGGACAAAACGTGGGAGATAATAAAAAAACTACACGGAGAAGATAGCATTTTTAGTGGTATAAAGCTATCTCATAATCGCGGACATCAAAATGCACTAATTGCAGGGCTTGGTGCGGCAAGTAAAAAGGCAGACATGATTATTTCAATAGATGCCGATTTGCAAGACGACATAAATGCAATAGATAAAATGGCCTATGAGTACCTAAATAATGATTGCGACGTGGTTTACGGAGTTAGGAAAAAAAGGAATAAGGACACCCTATTTAAAAAGACAACAGCAGAGGGGTATTATAAAATCCTCAAAAAGTTTGGGGTGGAAGTAGTTTTTAATCATGCCGATTATAGATTAATGAGTAAAAGGGTAGCCCAGGCATTACTATCATATAAGGAGGTAAACCTGTTCTTAAGGGGAATTGTGCCTCAAATAGGGTTTAAGTCGGCGACTGTTGAATATGATAGGGGAGAAAGATTTGCAGGCGAAAGTAAATATCCACTTAGTAAGATGCTTGGACTTGCAGTTGATGGAATAACCTCTTTTTCAACAAAGCCTTTAAATATGATATTAGTTTTTGGGATTATTTTGTCTTGTTTGGGATTTGCTGGATTTGTGACAACACTTGTATTTTACTTACTTTCAATGCTTACAATGTTTTTACCTATAATTTTCTTTGTGACTCTCGCTCTTGGAATAATTTTAATGGCTATTGGAGTTGTTGGATTGTACACCGGTAAGACCTATATGGAGACAAAAGCACGCCCAAAGTATTTTATTGAAGAAGAACTAGATTAAAAGTATTTGACTTTCATGCTAAAGTTAAAAAAGAAAATAAACCTTACTTTTTTGTTCTTTTTAAAAAACAAATAAACTCAGTTTAAAACAAAAAAACATAAAATCTATATTTAATTAAAAACTAAAACCAAAATAAAATACTATATTTAGTTAAAAGCTAAAACTAAAATAAAAATTAAAATTTAGTTAAAAAAAATAAAAATTATAAGAAAAACTTGATTTAAAATAAAAAACTAAATAAAAAAATAAAAACGGACTATAAGAAGTTAAA
Organism: uncultured Christensenella sp.; assembly: GCA_949282135.1. Classification (GTDB taxonomy): domain Bacteria; phylum Bacillota; class Clostridia; order Christensenellales; family UBA1242; genus UBA7862. The sequence continues at coordinate 15,693 of CASDOR010000008.1, forward strand.
ATCTAGTCCGTTTTTTTAACACAAATAAAAGTTAATAAGTTTTTTTTGAAAATGGGATGCTTGCTAAAAATTAGAAAGTCTTAAGAGGGGGTTAAAGTAGCATTTAATTTTTGAGTTTTATAATTTTTTTTGAATTTTGTGGTTGCATTTGGTAGGTGTAAGAAGTTTTATATTTTTATAAAATTTTAGCTTTATATAACTTTATTATTTATAAAAAGCTTTAAACTTCAAGTATGGTGGTACAACTCTTGCCATTATTTATATAACTTTATTATTTATAAAAAGCTTTAAACACTTAATAAAAAACAAAAAATAGTTTAATAACACAAATTATACAGCAAAGCTAGGGGTGTTTTTTAGATATTCTTCAATATCAAGTCCGCGGGCAACTAAGCCTGATAGTGCCGATGCAAGTTTCTTAGAATCTAGTGCTAAAATATTTGGATTAGCACAAACGAGTTCTGCTAGTTCGCTTTTTGGGTAGTTGTAAAAGTTAAGAATGCTTATAATAGATTTTGCATCCGAATATGAAGTGTCGCAAAGACTTGGTGACAAGTTGCAAAGGTCTTCAATTTCATTTTTTGTAAGCTTTAGACTTAGTAAATAATTGTATAATTCGTTATCCATATTTTTTCCTTTTTTTCTTGTTTTTTACTTGGTAAATAAATTTATTCATTGATTATTTATTTACTTATTTGTCTTTCAAAATCCTTTTCATCATCAAATAAATTTTGATTTTCATGTTCAAATTTAGACATCTCATAGGAGGCATTTATGTATTCCTTAGCAGTCTCATCTAAAGGGTATTCTTCCAT
>CASDOR010000009.1 GCA_949282135.1 uncultured Christensenella sp.
CCATAAGGCACATCTTCAAAGGTGTAAAAACTATTGTTTTCTAAACCATCATCCCTAAATTCATAGCTTCCCCCTTGAAGATAGAAAATAACGTCATAGGTGCAAGTTGTCCAGTTTGCTTCTATCTCATTAAAGTTTTTATTAACAACAAAAGACGATAAACTGCTTTCATCTACCTTAAAAGTGTTATTCATGAAATAATTAAACATGTGACCCTTTCTTGAAAAAGCCACCGTCTCTATTTCTTCTTGCGTTTCCCCATTATAAATTTCAAGGACTAAAATCCCCTCATTATTCACAAATTCATAATCAACTACTATGCCAAGTCTCTTCCCATACTCAATGTTAATAACTTTATTACTATTTTCGTAACCAATAATATTAAACTCGTAATCAATTCCTCTCCATCTAGCATCAAGCTCTAGAGTTGCGTTTGTTTGCAAATCACTTTCAGTAACATTATAAACCTTAGCCCCATCCTGTCCTGCCATAGCATAAGAGTTGCCATTCACAAGATAACTTGAAAGGACGTAGTTCTCCCTATCAAAGTTTGGAAGATTAATATCTGAGCCAACTAGCAAGTTTGTGATAACAAATCTTCTCAACGCACTATCAAAACTTATTTCAATTTCATTTTCTAGCTCATATTTATAGCCTTCATCATCTTTATCAGTAACATAGCCATCATTTAGATTTAAATCGTAAACACTTTTATCTATAGTAGTTCCGTCGACAAGTATTTCATCAACTATATCGTCATTTATGTCAATATACGTTTCACTTACTATTCTTCTATAAACCGCATACAAAACAATACATCCAAGATCTCTATTATAATACTTAGAATCCATACCACCGCTAATATCGGTTTCTAAATTAAGCCTTAAACCAGTTCCATCTGCACGCGTATTAAATCCAACAAGAGCATAACCCTCTCTTTCAATCTCGCTAAGATTATCTTGTGCCCACTCGCCTAAAGGCCTTGAAACACCTATTGAGACACTAGTTTCAATAGAAGCCTCGTCAGAGTTATAATCCGTGTAAATAAGTAGGTCAGTTGTCCCCTCTTCCCATATAGCATATAGAGTCATTTCTGTTTTATCTTGAAGTAACTCCCTATTAATTGTAAGCACGTCTCCAATGTTTACATATGTATCTCCAACCCCAAAATCTCCATTTGTTATATTTCCATCCTCGTCAAGTTCTGGGCTAACAAGCGACCATCCACCGAAATCGTGATTTTTTACATCAATGTCCCAATTAAACCCATTAAAACTTGGAACAGGATACTGCGAACCATAAACAACATTTACTATTTCGTTCTCTAGATCAAAGTCTTTTTCGTTAAAATCAATACTAGTATTGTAAGAATTTTCTATACTTTCCAAATTGTCATCAAAAATAATAGTCACATCTTTTGGCTCAAACCCTACTACAACAATACTATCTTGAATAGGTGTAGCCATGTTCTCTTGTGCGCTAGTACTACCATCCTCACCCATTATTGTAAAAGTTGCCAAATTATAATAGTTGCTTAAAAATTCAATATAAGCATCAATAGTTAACCCATTTATTTGCCCACCAATCAAGCCACTAGTTACATTATATTCCTTAACATTAGAAAAACCAGCATACTCGCTATCAGTAAAGTTTACAATTGTATCAACAAGGTCAAGCAAAACAATTTCCTCATCAAAGAACCTGGTCGTTGTTGAAGTCAGATATATATACTGATTTTCTCTCTCACTATAAAGATTTTGCATTACAAAGGTTGTCTTTATCTCTTTTGCCTCATATTTAGCATAAAGAGTTAAGTTGCTATTTAAAATTGATGGCGTATACTCTCTACCATCTTCGTAAGTCCAACCAATAAAGTCAAGTACAACTTCCCCTTTGTCATTTACTATATCTTCCATCTCAGTTGGAGTGAAAGTTTCCCCACCTTTTATGACAACCGATTCGACTGGCGTATACCATCCCTCAAATCTAATAGTATATTCTCTGTCAGGAGCAAGTAAAACTCCAAGTACAATGCCTCCACAGGCGAGTAAAGCTAAGCAAATCATAAGTAAAGTTATTTTTTTTCTCTTTTTTGACTTTGGCTTTTTTTCTTTTATCTCCTCTTCTAAAGAAGTCTCATTATCAACAGCACTATTTTCTTCACTTTCTCCCTGGATCTCGCCCTGCCCTGGTGCTTTTACCGGAATACCACCCACAATAGGAGGAATACCTCTAAGCCCTCCTCGAATTGGAGGAACTCCATTACTTGGTGGTGACGTCTTTATAGGTGGGGTACCTTTTAGAGGAGAGACTCCTCTACCTCCGCTTTGTGACATGCTAGAACTAGTTCCACTAATATTCGCCTGACTATTCAAGCCTTCCTTAGAAGAACTATTTACGTTACTCGCACCACTCAAATTTTGGTCTTTTTTTAATTCATCTCTAGTCTCATCCATAAGAGAAATTTCCTCCTTAGTATTATCTCTCAAAGTGAAGAAAAATATTTTATTTTGCCCTCTATAAAAATCAAAAAAAATTAAAATAAAATATCTTTGTTTTTTAATACTAAAATAATAGCATAAATTAGTTATTTATCAAAGCAAATTACTACATTTTTTCTTAATTTTTTCTTAATTTTTTTCGCTTGTTTTTTCTTGCAAAATTAATTCTATTTTTATCAACATTTTTTATTTTTTTGTGAACAACTCTTCATTTGTCGTATCAAAAGAAACAAGAAAAAACAATCAATAATAAACTCTATTACTAAGCCAATTAGTTATCAAACAAAATTTTACCAAAAACCCGAATAAATGGTCTGAAGTAGAAAACCAAATTCTACTTTACTTTTTTTTAGCGTAAAAACATGCTTTTTATTTGAAATAAACTACCATTTTTACTTGATTCTTTAACTTTTTAGTTATTTTATGCTTCGACTAAGCGGTCGGTTTTTCTTCTCATTAAGTTCAAAAACATCAAAATAGTTAGAAATTAAAATGGCGTAAGACTCTTTTATCTCTTTTAATTTAACAATTAAATAATATGTGAAATAACTAATAAATAACAATTAACAATATTTCTTTATATTTCATATTAATCACTAGTGTGTCATAAAATTTTTAGTAAAACACAAAAATAAAACTTGACAAAAATTTTTAAAATTGTTACATATTCTATTAGGTTATTTAAAAGGTTTTTTTGTGAAAAAATTATTTTTTTTACAAGAATAACAACCTAAGACTTTTTTTGAAAAGTAAACGTAAAAATGCGTAACGCGTAAACTTAAATTTTATTTTTGTGCACAAATTTTACTTTTCATAAATTTCATCAAAGATTTTAAAAGTCTAAATTTTATAGGATGAGCTTATGGAATAAATTTTTATTCCTTTTTTCTTTAGTCGATACCGCTTCATGCCTATTAAAATAGTTTTAGAATTAATAAACCTAAAGGAGATTAAAATGATAAAAAAACTAGCAAAATCAATAAGAGAATATAAGACCCCAAGCCTTCTTACTTCTTTATTTGTATTTTTTGAGGTCATTCTTGAAGTCTTAATTCCCTATATTATAGCATATCTTATTGACGAAGATGTATATGCCTCAGGTATGAACATGATTTTAAAACTAGGCGCTCTTCTCTCATTTATGGCACTACTTTCTTTATTATTTGGTTTTTTGTCAGGGGCTTTTTGTGCAAAGGCAAGTTCCGGCTTTGCAAAAAATTTGAGAGGTGACATGTTTAGTAAAATTCAAACTTTTTCTTTTGCAAACATTGACAAATTCTCTCCAGCGGGACTTGTTACAAGACTTACAACTGATGTTAGTTTTATTCAAAATGCCTACCAAATGATCATTAGGACAGCAATTCGTGCTCCTATGATGCTAATACTTGCTCTTAGTCTAACTTTTACAATCAATCTAACCATGGCACTAATTCTACTTATTGCCTCGCCTATTCTAGTACTAGGTTTATATTTCATTTTAAAAAAGGTACACCCTGTCTTTAGACGAGTAATAAAAGAGTACGACGACATGAACAAAGTTGTACAGGAAAATGTCCGAGCCGCAAGAGTTGTTAAGTCCTATGTTAGAGAAGATTACGAAATAAAAAAGTTTGAAAATGTAAGTGATCTAATATATAAGGACAATACAAAAGCAAGAAAAATGCTAGCACTTACTTCCCCACTTATGCAGTTTGTTATCTATGCTTGCATGATATTCATTGCATGGTTTGGAGCTGAAATAATTGTAAGAAGTGGCACAAGTGAACTTGAAACTGAGCAACTAGCAACTCTTTTTTCATACACAATGCAAATTCTTATGTCCCTTATGATGCTTTCCTTCATTCTTGTTAGCACCACTATTGCAAGACCTTCTGCGGAAAGAGTAATTGAAGTTTTAGAAGAAAAGCCAAGCATTGTAAACCCAGAAAATCCACTTACAAAAGTCAAAAATGGAGATGTAGACTTTGATAATGTTTCATTTAGTTACAAAGGAGATATTTCAAAGTTATGCCTCAAAGACATTAATCTACATATAAAATCTGGGCAGGTTATTGGTATTTTAGGTGGTACTGGAAGCTCTAAAACCACGCTTATTTCTCTAATTCCAAGACTTTATGACACGACAAGTGGAACTGTGTATGTAGGCGGAAGAGATGTCAGAGAATACGATTTAGAAACTTTACGAGATAGTGTCAGTGTAGTTTTACAAAAAAATGTACTTTTTTCTGGCACAATAATTGAAAACCTAAAATGGGGCAACAAAAATGCCACAATGGAAGAGATAAAACATGCATGTAAAGTTGCTTGTGCTGACGAATTTATTGAAAAGATGCCTGATAAATATGAAACGTACATAGAAGAAGGCGGTACAAATGTCAGTGGTGGGCAAAAGCAAAGGTTATGTATTGCACGTGCTCTACTTAAAAACCCAAAAATATTAATATTAGATGATTCAACCAGTGCAGTAGATACAAAAACAGACACAATGATAAGAAAAGCCTTTAGAGAAGAACTTCCAAAGACCACAAAAATAATCATTTCACAACGCGTATCAAGCATTCAAGACGCAGACCTTATCATAATTATGGAGTCAGGCAAAATATTACAAACAGGTACGCATAGCGATTTACTTAAAACAAGTGAACTCTATAAAGACCTATATGAAAGTCAAAACAATAAAAGGAGGAAAAAATAGTGAAAAAACAAAAAGTAGCAAAGAAAAAAGGCACTATGTCTAGACTTTTAGCTTATATTGTTAAAGACCACAAAATAATGTTTTCTATTGTTTTGTTTTGTATTCTTGTTTCTTCCCTCACGAGTGTTGTGTCGACAATTTTCATACAGGTTGTAATTGATAACTATATTGAGCCTATGCTTTCAACTGGTGCCAACCTCTTCCCTGAACTTTTACAAACAATTTTACTTATGGTAGTAATCTTTGCAGTAGGTATTCTGTCTACTTACACGTATAATTTCTTAATGGTTATTATTTCAGAAGATGTGTTAAGGGATATAAGAAATAAAATGTTTTCAAAGATGCAACGTCTTCCAATAAGATATTTTGATACACACACCCATGGTGACATAATGAGTCACTATACAAATGACACTGATTCTCTTGAATCTATGATAAGCCAAAGTATTCCTCAAATAATTTCATCAATCGTAACAGTTATTACCGTCTTTTGTACAATGTTCTACTTTAGTATATATTTAACTCTTGTAGTCATAACTTTCCTTATTATAATTCTTCTTGTCACCAAAAAATTAGGTAAAAAAAGTAGCAGATACTTTATAGCTCAACAACAAATAGTAGGCTCAACCACAGGTTTTATTCAAGAAATGATTAATGGTCAAAAGGTTATTAAAGTATTCAACCACGAGGAAGAAACTATAGATAATTTTAACACTCTTAACGAAGAACTTTGTTATAACGCAAATAAAGCAAATAAATACGCAAATATTTTTATGCCTATCATGTCAAATATTACTAATCTTCAATATGTTTTCCTTGCAATCATTGGCGGACTACTTCTAATCACAAACACACCTAATTTAACAATACTTGGACTTGGCACAATAAGTATTGGTATAATTGTATCTTTTTTGCAACTGGGAAGAGCTTTTACTCAACCAATTAGCCAAGTGTCACAACAAGTTAATTCAATTATTGTAGCACTCGCTGGAGCAACGAGAATTTTTAACCTAATTGATGAACCCCAAGAAACAGACCGAGGAGTTGTAACTCTAGTGAATGTTACAAAAAATAGTGAAGGAAAACTAATTGAAATTCAAGAAAAAACTGGTCACTACGCATGGAAGGACCCTAGACGAAAAAAAGACGAGCAATTAATACCAGTTCGTGGTGATGTAAGATTTTTTGATGTCGATTTTGGTTACACTGACGAAAAAATAGTGTTGCACAACATTTCCTTGTACGCAAAACCAGGACAAAAAATTGCTTTTGTTGGTGCAACTGGCGCTGGAAAAACTACTATAACCAACCTCATAAACAGGTTTTATGATATTGCAAATGGTAAAATTCGCTATGACGGAATAAATATTAATAGAATAAAGAAAGACGACCTAAGGCGGTCTATTGGCATGGTTTTACAAGATACAAATCTTTTTACTGGTACAGTCAAAGAAAATATTAGATACGGCAATCTAGATGCTACTGACGAGCAAGTTTTTGCAGCTGCAAAACTCGCCAACGCAGACGACTTTATTCAAAGACTTCCTCAAGGATATGACACACTACTTGAAAGTGATGGAGCAAACCTCTCACAAGGCCAAAGACAACTTTTGTCAATCGCACGTGCAGCAGTTGCAAATGCTCCGGTCATGATACTTGACGAAGCAACCTCAAGCATCGACACCCACACCGAAAAACTTGTCCAAGATGGGATGGACGCACTTATGAAAGGTAGAACAGTATTTGTTATAGCACATAGACTATCAACAGTCCAAAACTCAAATGTAATTATGGTTCTAGAGCAAGGTAGAATTATAGAAAAAGGCACTCATGACGACTTAATTAACCAAAAAGGCAAATACTACGAACTCTACACAGGCAAGTTTGAACTAGAGTAAAATGTAATTAAAATATTTAAAAAAAATTATCTTATTCTCTCTAAAACTAACTTCAATTTTACAACTTTTCATTAAATTAAAAAACATTAAGTTACTGAAGTGATTCCTCCTTAAGTTGTCCAACTTTTGAGACACACTCCAAACTCTTAATGTTTTTTTATATAACTTTATCCAAATATTTTTTATTATAAGGCTTATTCTTCAGCACTTGCCGTACTACTTACCTCTTCATCTTCGCCTACTCTTTTAATTGATAAGCCTATTCTTTGTTTTTGAAGGTCTATACTAATAATTTTTACTTTAACAATATCTCCGACTGATAGTTCTTCACTAGGATGCTTAATATACCTATCACAGACTTCAGAAATATGTACAAGCCCGTCTTGGTGTACGCCTATATCAACAAAAGCACCAAAGTCTATAACGTTTCTAACTGTTCCTCGCATCACCATGCCAACTTTTAAGTCCTCAATACTTAAAACGTCACTTCTAAGTTCTGGCTTTGGCAAGTCGTCTCTTATGTCTCTACCTGGTTTTAAAAGCTCTTTTACAATATCGTCTAAAGTAGGCACTCCAACCCCACAAGATTTTGCAACCTCTTCTTCTCCCTTTGCCCCAATAAGCCTTGGAAGATTTTGTACATTTTCATTTTTTACATCAGTCACTGTCATATTAAACATTTTAAGTAGTTTTTCTGTCGCCTTATAGCTTTCAGGATGGACACCTGTATTATCTAAAATATTTTTTTCATTTGGAATCCTTAAGAATCCAGCACATTGCTCATATGCCTTGCTACCCAGTTTTGAAACTTTAAGTAGTTCTTCACGTTCAGTAAACTTACCATGTTCCTTTCTATACTCTACAATGTTTTTTGCAATACCAGCATTAAGTCCTGATACATGTTCTAGTAACTTATATGATGCAGTATTTAGGTCAACCCCAACAGAGTTTACGCAGTCTTCAACCACACCATCAAGCACGGTCGTAAGTCTTTTTTGTGGCATGTCATGTTGATATTGTCCAACTCCAATAGATTTAACGTCAATTTTAATAAGTTCAGCAAGTGGGTCTTGAAGCCTACGTGCAATGCTTACCGCACTACGAAGCGAAACGTCATAGTCCGGAAATTCTTCCGCCCCAAGTTTTGACGCACTATAAACACTAGCACCTGCCTCATTTACAACCATGTATTGTACTTTTCTAGTTAGTTTTTTTATGAGGTTGCTAACAAAAATTTCACTTTCTTTACTAGCTGTTCCATTTCCTATTGCAATTGCATCTACCTTATTTTTAAGAATTAAATCAGTAAGCACTTCTTCGGATTTTTCAATTTGATTATGTGGTGGAGTAGGATAAATAACCGTTTTATCTATTACATTCCCGCTTTCATCAATTACCGCCACCTTGCATCCTGTTCTATATGCTGGGTCAAGCCCTAAAATGACTTTATCTTTAAGAGGTGGTTGCATAAGTAGAGGTTTTAAATTCACCTCAAACATTTTTATTGCTTGCTCATTTGCGGTGTCTGTTAGGTTTGACCTAAGCTCTCTTGTTAAACTTGGCTCAATAAGTCTTTCAAAACTATCTTTTATGGCTGCCTCCATAAACTCTTTAAATTGACCATTCTTTACTAGGACTTCTTCTCCTATAAGCTCTTCGCACCTTTCCGCGTTTACTTCAACGTCAACTTTCAAGCACTCTTCTCTTTCCCCTCTATTAATAGCAAGTATTCTATGGCTAGGTATTTTGTTTACAGGCTCTTTATAATTTTCATAAGTCTCGTATGTTAAGTAATTTTCTCCAGGCTTAAGAGTAGTTACAATCTGTGCAGAATTAAATATAAATTCCCTAAGTATTTTTCTAATTTCAGCATTATCGGAAATCATTTCAGCAATAATGTCACTTGCTCCACTTAGTGCCTCATTTACGTCTTTTACACCTTTTTCTTCGTTTACATATTCACTTGCAATATCAATCAAATCACGCTTATCTTTTTGTAAATAAATAATTTCAGCAAGAGGCTTAAGTCCTTTGCTTTCAGCAATTGTTGCCCTAGTTTGCCTTTTTGGCCTAAATGGCCTATAGATGTCTTCAAGTTCAGTTAGAGTTAAAGCCTTGTCTATTTTGTCCATAATTTCAGGAGTCATCTTCTCTTGCTCTGTAATAAGCTTTACAACCTCTTCTTTTCTCTTTTCAAAATTTCTTAGATACTCGAGCCTATCAGCAAAGTCTCTAATTACTTGGTCATCAAGTGTCCCATGCATTTCCTTTCTATATCTAGCAATAAAAGGTACAGTACAACCCTCATCAAGTAGTGTAATTAGATTATTTGCATAATCTTGCCTAATATTAAATTCTAAACTAAGTGCTTTTGCTATGTCCATTAAAATTCACCTCTTACTAAATTAATTTTATCTTGTGTAACTCATAGTAATATTTCTTTTCTTTTTGAGAAACAACTTCAAATGTCTTTCTAGGTAGAAATCCATATTTAATAACATACTCAAAAATTTTATTTTTATCAAGCGATAAAACCTCAATTCCTATACTTTTTTTATCCTGAACACAAACCTCTTTAAGCTTGCTTAGGTCACTCGTATAATCTATAGTCATCTCAATCTCTTTCTCTAGAAAGCTGTCTACGTACTCTTGAATTTTCTTTGTGGTGATAAGAGAATTATATGGCATTTTAAGAGTCATCTCTCCTCCATTTACAAAAATCCTTTGACTCGTAAAAATTTTTTCTTCTCCTCTTTTAAAGCGGTGATGAGTAAGTTTCTTAAGCCCTCTTAAAAATTTTCTAGTATTCACATTTTTAATAATTTTGTGGATACCTTGAAATTTAATCCCACTATCATGTATGTTTATCGCTTCAACTAATGCGTACCTTGCAGGATGCATGACTCTTACTTCTTCACTTAAATCTTTTTTTATTCTGTTCCAATGCTCTTTAGCAACTGCTAAACTATGATTTCCATCCCCCACTAAAAATAGCACAGGTGTGTTTAAGTGAAAAGTCTCTTCTAGATATTCTGGCTTTAATAACTTATCAAATTTTTCTATAACCATGTCAATATCTTTCACCTGATATCCAGTTAAATGTCCGCCTCCCATGTTTAGGTTAAAATCATATATCTTTTGTAATTTGTCTCTATTATTAAAAAGTGTTTCGGCTATTTTTTCACTTCTATCATCATAAAGAAGAATAGTGTGGCTAGCCTCAAAAATGTTATCTTTTCTAATCTCAAGACGTGGAATTATTTTTTCTAAAATTGTAGGCTTTATACAGCGAACACTACTTTTAGACTCTTCATGGTAATCAAATTCTTCAAGGTCAATGTTAAGCATTAACCCAAGTCTTAAATTGGTATTTGGCGTACTCCTACAAACAAGTACCATGTTTGTGCCTTTGTCCATAATTATTCTATTTTTAAAATAGGACAGCATATTTTCATTTATCTTCTTTATTTTTTCTTTATTGTCTAAAGAATAATAAATTTCTGGCAAAACGAGGTTCAAAGTTGTCGGACTATCACTCACATAATTTTCTACCCTTTCCCAATATTCTTTATCATGTTTAAATTCAGACGCCGACATTACCGCCCATTTCGATGGATCCACTCCAGGACTAGGTAAATAAATATGTTGCTTATTTATTATAGACACCTTCTTACCTCCAAATCAAGATTGTAAAAGCAAATAAAACTGCGTTCTTTTTTTTAAAAAATTGCTGATAAATATTCTTAGCAAAGATTAGATAAGTAACAAACACTTTTGTAAATTATTAAAACTAGAATAAGAAATCAAAAAGACATTATCACACATAAGCCACATCACAACTCCTTTAGTTAATTCTAGCACAACTTTCAAATATAATAAAATAATTTACTCATTTTTTTCTTTATTTTTATTATCATTTAGTCCTGTTGAACCAAAGCCTCCCTCTCCTCTTAGCGATTTTGACAAATCCTTTACCTCAATACATTTTAAATGTTCTACTTTGTTTATCACCATTTGTGCAATTTTGGCGTGACGTGATACGAGGTAGTCTTTACCACTTACATTCATTAAGATAACGCCTACCTCTCCTCTATAATTTTCATCAATTGTGCCTGGACTATTTAAACAAAATATTCCACTTTTAAGTGCGAGCCCACTCTTACTCCTTACCTGTGCCTCAAAGCCAGAAGGAAGTTCCATACTAAACCCAGTTTTTATTAAGCCCCAAGAGCCTGCTTTAATAACCTTTTCTTCATTGCTATATATGTCCATACCGGCATCTTCTTTGTATGCGTAATTTGGTAAAATAGCATCACTATCTATCTTTTTAAATTTAATTACATTTTCCATATTTATCTTTTTGGTTTTCCTTTATCTTTATTTTCTTCAAATTTTCTATATATGTCTTTATGCTTAGTCTCTTCGCTTATTTTTTCTTGAATTATAATAAAACAAATCCTAAATACTACTTGTGTATTCTTTTAAAAAGCTAATTAGCTCGTCAACCTCTTTTTTTGTTTTTTGCTCGCACACTAGTCTGAGTAAATTTTCCGTGCCACTAAATCTAATTAATGCCCACGTGCCGTCTTTAAAATAGTACTTAAAGCCGTCTAAATGTCCCACACTTATAACCTCTTTCTTAAATTCAGGTATCTCCCTTTCTAGCCTCTTTATCACCTTATTTTTATTTCTTACCGTAAAAGAAAATTCTCTATAAGACAAATTATATCCTACATCTTTTTTCATATTTTCAATTATTTTTGATAGAGGCATTTTATAAAAACTCACAATTTCAAGAAGCAATAAATATACAACAAGACCGTCTTTAGTGTAAACATTTCCCATTACTTCTATACCGCTATTTTCTGCCCCAACTAAAGAAGAAGTGTCAATCATTTTTTGACTAATATATTTAAACCCAATTTTTGTTTCATATAGATTTTTATCATACTTTTTGCATATATAATCAATAAGGGTAGAAAAAGAATAATTTTTTACAAAACCACCCTCTAACCCTTTTTCCTTTATTGCAAAATAATAAAGTAAACTCGCAAGTTCATTTCCAGATAGATAATTCCCTTTTTCATCGTAAACCGCCACCCTATCTCCATCCCCATCTGTCGCAAAAGCAAAATCTACTTTTTGACTTAAAGCATACTTTTTAAAATCGTCTAAGTTTTCCTCTGTTGGAATTGGACCTTTAAGATTAAAAAGGGCGTCTCTATTTGTATTTAAAACTTCTACATTAATTTTAAGCATTTTTTTTAACTCGTTAATACTAGACACGCTAGAACCATTCATGCAATTAAATAAGGTTTTTAAATTCCTATCAATTTTAAATTTTAATAGTTTTGCCATGTTTCCTGCAAACTCTCTAGCATAGTCCTTATACTGGATTAACCCTCTTTTTTCAGCCTCCACAAAATCAAGTATTTCATATTTTTTTATCTTAGGCGAAATCTTATTGTATTGCTCCTCAAGGTATAGCTCCAAATCCTGTCCGTTCTTGGAAAAAATCTTGACCCCATTATACATATAAGGATTATGACTTGCGGTTATCATAATACTTATGTCGACATTTTCAAACTTTCCAGCAAAACTAATAAGTGGTGATGACACACTTCCCTTTGGAAGCACCACTTGAATACCATGAGACGCAAAAACCTCGCATGCCCACCTTGCATAGATTTCAGACATAAATCTATTGTCATAACCTATAACAACTTTTTTTATAAATTTTTGTTTCTCAATAATTTTACAGGTACACTCTATAATTTTACAAACTTCGTCTTTTGTATACTCTTCTCCAATTATACCTCTAAAACCAGAAGTTCCTATTTTCATCATAAAGCAAATTCTCCTATACTAAAAATATGATATACTTTTTTCTCTCTTTTTCAAAATGATTTTTTACTTAACAAAAAATTAATATTTTTGCTTGCACAAACTAAAAAAATCTTATACAATAATTGTGAAATTTATTTTGAGGTAAAATATATGGGTATTTTTGAAATCTTATGTATAATACTTGGAATAATAGTTGTACTTCAATTCATTGTCTTTCTATTTATTAACAATAAGTATTCCAAAACTCTTCGAGGCTTGAAGACTCGTGAAGTCGACGATGTGACAACAAAAAATGGCGTTAGGTATACAATAGATCAAACAGTTGTTGATGAAGAAGGAAATGCTAATGTTTCCCTTTCTCAAAAAGACATTGTTTTAAATCCTAATGACACGCAAGTTGTAGGCATTAAAAACAAAGTAAAGCCTGGTAAATATACTCTTCTTTCAACTAATGGTGAAGAGGAGACTTTTAATATCAGAATTGGCAACTTTGTAAAAGAGTATTCTCACAATCAAGATGTTGTTTTAGGCGAAGGACAAGAAATCACCGCTATAAATACAAGTGTAATTTTAAGATAATTTAAGGAGAAAAAAATGGGTTTATTTAATTGGTTTAAATCTCAACTTTTAAAAAATATTGACTGGACTGATCCAAGTCAAAACACTATGGTCTATAAATTTCCTATGGAAGGAAGAGAGATAATGATAGGCTCTAAACTAACAGTTAGAGAGTCTCAGGTGGCAATTTTTATGGTAAAAGGTAAAATTGCTGATGTTTTCACTCCTGGAATACATACTTTAATTGTTAACAATCTTCCAATTTTGTCTTCTATCCTCGCTTGGCCAAGAGGATTTAAGTCTCCATTTACTGCAGATGTTTTTTATGTAAATACAAAACAATTTACCAATCAAAAATGGGGTACAACAAATCCTATTGTTATGCGTGATAAGGATTTTGGCTCAATAAGAATTAAAGGTTATGGTTCTTTTGCTTTTAAAGTTAAAGACCCAAAAGTATTTTTACAAGAAGTTTTTGGTACAAATTCACTTTACACAACAGAAAACATTGTGTCCTACCTTAAAAGTATGCTTGTGTCTGGTATAAGCGACACAATCGCAGAAAGTAAAATAAGTGCTCTAGACCTTGCGTGCAATTTAATGGAATTTAACAAACTTGTAAAAGACAAACTCAATAGTCAATTTAACGCAATAGGACTAGATTTGACAAACCTTGTAATAGAAAACATTTCTTTCCCAGAACAAGTTGAAAAAGCAATTGATACTCAATCTTCAATGGGTGTTATGAGAAATAATATGGACACTTATGTCAAATTTAAATCCGCTGAGGCAATAGGTGATTTTGCAAAAAATCAAGGCATTGGTGGGCTCGGGGCTCAACTTGGTGCAGGTATGGCTATTGGAGAAATGATGAAAAATAGCCTTGCTTCTTCTAATAACTCTTCAAACAAACAAGAAGACTCTTCCCCACAAAAAGCAGTAAAGTTCTGCCCTAACTGCGGTGCTAAAAATTCTAAGAGTGCAAAGTTCTGTGTAGAATGTGGGAATAAACTTGGCGGAGACGTCAAACCAAAATGTCCAAATTGTGGAGCAGAACTAGGTTCTAGAGCAAAATTTTGTCCAGAATGCGGTACAAAAATAAAATAGTATTTTAAGTGCTTGTAAATATTGATTTTCTTTATTTTTTCAATAACTTATCATCCTTTTCAATTTATACGCCCTAGTTGGCTTAGCTTAAAAAATAATATAAGAATAAATAGTTAAAAATACTAGCAATTGCTGGTATTTTTTGTTACAATATTTGCGTAAATAATTTTTAGGAGAAAATTATAAATGGTTACATCAACAAAATGTCCAAATTGTGGTGGGATGCTCGTTTTTGACGTTGATAGTCAAAAACTATCTTGCACGCATTGTTCATCACTCATTAACATAGAAGATGACAATAAAAAACTCGAAAAGAAAATATTTAATCAGGATGCAACTATTGCGTTAAGCGAAACAGAATATACAGAATATTTATGTAATACCTGCGGTAGAGAGCATGTCGCAAACACTGACAAGGAATTATTAAGATGCCCATCTTGCGGAGATGTTAATCTTACAAAAACAAATAAGATTGATTTTGTGCCAGACGGAATAGAAACATTTAAAATTAACAAACAAACTGCAATAAATAAATTAAAATCTTGGCTTTCACGTCAAAAATTCGCACCTAATAACCTAAAAAAACAGGCAAAAAGTGATAGTTTAACTGGAGTTTACATACCTACATATATTTATGATTTTAATACAACCTCTCATTATTCAGGGGTCGGAGTTAAAAGTTATAGAAGAAGAAATGGCAGCGTTTCTTATACTAGACAATTCTTTAATAGGACAAAATTTGACAAGTTTGTAGACTACATGGACAGTGCAACACCATCAATATCATCAAGTAAACTTAGAGGACTAGGACATTTCTCAACGTCAAATATTTTGGTTTATCGCCCAGAATATCTATATGGTTGGTTTGGTGAGGCAGTAAAAATTAGCCTCCAGGACAGTGAAAAAAATGTAAGACGGGATGTTGCAAACGACATATCTCGTAATATTCAAAATTCACTTTCTTATGATAGAATTGAAAATTTCTCTTGTAACACACGTTTTTCTGATATGAAATACTCTTATGTTTACCTCCCTGTTTATAAAGGTACGTATAAATATAATTCTAAAACTTATTCATATTACGTAAATGGTGAAAATGGTCGTGTTACTGGTTCTGCCCCAAAATCTAAATGGAAAATGTTTTTCTCTTTCCTAGGGATTGCCGCAATAATTGGTGGAATCATCTACTTAATTGCTAGATTTGGCTAAAAAGTTTAAAATAAGCACACTAATTAAAAACTCTCTTTTGCATGTCTACGTTATTTAACCTGCTTAAATAACGCATTATTTTAGCCACTTTTTTATAATAACAACTATTAAAAACAACAATTTTATTAAGTTATTATTTTGTGAATTACTGTTCAGTTGAATTACTGCTTAAACTACTGCCTAAAACTACTGCCTAAAATTACTGCATAAAACTACTCTATTTAAAAATATGTATACAATAAAAAAAACAAGTATATTTTTTAACCCTACGGATTATTTCTGATACACTTGTTTTTTTATTTAACTAACTAATTACCTATTAAGTTCCTTCTCAGCAGAGAAACCAGTTGAAATGTGATTTGTCAAATCAATAAGCTCGTCTTTAGTTATTGGTTCATAGATATCTTGTTCAAATACTTTAAGGTTATTCTTATAACCTAAAATAGAATTATATACCTTTTTTCTCTTAACTTCCTTAATATTTACTGCACAATAGACATTATCGCCATGCTTAGTAGTGTAATAAATTTCATATGTTGGCATGAATTTTACATCTTTAAAACTATCACTCGCATATCCATTATATTTTGCAGTCAAAGTGTTTTTTACTAATTGACTAACATAATCTTCCATTTTACTTTAAAACTCCTCTAATTACTAAAAAGCTCTTTCTGGTTCTAGATTTTTATTGTTATTCATAGTTGAGAAAATAATGTCTCCTACTTGACTTACTCTAGCCTTTAAATCATTTTGTTTCTCCGCATTTTCTTGATAGACTTCATTTCCATTGTTGTCAAATGCCCAAATTGTGTATGAAGACTCAGGTCTTTTGCTATTTTTGTAATCGTTAATTTCTACGCAAGTTACAACTCCGTTTTCATAATCCTTTGTATAATAAGGATTATACCCTATTTCCATGCCATCAGAATAAAAACTTGAACGATTTACATTCCTCTCTGGATATTTTTCTCTTACCACCTTATCAAGCATCCTTGGTAAATCTACAACTCTTTTTATGTACTTATTTTTACTCATTTTTATACCCCTTTTTATATTATGATAATATTTTACCACAAATTTTTAGATTTTCAAGAGGAAATATAAGAAAATAATATCTTTGTTACTTTTGCTAAATTTATATCTTTAAAACCTCCAATGTGACTTACTCTCACGCATGAGATGTTTGACACGACAAATATATTTTTATATACTAATTCCAGCAAAAAAAGGAGAAAGACAATGCTCAAACTTATAAATTTTTCAAAAATTTATCCAAATGGAAAAAAAGGTGCAAGTGACATTAATTTAGAAGTGGAAAGCGGAGATATTTATGCTTTTATTGGTCATAATGGAGCCGGAAAAACAACAACAATAAAATGCATTGTAGGCCTGCAAGAAATTACATCTGGAGACATTTTGATTAATAACATTTCGATAAAAACAAATCCTATAGAATGTAAAAAAATGATTGCATATGTGCCAGACAATCCCGATATTTATTCAACTCTTACAGGTATTCAGTACATTAACCTAGTAGCAGATATTTTTAAAGTTGACCTTGACACTAGAAAGAATCTTACTCAAAAATATGCCGAAGCACTCGAGATTAAAAATGAACTAAATAACCAAATATCAACATACTCCCATGGAATGAGGCAAAAACTAGTTTTAATTGCATCTTTTGTGCATAGTCCAAAGCTCCTTATTCTTGATGAACCTTTTGTTGGGCTTGACCCAAAAGCAAGTTTTATTGTGAAAGAAATGATGAAGGATTTTGTATCTCATGGTGGGGCAATATTTTTTTCAACTCACGTTCTTGAAGTTGCTGAAAAACTATGCAATAAGGTAGCCATAATAAAAGAAGGCAAAATTATAAAATCTGGCACAATGGAAGAAATAAAACAAGATAGTTCTCTTGAAGAAGTATTTTTAAGGAGTGAAAATGCGTAATCTTTTTATTTTACTTAAAAACAATTTCAACATGATGATAGGTAGCATGAAAAGAAACAACAAAAATAGGTCAGATAAAAGTGTAATCTTTCTATTTCTGTTTCTTGTCCTATTCTTAGTGGCAATTTTCTCTTACAATGCTTATAACACAATAGACGGATTTCGCAACCTTGGTGAAAAATTCGCAATTTTTAACGGACTTTTTACTATTCTTGTTACCTTACTCGTACTTGGATGCCTGAGAGCAACAAGTCAAAACGCTCAAAATAGTGACAGCGATTTTCTCCTCTCCCTTCCTATAAAAAAGTATACTATAATATTATCTAAAACACTTAATAAATATATCTACGACTTATTCTTTACCCTTGTAATTTTTGCCCCATATGTAGTAATCTACTCAATTTTTTATGGTACTAGCTTCCAGTTTATAATAATGAGTATTCTTATCATCTTGCTTTTGCCACTACTAAGTGTTGGGCTTACATATGTAGTAGACTTCTTCATAACTAGGCTATTTAACAAAACAAAATTTGCTGGCATTTTAAAATCCTTATTCTCTCTTTTCTTGTTTGGCATGGTTTTTGTATTCATTATTGTATCATCAATGGACTACTCTTTCTTGGACGCAACTTCGCTTGAAAATTACTTTGCTTCTAGACCTTTTACGAACTTACTTTTAAATTTTATATTTTCACCAAATGTTTTAAACATAATTCTAACCCTTCTTCTTACAATTGGAGTACTAGGCATTGGAACGTTACTATTTACCTTAAATTATGGAAAAAGTTTTGCTAGTTACAAATCAAATAAAACAATGCTTGACTTTACCTCTCCAAAATCTCCATTTTGTTTACTTTTTAAAAAAGAGGCAAATTACTATTTCTCTTCCCCAACCTACATGCTAAACACGGCAATTGGGCCTGTTATGATGATAGTGTTTTTGATTCTAATTTTAAGTCTTAACCTTCCTAATATGCTTGGAGCACTTGGAATTAGTAACGTAAATGAATACATCATGGGACTTAGCACGCTGGTTTTTTGCTTTATGTCATGCACTTCCACAATTTCCGCAAGTGCAATTTCTCTTGAAGGTAAAAATTTGTGGTTTTTAAAAGCACTGCCAATAAATATAAAAACTATATTCTTTAGCAAACTTGCTTTACACAACATAGTAATAATTCCAATTTTAATCATTGTTTCCATTCTAATGTCTATTATTTTAAAATTTAGTTTTCTTTACTTTTTGTTCTTACTCATTATTCCTATACTAATTACCCTTGACCTGTCAATTTTAGGTTTATATATAAATCTAAAATTTCCGGTCCTTGACTTTGACGATGAGGCTAGAGTTGTTAAACAAAGCATGTCAGTTATTTTATCTCTACTAATAGGAATGGTAATTGCTTTAATTCCTCTCGTTCTCTATTTAATTACACCTCTTACAATTACCATAATTTGTTTTATCACGCTTTTTCTATTTATTTTACTATTTATCATATTTTCCTTGCTTTTATTCACAAATGGGGTAAAATTATTTAAAAAACTATAGGAGACTAATACATGAAATTTATTACAGAAATCCTGTCAGACATTTTAACTAAAGGGGCTAAACTTGCTGGCTACGATAAAAAACTTACGATAACAACTTGTGATTTGCAAGAGCTAGGTGACTATCAGTGCACTGATGCAATGAGTCTAGCAAAAGTTTATCATAAATCTCCAGCGATTATAGCAAAAGATATTATTTCTCAAACTCAAGATAAGATAATCAAAGCTATAAATGTTGCTGGTGCTGGTTATATCAATATAAAAATTGATGAGGACTTTTTGACAAATTACATAGTAGAGTACGTGAACAACTTAGACAACCTCGCAAGTAGTCGCATTTCGCCAAAAAACACTATTATTGATTATGGCGGTGCAAATGTCGCAAAACCTTTACATGTTGGACACCTAAGAAGTGCAAATATTGGGGAAAGCATAAAAAGAATATGTAAATATGTAGGAAATAACACCTTAGGAGATGTCCATCTAGGAGACTGGGGTCTTCAAATGGGAATGGTGATACTGGGGATTAAAAGAGAAAAACCAGAACTAGTCTATTTTGACGAAAACTTTGTAGGCGAATATCCTAAAGACTCCCCTGTCACAATTTCTGACCTTGAAAGGATTTATCCTAGCATTAGTAAAGAGACTAAGGAAAATGAAAAAACACTAAAAGAAGCAAAAGACATTACCTACGCACTTCAGCATGGCAACAAAGGATATTTTGCATTATGGAAACATATTGTAGACACTTCAATTAAAGACCTTAAAATAAACTACGACACACTTAATGTACATTTTGATTTGTGGCTTGGAGAAAGTGACACAAGAGGCGACTACGACAACGTCATTAATTATTTTGTTAAAAATAACTACGCATATGAAAGCGAGGGTGCACTTGTTGTCGATGTAAAAGAAGAAAATGACTCAAAAGAGATTCCTCCTTTCATGCTAAAAAAATCTGACGGAAGTGTTTTATATTCAACTACAGACCTTGCGACTTTAATAGAAAGATACAAAAAATATAAAGCCGAAAAAGTTGTTTATGTTGTTGATAATAGGCAAGAGTTACACTTTGCAAGCCTTTTCCGTGTTGCAAAAAAATATAATTTAGTCCCAAAAAATATGGAACTTGTTTTTGCTGGATTTGGGACAATGAATGGAAAGGACGGAAAACCTTATAAGACTCGAGACGGCGGTGTAATGAAGCTCAAAAATTTAATTGAAGAAGTCAAAAACAGTGCTAAAGAAAAATCAAACGAAAACAATACTTCTGAGGTTGTTGCAATTTCAGCTCTTAAATTTGCAGATTTATCTATTATGCGTACTAAAGACTATATTTTTGACCCAGAAAAATTTTGTGCGTTTGAAGGTAAAACTGGACCTTATCTTCTCTACTCACTCACTCGTGCAAAATCAATTTTAAAAAAGGTAGGTGAAATCTCAGGCAAATTTAATGCAAACTTTTGCGATAAAAAAATTTTACTTTCCCTTACAAACTTTGCAAACACAATTATTAGTGCATATGAAAATCTTGCTCCTAATGAACTTTGTGATTATGCTTATAAACTAGCAAATGACTTCAATAGTTTTTACGCAAAAACAAGCATTATAAACGAAAAAGATATGGACAAAAAATACTCACTATGCATGCAAACAAAATTTGTAGTAACCATTCTTGAAAAAATCTTAAATTTACTCGCAATTGAAACTCTTGATAAAATGTAACTACAAAGCTATAAGTGTTTTGTTTATTAATCCTTCTATAAAACTAATAAAACTTAAAACCATAACTAATTTAAGACAAATTTAAATTTTATTTTAATAGCTTCTAAGTAAAAAAAGACTAATTTTTAGTCTTTTTTTATATCTTATAAAACCAATATGACGCAAATAATGATTTTAAGGCCATTGGTAAGTTTTTTATAAAATAAGCATTGTTCTCAAGCCTCTTGCATTTCCAGTAATTCCCCAACTGTTGCTATAAAAAGTAAAGATACCTGCATCTTCCACATCATGTGTAAAGCCACCTCGATAAAGTCCTGATACTGTTTGCGTTTTTATAGCATTGTAATAATAATCACACGTCCCAAGTTCAATATTCTCAGTAAAAGCACTAGTACTAGATGGTAGCCCAATGAGTGTCATACGTTTATCTTGCGACACACTATCAACATCCATATGAGTCCACCCTCTTTTGTCTGCACCTATGCTTGGATTAGGCAAATAAAAGCCTAGTGTTTGATACCCCATACTATCTAGTAAAGTCTTATTTGTAGCTGAAGAATAGTCGTTTGTTAGAATCCAATTTTCTTCTTTATAATCATAATCTTCAAAATTAAAATACACAATTGCATTATTACCACTTAAGATGTGAAACTCAGCAAAAATAAATGTTCCCACATTTCCCCAAGCATTTGACATGCCTAAACAAAACACAGAAGTGTAGCCATTACTACCTACATACCCATCTCTTAAAACTCTCTTTCCCTTACTTGTTTTATGCACTAAAAATTGAGGAGTATACAAACCTCTCTTATCACTTTCCACATAATCACTTATAGTTGTATCTACATAATTACGATATGTATACCCATAGCTCATTCCAGCAGCATCATACCCAGTTGCAGAAAGCATATAATCTCCCTCATACTCGCCACCTGTTTCCGTATTTTGAACATATGTTGCTGTTCCTAAACTGCTACCATGCACACCAATTGTTCCTCCTCCCTTTTGCGACTCAAAATATGAATTGCAAGAAAAGGTTGCATTTTTTGAATTACGTAATGATTTGCCTGTATAAATTGAATTTGTAAAATCATTACCCAATCCCACCATTTCCTGAGAATTATTGTGAGCATACTTAACCAAATATAAAAGATTATAAATAAATACAGTGTAATTCTCCCCCTGTACTCCTTTTGCACTTTTATAATCTCCTAAACTAACATTTTCCCATGCTTTTGTTAAATTGCTTGCCCATAACATCATGTTTGATTGACTACTAGCCACAGTCGCAAGGCTGTCGGATACGCCTCCGTTGTAATTGTAATTTGAAATTAAGTAACTTGCACTTCCGCTTGCAACCGGTGTACTATCATAAACATAACTTCGTGGTATTACTCCATTACTATTTTTTGCAACAGTATGATCTGGATTAAATATAGTCGCTTCAAAAGTTGCTGTATACCACTCTTTTACGTAAGCCGGAGTTATTCCCTCAGGCATGGTTATCTCTCTAAAATCTTCTAAGGTTTCAGCTATGTGTATGTATTGTCTTTGTACGTTTTCTTCGTCTGGTGCAATATAACGAGCTATGTACATCTCTGGGTAATATGTATAAACGTCTACTGTAAAGGTCTCTTCTTCTGTTAAAGTCCTCCCACTTGCTAGAGTATAACCACTAGGTAATGTCACTTCTCTACCATACCATTCAAATGGGTAGTCTGGGTCACTTAGTTTACCTATTATTTCACCTGTATTAATATCTACATTTACATTGTCTATCTTTCTATACACTGGTGCGGTATAGTAATCATCTTCTGTATATGTTACTCCATCTGGATTTCCGTCTTGATTTTCATCAGTTAGCATACCCGCTAACTCACTTAAACTATTACTTTCTACTTTTACTGCACTAGCATTAAGTGTTGCGTTATACCCCTCTTTGTCCCAAGCTGGGTCACTTTGATTAATAGGTTGAGATACACTTAAAACCCCTGGTGCGTCATATGCAATATTTACACCACTATTAATGGCAAGTTGACGAAGTGCCCATGCATTAATACTAAGAACACTTAATGTAAAAACGCATAGCATCATAAACGCACTTATTTCAAGTCTTACTCTTATTTTTTTCAAAGTTTGATGTCTCCTTTCTGCACACTTTTAACTATAGTTTATCATTGATATTGTATATTTTTTACATATTTTAGGCAAACTATTTTTAATAACAATTAACACACAAAATACTAAGAAAAAACAAGTAGCTAAGATTTAAAAAAAATAAAACCTATTTAGCAATACAAATAAATTAGGTTTTTAACACAAATTATAAGCCAATTAATACTCTAAATCTCCAATCACTTCTGTTACTCCAATGGCAATTGCCCCTTCTCCAATGTGACAAGAGATTGAAAGGCTAAGAGGATTAATAAATGAAACTTCTAAATTATACTTCTTAAGAGTCTTATTTGCCTCCACTCTAAAAGCCTCAATTTTTTCTTTATCATAAGTATAAGCCATGTCTACTCTAAGTCGCTTTTTTTCAAAAGCATCTTTAAAGCGAGTAGTTATATCTTTTACTGCCTGATCAATCATCTTTTTACGTCCTTGTGCAAAACTCAATACTTGTGCAAACTTATCAAGTTTTGCCCCTTGAATTTGAAGGACAGGCTTTATACCTAGGACTTTGCCAACAAGTGCCGCTGCTGGCGTAATCCTACCCCCTTTTTTAAGATACTTCAAGGTAGAAAGCATAATGTATATGCTAGAATTTTTACCACTTTCAACTAAAATTTCTTTAATTTCTTTAGCACTTTTACCTTGTTTTGCAAGATAAAGTGCGTCATATACAGACCTTTTTTGAGTAACAGATATTCGCTTGTTATCAACCACTTGCACTTTTCCGTTAAACTCTTCAGCAAAGCTTGTAGCCGTCTCGCAACTTGCAGACAAACCACTACTCATAGGAATGTGGACAATCTCATCATTCGTTTTAAGTAGCTCTCTCCAAATATCGACAACCCCGCTAATGCTAGGTTGACTAGTAGACACATCTGCCCCATTCATAAGTTTCTCATAAAATTCGTCTTGAGTAAGATTTACATCCTCAAAATATTCCTCACCGTCAATCAAAAAAGGCATAGGTATAACAGTAATGCCAGCACGTTTTGCTTCTTCCTGCGAAATACCACTATTACTATCTGTCACAATTGCTACTTTCATTTTTCCCTCATCCCTATTTAACTAAAATATAATAAATATCTTCCTATCAACTACAATTTAAACTTGGGGTTTACATTTTAGTGCTTATAAACAAAAACTAAATTTGATTGTAACAAAAATAAGTTTGAAGGTCAAACTTTTTTATACGATTTAAGTTAACTATCAAGCTGCTAGGTAATTTTTATTGTTTATTTCAAGAAAAGAAATATTTTATTTTTGATAACAAGTCAACAAGGCTTTCCTCTTCTCGTTTGCTTAAGTTTCTTGTAATCATATCGACCATATTCTCATGATATTCTTTATGTACATTAATAACTTTCTCTGCTTTTTTTGTTAGGTTTATATAATATTTTCGCTTGTCCTCTTTTGATTGTTTTCTTGTGACATATCCTTTTTTCTCTAGCTTTTTCAAGACTACTGTTAGAGTCCCTGCTGTAACTCCAAGAGCGGAGGCAATTTTGCTCATTGACGCATTTTTTTCTTCCAACTCAACCCTTTTTATTGCCTCTAATACGTGTACGCTTTTAAGAGTAACCTTTTCCTCCATTTTTCTTTTAAAAAATTCTTCTTCACTAAAAAGAACAACATTAAAAAGTTTTATAAGTATCTCATTTAGCATTTCTTTAGTAAAGTCCATCTTTGTCCTCCATTTCATCAAAGTTTAGAATAAATATTATTTTAAAATTTGTCAATTAATCACAAAATATTTTATATAGTTTATTAAAACAATTATAAATTGACAATAAAACTCGTTTTAAATTATACTAAGCATAGAAAAAGAATGTTTGCTAGTAGTTTAATCTTAATTCTTATTTACTTGATATAAGCCCTAATAATATTTGCAAAAAAAACTATAAAGGAGAAAATCTTGAAAGTCAAAAAGTTTTTTAAAAACAACTTAGAATACTTCATTAGCGGTTTAATCATACTTTTGATTTTTACCATATTTTATGCCTTGTTTGACGTGTTCCCTTTTGGAAGTAATACAATAGCTCACTACGACATGGCTGCACAAATCATACCAATAAGCGAGTTGGTCTTTGATTTTTTAAACGGCAAATCTCCACTTTTTTATTCAACTTCATTTTTAACTGGCGCAAATACTTTTGGTTATCTAATATACTTCATTTTAAGCCCCTTCAGTCTCCTCATGCTTGCTGGCGGAGAGGGGAATCTATTTTTTTCTCTTAACATCGTATTTGTGCTAAAACTCATAACCATTTGCTGTGTGTCAATTTGGTTTTTAAAAAAATATTTTCCAAATCTTTCGCCACTTAAAATATTAATACTTTCTCTTTCCTACACATTTTGTGGCTATATGCTCATGATGTATACTTATTTGTCTTTTCTTGATTACCTTATTTACATGCCAATACTTGTACATTTTTTTTTAAAAATGCAAGAAACAAATAACTTTTTACCACTTTCATTTATTATTTTCTTCATGATTTTGACTTGTTTTTCGCTTGGCTCGTTTACCCTTCTTTATCTCTTTATTATATTTGGTGCGTACGTTTTTATTGTTTCAGAAAAAGAAGATAGGGCCTCATTAATCACAAAAACTATTTTAGCATTAGTTGTAGGAGTCTCGTTTGCACTACCAATACTTATTCCAAGCTTTTTCTCATATTTATCTTCTGGCAGAAGTGAAGTCTTATCAATAACTTCGGATTTATCTTCATCAACAACATCAAGGATTCTCAGTGCAATTGCAGAAATAATATTATGTGTTATAGCTATAATTTACATTTTTACATGTGATAAAAAGGATAAAATAAACAAATTCCTCATTTTTACTCAAACTTTAACATTAGTAACAATATTTATTGGCGAAGTGTTAGTTGTTTTTAATGGAGGAAGCATCTTTGGTTATTATTCAAGATTTGGATTCGTTGGGGCTTTCACCACTCTCATTATGGCGGCAAAATACCTAAGCAATTGTCAAGAAATAACGAAACCAAATATACTTTTTTCTATTTTAAGCTATATAATGACCTTGACTCTTTGCGTATTAACATTTGTTTGCCTATATTATGTCGCCTTGCCAATTTCAAACACTTTAGCTTATCAATATGCTCCACTTCCTTATTTAATTGCATGGTTTATCTTTATGATTCTTTTACTCTCCCCTTTTATAATCTCTTTAATTATTAAAAAATATATTGGAAAACACTTCTTAATAATTACCTTTTTGCTAACACTTACTCTCATTTCATCAAATACAATGTTTTTTTTCCCAGGAGGAGTCCTTGAAACAACACCCTACTCAACACTCCAAAATTTGTGTGCAGAAATCAAAGACGATGGCAGAGTAAAATTTAATTCTTCTGAGTATTATGCTTTAAATCAAACCGTGTATAATGTGTCAAGCACAAGCGGTTTCTCCTCTCTTGCAGATAAGGAAGCTATTTATACTTTAGATTCTCTTGGTTATCCAACAGAAGTCAATATTAGTTACTCTTTTGGTGGCACTCTTTTAAGTGATATAATTGTTAATAATAAATATGTCGTTTACCCTTATATGGTAAATAGAGACTATCTTAGCTTAATTGGAAGTGAAAATGACTTGTACTTGTACGAAAACACTTTATGTACAGGCGCTATATTTCAAATTAGTAATAAAATTGAAGCAAGCGATGACAAAATCCTAATTCAGCAACAAATTTTTGAAAGTTTAGGTGGTGAAGGAAACTTGTTAAAAAAAGTAGACGCAAAGCTTTCCTTTATAAATTGTGAGGTGCAAGGTGACAAAGTTGTAATAATAGATAAAAATAAGCCTGCCACCATAAGATTTGGTTGTGGAGTAAATAATAATGAGATATTGTATCTCTATTTTAAACCTAGTTCTTCCCTAGAAACAATAGTTATAGAAGATTGTTTATTGAATTATGAGTCTTTCATTGAGCTTCACTCTGAATATGACATCATAAACAATATTATCTTTAACGGTATTAGCATTAGTAATGACATTTCTCTGTCAGCTTTAGAATTTTATACTCTCGACTACACCTTACTTGAAAATCTTGATATTTTCCAAACCTCAGTATCCGAAAATTACAATAAAATTTCAACAGCACTGACTGTGTACGATGACTGCACTGTTATGCTTCCATACACAAATCTTGATGGCTACACCTTGTATGTAAATGGTCAAGAACAAACCTTTACAGACGACTTTTTATCTTTTATGACCTTTGAATTGTCCGCTGGAGCAAACGAGATTGAAATTGTTTTTAATAACCCTCTTCACAAATACATTTTAATAGGATTCATTATTGGCGCAATATTTATTGTAATTGCTTTCATAATTTATCATTATAAGGAAAAAATTAATAAGAAATTTATATTAATCTCATTTTCTATAATTCTTGGCTTGTTCTTTGCATACTTTATTGCCTACCCTACGACTATACACTTACTCAAACTTGTAAATATCATTTAGATATATTAGTAAGAATTTTGCTGAAGAAATGAATATTAATTACAAAATAAAAATAACTAATCATATAAATGTAGTTAAAATTATTTAAAACAAATCTACAAAAAATTACCTTAACTTTTTTTCTAAATAAAAAAGGAAGACAAAAAATCTTCCCATTTTTATTTTTTAATTTGTTGATTTTTAATTTCCCTCTTGCCTTGCAACCTGCATCATAATAGCACACTCTATTCTTTTCCTAAACAATTTACATCCGTATTCATATGTACCTTTTATACTCCCTGTCGCGTGATATGCATTTGCAGCACAACCACCACTACAATATAATTTTGCAAAACAATCTTTACACTCAGGTCTAGCATAGGCATTACAGCATTTAAATTCATTTACAAGTTCTTTGTTCTTTACTCCATCAAATATGTTGCCTAGGCAAAACTTTTCATCTCCCACAAACTGATGGCAAGGGTACAAGTCTCCCCAAGGAGTGACCGCCATATATTCTGTTCCACTTCCACAGCCGCTAATTCTTTTATAAATGCAAGGTCCATGCTCAAGGTCTAGCATATAGTGGTAAAAAGTTATAGGATTCCCCTCTTTTTCTCTCTTTAACATTTCCTTAGCTAAAATCTCATATTGCTCAAAAAGTATTGGTAAGTCACTTTCCGTTAACGCATACTTTTCATCTGGCTTACAAACAACAGGTTCCATACTAAGTTCTTTAAACCCTAAGTCTGCCATATGAAAAATGTCATTTGTAAAATCAGTATTGTTATGCGTAAAAGTACCACGCATATAATAATTTTTTCCTTCGCGTTTCTTAACAAATTCTTGAAATTTAGGAACAATTATGTCATAAGACCCTTTACCTGTTATTGTCTTACGTAAGTTATCATGAATCTCTTTTCTACCGTCCAAACTTAATACAACATTGTGCATTTCTTTGTTTGCAAACTCAATTACGTCATCATTAATTGCAACCCCATTTGTTGTAAGTGTAAACCTAAAATTCTTGTTGTGCTTTTTCTCAATACTTCTTGCATATTCTACTATTTTCTTTACAACGTCAAAATTCATTAATGGCTCGCCACCAAAAAAGTCAACCTCAAGGTTTCGCCTACTGCCTGAGTTTTCAATCAAAAAGTCAATTGCTCTTTTCCCGACCTCAAAACTCATAAGTGCCCTTTCTCCGTGATACTTACCTTGACTTGCAAAACAATATTCACAATTCAAATTACAAGTGTGTGCTACATGTAAGCATAACGCTTTAATGACTGTGTTTCTATTCTTAAAGTCAAATGCTTTATCTTCAAAACTGTCTTCAGTAAACAACTTATTTTCTCTTTTTAAAGTCTCAATATCATTAAAAACTTCTTTAATCTCATTTTCATTTACTGTTTTATCATCCTTGTATTTTTCTAGCATCATTTTTGTGATGCTCTCTTTGCTCTCTTTTTCGTAAAGACTAATTATGTCATAGGCAAGGTCATCCACACTATGTACACTCCCAGAAAAAACATCAAGAACAATATTATATCCGTTTAATTTATAGCAATGTATCATTTGTACTTTTTCCTTTTTGTTTTTTTCAAAAAAAATGCCGACTTATCATCGGCACCTTAATTTTATATAACCTTAAAACTTAAGCCTTCTTTTCGCATTGTTGATTTGCAACACCACAAGAGGTCTTGCATGCAGATTGACAAGAAGTTTGGCATTCTCCGCAACCACTAGTTTTTAAAGTCTCTCCTACAAGTTTTCTTGTATTTAATGTCTTAATTCTACTCATTTTTTCTTTCTCCCTTAAAATATGTCTAGAATAATTATAAACTATTTTTGGTCTTTGTCAAGTACTTGAAGTCTTCTGTTATCAATTTCTCCACTTGTACTTATAAGCTCTATTTTGTTTGATTTAAGCACCTTTATATAGTTTATAATCTCACTTGTTATTTTTTGCCCCGGAATTATTAGAGGTATGCCAGGCGGATAAGCATAAACAAACTCACCACTTATCTCATTTACCCCTCCAGCTATATCTACTAGTTTTTTATTTAGAAGACTCGCATTATATATACTTAACTCTGATTTTATCTTTGGCATAACATAGTTTGCCTCTTTTTTTTGTTTTAGTTTAAGCCTAGTGTCTATATCTTTTAAAGCACGTGCTAAACTTAAAAAGTCTTTTTTACTATCACAAATAGATGTTAAACACACCACACTATTTAGGTTTGCCATCTCACATTCAATATTATGCTTTCTAAGCCTTTTCATTAACTGCATGCCAGAAATATTAGAATTAGTGGTAGTTATCACAAGCTTTGTATTATCAAAATCAAAATAGTTATGAGGAACATTAAAGTCTATTATTTTAAGACATTTTAAAAAACTCGTCTCTCTTTTAAAAAGTTCTAAATTGTCTTTTAATTTCGCGTAGTAATTTTTACCTTTTTTAACTAAAAATGACACACATTCGTCAATAGAACTCATAAGCACATATGATGGACTTGACGAACAAAACATACTTATATTTTTTTCTATTTTCTTTGAAAGTTTTTCTTTATTTAAAGCAAAATTTGACACGTGCATAATTGCTGTTTGCGTCATTGAAGGCAAGGTTTTATGTAGGCTATTAAGCACTATGTCAGCTCCAAAATTGAGTGCACTTTTATTTTCTAGAAACAAATGTGCCCCATGTGCCTCGTCTACAATTACAGGAATATTATAGCTATGCGCTACCTTAACAATTTCTCTTATGTCAGATAAAACTCCGTCATAGGTAGGAGAAGTGATAATTACACATTTTGCATCCCTATTTTTATCTATGCACTCCGTTAAACTTTCAACATTAACTTCTTTTATAATTCCAAATTCATCTACGTCATTATCAAGTATAACCAAATTTAAATTGAGTAATTCTACCGCATTAAAAACTGCCTTATGAGAATTTCTTGCAATGATTATTTTATCATTAATATTACAAAAACTCCTAATACTACTAAGAATCCCACTTGTGCCCCCATTTACTAGGTAATATGAACGATACGAGCCATAAAGATTACTAAGTCTATCTAAACAATCCCTTAATATTCCTTTAGGATTATATAAATTATCAAAACCATCAATTTCAGTTATATCAATCTCATAAGGTAAATTACTTTTTATAATTCCTTTTCTCTTGTGCCCCGGCATATGAAAAGGAATAACACCTTTTTTTGAATATTTAATCAATTTTTCATAGAGTCTCATATTCAAATTATACATTAATTTTTGCTTTTTTCAATCTAAAATATAAAAAGTAGTATAATTACGCATGATAAAGTAAAAATTTTTTGATTTTTCTTTCAATAATTTGACATTAGTAAAAAAAATTATTACCATTATTATAATATTTTAAATAGGAGTTAAGCATATGAATAAAATTTATGAACCACTTTTTACCCCTTGGAAGATAGGCAATGTTGAAATAAAAAATAGAATTGTCCTATGCCCTATGGGGGGTACTTCTCTTTTTGGTTGGATGAAACCAAATCATTTTGACAAGCAATCTGCAGAATTTTTTATGGAAAGGGCAAAACAAAATGTCGGACTTATCATCCCTGGCATTGCACCAATTAAGGATCTAATAGGCGGTAGATGGCTGTATAAAAACAAAAAAATGTTTGAGGAACTAAAAGAATATATGACAGAGTTCCACAAAACAGGTGCAAAACTTTTTGTTCAACTTACCGCAGGCTTTGGAAGATCTTTCTCAATTCCTGATATGCTGGTGCCTATGGCAAAAAGCAAATTTTTAAACGCACTCATGAAACCAATTTGCGACGTAAGATATCTTTGTGCATCTCCAAGCGAACTACCTTCTCGCTGGGCTGATGATGTGATTTGTAGAGAAATCACTAAAGAAGAAATTAAAAAAATTATCGATGGATTCGCTCGCACGGCAAAATTATGTCAAGAGGCAGGTGTTGACGGTGTTGAAATTCATGCTGTACATGAAGGCTACCTTCTCGACCAATTTACAACAAAATATACAAATCATAGACACGACGAATATGGCGGTAGTTTTGAAAATAGATATCGCTTCCCTGTTGAAATTGTACAAGCTATTAAAAAAGAATGTGGTGCAGACTTCCCAGTGTCTCTTAGGTATTCTGTAACAAGTAAAACTAAAGAATTTCAAAAAGGTGCATTGCCTGGCGAGACCTTTACTGAAATTGGTAGAGATATGGAGGAAAGCGAAAAAGCTGCAAAATATCTACAAGATGCAGGCTATGATATGCTTAATGCTGACAATGGGACTTATGACGCATGGTACTGGGCTCATCCACCAGAATACATGCCAATGAACTGTAATCTTGAAGACGTCTCTCATATTAAAAAATTTGTAGACATTCCTGTAGTTTGTGCCGGACGTATGAGTCCTGTAACTGCTGCAAAAGCAATTAAAGACAAAGAAATTGATGCTATGGGAGTTGCACGTCAATTCCTTGTTGATGGCGAGTGGGTAACAAAACTCATGGAAGATAGAATTGAAGATATTCAACCTTGTATTTGTTGCCATAACGGCTGCTTCCCTATGTCTCACTATAAAGGCATTGCAAATGGTGCTACAATGTCAGAAACTGCTCACATGGCAAGATGTGCTTTAAATCCAACGACTATGCACAATCACAAATTTGATATTATTCCTACCACAAATAAAAAGAAAGTCGCAGTTATTGGCGGCGGAGTTGGTGGAATTGAAGTCGCTCGTATTGCAACTCTTCGTGGACACGATGTTACAATTTACGAGAAAAGTGATAGACTGGGTGGTGTGTTTATTGAGGCTTCTGCCCCAGATTTTAAGGAAAAAGACAAGCAGCTCCTCACTTGGTATAGAAGACAAATTGAAAAACTAAACATAAAAGTAAACTACAATACTGAAATCACAGACATTTCTACCCTTGATGCAGATGAGATTGTTATTGCAACAGGTTCAAAGCCAAAAAGACTTCCTCTTGCAAATATTGATAAGACAATAGAAGCAATTGAATATTTTGATGGAAAAGAAGTTGGCAAAAAAGTTGCCATTATTGGCGGTGGACTAACAGGTTGTGAAATAGCTTATGATTTATATTTAAAGGGTAAAGAACCAATTATTATTGAAGCAAAAAATGACCTTATTGCAGTAAAAGGTGTGTGCCTTGCAAACTCGTCATACCTTCGTGATTTTTTTGAAACAAATAAAGTCCCTGTTTATCTTGAAAGTAGTGTAAAAGAAATTAAAGATGCAAACACCTTAATGATTACTACAAAGGATGGAAAAGAAAAAGAGTTAAAGGTTGATAGTATAATTGTGTCAGTTGGCTACAATCCAAATCCTATTGCAAAAGCAGCTAAAAATGTTCACATTGTAGGTGACGCACACAAAGTTGGTAACCTCAAAACAGTTGTTTGGCGTGCATGGGAAGTTGCTGAAAAAATTTAATTATTACTTCTAATATCAATAATTTCTTAAATTTGTTTTATAAAAAGTCTCTACTCTAAGAGGCTTTTTATTTATGTTTTTCCTCTGTTTAAAATTCAAATTCACTTTTTATACATTTATTTTTTTATTTAAATCACTTTCTCGTAAACACTTTAAATTTTAATAGTTTGTCTTAAATTAACCTTACAACTTAAATTTTAAAGTTATATAAAAATAATACTCGTCTTAATCTTTGACTTGAATTAATATATTTGCTACAATTCCTAAAGCAACATTTACTAAAAGGAAAAAATCGTGAAAAATAATAGAAAAGCTTGGTTTAGAGGCTTAAAAGGATTTTTAAAAATTTTTATTCGTAAGCCAAAGTTCATTTTCTTAGGCGAAAAGCCAAAAGATGAATGTATAATTTTAAGCAATCACGCAGGTGCGAAAGGTCCTCTCAAAGCTGAACTTTATTTTAAGCAACCTCTTAGAATTTGGGGTACATATGAAATGAACTCAGGACTTAAAGCAGTATATAAATATTTGTCTGAAATTTATTACTACCAAAAGCATCACTGGAAAAAATTTTTTGCAAAGTCCTTTAGCGTTATTGCTGCCCCTTTTGCAAACCTCTTTTATAAAGGCCTAAGACTAATTCCAACATACCACGATAGCAGACTAAGAGGTTCTATTAAAGAAAGCGTAAACGCAATAAAAAATAAAGAAAAAATAGTAATCTTCCCAGAAGACTCCTCAAAAGGATATTTTGATAATCTTACAAAATACTTTGCCGGATTTGCACTGCTTGCAAAAACTTGTTATAAAGAAGGTATTGACCTAGATATTTATAATGCGTATTTAATCAAAGATAAAAATATCTATATCTTTGATGCACCTATAAAATATTCTAAGTGTGTGGAACTTGGACTTGAAGGACAAGGACTCGCAGATAAAATGTGTGAAAGAGCTAATGAATTAAGTAAAATTGACATATCAAAATATAAGTTCGAAAAATTTAAGTAAAATATAATTAATTGGCAAGCAATTTTAATGCAAAAAATACAAAATAGTTTGATAATCAAACTATTTTTTTATTAAAAACTCCGAGATAAAAAATATTCTCGAATTTGTAGAATTTACTAATTAATATAAATTCCTAAAAACTTAGAATTGACAAATTCTCATTTTACGAGAATTTTAAAAATTAATTCTCATTTTTTAAATTAAAGACTAGAGAAAAAAAGTTTAATTCGCCTTGATTTTTTTGCGTAAACTTATAAAATAAGGCTATCATAAACACAAGGAGAAAAACTATGACAAATTTCTTTGGACATAAAGATTTAAACGAAATACCAGTGTTCTTTTCAACGGATAATAACTATCTTCCATATCTTGATGTGGCAATTAGATCTCTTATTCAAAATGCGTCAAAAGAACATAATTATAGAATAGTAATTTTAAATACGGGACTTGATAGAGAAAAAATGGATAAGATTAAAGCCCTATCTTCCGACCAATTTATAATTAATTTTGTTGACGTATCTCACGCAATTGATGATATAAAGCATCAACTGAGAAATGTATACCATTTTGGACTTGCAGCGTACTATAGACTTTTTATTGAGGAAATGTTTCCTGAATACGATAAAATTTTGTACCTAGACTGCGACATTGTGGTACTTGGGGATGTTTCAAAGCTTTATTATATGGATATGGGAGACAATGCTGTTGCAGGTGTTGTAGAACAATTTAGTCCCCACACCCCTGCCTTTAGACTTTATATAAAAGAGGCAGTCGGTGTCGATAGCAAAAACTATATTAATTCAGGCGTTTTACTTATGAACCTTGCAAAACTTAGAGAAATGCAAATGGAAAAACAATTTGTTGAGCTTATCACAACCTACAATTTTGATGTTATAGACCCAGATCAAGCTTATATTAATTACATTTGTCAAGGAAAAATTAAATATCTACCTCTTGAATGGAATAGGTTTGCACTTGAGGCAGTTGAATGTCAAACACCTAACATTATTCACTATGCACTAGGTGTAAAACCATGGCAAAAACAAGATATTTTCTTAGGAGAACACTTCTGGAAATATGCAAAAGAATCAAGTTTTATTGACGACATAGTCAATTCTAGAGATAGCTTCGATATCTTAGCTGACCTTAAAAAACAAAGAGCGGCAATAGACATTCAAATCCAAGCTATTGAATATGCCCACTCAAAAAATACTTTTAACAAAGTTTTAAAAAATAAAATAGTTTAAGCAAATAATTAGACTTAAAAAACATAAATTCAATCTTAGAAAAACAAATAAAGAATAGCGCTTTTGGCTCTTGCGAGTTATCTTGCACTATTCTTTTTTATTTTAAAAATATAAGACTTATAATTTTAATTACTTAGTTCTAACTTTGTAAAATTTGTAAGTATCTCATAACTTATAGTTTTGCAGTCTTTTGCTATATTTTCTGCCGTTATGCTATAATCTTCACTTTTACCAATTATAATAGCCTCATCTCCTATCTTACAATTAACACGACAGACGTCAACAATTGTCATACTCATGCAAATGTTCCCTAGAATTTTGCACAGGTTATTATTTATTATGACATACCCTTTTTTACCATAAATTCTTGGCAATCCTTCGGCATAACCAATGTCAAGAATTGCAACTAAAGTATTATTTTTTACCTTGCATTTACTCCCATAGCCAACATACTCCCCTTTTCTTACTATTTGCTTATCTATCACTTTTGCATAAACTTCCATTACTGGTTTTAAGTTTTGTGACGCATAGCCATATAGCCCAATGCCAATTCTAGCCATGTTAAATAGATATTCATTAAATTTTATAGCTGTTCCACTATTTGAAATATGTTTTAAAATCCTTTTATCTAATTTTCTAGATAAAACTAAAAAATTTTTTACCTGTTCCTTTACTCGTCTTTTTTTCAAACAATCACTTATATGACTAAACATCCCAACAAGTCTAATATTTTTTGAACCTTGCAATTTTTTTAATGCCAAATCTACTTCTTTATTACTTCTAAATCCAAGCCTATTCATACCAGTATTTAATGCAATGTGAACTTTAATTTCCCTATCCTCTCTAGCTATTTTTTCTATGTCCGCTAAAGTAAATACCGCAAGCTCAAGGTCGCAGTTA
This sequence comes from uncultured Christensenella sp., assembly GCA_949282135.1. Lineage (GTDB taxonomy): Bacteria > Bacillota > Clostridia > Christensenellales > UBA1242 > UBA7862. The sequence continues at coordinate 36,310 of CASDOR010000009.1, forward strand.
CTTGCTTGAAACAAATTCTCATCATCTATTCCTCTAAGCACTAGAATATTCTTTTTAGTATAATTACGAAGTTCTACTCCTTCCTTTATGCTAGTTACCGCGTAGTAATCAACATAATTATTAATCTCCTCTACAACTTCCTTCACCCCATGTCCATATGCGTTTGATTTGACAACCGCACAAAAAAGAGTATTCAAAGGTAGAATTTTTTTAAAATAATTAACATTATATAATAAATTTTCTTTATTTATTCTTTTAAATGCCATTACTATTTTTATATGAATCTATGAAAATAAAAATACTCATATTTTTTTTAAAAATTTTCTTATGCACCTATCTTTAAAATTTTCATATAAAAGCTTTAGTTCATTAGAATAGTATATTAATAGTGTTTTATACTCTTATTTGTTTGACTTTTTTGATATAATATTATAAAATAACGTTAACTTTTGGAGGATGATATGCAAAATTCACATAGCGCCCCACTTCTTAGAAATGACTTAAAAGAATTTTTAATTAGGTTAGGTAAGATTTTTTCTAACATTTCAATATTAGCTCTATTATTGTGCTTTAGCGGAATTTTATCTTTTGTTGCGACTGCTTTTATTTTGCTTATAGGTTTTGCTGTCATTATTTTATCTATTGGGACCATATTTGTCATGGTTCCCAATTATTTTGATATATTAATGTCAACATCTGAGGTATCTATAAAGATTTCTGCTTTCTTTTTAGAAAATTTTTATATATTTGCCTCTATTGCTATTATAGGAGCAATCCTTTCACTTGTGCTTCTGCTTTTAGATAAGAGAACAAAACATACAGGTAGAATAGTTATATCTTCTATTGTAATTGCAATTGTGATTATTGCTATAATAGTTATTGCAACGGGGGTGATACAATGAATTCGGTGAAATTAAAATTGTTTGGAATCAATTCAAAACTTACTCCTAATGTTTTTATTGATGACCAATATGTAAAATGTAAGAAAAACGAATTTGGCTCTTACGAAACAGATTTTCAAACAGAAAAAGATGAAATTAAAATAGCTTTTTCAAGAGATTTAGAGTTGAAATCTAAACTCTGGTGGTTATATGCAATATTATCATTTATAGTAAGTGTTTTTGGAATTTTTAACCCACCTTATGATAGAAAATGTATTTCAATGGATTGTTCTTTTATAGTTAAATTAAAAGATGTAAATAATATTAATATAAAATTTAATTCCTTATCTTCAAGTGGCAGAGCTGTTGAAGTAGCAACGGAAACAAGTTTTGAAGAAATAAAAAATGAATATACAGTTGATAAAATAGCTAAAAGAAGATGGATAATACTGCTCATAGCCAGAATTTTGGTTTGGATAGGAATTGCTATTTTATTAGGTTGGTTAATTACTGATCAAATTGGTTAGGGAGGGATTTATGAAAGTATATATAAAGAACAAATTTTGGTCTATTGGTGGAGGTTCATCGGTTGTAAATGAAAACAAAGAAGATGTTTTTACGGTAAAAGGTCGTGCATTTAGCATAACTCGTGTAAAATATGTTTGCGACTTAGAAGGGAATAGACTTTTTAAGGTTAGAAATAAATGGTTTAATTGGTTTATTCATAAAGCGTATATCTATGATTCAAATAACCATAAGATCGCCACAGTGAAAGACAAATGGTTTAATGTAAATCAAGAATATTTTGTAATGGGTTATAAAGACGAAATTAAAATAGAGGGTAAATTTTTCGGTCTATCCACTCAAATATTAAAAAATGGTGAAGTTATCGGAACAATAAGAAGACAAATCACCTTTATCAATGATGCCTTTGAACTTGACGCAGCGGAAGAAGATATTCCGTTCTTAATTGCTCTTGTTATAGCAATAGATAATATTACTGATAAAAAATGTAAACTATAAGTCTTAAAAATAAAACCTTTGTATACCTTAACAAAGGTTTTATTTTTTTGTAAAAAGAAAAGAGGGCTAACTTTTAGTCAACCCTCATAAAATATACACGAATTTTTGCTGGTGGACCGCCAGGGACTCGAACCCTAACCCCCAAACAAAACCTTCGCTTTTTATCTCTTTGCTTACTCTTGCTCGCAAAAGAGTTTCTTTTACTTGGTTTTGCCTCTACCACAGAAATTTTTATTTCTGAGACCCCAAATCAGTAAGTCCGTTATTTCTTTCCACCCCTTCACTATTTATCTAAAAACAAACTCCCATTATCTAATACTAGATATTGGGAGTTTTCTGGTGGACCGCCAGGGACTCGAACCCTGGACCCACTGATTACTTTACCACTACAATTTTCACTGCCTACCCCTCAAAAGATAGTTTGTGGTCTGGACTTTGTCTTCGCCTTTTTTAAAGGTGGTTGGTGTAAAGTCTCTACACTCGGTTTTTTTAAAAACCTAGCTCGGCGTTGCTTCGTTTAAACACAGGAGTTTCACCGACTTAGCCAACTTTTCAATCAAAATCACTTTTGAAGGCTCCTAATCATTTAAGAGTCAGTTGCTCTACCAACTGAGCTAGCGGTCCATATTTTTTACTAGCATTAATGATTTTAATACAATTAAACAAAGTTGTCAACATTTATATTTAATTTGTTAAATTCTTTTTTCTTTGGTCTTATCTAAAAAGAGATGCATGTCCTTTACTTTTAACAGTTCTTAGTGGCAAATTATGTGCTAAAATTTTATTTTTTTATTTACTTATTTTAAGAATTATTCTATTATATATTTATGAGGATAATTTCTGGTCGATTTAGAGGGACACCTATTCCCTCACCAAAAGAAGATATTGTAAAACCAACACTTGATAGAGTAAAAGAAAATATTTTTAATATTATTCAATTTAGAGTTCCTGATAGTGTGTGTTTAGACCTTTTTTGTGGTAGTGGGGCGCTTGGACTTGAGTGTATAAGTAGAGGTGCAAAGTTTGTAGAATTTGTCGACAATAACAAATCAAATATTTTAGCATTAAAAAAACTTAATGAAAAACTCAAAATAACAAATAGCGCTTTTAATAATTTAGACTACTATGAGGCACTCAAAAAATTTAAAGACGAAGATAAAACTTTTGATATAATCTTTCTTGACCCACCATATGATTCAAATCTCGCCGAAATAGCAATTCAAAAAATATTCAAATTTGACCTCTTATCCTTTGACGGAATTATTGTATGGGAACACCCTGTTTTTGATAAAGAACACAAGTTTATATCAAAAGTAACAAACTCAAAAGTTTATGGCAAAGTACAAATTGATTTTATAAAAAAATAAAAGGAAAAAAGATAATGTTAGACAAAAAGTATGACTATAAAGAAAAAGAAAAAAAATGGCAAAACTATTGGCAAGAAAAAGAAATTTATAAATTTAATGAAAACTGCAAAAAACCAATTTTTTCAATAGATACCCCTCCACCTACAGTTAATGGGAAGATACATATTGGTCACGTATTTAGCTATAGTCAAGCTGAATTTATTGCTAGATTTAAACGAATGACAGGACACAATGTCTTTTATCCTTTTGGCTTTGACGACAATGGGCTCCCTACGGAACTTCTTGTTGAAAAAGAGAAGAATATTAAAGCTTACACTGTTTCTCGTGAAGAATTTAGAAATATGTGCCTTGAGACTGTCGATAAATATGAAAAAGAATTTAAAGATCTTTTTATTTCTATGGGAAGCAGTGCTGACTGGGACCTAATGTATCACACAGTAAGTCCAGAAAGTCAACGTGCTAGCCAGCTTTCCTTTATAGACTTATATAATAAAGACAAAGTTTATTACGCAGAAGCACCTGCCCTTTGGTGTACAAAATGTCACACTGCCATAGCTCAAAGCGAACTTGAAAGTGAAGAGAAACCAAGCACATTTAATTATCTAAAATTCTACATTGAAAATAGCGACAATTACGTTGAAATTGCCACAACTAGACCTGAACTTCTTTGTGCGTGCGATTGTATTTTTATTAATCCAAAAGACGATAAAAACAAACATTTACTTGGGAAAAAAGTTCGTGTACCACTTTACAACTTTTACGTTCCAGTGCTAGAAGATGACAAGGTTGATATGGAAAAGGGCACTGGGGTTGTTATGTGTTGTACGTTTGGAGACCAAACTGACACTCAATGGTATAAAAAATATAAGCTAGAACTTAAGGTTGCAATTGATGACTATGGATATATGACAAAAATTGCAGGAAAATATGAAGGGCTAAAAATTAAAGAGGCAAGAAGCAAAATTATTGAAGATTTAAAAGAACAAGACCTGCTTATCAAACAAGATAATATCACTCACCAAGTATCAGTACACGAAAGATGTGGGACTGAGATGGAAATAAAACTTAAAAAGCAGTGGTTTATTAAAACCTTAGAAAACAAAGATAAGTGGTTGGAACTTGGAGATACAATTGAGTGGCATCCAGATTACATGAAATCACGTTACACCGACTGGGTAGGCAACCTTATGATGGATTGGTGTATTTCCCGTCAAAAATATTTTGGTGTACCATTCCCTGTTTGGTATTGTAAAGACTGCGGAGAAATAATTGTTGCAAATAAAAAAGACTTGCCTGTCAACCCTCTTGTAGATACACCTAGCCACCCTTGTCCAAAATGTGGCGGAAACTCCTTTGAGCCAGAAAAAGATATTCTAGACACTTGGGCAACTAGTAGTATAACCCCTCAAATTAACACTAGATGGAATGTAAATGATGAATTTTACAAAAAGATGATGCCTATGTCGCTTAGACCTAATGCTCATGACATAATTAGAACTTGGGATTTTTATACTATTGTTAAATCTCATTACCATTCAAACGTCATTCCGTGGAAAAATGTTATGATTAGTGGCTTTGTTATGGCAAGCGCTAAAGAAAAGCTTTCAAAGAGAAAAGGAAACGCAAAAACCGACCCTGCAACTCTAATTTCAACATATTCTGCTGACGTAATTAGATATTGGGCAGCAACTGGAAGCTTAGGACGAGACATTGTCTTTAACGAAGATAAATTTAAAATTGGCATGAGGCTGACAAACAAAATTTACAATGCCTCAAAATTTGCATGGCTATTTATTGAAAATTTTGTACCAAGTGAAGACATTAAGCTTCTTGAAATTGATAAATGGATAATTTCAAAATTTAGTAGCATGCAAACAAAATTCATACGCTACTTTGAAAACTACGAAGTAGGACTTGCCATGAATGAGCTCGAAAGTTTTTTCTGGAATTTCTGTGATAACTATATCGAAATTGCAAAAATGAGACTTTACAATCCAGACCTATTTGGAGAGAATGCTAAAAAAAGTGGACAATACACTATATTCTACGTTTTGCTTGAAATGATTAAAATGTTTGGAATTTATCTTCCACATATTACAGAAGAAATCTACCAAAACACCTACAAAGATTTAACTGGTGTCGACTCAATTCATAAAATGGAATTTTCTACTTTAAAAGTAAAAGAAGATAAAAATCTAATTGCTCTTGGGGACGTGGTGTGTGATATTGTATCTAAAGTTAGAGGTTTTAAAACTGACAATAAAATCTCACTTAAAACCGAAATTGAAAAGATTATTATTCATTCCAAAAATATAGACTTTATTAAATCGTGCGAAAGTGATATAAAAAACGCTACCGGTGCACAAAAAATTGAATACGTAAATGATAACAATTTAAATGTTGAAATACTTGGTATTATCACACAGTAACTAGCTAAAACTTAATAAATATTTTAAGCAAAAAAATCAGCGCAAAGTATTAATAAATTCATTTTTAAAATGGTTTATACATTATAAATACCTATTAAAAAATCTACGAATTATAACTTTCGTAGATTTTTTAATATGTAATTATAGCCTAAATTTATAAAAAAGCTAAAGTCAAAAATTTTGATTTATGATGTGATATTTTTATTCTAATAAATTTCAGCATCAATATCAAGCGATACAAAGTCTAGAAAATACACCCTTTCGTTTGTTATGTTTAACGACTTATTAAACACAATTTCAACCCCCATGCTTACACCAGTTTCATAAGCATAAATTGACCCAAAAGATGCACTGTAAGAACTTGTATTAACAAAAGCTCCGTTACCACGTAACCATGTACCTACATCCAAATTACTAAGCGAGATTGAGCTCCTCATATACTCAATAGGAATATTAGTAATTACTTTTGTATTAGATGCAGAAACGCATGGAACAGAATTAAATTTTGCTCTTCTAAAATACCTTCGGCATAAAATCAACTCTTCGACGTACGAACGAGGAGAATAGCTAGTATAAACATCTCCAAGTTCTAATTTCCACCATTTAATAGAAAATGTTACTAGTGGAGGCACCTTAAAATAACACATATATTTGCCCTCACTCAGATATTCTATTCCAAAATAGCCGCTTTTTGCCTGTGCTTCTTCGCTGTCTCCTAAAGATATATAAGAAGTTAAACTAAAAACTTCCGCACCAACGTAAACTGACATCGTAACAGTTTTATTCGCCAAAAGCCTATCTGCAAATTCTACGTACTGACCAAATTTCACGTAGTCAGTTGTAGAAGAATTAAAAATGTTTACTCCTCCACGTTCTTGTGGGGTAAGTGTATAAGTAGTATTATCACAATGTATTAATCTATCAACAGTGTATTTATTAATCCCAGCATTATTATTACTATAAGTACTAGCCCCTCTTTGATTGATTAAGAAATTTGAATTTATCAAATAATTTTCATTAACCTTTACATTTGAAAACATAGATTCTAGTTCATTATTAATTTCACTTATATCACTAGATAAATCATCTATCTCCCCACTCATTGTAGTAACGTTTGTCTGTAAAGTTGAAACATCCGTTTTACACTCACTAACGTCACCTGACAACTCAGTTAAAGAGCTAGATACACTACTAACATCAGTCGTAATATTACCAACACTGCTAGATAAAGTTGACAAACTTTGAGACAAATTATCAATGCTTGCCGTATGGTCTTCAATGTCTTCTTCCAGTACACTAAGCAAACTATTAACACTATTCACATCTCCTACAATATCATCAATTCCCTCGTTAATTTGTGTAATTTCACTTCTGACCTCATTTATGCTTTTTGTAAGTTTTTTTATATTCTCTAGTTCTGCTAGAATTTGAGAATTCTTTTCCATTAAAAATTTAACTTTGTCCATTCTTCCTTTCCTCCACTTTCTATTTTAAATGAAGAAAAGTATAGCATTCAATTTTCACTGCCAACTTTTTTAAAAAATTTTTTACTTAACTTGCTACTATTTTTTTAGTAAGCTTTTACTCCACGTTTTTTCCATTAATTCAACCTATCAAAATAAACTCTTCTTTAAAAAGTTAAAAACAAACCCACCCTTACCTAAAGTAGTGCCCTCTATTAAATTAAACTCTCTGCCCCCCACTCCAAAAATCCTTCTTACAATTTTCAATAAAAGGGCAATATCTATAAAGTGCCACGTAAAAACCACAAAAAAATAAAATCATAAAAAATGTTAACCACTACTTAAAACACACACACTTTCTTCCCCTCTCTTTCCGCCTCACACTTATTCCCTTTCTTCTTCTATCTCGTGTCTTCTATTTATATTTAAGACACCTAGCATAACCTTATTTTCTACTACTTTTCTACAATTTTGCAAAAAAAGAAGATTGAAAAAACACAATCTTCATGACACGATATATTGTGATTTATATGATATTACGTTACAATATATTGCGTTTTCACATTGGTTACGGAAAAAGGACTCGAACCTATGACCTCCGGGTTAACTTCGCTTACGCTCCGTGGCGTTCGCAAACATTTTGTTTGCTCGGACAGTGAGCTTCCGGCTCGTCAGCTCGCCGGGCACATAACCCTATTAAATAAAATAAACTGGTAATTTACCAGTCTACTTTTTTGGTTGCGGGGAAAGGACTCGAACCTATGACCTCCGGGTTAACTTCGCTTACGCTTCGTGGCGTTCGCAAACATTTTGTTTGCTCGGACAGTGAGCTTCCGGCTCGTCAGCTCGCCGGGCACATAACCCTATTAAATAAAATAAACTGGTAATTTACCAGTTTACTTTTTTGGTTGCGGGGAAAGGACTCGAACCTATGACCTCCGGGTTATGAGCCCGGCGAGCTGCCAACTGCTCCACCCCGCGTCACTATAAAAACAAATATATTATAATACCTAAAAACCATGTTGTCAATAATTTTTTTGCCTTTATAGTTATATGATTATAGTTTTAATTTTATACTATTTACTTGAAAGAAGTAATGGCTGAATTTGCTCACGTTTTACAGCACTTTCTATAGTCTCTTCTAATAAACTTAAATCTGATATTAAAGATTTAGGTTTTTTTATTGGGTCATCTTGTCTAAAAGGAACAAAATATACATCCTTTTCATTTAATAATTTTGCAATATTCTGTAAATTGAGCCCCAGTCCATCGTTTGTTGAAACAGAAATTACAAGTGGTTTATAATTTCTCATGTGTGCTTTTGCCGACATAGTCACCGCATCGTCGCTAATACCATTTGCAAGTTTACTTAAAGTGTTTCCAGTGCAAGGTGCTATAGCAAGCACATCTATCACATTTTTTGGACCAAGAGGTTCCGCCTCAACTATTGTTGAAACTATTTCATTCCCTGTTATTTCTTTTAATTTTAAAATAAAATCTTCTGCCTTTCCAAATCTAGTGTCCATATTCAAAACAGCATTTGAAACAATAGGTATAACATTGTGATTATGCCTAGTTAAATTTTCCGCTGTCTCTAAAATTTGTTTATAGGTACAAAATGAGCCTGTAATTCCAAGTCCAATATTCATATTATTTTTCTCCTTTTAACGTATCTTTTACAACATTCATAATAAGTCTACCAGCACTTTTTGGTGAATATTTTGCTGGGAGTGCTGGACACAAAACATATTTTACACCCTTAGCATCCTCAAGGCAGTTTACTGACGCAAGTTCAAATACAACACAATTCTCTTTAAACCTACTTGCATCCTTAAACAAACAAGTTGGTATTGTATTTATAACCACGTCATATTGACCGATACGACTTTCATATTCGTCAAACTTATAACTTTTGTTAGCAATTAATTTTGAAAGATTGTATTCGTCTTCCCTTCTCATCATAACGTCGAATGAAATGCCAAGTTTCAAAAACAAGTACCACAAAGCCTTTGCAACTCTACCATTTCCCAGTATTAATATTTTTTGCTCGTACAAAGAACTATCTGTATTAAGAATAAAATCAACTAAAAAATTTTCAGCTGTGAGTTTTGCATTATCTATTACAAAATCTTCTATGCTCATTAAATCAACATATCTTACCTTTTCTAAAAACTTTTTATGTTCATCTCTCACTTTTGAACCAAAAACTAATACTCCTTCCCGAAGTTTACTTATAATTTCTTCTTTCCACTTATAAGCTGGAGACACAATAACAATGTCCCCTCTTTCAATTTTTTCTAAATTTGTTTCAAAATCGTAAACCGCCTTTCCTTCACTTTCTAAAATTCTCGCTACTTCCTTGATTCTTTTATCAATTAAACCTAAAAAATATCTATTCATATTGTTTTCCTTCACAAATCACAATATGAAAATTAAGGAAATATGTGTGATAAAAAAATTGTAGCAATTTAATTTACAAATTAATACTATATAAATATGGAAAATCATTTTTATCTCGCCTCGGCAAATACTTGCCATGGCTTTATAAATCACTTTAATTATATTAACCCAAATGAAAATGGTATGACCTACATTTTAAAAGGTGGACCCGGCACAGGGAAAAGCAGTTTTATGAAAAAGGTGGGCGAATATTTTAGCAAAAAAGGTTTTACAATAGAATACTTTTTCTGTTCCTCCGACAGTGATAGCCTAGACGGAGTTAGAATTGTAGAAAAAAAAGTTGCAATTGTAGACGGAACTGCTCCCCACGTGACCGAAGCGACAATTCCTGGAGTCAAAGAAAAAATAGTAAATCTAGGTAGTTTTATCAATGGAAAAATTAAAAAGCACAAAGACACTATTGAAGATTTACTAGCTAAGAAATCGGCATGCTTTTCTGTAGCATATGCTTACTTGAAACCCCTTGGAGAATTACTAAAAATAGAAAAAATGCTAAGAGATAGTAGTCAAAAATCAAAAAGTGCGTTTGACATAACAAGTATTCTACCTATACTTAAAAATTCAAATAAGGGGAGTCAAAGAAAACTATTTTTGTCATACTATTTAGTAGACAAAATTACGTCTTTACAAGAAAAAAATAATTTCAAAAACATAATAAACCTTGACTCTACAAATTACTTTGAGGGGTGTGATAAACTAAAAGAAATAAGTTTAATGCTAGAAAAAAGTCACATAGAATTTACTAGTTTTATGTCTGTTTTAGATCCAGACGACATAGAAAGCATTTACATCCCTAGCCTTTCAACACTTGTCATTAACAACAAAGCAAAACAAAAATTTTTAAACGAAAAACTAATTAATGCTTTAATAAAAAAATCCGCTTACTATATCTCAAAAGCAAAACAATACCACAAAAAAATTGAAAAATTTTATGTCGAAAATATGGATTTTAAAGGAATAGACAATATTCGCGAAGAAATAATAAAAGAAATAGAACAGCTTTAAATATTGCCAATATCTCTAAAAAATTTTATTATAATTATGACCCTTTTAAATTTTAAAACTGTAACCTTGTAAAATTAAAACAAGAAAAATAGGTAAACACTTAATAGTGTAACCTATTTTTTAATAGAATTTAATTACTTTATAGCTCACCTTTTTCCTTAATTAAATTGATTTTGTTTTCTCTAATAAATCTAAAAGATTTTAGTCGCTAACTTGCTTTATTTTTATTTTTAAAGTGAACAAAAAGCCCTGCAAGCACAATAATAATTTGAAGTGGTAACCCAATAAGATAGACCATCCAGACTTGATACTCTTCAAGTATCAAGCTTATCATAAGAATAAAACTCCACACCATAAGAGAAGCAAAAATACTGGCAAGCAAATTATTTTTCCATACTGCTAAAAAAATTGTTATAACAAGGAAAAACATTGGCAAAGCAATAATAAACGCATACCATGCCTTATCTCTAAACTCAGTATAAGTAAGCGCAACAAACACAATAGTTGCAATAAGCCACACCATCATACTAGATAGCGATATTAAAATGCCCCTTAATCTATTTTTAGACTTTTTTGGCTCAACAACTTTATGCTCATACACAATGTCCTGAATCTTAACCTCATAAAAGTCAGCAAGTGCCATGAGAACGTTAATATTTGGCAAAGCTTCTCCTTTTTCCCACTTTGAGATAGCCTTGTCAGAATAATTAAGTTTTTCTGCAAGTTGTAATTGAGTAAGATTAGACTTTTTTCTAAGCGTAACTAAGTTTTTTGCAATTACACTATTTACATTATCCATAGTAATATTTTATTACATAATTTTTATAATGACAAGCAAATTTAAGTGCGAATTTTGTCAATTCTACTTAAAGTAGAGTCTGTTTTTATCAACTCTACTCATAGTAGACATAATATTTTTTAACTCTACCACAAGTAGAGTCAGCATCATAAATCTACTTTCTTTATTAAAAGCTTAGAGAAAAGAGCATAATAATTAGATAAAGTTTTTTAATTAAGTGTCATAAACTAACTTTGTAATTTAAATAGAGGAGTTATTATTATGAAAATACTTTTATCAACAGAGAGTTCAATTGATTTACCAAAATCATTGCTTGATAAATTCAAAATTGAAACAATCCCATTTTCAATCATTATTGGTGGAAATATTTTAAAAGATGAGGAAGGAGTATCTGACAAAATATTTGACTATGTTTCACTTATTAAAGAACTTCCGACCACTTCTGCGGTTAATGTTTCACAATACAAGGAGCACTTTGAGTCTCTTTTAAAAGAAGGCGACGTAGTACTACACTTTTCTCTTAGTTCTACTTTAAGTAGTGCTTATGATAATGCGATTACCGCCTCAAAAGAATTTGATAAAGATAAAGTTATTGTAATTGACTCTTTATCTGCCTCATGCGGAATTGCCCTGCTTTTAATCAAAGCAAGAGAATTAATAGATAATGGAACCAAACTAGAAACAGTTATAGAGACCATTAAAAAGTTACGAGATAAGATCTCCATAAGTTTTATCGCAAATAACCTAGAATACCTAAGACGTGGTGGAAGATGCAGTAAACTACAATATCTAGGAGCAAATTTACTTAAAATTAAGCCTGAAATAGTTTATGAAAATGGAGAAGCACGGCCAGCAAAGAAGTTTTTAGGTCTTTTTAGAAATGTAATTAAGCCATATTATAAAGACGTATTCTTAAGGTATCAAAATCCAGAGCTTAATAATGTATTTTTAGTTTATACAACTGCAGACACAAGAGACTTAGAATATATACAAAATAAGTTAAAAGAAAAAGGATTCAAAAACATCTATATATGCCAAACCGGAGGAACAATTTCAAGTCACATAGGACCAGACGCGATAGGTTTAATGTTTATTTATGATACTCCTCAAAATTAACTCCTATGCCTCCTTTATTATCAATATCAATTATAGCATATTTGTAGTCACGAAACGCTCCCGGGTTAAGAAGCATAACACCATCTATCACCTCAAGAGAACTTTTATGCGTATGCCCATAACAAACCAGTTTTACCCCTTGCTCTTTAGCATATTTTAGTAGAAGACTAGTATTAACTTTTACTTTAAATTTATGTCCGTGTGTTATTAGTATTTTAATACCCCTTATAGTAAATACTTGCGTTTCAGCTATGCTAGAAAAAAAGTCACAATTTCCACTAACTTTTTTTATATTTTCATATTCAATGTCTCTTAAATCATTTAATCCATCACCGAGAAAGAAAACATAATCAAAATCATTTAATTTTATCAAATCTTCTAAAGCTTTGTTTCTTCCATGACTATCACTAATTACACAAATTTTCATATTGCTTCCCTTTTTTAACTTTTTATAATTATACATTTTTACACATAAAAAACAATCTATTTATACTAAAATAAGTTTACATAAAAATATTTTTTATTAAACCTTTATTTTAAAATTTAAAATTGAAAATCTTTTTTTTGTTACTACCTTAAAACACTATTAATTATAAATATTCAAAAGTACCAAAATTAAAAAAATCCCACATAAATCTTGACTTTTTGTCTCTAAGTAAATATACTTTAGTGTGTGGTATTTGCTAGCATTCACACTTGTTGTAATAAATTATAAGTTTTTATCTTCAAGCAAACATCCACTATTATAAATTTTTAACCTTCATATGACTTGTGATAAAAACTCATTAAAATATTACACATGTACCCATAGCTCAATTGGATAGAGCGTTGGTCTACGGATTACTTGCTCAAGTCTAAAAGATACCACTATTTTAAAGGGTTTTAGGGGTTTTAAAGAGTACAAAAATAATTTTTTATAAAAATTTTATAAAAAACTTTATAAAAATCCTTGAAAAATCATTAATATGCACCCTTAGCTCAATTGGATAGAGCGTTGGTCTACGGAACCAAAGGTTGGGGATTCGAGCTCCTCAGGGTGCACCAAATCTATGGAAAGACACTTGTTTTAAGTGCCTTTTTTCTATCCACAAATTATCTTGTCAATTAAATCGCTTGCTTTCTTATCACTTTCTTTTGTGTAATGTGAGTAAATGTTAAGAGTTGTTTGAATATCGCTATGACCAACTCTTGCTGAAACTGTTTTTATATCCACACCATTAGTTATTTGCATTGTTATATTTGTGTGCCTTAGTCCATGCAAGGTGACATGTTTAAGGTTATTGTCTAATTCAAATTTCTTCAGCCAGTTGCTGATAGTTGCGTTAGACATATCCTTTCCGCAATTTTGAACAAATAGTCTATCTGTCTTTTCCCACAAATCGCCATGCTTTGCTTTTTCCTCATCCCACCAAACTTTATATTCTTTAAGCAAACTAACTAAATTTGAAGGTAATCTTATTATTCTTGTTGAGGAATTATTTTTGGTTGTTTTTGTGATTATTCCAAAACCATTCACATACATAGTGTTTTTGTTTATGGATATTATCTCGTTTTCAAAGTCAATGTCTTTCCATTCAAGCCCAGCAATTTCCGCACCTCTCAAACCTAAATTTAGACCTATAAGAAAAGCAACCTTTTTCCTTATATCTTTTTCTTCGTTTGCTTTTGCGACAAACTCTCTTATATCTTCTATTGTGTCGTATATCTCTTTTTTGCCCTTTGTTCCAGTAACTGACTTTGTATATTCCTTTGTCGCATAGTTAATTGGAATAAGCCTCTCTTGGACTGCTCTTGCTAAAATTGAATGTAGCATAGTTTTAAGTGATTTATTGGCACACCTAGAATATGGCACTTCTTCACTTTGCATTTCAAAATACGAATTAAAGTTTATATTTAGATAGTTGCATAGTTTTTTTGCTGTGTCTTTACTTACTCTATTTCCAACCTTTAAGGCGGTGCAAAGGGTGGCATTTGATATGCCACACTCTTGCCAAGTCTGTTTGAAAGAAACTTTTTTCTCTTTCATTGCTTGTCTTATATCTTTCTTAACTATTATAATCTCTTTTTTATAAGTTCTTTCACAAAGCCAGTCGCAAAAATTTTGAATGACTGGTAAAGTCATTTCTTCCAAAGTATATAATCCAAACTTTTCTTTAAAGATTTTTAAATGTAATTTACAATGCGAGTAATGGTTATATGCATCATTATTATATCTTAATATATCCTCGACCCATTTTTCAGCATAGTCATAAAAGTAAATTTTCTTACCCTCATTTGCTAAAATACCTTTTGACTTTCTATCCACCTCTTCTTTAAATTCCAGTTGACAATTTATTCTAAACTTTTCGATTTCCTTTTTACCTTTGAGATTATTTGGCACCTTATAGGTTTTAACATGAAGCTTATATTTTTTTGTAAATGCGTCTTTACCGCTACAATAAAGTATAAAAGATAATTCGCCTTTCTTATTATATCTTTCTCTAACATGCATAATATCTTTACTGTTCTTCATTTTTTATCTCCTCGTAACAACCAAAATTTAAATATTGTAGTAAACTATCAAAATTTACTAACGACTTATTTCCACTTAATATATATTGAATTTTATTGCTCTTACAAAGTGAGCGAATAAACCATTCACTTATTGCTGTGTCTGGGTCTAATTTTATTATTTCAGCCATACATTGCTGTATAGTTCTTAATCTTATCATGATAATATTCTCCTGCATTTAATAAATTTTAATTGACCTTGCTGGAAATCGCCAAACGAAAACCACGCGAATGACAAACCTTGTCGGTCGAATTTGAAATTAAAATTTAAATAATGCAGTCTAGCACCTTAAACAAGATGCGATTAAATGCAGGAGATTATTAACTTGTAATTATTGTTTTTCATATTAACTCCTCATTATAATTTATCTTCAATACCTTCAAAGAATCTATTACAATCTTCACAACCTTGATTTATTTTTGAATATATTTCGTCCGTGCTATCTTTACTCTTTAAATAAACAAAAATTTTATTATAAAGATTAAAAAGATAGTTTATAGTAAAATTAGACATAAAATAATTAAATATAGGAAGTTTGAAAAATAACAAATGTATTTTCAATTTCCTTAGTCCTCTTAATATCTTTTTTGATAATACTTTTATGTCATCTGTCAATCTATATGCAAATAGAGAAGATTCCAAAACATCTAGTTGGGTAAAGATATGCTCCCACTTGGAAACTCTAATATTTCTATCTGTAACTACGATTTCATTTTTTGAAAATTTGTTATTATATATTGTTTCTCTTATACTTGCCATTGCGTTTAAGCAAGGGGAAATATATTTCCTTATAATTGCTAAATCTAGAGTGTCAAACCCATTAAATTCTTTTGTTGAATCTACATACATTTCGTTTATCATATTTTTTCTCCTTTGAAATTTTAATTTTTAAATAGTTTTTAAATAAAATTGTTTTAATGATTTATTAGATTATAGAAATCAACTTGTGTCAAAATACATATTTAACCCTCCTTTTAAAAAAGGTTTTTTAGAAAGATTTATTAAAGGTCTTTCTTCTGCCCCTTTCCCTTTCCGTATTAGGGTTTAAACTTGCACAGTTCTAAAAAATATTAAAAATTTTTCATTTTTTATTAAAATTTTTTTATTTTATGATATACTTGATAAAAATGGAGAATAGATATGCCCACTAAACTTTTTCACTCAAAAGAAACTGGGAAGATAGGATTATCATGTGTGTCTGGTATGCATTATTTTACTAAATGGTATACCAAAGAAGAATTTAGCGAAATGTGTAAATTATATAACTATCAAGATGGCACATATTCAATTTTAAATGGAACAACCCTTGGTAATACAGAAAAAGATATATTAAAAGAAAGATTACCACATACTTTAAATACCATTTTTAAACATATTAAACTCAATTGGAACCCTCATTGGATTTCAACCCATTCAAAAGTAGAAAGAACATGTATAGTTAAAATAATGCAAGGATTACATACACCTAATCTTTACAACACAATAAATTTAATTTTATTTATATATCAACACATAACAGATTTTTGTCTTTGGTATTTATTTGGT
Source organism: uncultured Christensenella sp. (assembly GCA_949282135.1). Classification (GTDB taxonomy): domain Bacteria; phylum Bacillota; class Clostridia; order Christensenellales; family UBA1242; genus UBA7862. The sequence continues at coordinate 52,949 of CASDOR010000009.1, forward strand.
ACTGGAGCACCTATGACAAAACCTAATATTAAAAAACCTAATATAGAATTTATAACAAAAGACGAATTCAAAGAAATTTTTAGAACTCAACTTAAAAATGCATTTGATAAAACTAATAAAAAATGGAACTATCATTGGATATCAAACCAAACTAAAGTAAAAACGACAAGTCTAGTAAAAATTATAAAAGGGGAAACACTTCCAGACCTTACCTCTTTTTTAAGAATAGTGATGTTTATAAATAAGCATAATGTTAATTTTAATTTCTGGTATTTATTTTCATATGACGAAAAGTTTACAAATGATGAAGATGAATACTTTGAGGAATATTTTGATTAGTCTTGTTTAAATCTATTCTCTTTTAAAATTTTCATAATCTCTTTTAATGGGGATAGGTTATGGGTATCTATTAAAAACTCTATTGTTTCTTTTAAATCTTTTGCTATCATATCAAATAGCATATTTGTTAACTCTTTATCAAATTTTCTTGAATCATTATAATTTTTCATTGTTTACTCCTTTTAATATTTTATCAGTTGACCCGCACATTAAAATTTTAAGATACTATGACATAAAAATCGAGCCTTTATTTCAACAAATAAAAAAGACGGTATATTTTTTGATACCGTCTTTTGCTTTATAACTTAATTATCAATCTCTAATAACAAGTATTTGAATTTAGGGTAATTTATTATGCCATAAAACTCACACTTAGCAACATTATAATCTTTCCATTCGCACTTGTATGACCCTTTTAATAATATTGGAAGTTTCCCATCATATACTTTTCCATAGTATTTTAAACAATCTTCTTTAGATTTGATAGGAACAATTTTTTCTTTTTGAGAGTTTGTTGGTTTATTAATTCTTTCGCCATTTTTGTCAACTGCTATGTAACTATAAAGATAACCATGTTTTACGCCAACCAACTTATAGTCTTTGTTTAGACTATTATCATTTTTATATGGGGTGTAATAATTCTTATCGTTAGTAAATATTATTGCGAAACTTTTAACAATTTTATTTTCCTTATTAAATTGAAAGGGTATTCTATCTTCTCTATTTGTTTTTGTCATTCTCTCCAGTCTTTCAATATCTTTTAGAAAGTCATGTGAACCAATGTTATGAGCACCTTGTGGGAAAGCATACACATTTTTACCATTTACATTATATACAATTTTCTTTTCCATAAGTTTATGCTTAAGTTCAATAGCCACATAACTATTATCGCCTAAATTCACAATTATATCTGTGTATAACTTTTCGCCTTTATCATTTTTACTTAACTCGTTTTGACTCATAGACAAAACTTCAAGTTCAACATTATAGCCCTTTTCTTTTAATGCAATAGCAAGTTCAAATTGCAGTTGTTCTTCATTAGTAAAGATTTTGCCTTGTTTTTCAAAGTTGGAAATAATTTCGTTTAAAACATTAACTGAAAACTCTTTTTTCATAATTCACACTCCTTAGATACAATATACCATATAAAGCGATAAAAAATCAAATATTTCAATGTGAAGAATATAAAATATAACCTACAAAGTTATAATCGTGGTTTATCCCCCTTTATTTCGTGTTATTCTCCACTTTTAACTAGGGGATATATATTTTCATTAGCCAAATATTAAACGAGGGGAAATAGGGAATAAAAAAATATAATCGAATATATGTGTATTTATTAAAATTATATTAATCAAACACTCTTGCAAATTTTACAACAAAAAAACAACCTAAAATTTTAGGTTGCCGAAACTTTGCTTTATTAATATTTTACCTAATCGTTATTATCTCTTAATCTCAAAACAATGCTGTCTATTTTTGATTTATATTTATTTATAAATTTATCTACTTGATTTTTATCACATTCAAAGGCAACATGAATATCATAATCTTCGTTTTCGTTTAACTTATAATAAAATTGCTTTAAGCATTTTACGACTTTCTTCCAAGTTTCATAAGAAGTTGGCTCTTTCATTGTTTTAATATATTTTTCATAATAGTTATTAAATTCTTTTTCTATTCCAATATCAAAGTATGACATATCAATTATTTTCATAAGTGGATAGTTTTTACTTTCACTCAATTTTGAAAATATATCATTTCTTATTATAAGTTCAAGTAAATTATCTATCTTTTCGTCATTATAAAAATTACTAAATGTTCCTCTTATACTTTTTGAAAAATATGTATCATAGGCGGGAATACAACAAATCGTTCCAAGCAAGATTTTGGTTGTCAATGTTTGACTTATATATTCCTCGTTTTTATCTTTTCCTTTAAGATAAGATTTAGAATTATAAAATACACGATATTCGCTTAAATTTTTATTAATATCTTTGCCAATATCAACAAGAAGATTTTTAACTTTCTCTTTATTTTCTTTTATCGTTTTATAATCTAAGTCCCAAAGAATAGAATATTTTTCATTTAAGATAACATTAACAACATTTTGAAAGATAGAATTATCATATTGAAGAACGAAAGAACTACCTCGATACATTCCCCAACTTGCAAGATAAAAGCTTAAATTTAGAAGCGAGAGTTGTTTATCATTTTCAGTCAAATCATTAAAAGTTTTACCTTTATATTTTTTAAACAACTTTAAATAAAAATCATGACAAACTCTCCAAGATTTATATCTTGTTTCAAAGCCCTTATTCTCTTTTTTTATAAATAATTCAACTGCGTTTTTAATGTATTCACTTTTTGTTTCATCTATCATAAACTTATCCTCGTTAACTTTATTTGACATATCTTGCTCCTTTCATAACAGCAAGTATACCATATAAAGTGATATTTTTCAATTATTTTTGTATAATGTAAATATTCTATTGCTTACAAAGTTATAAACACGCCTTTAAACCGCCTTATTTCCGTTTATTTCCCACTTTACTTAAAATGATATTATTTTATTTAACTATACTTAAAAGAGGAAAATAAAGATAATTTTAGAATAATAATTACGATTATATTTTCGTTAATAATTAATAAAATTTTTTGAGATTAGATTATTATTAAAATTAATCGCCCTTTACAATCTCATTATACATATTTACATTTTCAGCGGATATGTTTTCAAAATTGTTATGTTGTGTTATTAAAATCTTTGCTTTTAATTTCCCACATGTTATTTCTTTGGCAATCAAATCTTCACAGTCCATTTCCTCGCATAGCACCGCCACCATTTCACAATCAAGTTTTTTAGCCTTAACTTTTCCTTTTGCCAATAGTTCGCTGTAAATTTCGCTATCTTCGTTTAAGTTCACATTATTTGCGTAAAGTCTTCCAACTCTAAACTTTTTATTCGCAACTACATTATTTAACCAAAAGGAATAGCATAAAGGTTCGGCAAAGTCAATATCTGGCAAATCATTGTCTTTTTTTCTTCTCCTAACTTTAACTGTCTTAGGAGTTTGGAAGTCCATTAGACCAAAAGGAATTTCAATATTAAAAACAACATTAGCAAGTTCCTCATTTTCAGTAAACCTATATAATTTTACTTTGAACTTTTTATCTTTGCTTTTCGGTATAGTTTGATATAGATATTTATCTAATTCCTCAAGACTATTAATCGTTATCATATAAACTCCTTTTGCTCTACAAATTCATAATAAATCGTGCCTTTGGGGTACCGTATATTGTCAATTATCAATTCTTCTTTCAAGTGGTCAGTTTTTATCCATTCACATTTTGCACAAAGTCCTTTCATACTTTCCACTAAAACAAAATCAACTGCCTTATTATTTTTAAGATAGGTTAGTCCATATTCTTTTTCAATTTCTTTCGCTGTTTCTTCCGCTTCCCAATAACTCATAGCACAAGCAATTAAAATCAAATTTTCGTCTATATGTGCCGAACTAACTTTATTCTCTTTTATGATTTCTTCACTTAGTCCGCTTTTGATTTTTTCTAACTTATCCTTTCTAAAAATTAAATCAATACAACCATAAGGCAAAACCATAACTCACTCCTAAATATCTTTAATTTTATCTTTCCAGTATTGGTCTAAAAACAAATCTTCCATTTCAATAGATAGCCTATATAAATGCTTTAAAACAATTATATTTAAGATATAAGTGCGTGCGGTGTTGCCTAGATTACTATCAACTTTTTTCATTTTTTCTTCAGGTGATAAATCTTTGAATTCATTAAATATTTTTGACTTTTCTATATCCATAACAAAGTTTTCATCATCGATTAAAAGTTCAATATACTTTCTTAAATCGCTTTTAATAAACTTTGAAATAATCTCTAAACCTTCTTCATTTTTCATTGTTGCTCCTATAACTATTTCTTGGTGTAAATATAATAATCTCCATCTTCAGTTTTATCATAATTTTCGCTATTTAAAGATTCATTAGAATTTTCTTCATTATCTACAATGCTTTTTAAAACTTTAATAGTAGTTGCATATTTCAATAAATATCCGCAATAAGAGGATGGATGTAATAGGTTGTATACATTGGAGCTATTAATTATAATATTAGTTAGATTTGAACAGTTATTAAATGCATAACCTCCAATACTAATAACACTACTTAGAATAGTAATTTCTGTTAAACTTGCACAGCTCGCAAATGCATAATTTCCAATACTAGTAACGCTATCTGGAATAGTTATTTCTGTTAAACTTTCACACCTAAAGAATGCATAATCTCCAATACTAGTAACGCTATTTGGAATAGTTATTTCTGTTAGATTTGAACAATCATCAAAAGCAGAATTTTCAATACTAGTAACACTATTTGGAATAGTTATAGAAATCAAATTTGTATAACTATAAAATACATAATTATAAATTATTTTGCAACCTTCATTTATTATAAAGTTTTGTTCATCTGTAGATATGACACCACATAGGATTAAATATGGATTAGTTTCGTTGCCTAAATATTCCCCATTTTTATATACATTGTAATTTAAACTTTCACAATTAGAGAATGCAAAATCTCCAATACTAGTAACACTATTTGGAATAGTTATTTCTGTTAGATTAGAACAACCATTAAAAGCAGAATTTCCAATACATGTTATTGCTTCAGGTATTACTATTGAAGTTAGATTGGTGCAATCTTTAAAAGCTGAATCCTTAATGTTTACAACCTTATAACCATCAATTTCAGAAGGAATTTCAATGTTGGTATAATTGTTTTTGCCATAATCGCTTAAACCATTGATGGAGTAGGAGTTTGTGAAAGGGTTTAATTCTAAATTAAAAATAGATTCCCATTTTGCCGTTAGTGTTATATTTGTTGTATAAATAAAAGTTCCATCTTTAACTAAATCTTCACCTAAATACCATCCTATAAAATCATAACCAGTTCGAGTTGGGATTGGGAGTGTAAGAGTTCCAAGATATGGAATAGAAATATCATCAAAATTTTCACTTGTTCCAGTGTTTAAGGATACAATATAGTTATTTTTGAAATCAACCTTTAGAGTGGTTATAATTAATTTTGTTGTTACTGAAATTGAATTTGATATTGAAATTAATTGGTCTTCACTATCATACCAATAAGCAGAATATCCATCGTTTGGTGTAGCAACTAAAGTTACTGTTTTATTTACATTCAAAACAATTTCATTATTAACTGAGCCCAGTTCTTCATTAAGATTAGTAATTGAAATTAAACCGTTTTGCAAACCTTCATATGTGTTTTGACATAGAGTAATTTCTTGAGTTGGTGTTGGCAAGACAATCTTTTCTAAATTAGTAAAGCCATAAAATGCATAATCGTTTATTTGAGTTAAATTACTGCAAGAACTCAAATCTATTTTTTCAAGATTACCGCAACCACTAAATGCGCCATAAGGCACTTGAGTTATGCTTGTAACTGTTATGTTTTTTAATGATTTAGGAATATAAAATGTAATACTTTCACTTTCTGAATATTTTTGATTTACTGCAACAGAGTTTTCATTTTCTACTTCACCAAAAATAGCACCAAATAAAGCATTTTTACCAGTTGCGTCTTTACTCATTCCGATAAATGGTAAAGTTAGATTTGTTAAATCACCATTAGTTTCTGAAAATATTGCATTTCCAAATGCAACAACACTATCTGGTATTACAACATTAGTTTCTACATTACCTTTATAGCCATATACAATATTATTTATATATACAACTCCATTTGGTTGAGAGTCATACCAAGGTGTTTCGTCGAACATTCCTTTTTTAATATATCTAACAGTATCGGGAACAGTTATACTTGACAAATATGGCATACGATTAAATTCTTCTGAATCTATTGTAACGCAACCATTTTCAAACACTACCGCAGTTATTTTAGGAATGTTGGAATTTTGATAAGGCATAAATATACCAGTTGGAAGAACGGCATTCGCACTTAATGTTAAAGTTATTCCAGTATTTGAAATACCGGCATTATAGAAAATATAGTTATCTCCGCCACTTTGATAATCACCGAAAGTAGTTGAAGCAAAATATATTGATTTTATATTATGGCAATCATAAAATGCAGAATTTCCAAAGAATGTTATATCGCCTAAAATTTGTATGTCTTCCAACGAATAACAATAACTCATAGCGGAATTGCCAATAGAGGTTATATTTTCTGGCAATGTTAAAGATTTTAAGCTACCGCAATATTGGAACATAGTATTAGGAATTTCAGTCATTCCTGTTGAAATTGTTGCAGATATTAAATTATCACAATGTCTAAATGCCATTCCGCCTACTGAGGTTATACTATTAGGTAATACTAAATTTTGTAAAGTGATACAACCATCAAATGCCATTGCCTCGATTGTTTTTATTCCTTCTTGTAAGGTTAAATTTCGTAAACCAGTGCAATTTTGAAAAGCATTCATTCCTATTGTTTCAACACTACTTGGAATGATTAAGTTGTCTAAAGATGAACAAGAATTAAAAGCATTTTCTCCTATTAAATGCACGCTATTTGGTATTTCAATAGTTGTTAAATTTGAGCAATTTTGAAATGCAGATGAATATATCAATTCAATAGTATTTGGCAAGGTTATAGTTTCTATAAATTTATTATCCTTAAATGCATTACTATTAACTGAAATAACACGCAAACCATTATATAATCTTGGAAGAGTTATATTTATAGATTCTCCATTATAACCAGTTATTCCATAGAAAGAATAATCATTAGTCAATTCAAAATTATATATTTCAGAGTAATCATTACTCCATTTAGCATAGAGAGTTATATTATTTTCAATTTTTGTATTAAAATCAAATTTATCAACATAATTTGAATCTAAATACCAGCCCATAAAATCATAATTGTTTCTCGTTGGTATAGGTTTATTTGCGGTTTTCCCATTTTCCACATATTGACTTTGTATTTCACTGCCACCACAAGAATCAAAAGTTACCACAAAAGAAGTAGGTGTAGTATCAGGTGGATTATCATTACACCCAGTGAATAGAATTGTTCCACATAAAATTAAAAATGCTAAACAAAATAATGATTTTAATTTTTTCATAACCCTCTCCTTATAAATTCATAATATAGTATATTATAACTTACTAAGTGATAAAAGTCAAGCAAAGGCAATCGTCAAAATAAAAAATGTGGTGTTTGAAACCACATTTTTGTATTTCTCTATTAAAATTTTAAGAGGAGAGAAGTCGTTTTAAATTAACTCTCTTTCAATATCTATCTTATCTGTTATTTACGAATTTTAATTTTTGTATATGTATATTAAATCTTTCTTATTTATAACATACAAAGCATTAAAAATCAATCAAATCACTTTCAAAGTGATATTCTATTGCTTTACACTTACATTTTGCCTTGATAGTGGCGATTATGATTTTATGGGCATAATTTATAATTATATTGGAGGTAAAATTATGAACAAAACACCACCAAAAAACGACTTTTCTATGACTGAAAAAGAAAGAAAAGATTTTATATTTAGAATAGGGACAATAAGGCAAAATGCTCATATGTCTGCAAGGGAACTTTCTCTTCTTATTGAGAAAAATGCTGGATATATTAATCGCATTGAAACAACTGGCGATTTCTTACCAAGTATGGATATATTTATTAGTATTCTTAAAGCTTGCAATGTATCTGCTGAAGAATTCTTCTATCACGACCCAGTAAACTATAAGCAAGATATGGAACTACTTAGCACATTTAAAAAACTAACTCCAAATCAACGACAACATTTAATTGAACTATTTAAAGATATTTGATAAGTCTATTTCGTCAACAACTTTGTCTTTAATAAGTCCAACAATAACTGCTTTATATCCTCGTTTATTCATTTCGTATTGAATAGTTTTCATTATCTCAACCACATCTCACTCAAGATTGCTATTTTTAGTTTCACAAGCTAACAACTTTGGTTTATTATCTTCAAACATATATACACCTCTAAATTAAAATCAACTAGTTTATTATGTTCTTCAATAAATTTAGCACAAAAAAAGATAGGTTATCAAAAACCTATCTATTTTTTGTATAACAACTTTTAAATTTTATCTAAAATATCGTCAGCATCATGAACATAAACTTTATCTAAACAATATTTATCTTTATCATAATAATGTCCGTCATAGAAAATTTTTCCTTGACACTTTTTAACCTCATTAATAAATGCGTTATATTGTTCCATCGTCCATTCTGTTTCATAAATTGGCTTATCTTTTACCAACTCTGGACTATAACTTATAATTTTCGCATTTGCTGGATATTTTGTAAGTAGTTGATTAGTAGGATGAAAATTCTCTGGCTTAACAAGTGTGATATATTCCAAAACTCCATACTCACGATTTTTCCATAGATATTCAAAATGAACTTTACCATGTTTCCAATGCTTTTCAAGTCAATTACGACTTATCGTTGGTCTGGCATTATCAAATATCAAAATCAAATGAATATGATATCTATTAAATCCATTACAATAACATTCGACTTTTCTTATTATTTTGAAACTACCATACTTATACCTCGCATTTGCTAAAAACTTATTAAATTCGGCTAAAAGATTATCTCACGCCATCTCTCCACTCGTTCCAAGAGTCATAAACACGCACTTATCATAGTCTAAACACACATTGAATAATTTTTTACGACTTCTTTTTAAATTTTTTGCTTCCTGCCTCTTCGACATAAAAGGTTGGTCTCTCTTTATTACCTTTTGTGGTGTAGGAGGCAGGCTTGAAACATATTCATCATTAAAAAATGGATTGTATGGATGAATGTTGACAATAATTCGATTTTCATAAACCGAGATTTTTATTTTTTTATCTTCTTGAATCATCTTTTTTTTCTCCTTAATATATAAAATTTTAGTTTTATGTGAAAAACTAATAAAAACATAAAAATGAAAATGTTGTTACGTCATAATAAATCCTCCTTAATTTAAAAATGGATAGAGTTAGGGGATAAAAAAATAATAAATATTTTTTACCCCTATAATAAATTTAGTGTAATTTTTTTCGCGTGAAAATATTTTAAATCAAAAGTTGGGAGTTTTATTCGTAATAAACATATACCTCATAACTTACGATATATTATTCGTTATATTAAAAATAGGAAGATATTAAATAATTAGATTATTAATAAAAATTTTTGAGATTAGATTATTATTAAAATAAATAAACTTTTACTTTACATTGACACAAAGCCAAAACGCAATCGTTATAAAAATTTTTATAAAAGATTTTCACCAAAACTTGCAAAAACTAAGACTACTTACACAATTCTCATAATTTACACAACTTAGAAAACTTACCATCTCATTTTGCAAAACCTACTAAAATAACACACACTAGAAAGGTAAGAAAACCTATTTTATCAATAACAGTTATCTACGGAACCAAAGGTTGGGGGTTCAAGCCCCTCTGGGTACACCAAAAATCCAAAAAAGGCACTTAATACTAGTGCCTTTTTATAAAAAGAAAACCATTTAAAAGTGGCCTTTTTTCATTATTTAAGTCCTAGTTCTCTATCTAACATATCCTCAACATCAAGTCCTTCAATATGTGCTTTAACTCGTTTATATAGTGCTTCGTCAGTTGCGTTTGGATCTTGTTTAAAGAGTTCTTTATCATATAACCATTTATCTTCCACATTAGCTTTTCCGTCTGCTAAAGCTTGTATGACAATTTTTGCCACTCTACTAGGAACAATAAGGCAAAATGCTCATATGTCTGCAAGAGAATTATCTCTTTTAATTGAGAAAAATGCTGGATATATTAACCGAATTGAAGCAACGGGCGATTTCTTACCAAGTATGGATATATTTATTAGTATTCTTAAAGCATGCAATGTTACCGCAGAAGAATTCTTCTATCATGACCCAAAGAACTATAAACAAGATATGGAACTACTTGATACATTCAAAAAACTAACTAGCGAACAAAGACAACATTTAATTGAACTATTTAAAGATATTTGATAAAGCTATCTCGTCCACAACACTATCTTTCATAAACCCACTAATAACTAATTCTAACGGATTCTAATAATCAAATTTCAACTCAGTAGCAATTATTTGAGGTATCTACTTAAAAATTTAAAAACTACAGTTTAACCAACATAAAATGCTAATAAAAGACACTAAAAAGCTAGTAAATCAAAGTGAAGCGAGTCTTCAAAAGTTATCTAACTTTTAGGGCGCACTTTACAAAATAAACTAGATTTTTTGTTTTGTTTTTTTAAAGCTAATTTTTTTTAATTAATAACCTATTGTAATTTTATTTTATTTGTTAAAAATTTTTAATTATTTAAATGCCTATATTTGTTAAACTATTTATTTACTGGCTAGGGGCATCTTTTTTTTGACTTTCTTTCAATCTATTCTTTAAACTCTCTATCCCAGAGGAGATGTTTTCAGCCCCATATCTCTTTTGTAGAAGAATATCTAATTCTTTAAAATCTTCTTTAAAATTTGTACTAAAATAATCCTTCTCACCTTCAATTAAGATGTTTTTAATTTCCTCTTTATTTTTATCAAAAAACGGCTTTACTATATCAATGCCTTTAGTATAGTAACAACTTCTTTCCTCCCTGCCACCAATCTTAAGGCTATGCTTTTTTGCTATTTCACTTACTTCTTGCGTAACTATTTCGTTAAGTATCTCATTTAAAAAACCGTATCTTATGCCACCTGCCTCCTCAGCACCTATTCTCCCCTCAACTTTAAATGAAAATGCATCAAATTTTTTTAAGAAAACATTGCTCGTTACTATGTGAGCCATCTCGTGAATTAATGTTTCATTAGTCAATTCTAAACGTTGTGGGAGCACGCACACCGGCTTTATTTTTAAATCTTTTGTCACCGAGAATCTAACGAAGCCACTTTCAAAGTCGTTATCTATAACAAAATTTCTTATTGCTTTTTTAGTCCCAATATCATGTTTTAAATCATACCCATTTTTTTCTAAAATTTCTTTTGCATGTTTCAAATATGAACAATTTTCAAACAAATTTTCAACTTCATCTTCTCTTAACTTATTGATAGCATTTTTAAAGCTTTCATCTTCAAATAGAGACTTTAATTCTTCACTTTTTAAACATTCTTCATAAGATTTGTTTTTATCTATTCCAAGAAAGGCAAAAAGTTTCATCCTATTATTTTTATCATATTCTGTCACAAAATCCTGATTTTTTTCAACCAAATCCTTATAAATATCACAGTAGTCTTTTAATTCATCTTCTTTGACTAAAAAAGACTTATTTAGTTTATTATTATGTTGCTTTAAAATTTTTTTAACTAGCTCTTCCTCAGCACGTTCTGTATCTTCTTGTATTTTTATTACTTTTTTTTCTTTTAAATCATAAATTTTTGATGTGACCTCGTTTAATTTTTGATACTTGTCAGAAATTTCTTTATAGTTTGCCTCCCAATCATTTTGAATTGCACTAAACTTAGCTCTTAATTTGTCTTGCTCATTTTTAAACACATAATCCAAAAACTCAATATGATTATAGTTAAAATCTTTTATAATATCTTTATTTGACACACTTATTGCTATGCTAAGTAAGGCAGTCTCTTCATAATCATCAAGACTAAGACTCTCTCTGTCACTAAAAATATGTTTGCTTATATTCTTATTAAATAAAAGATTGGTTGCTGAATCTTCATAAACACCATGTTTTTTATTAAATTCTTTTAAAATTTTTGTAAACTTACTTGAATAATATCTTTGTATCGAATCTTTTGTTGAATTTGCTTTTCTTACTTCTCCAAGAAAAAGAAATGTCGCATCATTTAATCGCTTTTCAATGACACCTCTATATTCTTCCCCAAAATACTCCACAAAGCAATCTATTATTTGTTTAAAATTTTTATCATTAAGTGGGGCAAATATATCTTCCCCATCAATTATAAGTTTTTCCATACTTAATCTCCAAAACTTCGAATAAAAACATAATTTATTAATAAGTTTAAGTGTATAAATAAAACTATTTTATTTTCTTTCCTCTATGCCTCTTAAACACTCAGTAAATTCATTATAATTAGAAGGTTTGTCCCCTTTTGCTGTATAAGTGTAAACTTTATCTTGATTTTCAATTTTTATCTTGTATCCACTCTCATCAAGAGATAATGTATCTTCGTATCTACTATCCCACGAAGAAACAATTCTAAGTATTTTACTTACAAACTCGTCAATATTGCTCTTATCATTTTTAATCCCATCCACTACAAGAACTCTTTGTTCGTCATCTACAAAAACACTTGTCCTTTTATAAGGTCCAAAAATTTGAATAGTTATTTTCATTTTTATATTCCCTTTAAAATATTTTACTATAAAAATAGATGATAATCAATGGAAAATTTTTAAAAAATATTAGATTAGAATTTGTTAAATAATAAAAAATTATGATATAATCTCACCAAGTCAAAAAAAGGAGAAAAAATGAAAAAAGCGGTATTACTACATGGTATGAGCGGTAGCCTTGACAGAAGCTTCGGCATAAAGCTAAAAGACGACCTAAAAAATCTAGGATTTGAAATTGTGGAGCCTCTTTTTACAGTCAAAAAAGATATCACCCTTGACTCTTGGTTCAAAACAGCAGACCAAATAAAACAAGATATTTTAGAAGCATCAGTAATCATTTGCCACAGTCTAGGCACAAATTTTATAATAAAATATTTAACAAAAAACAACATCAGCTCTCCACTTGTAATTGCTGTCGCAGGCGGAATAGCAACTGAGCATATGGGAGAAAACTTTGATTACCTAGAACCATTTGTACCAACTGATGATGAATGTAAGAAATTCACAAAATTAGTCCGGAATGTTTACAATATTTATAGTAATAACGATCATATTTGGAAACAAGAAAATATTCACAATTATTCTTCTTTAACTCATGCAAAGGAGATTTTTATAAAAGATAAAGGTCATTTTGGAGAAACCTCTAACGTAAAAGAAATTCCAGAAATAATCCAAATAATAAAAGAAAATTACAATTATTGAAGAAATCTTAGCCATATCCCTTAAATTTACAATATAAAAGTACACTAAACTAAACACTAGCAAAAAATAAACTTAGTATTATTATAAGAAATAATAAATACATTTCTTTTTTGCGTTAAAATTTAAAATTCACCTATTAAAGAAAAAGGAGTGGGTTAAAATAAACTCCACTCCTTTTTTATTTTGCAAGACTATAGCTTATATCAACAAGATTTAATATCTCTTTTACACTTTTACTTTCATCAAGTAATATTGTAATCCAATAATTTTTGTTCATGTGATATGCCTTAAAATATTTTTTATTATCAATAAGGTTAGAAACTTTTTCTTTCCCCAATTTTAAATTTAAAACTTCAATAATTTCTTCCCCTTCTAAACCTAGTTTATTTTTTGCTATTAACATAAACACAGCATACCATTTCCTAGTGTCCTTTCTCCTTATTATTGCATTATCATCAACCTTTTCCCATAAAAATTCAAGACAATCCCCATATTTTTTGTAACAATAATCTATAACATTTTTTGCTTGAAACGACCTAAACACTTGTTTTTTGAAGCATTTACTTTGAATATCCTTTAAAACCCTTTCATACTCAGCTTTTATACTTGTAACAAACTCACCATTTGCAAATTCGACAAGATGAAGTATATATTCGTCATTTACTTCCTTATCAATTAACTTTGTAGTTATTTCACCATTTAAACTTATTTTAATTGTTAAATTAAACCTACTAGCAAGAATATCCTTAACATATACAAAGCTATTTTCCTTTTTTACAAATCCATATTTTTGTAATAAATCAAAATCTGGAACTCTTGCTTTAAAAATTTTATCAGTATAGCTCACTTAATTTATACTCCAGAAGTATTATTTGCCGTTTTTCTTATGGTAATAAATACCGAATTAGAGTAGTTTCCCTCTTCGTCATATATGACAAAGCGGTACTCTGCATACTCTGCACTGCCACTTGGGCCTGGCAACTCGCTAAAACTCGTATATGGCAATGGTTGTACTCCTTGGTAAAACTTAATGCTAAATGGGACATCACTTTTAAGTTCAATTTTCGTATCGTTGTAAAATTCTAAAATATTGCCTAATGCTTCATCTTTAACAATATTGTATTCGCCTTCAACATCAAAGGCTGACATAAAATTTTCGTCATCATATAGAGATTCTGCAGGAATTATTCTTAATGTCGTTTTTAAATTGTAGTTATAAATAAGGTCAGAAGCTTCTATAAAATCATTAACACTTATAGGACTTGCATTTCCAAAGCAAACATAATCAAAATATTTATTTAATTGATAACTACCAGGCAAATATAAAAGAGATAAAACAATCGTATATTTACCAGCATTTTTTAACTCGGTTACAACGTGTCCTTCTTCATCCATATAGCGAACTACCAAACATACCCCTTGTTCTTCCGTATAACTTATGCTTGAGCCTAAGGATGGATTATATAAAATTGTTACCTTCATATTGCTTGGGCTAGAACCTTGCTCGGTGGACACGCGGATGTTTGCACTTTTTATAATGTCACTCAAATCTTGGCCAGTGTATGTAACATCCTGAAAAGTTGACATATTAATGTAAATGTTATTTATTTTATTTATATAAAATTCAAACGGAGAAATTGAAGATATATTTCTCTCATAATTTGTACCAAAACTAACAATCTCGTAATCTACTCTATACTCAAATTCACTAGGACTTGTAGGTGGAATGGAAGTTGCAGTGTAATCAGTATCTGAAGTGTAATAACTATAATTATAACCAATAGTAAATATAAGATTTCCTAAGCCATCACGCAATGTTACCCTATAATTCTCACCATATTCTAATGTGTATGTCGCCCCATTACTAGTCACTTGTTTAGTCGTATCCGCAACACCTGGAGACAAATCTACGCCATTATAGACTAACTCTTTATAAACTGGATAACCAGTATAATTGTACTTATTCATTGTGCTACCAATTTGCAAACTAGCACTTGTCACCGCTATTCTAGTAAATGTCAAGTTAGCACGTATTTCTCTATTTGCAGTAACTCCATCGTTAAAGGTCATAATAAATCTAATCCGTTTTGGCGAAGAACAATCATTAATATTTTTTACCCAAGATTCATCATTTGCTGAAAAAACTATTTGTGGATTATTATCATCAACAATTGTTAAAGTATAGTTTTGAGGGGCTTCATTACAATCAAACATACTAAGCATAAAGCCATAAATATCTCTTGCGGTATAACTTGGATTGTAAGGTCTACTTATATCATTTGCCCTAACATAGCCTGTATATGCTCTTTTTACTATTTCATATTCAAACTTGCCTTCACCAAAATATGCCTCTGTTTTTGCCCCATATGTTGCATGAAGAGTATAAATCCCTACATCTGACGGTGCTCCTTCACATAACGAGCCATCCTCCTTATAATATTCAAAGTGGAATGATGCAACATCTTCATCGTACTCTACTATTCGAACATTATTTCCATTCATATCTTTTAGTACAACGCTTATATCACTTAAGAAAGAAATTATTGGTTCATCTCTATAAACAAACCTATTATCAGATGGAAAGATAAACTCCGCCTCAAGACTCTTTACATTAAAATTAAGATCTTCACTATAATAATAGTTATCATTGTTAACAATTAAAGTGATGGAATAATTACCAACTCCCAGTATAAAATTAACCTCAGCCCAATCTTCATAACTATTTGTAACGTATTCTACACTATCTTTATAATTTGGCGACATAGTGTACTCAAAAGGTAAAGTACTCTCATTCCCTATATTGAAAATAGTACCATAATAAAAATCTTCTTTCCAATTTTCCACTGTAATATTGCCAGACTTTTGTATTTCAAAGGCAACTGAAAATTCAATATTTCCGCTCACATTGTCTTCATAACTTAAAATATAATTTGAGTTAGAACTACAAGTAGCAAAGCAAACATAAATACCAGCATTTCTTGGTGTCACATCTTCCCTCATTGCAATTCTGTAGCACTCACTTATGTCATTTTCAGTATTTATCACTAGATAATTAGTTCCACCTATGTTTTCGATGGTTATATTCCCATTTACCATATTTTTTAGCTCTGTAATAGACAAGGCAAGCTGAGTATCATCATCCCCAAGCATTGGGCTAACACTACTCCCATCAGTAGTATATCTTAAAACAGCCCCTGCACTAGAGTCAGAATATTCGGTCTCAAGTAAAATATATCTATAGCTTAGAGAATAATTATTGTTATCTGTAGTTAGTTTTAACGTATAGTACATTGAAGTACCATTATAAACCATAGCTTCATCCCCCACTGGACTCTCAAAAGAAGGTGGAGGTGAGCTTGAAATAATAATTTGCCTTTGGTCAACTTTCAGTGGAACTTCAATTATAAGTGGCGAATAGTTGGCATTGATTTCGCCTTGCTCATTTGCCGCTCTAACTCTAACAGTAATATAGTGAGTTATCCCTGCACTTAGCATTTCAATTGGCGAAGAGGAATTTACATATTCAAAATTTTTACCATCTTGTACATATAAAGAAATCTCCTCTTTTCCGCCATTTTCATCAAGTGATACACCACTAAAGACCTTTTCCCCATCTCTCTCTTCTAAAATGTTTGACAAATCGTCTACTCCATTTCCGTATGTAAGTGCCGAACTAAAACCTACAAGACTATTATTATAACCAATAGTTGCCCTGCTAATCATTAAATAGCCATACAGTGATACGGTTGCAATGTACCCTCCTGTTGCTATACCAAAGGAAGTAAATGTTATTTTAGACCCATCATTTTTTTTCTCCAAAACTAAACTTTGACCTTCTTCAATTTTAACACTTACATTATATCCCCCAACATTTATTGGAGTTATGCCAGATTCAGAGGTAGTAGAATAGTCAATAGTATAAGTTGATTCATCTGATAAAACAAATTCACTATTAGTGCTCATAAGCACGAATTCGTCAGCCATACTTTTACCATTATAAGTCCTCTCAACGACTGATTCATTCGTACCCCTTGCTACCAATTTAAGGCTTATTACTACACTATTTACATAATATAAGACCCTGTCCCCTAAACTAAACTTATAAGAATTTTGTATTTTCTCTAAATCTCCTGTTGCTACGCCGCTAACTGAAAGAGAAATAGAAAGATCATTTATACTATCTATTAAATATCTTGCCTGAGGCTCATCATTTACGACATTATTTACAGTAATGCTAATGCTAGTTCCACTGACTAAACTTGGAGTTAAACTATATTGATTCTCTTGTAGAACTATAGGAGGGTTCTTAATATCTTCGCTATTCATTGTACGAGAAACTATATTAATAGTTATATCTTTTGGCTGCACTGTAAAAGTAGAGGTTTCTGTAACAACCAAATTATAGTTTACTAAAGATTCCTTCGTTAAATTAAATTCTCCTTGCGTGATCGTATAACTAGCAATATCTCCGTCTTGATCAAAAACAACTGGATAGTACCCACCTATTTTTGAAACATTTACGTTTTCGTACTGTAAATCAAAATCACCAGTAAATTTTGGTTCTACAAGAATATTTTCGTCATAAATACCTGCACTCTCAATATCAATATTTAGCTCATATGAAATACTGCTTGGTTCGCTACTACCATAAGTAGTTGTATAAGAATATGGCGTTACAGTTATATCTCTTTTGTTAATTGTAAAAATAACTCCAGGTTTTACTCTTAAACTATAATTTTCACCAAAACTAAGTGATCCTAAGTTTATCTCATATTCTCCTACATTTTCACCTGGTTCACGTGAAAGCATCCCATCTCTTAATGATCCATCTTCGTACACTTGGGTATTCAAATCTATCTCATAACCTAAAACTGGGTCAGACGCTCCATAATATTTTGCTTGATCTTCATTTGGGATTATAACAATATCCTTTGGCTCAACAGTAAAATAATATTCTTGACTTTCGTCTAACACAAATTCATAATATTCTCTTCCGGTCTGGTAGATAATATTTGAAGATAAAAATACCTTGTATACCCCTGCGTTTCTAAAACTTTGCTCTTCAATTTCCCTTTCACCATCGACTCTAATATAGTACCCATCTTCATTTATAAGTGTAAGAAGTCTTTTGTACGTCACTATTTGGTCTATAGATACACCTTCCTCAATACTTCCGCTAATGCTATAGCTAGACAAAAAATTATTAATACCTTCCAAATCTGAATTATTATCATAAATCTTACTTGCATTTTCAGTGCTTGGAGTAATAGTTAAAGTTATTTTGCTCAGATTTATGTAACTTGGTAACACGTTAATTGTATAATTTGTCTCGAGTCCAATTTCATAATAACTTGAAGAAAAACCTATTTTATAAGTTTCATAGTAACCATCTTGTGTAATATCTGGCAATAGCCTAAGACTAACTCTAAATTTTTCTCCTGTTTCAAGTACAAACATACCAGTGCTTTCAAAATCCTCACTAATACACGTAAGAGTTCCGTCGGTGTTTACCATTTCTTGATCATTAATTTTAAAAGAGGTTATCTTAGTTATAAAATCAGCACTAACATTATTGTAGTAACTTACGACATGCTCTGTTCCATTCTTTGGAGAAATAAAGTTTCCACTATAACCTTCAAACAGAATTGAAATATTTCCTTCAGTTACACGAAATACTATTTTACTATCTTCATCTTCATATTCAGGAGTTGCTTCCTCGACTAAAGTAAAGTTATAATTTGGATTAACTAAGTTATCTATAGAGTAATAATATGTTCCAACTGGAGCATTTGAATTGCCAGGGGTAAGTACAAAATCACTTTCAAGACTTAACATATAATTTATATTTAAGAATGGCTTAATTTCTTGTGTAATAACACTAGATGAAGTCGTATAAGCTAAAGCACTTAAATCATCATCTTCCCCATAAACTTTACTTAAGTTACTTGTAGGTGTAACACTAATAGGCTTTCTTCCAACAACTATCTCTCCAGATAAAACTGCTTGAATACTTAGGTTATTGTTTGCAGTCGGACTAGTATAAGTTATGTCATAAGTACCTGCGTTAAGATACCCCCACTCATTGGTAGTTTTCTCCTCATTATTTTGATAATAGGTGTAATTTGTAACTTGTATACAATCAAGATAATTTGCTTCTTCATTACTAAGCGGACTTATACCTAAAATTGAATTATTATTTGCTACATATTCATTATAATCGTAAAGACTAAAGTATTCTTGTATAGGACTAGACATATAAGTTATATTCTGGTCCTCCACTTTTAACACAACACTTCTTGCACTTACAATATATAATCCAGAAGTCGTTGTAACCTCATAATTATTTTTGTATTCATCAAAAAGAACATATTCAAAGTTTGTATAGTACGTGCCAACAATATCTCCTTGGCTAGCTGATGACGAGTATACATACTTTCCAATAACCTCTCCATCGTCTTCACCAACACCAAGCACAATATCTTCGCCCTCTTCTAGTATTAACTCATTAGTAATGTCAGTATTAGAATAAAATCCGCTTTGAAGCGAAGCTCCAAACAGACTTGAACCATCCTCAGCTCTTTGTATAATTTTGTATGGAGTAATAGTAACACTCATTTGGTCAATCGGAATTAAAGTAGTGCTTGAAGTTTCTTCGTCTGTTTCTACTCTGTAATAAACAATGTCGTATTCGCCAACATTTTTTATCTCGTTTACCCTCTCCCCAGTTGAATTGTCAAAGTAACTATAAGTATAATTTTCCTCATCTTCTGGCGGATTTATTACTAGGTAGCTATCTTTTTGGTCATAGCCGGTATATTCGCTTTGAACAGAACTACTTGGAAATCTAGTTGAACTTGCACTTACAATTTCAATAAAAATAGTACTTGAAACACCTTGTAAGCTTGCTGTAACACTTATACTACCATCTCTAATGCAAGTTAGAAGTCCCTTATTTTTGTTCATAAACGTGGCAATACTTGGACTGCTACTTGTCCACTCAAGATCACCCACACTAAAGCCCGTTGGATAAATGCTAGCATTAATTTCTACATAAGGATTATTTTCATCCCAAACTACTTCGTACCTGTTTCCTCCAAGAAAAGTTACATTTTCACTTTCAGTAATTGAGATAGAAATGCTTTGAACTCTTGGTTCACTACAAGAACATCCCCAAAAGAAAAAAACAGTTAAAAGTAAGACAGGCACAATACTTATATATCTTATGTATTTTTTCATATCATTTTACTCCTAAACAAACCTAAGTGAAACCCTTTACTAACTATAGTATTATATAATATATTATCTTTCTTTCAAAACAAAAAAATGTATTTTACGAATATAAAATCCTCCTTTTTCTATTTGATTTGATAGAATAAATAGTGTATACTCTAAATTGTAAATAGTAAGGAGAAAGTATGCGTGCTGTACTAGAAAGGTGCAATAAAGCAAAAGTTATTGTAAATAGTGAAGTTGTCGGTGAAATAAATAAAGGTTTTGTGGTCTTTTTAGGCATTGGAAAAGACGATACAGAAAGTGATTTAGATTATCTTGTTAAAAAAATTTGCGGATTAAGAATTTTTGAAGATGAAAATAACAAAATGAATTTAAATCCTAAAAGTGTACAAGCAGAACTTTTAGTTATTAGCAATTTCACACTTTTTGCAAACACCTCGCATGGCTTTAGACCTGATTTTTTAGATAGTATGATGCCCGAAGGGGCAAAGAAATATGTTGATAAGTTTATAGAAAAATGCAAAGCACAAAATACCTTTAAAAAGGTTGCATCAGGGATATTTGGGGCAGATATGGAAGTACTCGTCTCAAACGATGGACCTGTAAACATTATTTTTGATACAAAAAGGGAGTAAAAAATGAAAAATGAAAAAAGACTTGTTACTGCAGCGCTCACATATGTAAACAACATTCCTCACGTAGGGCACATCGTAGGGTGTCACTTGCCTGCAGATATTTTTGCTAGGTTTTCTAGAAGTTATGGCTATGACACAACTTTTGTAGGTGGTTCTGATATGCACGGAACTCCTAGCCTTATGACCGCACAGGAACTAGGTGTTCCTGTAGAAGTTTTAACTGAGGAGTTACACAAAGTACACAAAAAAATTTATGAAAAATTAAACATTAGTTACGACATATATTCAAATACTCATACAAAAATTCACGAAGAGGTTACCAAAGATTTCTTTATGGAACTATATAATAACGGATACATTCGTGAAGGTGAAATTGAAATGTTTTATTGTGAGCACGATAAAATGTTCTTACCTGATAGATATGTTATTGGCACTTGTCCTCATTGTGGGTTTAGTGAAGCGAGCGGTGACCAATGCGAAAAATGTGATAGCTTGTTTTCTCCAAGTGAACTACTAGACGCAAGATGTAAAGTTTGTGGCGAAAAAGCAACTCTTAAAAAATCAAAACATATTTTCCTCATATTATCTAAAGGTGTAGAGGATCTAAAAAAATGGGTTGAAAGTAAAAAAGACGTTTGGAGAAGTCACGTATATGCTGAAGCGAAAAAATGGATAAGTGAGGGCTTAAAAGATAGATGCATTTCTCGTGATATCACTTGGGGATTCAATGTTCCACTTAAAAACTATGAAAACAAGGTTTTTTATGTGTGGTTTGACGCTCCAATAGGATACATTTCACTTACTAAAGAACTAAGCGAACAAAAATATAAAGACTTATGGCTTGATAAATCTAGTAAAATTTATAACTTTGTTGGGAAAGATAATATTCAATTCCATGCAGTATTCTTCCCTACAATGCTTCTTGAACATAAAAAATACAATCTTGCACATAACGTTGTAGGACTTAATTTTTTAAACTATGAAGGACAAAAATTTAGTAAAAGTAAAAAAATCGGAGTTTTTTGTAATGCTTTATTATCTGACCATGACGAAATAGATATTGATGCACTCCGTGCCTATCTTACTACAATTATTCCTGAAAACAAAGACACAGATTATAGGTGGGAAGATTACAAAAACAACACCAATTCCGAACTCGTTGGAAAATTTGGCAACTTGTTTAATAGAACTTTAAACATGATAAAGAATTACTTTGGCGGAACACTTAATGTTGACGAAAAAAGTTTAGATAATTTGAATGAATTTGACCTTGAGATAATAGATGCGCTACACACACTTCCAAAAGCTATAGCTGAAAGTTATGAAAGAGCAGAGCTTAGAGATGCATATAAACTTATTATGAGTTATGCGGTCAAAGCAAATGGCTATATTGAAAAATCTGCTCCTTGGAATTTAATGAAAGAAGAAAAAGTAGAAGAAGCACAAAAAGTTTTATACCTTGCACTCAATGTTTGTGCGAGCCTATGTATTGTTGCATCTCCTATTATGCCCAATAAAACAAAGACTTTGCTTATGGAGCAAATAGGACTCGCTCTTGACCCTACATTAAATGATATTTATCATCTCGCAAGCGAGTTTAACATTAAAAAAGGTCATAAAATAAAAAATGTCTACCCTATTTTTGAAAGAGTGGACAATGAAAAACTAGAAAAGTTTAAAAATATTATGTCCGAACCTTTTGATATAAAAGAATATTTTGAAACAAACAAAAAATAAACTTAGATAAGGATCTCAAAAAAAAGCAACTCCTAAACTGAGATAGCCCTCAAAATAGGAGTTGTTTTTTTTCTTAGTTTTTATTAAGTGTGATATGTACTCTTTCTGTTTTTATATGCAACAAATTATAAGCAATTGGAATTATAAAACAAGAACAAACCGCAATCCAAAAGGTAATAAAATTCCATTTGTACTTTTTTCTAGTAGTCTTACTCAAACGTGCTTCAGTTTCAGATCTAGATTTTAAATAAAAACCATTGCTTTCATAGATATCAATTGCATTTTCAAACTCAGCGATTGTCTTATAATTTCTACTAATCCTACTCATCTTTTTCCTCCTTCACGGCATTGTACCCCCCCGCAATTTTGTCAACTATTTTTTCACAAATTTTTACAATTTGTGAATTTCCTATAGTCGACAAAATTGCAGTTTTCTATTTCTAAAAGGCTAGAAAAAAAGAAACACAACCTTGTTTTTGTGTTTCTTAACATATTTTTGTAAATTAAAGAGATTATTTTATTATTACCCTTTTATATTTTGTGTGTAGTATTTCTCTCGTGCGTTCTCCCCCAATTTCACCCAAATATTCTTTATATAATTTTTTTATTGCAGGATTTTTGTGAGATTTTCTTGCCTTCTTCTTTTTATCTGTCTTATATAATCCTTTTGCACGCATCTCTGCAATTTTAGTACTTTCTGCTTGGCTTTTTTTATAAAGTGGCATTCCTGTTCCATTTGAGCATCCACCAGGACAAGCCATAACTTCAACAAAATCGAAATACTTTTCACCACTCTTTATCTCATCAAGTAAAACCTTTGCATTGTTTAGTCCGCTTACAACTGCGACCTTTATTTCTCTATCTTGACCTACCTTTATTACTCCTTCTTTTATTCCACCAAGACCTCTAACAATTAAATACTCGACTTCCTTTATATCTTTTCTCTGGAGTCTATCCATAAGTGTGCGAAGACTTGCCTCCATTACCCCACCCGTTGTACCAAAAATAACTCCAGAACCAGATGAGAGCCCAAGTATTTTGTCAAACTCACCATCTTCTAAATTGTTAAAATCAATATTTTTAGATTTAATGACTTCTATCATCTCTTTAACCGTTAAAACCGCATCAGTATCCGGTCCACATTTGCCTGCGTCCATACCACGCCTTAATCTCTCTTGCTTCTTTGCAATACATGGCATGACTGTGACAAAATAAAGAGAACTTGGACTAACTCCTAACTTTTCCGCGTAAAAAGTCTTAACTATTCCAGCAAGCATTTGCTGAGGAGACTTACAAGTTGAAATGTTATTAATAAAATTTGGGTACATTGTTTCAACAAACTTTACCCATGCTGGACAACAGGAAGTAAACATAGGAAGTCTCTCCCCGCTTAGGTACCTATTTACAAATTCGTTTGCTTCCTCAACAACAGTAAGGTCAGCTCCAAAGTCAACGTCAAAAACATCATCAAAACCAAGCTCCCTAAATGCCGTAATAATCTTACCCTCAGTATTTTCACCTATTTTACAACCAAAGCCCTCCCCAAGAGACACCCTTACAGATGGGGCCATAGCAACTATCATTCTTTTATCTTTTTTTTCAAGATGAAATAAGACTTCATCAATTTGATTTAAAGGATTTTTTCTAATAACTTTTGTATCCATTTTTCCTTTACTCCTCATTACACAAAAAACTAATTTATTATACAACTTTGTTTAATAATTAAAAACTAAATTTTTAATAAAATTTGCTATATCTTTTTATTAAATTTTGTTAAAATATATTGTAGTTTGTTTTAAGCTAATAATTCTTTTATTTTTTCAATTTTTATAACTATTTTCACACTTTTTACATAAACTTTTTAAATCATTTTTTTAAGTAATGCTTTAAAATAACTTATAACTCATTTTTTTAATATTGTTTTAAATAGCTTTTAAAAAGAGGTTTTTAAATAAGTTTGTAAAAAAGACTTTTAAAATAATTTTTAAATCAAAGAAGGAGAATATATGAAAGTTTTTAGTAAAGGAATTGTAAACGGAAAAATTTTAGACAAATACGGAAAAAGAGGAAACAAAAAACGTTTTGGCATGCCTACTCTTTCAATTCCCTTTGAAATTTATGACGCACCAAAGGACACTAAAAGTTTTGCTGTTATTTTTGACGACCCAGATTCTTTAAATGTTTGTAATGTTGTATGGATTCATTGGCTTATTGCTAATCTACACAAAAAAGTTGTTGAGGAAGGAGAAAGCGAATCTTCTTATGATTTTGTGCAAGGCATGAATACTTGGAACGATAATTGCTATGGCGGCCCATGTCCACCAGATAAGCCTCACAAATATAGATTAACCATTTACGCCCTAAATTCTGATCTAGACCTTACTGGTAATTTTACCTTAGAACATCTTAAAAAAGAAATGGAAGGAAAAATCCTTGAGACAGCAGAACTCTATGGAATTTACGATAATTAGTGCTGTGTTCAAAATCTAATTTCTAAAAAACTTTTTTGTATAATTAAAAGCACTTAAAAATTTTATTTTAATTAATTCTTCTTGGGCTGTTTAAAAATATGTGCCATTAGTTTTCAAATCTTTAAAAAACCACACGAACTTATTAACAAAATTTTAATTTTTGTGAATAACTTAGCCTTAAAAAATCCTCAATTGTACATTCACTTGAGGATTTTTTGTATAATTTTTCACACTATTTTCTTAACTTCTAGGCTTTTCTAAATATTATTTTTTTGTTTTACTTGTACTAGAAGACAATTTTTTCGTTTTACTTGTACTAGAAGACAATTTTTTCGTTTTACTTGTGGTAGTTTTGCCTGCAGTTTTTTCTCCCATAGTCTTAGCCTTACTAGTCAAAGTACTTTTCCTACTTGAACCTTTTTCGTTAGTTGTAACATTATTTGCAGTTGTATTATTTTTTCTTTTTCTTATTGTTGTTTTTGCCTTTTCAACCTGAAGTTCTGTTTTTATTTGAAGGCTAGTTTGCTCAGAAGAATTTAACATAACTCCATTTTCTTCATTTTTATTTAATTTAACACTATTTTTATTTTTATTATTAGTCATTACTTCGCTATTTGCATTATTAGTTAAGTCTCCCCCAACTGTTTCTTTGCTTAACTTTTTCTTTTTCACAACTGTAAATTGCAAAGTAACAAATATGCCAAGTGCAACAATTATAACAATACCAACTATAATTGCAGTGATAGGAGTTGTCTTATCTTCTACTATTTCCCCTACAATCTCCCAGTCAATCCTAATAAGTGGACTTTCTTTTCCTTCCCATGCATAATTTTCAAAATCATTTAGTAGTAAAAACGCAGTATACTTCCCTAAACTAGTACCAGTCGCACCAAGAACTTGATATAAATCACTTTGCTCAATACCAAGCGACACCTCATTCCCCGTGTATCCTACTTGATTTGAAAATGTTGGCACATTTACTATTTGCTTATTAATAGTCCAAGCGTATTCAACTGCCCCATTTGTACCATTTGACCAAACCGTATTATTTGCATCTACCAAATTTATTTTTATCGTATAATTTCCAGCATTAGTTGCAGTGTTCCCTGTCATTACATAATAATCTAAATTTTGATTTATACTAACTGATTTTTGTGCCCCATCATATGTAAAAATAGTATCTGAAGTAATTCTCGGTATTGTAATTGACCTCTTTCTAATCTCCCAAGTTAAATTTGGCACACTCCCAACAAGCTCATAATTACGCTCGTCTCTTAACGTAAAAGTCACACTCGCCTCGTAAATCCCACTATCAACATTAGAATTATTTTCATATTCAGCTATAACTTGTGATGGCACATTGCTTATGCTAACTTCCCTTACTCTGCCCTTTTCAAATATGAAACTTGTAGTATTTCCCCAAGTTAGGTTTGAAACATCAATTTTTCTTTTTACTATTTTGACAGCTAAATTATCTAAAATTCTTGCCTTATAATTTTCAGATTCCTCAACATGAAGTGAAACCTCATAATCCCCAACATTTTGAAAATCAGATACTCCTGCTATTAAGGTTTGCTCATCATTATTTATCAAAACGCTACTAGTGTCAAAACTCTGCACCATACCGTTGTACTCATATTCTGTTTTGACATTTGAAAAATCAAATTCTGGAGTTGCCTTCTCAACATTAATTGTAAAACTTTCTTCTAGTCGTATGTAATTTGTGCTTTCAGGTGCAACTACACGAATTGTACCAATATTCGTTCCCTCACTGTATGTTGTAAAAGTCGTATTGCTTAAAAATTGTAAAACCTGCTCATTGTTATTAATACTTATAAAATCACTAACGTCCTGCTCACTACCTGTATATACAAAATCACTTTTTTCTAGTGTAATTTGTGGGGTGGCCTTTAGCACCCTAAACCTATAACTTTCTGCCAAAGTCTCAAAACTTGAATCTGTATAAAATTCATAATTACTATCACTGGCAAGTTTTAGCGGAGTAATTGTATATCTCCCTGCATTTACTATATCATCAACAGTTGTTGCCCCAGAAGTAATTGTAAAATTTAAGTATTTTCGTGCTCCATATATGTCAGTATAAAAAGGATTTATCTTAGACCTATGATCTGTTCCGTCATATCTTATCTCAGTTACACTATTTTGGTTAAGTACAACAGGCTTTGGTAAAATATTTGCTGACAAACTACTAGGCTCTTCATATACAAGTTTATAATTTCCCTCTAAACTAGCATCCGAAATACTTGCAGTAATATTACTAACTAATTTCCCACTCCCTACATTGCCATCTTTTACTTGACCTGAAACAATAATACTAGCATCACTTTCAAACAATTCTTCACTTTGTGTAAATTTAAAATTAACACTTGTCGTACCATCATATTTTTTATCTGGGACACTAAAATTTGTTAAAGTAATTTCTTTTGGTGCCAAATTTACTTTTATTGCCTCGCTATCACCAAAAGGACCATCATTATCTAATACTTGCAAAATATAAAGCCCAGAATCGGCAACATCCTTAATGTTAATAGACGAAAAAGTTTCACCTTCTAATTTCTCATATGTATCACCAGTCAAACTCCTATAATACCATTGATATGTAATTTCTCCCGTAATTGTCACACTATCAGTGCCTACATTTGCTGAAAGGTCAAAAGCCTCTCCTTTGTATATTACGTCTAAAGGAGTACCTGGATTTATATTTTTTGCTTCTCCACTTGAATTTTCCGTAAAGGTAAAAGTAAGCCCATTTGCATCCCCTACTAGTCCTTCTCCAACAAGCATAGACTCTTGTGAACTTACGTCAACAGCACTAGCATTTTTTTCTACTAAAAAAAATGTAGAAAGAGACATAGAAAAAACACAAAATAAAATAATCTGCAACAAAATTAATAATTTATTTTGAATTTTTGTTTTTCTCATTCTTTCTCCTTTGCTAAACGTTTTTTTTAAGTATAAAAGTAGTCCTTTAAATATAAAGTAAGCCTTTAAGCACAAAAAAGTTGCCTTTTAAATATAAAATAAGATTAAGCTTAAAATTTAATAGAAATCTCTTTAGAAGATTACGACAAGTTTGTAGAACATATCTTGTGTTTTAAAGCCGAATAGGTTTTATCATCTATTGCGCCACTTGCCCTAAGTCTTTCTAACCTTGCTAAATCCTCAAGCCCCTTTTGAGTAATATTTACAGGAACTCCGTCACGACCCGGCACAATTCTAAATGTCTCCCCCTCTTGTGCCTGTCCGGAGCGAACAAGTGCATAAGGGTCAATAGGCTCTGTTTTTGCATAATTGTAGTACTGGTCTTGATAGCCATCTCCAAAGTCTTGCCTTGGAGTTTCCTCAGCTGGAACTTCTTCTAAATTTTCTTGATATTTCTCTTGCTTAAACTCATTTTTTACTTTTGCATTATAATTTATGACAGGGAACAAAAAAGCAATAAAGCTTATAACTGCAAGCACAATGATAATGACTTGCACTATCATATTAACGCCAACGAGTTCTGAAACACCCTCAAAAATTAATTTAAGTCCATTATCAACAAAAGAAGCAATTAAAATTGCAAGAAAATACGCAAACACCATAAATTTAATAATGTTCGCAAACACACAAGTTTTCTTGCATTTTCTAAAACTCTCGTCCTCTTTGTGAGAAATACTAATTTCTTTAATTCCCCATAAAAGCATTACAAGGGAAAAAGCTGCAAACACAATGCTTACTATTAGTCCAATACTATCTATTGCTAAATTAAAACTACTTAGAAGGTAAATAATAGGGGTGATAAAAATAACCACTGCCACTTGATAAACAATTGACAAAATACCATTACTTATCAGATTTTGAACAAATGAAAGATTAAAGGCATTACTGATAAATAGAAAGCCAAAAACAATAAAAATTATTGAAAAAATTATTGTGAGTATACCACTCGTTTTAACTAGTCCCTTTTTCATCCTTTCTCCTTGTAATCTTTCTTTTAATATGGTATGAAACGCACTTCTAAATCTCGTTTACAATTCTACCAATTTGCTTAAATCTCTATAATACTTATCTAGCATATTTATTATAATTAAATTTCTTCATAAAAGTCAAACAAATCAAATAAAGTATTTACTTATTACACAAAAAATATATTGACTAATTTTAAAAAATAGTCTATACTTTGACAAGTAATGAGTTTTATATCTAATTTTAATAGGAGGCTAAAAAATGAATAAAGAAATACAACCAGATTATCATGAAGTAGAAGTTGTTTGTGCATGTGGTGAAAAATTCAAAACTAAATCAACAAAACCTGGCGAAGTTTTAAAAATTGATATTTGTAGCAAATGTCATCCATTCTTCACTGGAAAACAAAAAATTGTTGATGCTAGTGGTAAAGTAGAAAAATTCCAAAAGAAATATAACTTAAATTAATTAAATTAATTTTAATAATTAAAAACCTCTTTAGATAACCTATCTTTAAGAGGTTTTTTTATTTTAGTTCAAGAACTAAAAACTTAATATTACTTTCAAATAAACTATTCTTATTTCTTTAGTGTTTTTATCATTTTTCTTGCCTCTGTTTCAATATCTCCAGCACCTAAATACAAAATCACACTATCTTTATAATTTCTTTCATTAAGC
Organism: uncultured Christensenella sp.; assembly: GCA_949282135.1. Classification (GTDB taxonomy): domain Bacteria; phylum Bacillota; class Clostridia; order Christensenellales; family UBA1242; genus UBA7862. Next base: position 83,107 of record CASDOR010000009.1, read on the forward strand.
ACTTGATTAATTTCTTTTTTGTCAAAAACACCTCTTATGTAAAAGTTTGGTTTACTCGAAGCAATTTTATCTTTTAAAAATTCTACACTACCTAAATAATCATATTTTTCCCTAGCAAAATAACTTTTTACTAAATAAAGCTCGTCTACCCCATCAAAGCACTTTATAAATTCATCAATGAGGATTTTAGTCCGCGAATAAGTATGTGGCTGAAAAACACAAATTAATTTCTTATTAAACACCGTCAAAGCAGTACTTATTGCATTTTTAATCTCTGTTGGATGGTGGGCATAGTCGTGCAAAATAATATTTGTGTCCTTAACTCCAATTTCTTCAAATCTTCTTTTTGCATTTTTGAAAGTTTCAAGACCAAGCTTTATAATACTGTCTTTAATTTTATATTCTTTACATACAGCAATCACACCCAGTGCATTCTCTATATTGTATTTGCCAAAAACATTTAATTTGACATTACAGCAAAATTTCTTTTTATAGTAGTAGTCAAAAGAATACTTACCATCTTCACAAAGAGTTGCATTCCTCGCCTCAATCTTGCTATCATTAAAAAATTTAATCTTGTCATCATCTCTAAATAAATCCTTATATGCAAAGTTTATAAATGCCTTATCTTTTGTAAGTAAAACAAACTTATTAAAACTCATTATTTCCCTATCATAACTCTTAAAGTAGTCAAGATGCTCTCTTTCAACATTTGTAATAATAGACACATCTGGTCTAAGTTTTAAAAAGCTATCTCTAAATTCACATGCCTCTGTAATAAAGTAATCTTTTCCTCCAAGATAGACATTCCCATCAAAAATTTCACATTCCCCACCGACATGAACAGTAGGATTAAGTCCAGCTAAAATAAAAATATAGCCTAGCATAGCAGTGCTAGTTGTTTTCCCATGCGTACCAGAAACAGCAATAACATTTTTATATTTCTTCGAAATTAGTGCTAACAATTTAGACCGCTCTATAACCTTAATATTGTGCTTTTTTGCAAATATAATTTGCGGATTATCCTCACCAATCGCCCCACTGAAAACAACAAGGTTGCAGTTCTTAACTAAAGACCCTTTATGTGAGTAATAAACTTTGATACCGCACCTTCCAAGCTTTTTTGTAATATCGTTTTTAGATATGTCACTTCCACTGACATTATAGCCTTCATTTTTTAGAATGACCGCAAGCCCACTCATGCTAATCCCGCCAATTCCAATAAAAAAAACTGCTTTTTTACTAGATTTTTTCTCTTTCATAATAATTTTATATGAAAAAAACGTTAATTTTGTTTGCTTTTTTATTTAGATTAAGATACACTTAAGACAAGTTAAGCGCTTGACTTGATAAACTAAAAGGTAGGTATAGGACTTTGAAGATTTCAGACATTAGAGTAAGAATTATCAAAAAGGACGACAATAAGTTAAAAGCTGTTGCTTCACTAACAATTGATGATTGTTTTGTTGTCCACGACATTAAAGTTATCGAAGGCAATCAAGGATATTTCATTGCTATGCCAAGTAGAAAGACTTTGGATGGAGAATATAAAGATATAGTTCATCCACTTAATACTGAAACAAGAGAACAAATTAGAACTGCAATTCTTGCTGAGTTCGAAAAAGCACAAAAAGAAGCAGAATAATTTTATATAATAATTTTTACATTAATTATAGCTGCTAAGAAGCATAAATTTAATTGAGAGACTTTGTTTTTGCTACTCATATTGTTTTTATTGCTTTTTATCTTGTATTCAAAAATAAAAAAGACAATCTTACCACGTAAATTAAACATTGTAAGGTTGTCTTTTTTTATAAGATTTTTAATTGGTATACACTTAAAAATCTTTTATAAACAACGTAATTAAACTAAAATCCCCTTATTGTTAGAAAATACTAAATACAGGTAACTCTGCAAATTTCATATTTATATAAGGTATTTAGAATAAACATAATACTTTACTAAAAATGCAAAATAAAAAGATAAAAAAACACATTAAGTTTAACCCTACAAGGCTAGGTAACTTAATGTGTTTTTTATAAAATTTATAACTTATGCTTCTAATCCCTTTTGAGGCAAACTTTCATCTAAGCCCCTTATAACTGGATAATTACCCCCTTCATAATACCAAACAGACAAGTCAGACGACCCAATATGTCTATAGAAACTTTGATAATTATCAGTATTGCCATTTAGATCCTCTCTTGAAAGTAATGTTCCAAATCTATTCATTCCTGCACTTCCTTCGGTAACATAAATGCATCCTGTAACTTTTCCTGCATTATACATTGACGAGATATCTGCAACTGTACTAAATCTTACACCACCATCTCTAAATTCAGCAACCGTATAACATCCTCTTATCTCTGCATTAGTAAGAACCAAGACTGCAAGCCCAGCAGTCGCGCTTACGTCAAGATTTACAAGTGAATTAGGATTTGAATAAGTTTCTTTTGTATATTGTCCATGAAGAGTACAATTTGTATAACTATCAACTATACTACCATTAACAATAGCACTAAGCCCACCAGCAAAGAAACCTTTAATGCTTACATTATTGCCCTTAGTACCAACATAAGATTTTTCAACCTTACCATTTGCATGCCCAACTAATCCTCCAGCATAGAACCCAGTAATTGAATTTATTTTTACAGCACTTTCAGTAATTGAGAAACTTGATGAGGTATTTCCATCAAAGCCAACAAGTCCGCCAACAATTGAACAACTGCTTAAGTCCATTATGCTTTCTGCACTATTAATTAAACTTGTATTAATGTTTCCACCATCAACCACACTACGAGAAATTGTTCCTTTTGAATTTGCCCCAGCTATACCACCTGCGTAAACTAAGCCACTGTTAGAAATAGTAATATTTGTATTAGTTGTATAAGCTCTAGAAATATTTCCATAATTATACCCTGCAACACCACCGACACTTACAAGATAATCAGGACTTGCAATAGCCTCTAAACGAGCATTTGAATATATATCACTTATGCTTCCAGTATTTTCTCCCGCAATTCCTCCAGCAACAATACTAAAACCACTAGTATAAACATCTTGAATTGTAGAATCATTTGTCGCGATAAAGTTGAGTTGACTTACATCTACATAGGCAATATCTCCCCCGTTGTACCCAGTGACTCCGCCTACATAATTTCCATAAAGGCTAACTCCTCTAACTCTATTATATGTAAAGTCTTCGCCAGTTTTACTTACAGTTATGCTTCCAAAGTTTTCTCCTATTAAACCACCAGCATATTTAAAGTAAACATTCCTTGCATCAACTGTATCAATGCTAACTTGTTGAACATATCTATCTGTCTTATCACTATTGTAACCAAATAATGTACCAAAAGAACCACCATTTGTTGAAATTGTCACATTTTTTATTGTTATATTATAAATGTCTGCACCATCATTAAAACCAGCAAGCACACCAACATAATCAGAATAGTCACCATCTATTGTTACCCCGTCAAAGGTAAGTCCAATAATTTTTGCACTATCACTAAGATTTTTAACTAAACCAAGTTTTGTAACTTCACTTGTAGGATCTGAGGTGTCTCCATTGTTATAGCCAACAATTCTAAGGTTTTTAATTACACACCCTTCCTCTGCAATAATTGTACCATTAAACACCTCTGGAATTGGATGCTCACTATCTCCCCACGCCCAAGTTACAGTACTAAAATCAATCTCACCTCTAATTGTATATGATGCATCACTAGAAGAATTTGCAAAAGCATCATATAAAGCTTCTGGGGTTGTAATGTCTTCCTTCCCTATTACATCAGTTAAATCAGTTGGATAAGTAGATCCCATTGCTGAATACATATTAAGTATTGGATATCTATCTTCCGCATTAAGTGACCAAACTGAACTAAAGTCCCAAGTTCTTGCTTCTCCAGTGCTACTAATAAATGTAATAAAGTTTGTTGCCCCTTGACTTGGATCTAAATCTTTAAATTGAGTTGCGTTTAAATAGCCGTTTTCGCCTTTTAGGATGTCATCTCCTACAACGCATAAACCATTTGAAAAACTAGTTGCTTGTACTTCACCGCCATAATAATTACCCATTATAGTATTTGATGTGGCACCACTTGTTGTACTATTATGGTTCTCGTAAACCACACCTCCAATTGTGTCAAATCTTGTATTAGGAGCTGTAGTTACCAAATAGAAGTAACTATCATATATATTTGCTGGTGAATTATAGCCTTCATTAAGACCTACAATTCCACCAAACTTTGAATTGTAATTTTCAAGAGTCAAAGAATCGGTTCCTCTAAAGTATGTTTCACTTACGTTTCCGCCCTTATTATAACCTACGACACCGCCACCAGTTTGATTTCCTGTTTCACCAACAAGAGCAATCTTTCCCTCAAAACCGCATCTGTCAACTGCCGGTTTTCCATCAGCATCATCATTTCTACCAACAACTCCACCAACATAAGTATTTGCGGTATCACTTGTATTAGTAATTTGCCCTACAACTTCAGTAGTTCTAACTGTTCCTTTATTAAGTCCAACTACACTTCCTACATTTGAAACACTACTAACGTTAATGCTTAAGTCATTAATGAATAAGTTTTCAATCACACCTCCATTTTCAAGAGTTGAAATAAAACCAACATTGCTTGACCCTTTTGTATTATCAGTAATATCAATATTTGTAATTGTATAATGTCCACCATCAAATGTACCACTAAAGTTAGGGATAGGAGTCCAATTTCCTTCTTCATTTTCAGTTAAAGTAACATTTCCCCCGAGGATGTAATTTGCATCAGAAGTATAACTTCCTGTACCATTCTCTCGTCCAACTCTTAAGAGTGCTTCCTCAGTTGAAATTATGTAAGGATACTCCTCGCTACCATCACAAACCAAAACGTCTACCACAAGTTGAGGATAATTTCTATTAGTTGTTTTAATTACGATTCTGCTTTCTCCACCCTCATTCGCTGTAAAAAAGCCATCACCACTATTGTAAACTAGCACCTCAGGATCAGAGCTATCACTAACTCCAAAAGAAAGTGTCGTATTTTCATCTCTATACCTAAAATCAACTAGTCCATCAGTCGCAATTGTGTCCCCTTTTTCCACGACCAAAAAGGAACTTCTTATATATATTACTTCGTTATCAACAGAGAAATAATATATAGTTAGCCCTATACTAATTGCAGAAATTGCTACTACTAAAAATAATAAAAATTTCTTCATAGTTTTTTTACTCCTCTTTTATTTGTAAGTATTATATACCAAAAGCCAAAAAGTGTCAATATTGATAAATTTTTTTGTCACTTTTCACATATATATTGCATATTCATAAAGAAGTATTTCTCAAGTACATCCATAATTGTAGTTTAAGCAATTCTAGAGAAATTAAAACTACCACACTACATAAAAAGTGCAGTAGCTTTAATCCGATTATTTTTTCTTATTTTTATCTATATATTGATTTAGTGAATCTTTTCTTCTTTCTTGTTTCTTTAGCTCTCCTTCAAGTCGTTTAAGTTGTTCTTTTTGCATATTTCTTCTAATTCTTTTCCTATTTGCCTTAACAGCAAGTACAGCTATAAGAATAACAATCATTGTGCCAACTATAAAGCCAAGAACAATGAATAAAACTGTATAACTTTGAGGAGCATAAACCACAAACGACCTTGTAGTTGTTACAGCATAGTTTCCATCTACAAATACAATACTTACGTAATATGTGCCTGCTGAAATAACATTGTTAACCAAAGTCCCATCTCTAGTAAATCTTATCTCATACTCAGGTACAACTCCGTCAACAAATTGAGCTGCATTAAATTCAATGCTAATCTTGTCATTAAGAATAGTGCCATTTTCCCTAAGCATACCACCTTCTATTCTTACTTCAAACTGACTAATCTCTTTTTGCTCAATCACATAATCTGCAACAACTTGAGAATTTGGATAATTATAGTTATAGTTGGTCTTAAGCTCTGGATGTTCATTATCTCTATCTCTAAGCCTTAAAATAATCTTATAAGTTCCAACTGGAGTATTATATCCTAGTCTAATACGTTCATTATCTAGATTATAAATACCAAACTCATAGTCATCAGTAGATAAATCTCTAAGCCCTTCAATTACAAAGTTAGAAATATCACCACTTATGCTTCTATCTCCATAAGTTTTCCTAACGTCCTCAATTGTAATATTAAGGTCAACACTATCAATATACAACATAAGTGTAGGCACAACACCATCAGTAAAGGTATAGTAAACACAACTTCCCTTATCAAATTTTGGTGTAATACGATATGCAAACGAATATACCCCATTTCTTCCACCTGCATTAAGGACAGTATCTTGAGTAAATATTATTTCCTCACCACTAGGAGTAGCTTCGCCTTCCGCATTGAAATAAATAATCTCATAGGTATAATACACATCAGCTAAAGCATCTAAGAACTTATTATCTGTTGTAGTTAGTTTGCCAAACCTGCCAAGAGTAGGTTCCTTACTGAAAGTTATCGTCTGCTCAGGATTTACAAATAGAAGAGAATTATAACTCATAGCAACTTGGTCAACTTTCAATGTAACATCAAACAACCTATAATCAGAGTTAGCAGTAAAGTTTTTATCTTCTGGGTAGAACATAAGTTGCTTTGTAATGTATCCTACCTCAAGCAAACGTTCACTACCATTAACCCATCTTGCCTCTCCTCTAACCTCTGACCAAGTGTTTTTATAAGGATTATAGTAAGTCACAATATAAGGAACTAACGTGCTAGGATCTTTACCACCAACCATATCATTCCACTCTCTATCAATAACAAGCCCCATATCAGGAGTAGAGACAACATTTTCGCCTTTTACATCAAGAGTCCCTTGCAGTGTTGGAGAATTAACTGTAACATTAACAGATATCGTCTCAGACAATCTTTCACCATAAGAATTATAGTTAGAATTTGTCTCTGAATTTCTATTGTAAACAAGCGCTATATTATTTACTCCATAATATAATCTTGTATTTGGATCTCTTACACTAAATCCCTCAGGAAGATTTAAGTTAACTTCCCCAATCATAAGGTCAGTAGAATACACAAAGCTTTGTGGTCTATAATAAGATAGAAGTGCTTGTACCTGACTTGGGGTATAAGTTGCCTTATTTACATAAACATTTACAGAAACTTCAACAGTGTTGTAATTTTCTTTCTTTCCGTAAATATTACTTGGGAATCCTCCATCGATAGGTGCTCCGTCTCCACTTGTTAACATAGGATTATATATCATCGTAAACACATAAGGAGCTTCTCTCGCATTAAGAGGAGTATTAATTCCCTCTTGGTCTAGCTTCCAACTCCAAGGAGAATTTGGAGATAATACTATACTCGAGGCAGTTAAATTTGGAGCATAGGTTACTGTGATATTTCTATGGTTAAATGTTGTGCTATCTAGGTCTCCCTTGTAAATTCTAATAGTAACCAAAATATCAGTCTCATCCTCAAAATACATTGGATTAATGTTATATTTTGCTTCGAATGTAAACTCAATATATTCTTTATCTCCAATTATATATTCTGCCGATGACTTATCAAGGTCTGTCACTTCTTCATAGTACGTGGTACTTGGAGAATAATTTTCCTCAGTAAGAAGAACTCTTATATACTCGCCCTTTTGAAGCACAAGATATTCTTGTCCAATAATAGGAACATCTACCACTTGATACTCCCAGCTAAATCCTTCTGGAAGAGCTATATCATTTAATGTAATCCTTGCATGGTAATCTGAGTCAAAGGTTTTACCATTTACCATATTTAAGATGCTATCTCTATCATATTGTCCTTTGTTCACTAAAACATTGATTAAAACTCGTCCGTCATCAAAGTTTTCAGGATCTGGATTATATGTCACGTAGAAACTAAGGTTGCCTACAGCATTTATCTCAGTGTTTTCATCGAGCCACTTAATTGATGTAATTTCCTCGTCGTTTTCATTGACAAACATAAGATCGCCTAAAGTATTTACCTCACCATAACGAATAGGGTCATTAATTGTTTCATGATTTCTTGGGACAACGTAGTAAGTTACTCCGTCAAGACTTGCGACCGGCTTTAAGATATTAAATCTTCGTGTTACAACACCAGAGTAATTACCAATAAAGTCAACCGAGACCGTACCAATTGTGTTGTATTCATTATTATTTCCATATCTTAATGTGTAATCTACATTTTCTTTTAGCTCAACAACTTTTCCATTGCTGTTCGTAAATGTAATTGGTCCACTGGTATATACCCCATCAAAGTGAGGAGTAATCTGAACATTGACTCCTTCCTTTTTATAAAGGGTTTGATTGTAAATTTCCGGCACATTAAACTCGTCCACATCATAAGCTCTTGGATAAATGTTAAACTCTATTGTTATTGCGCTACTTGAAGAATAATTATCATTTTCTCCAAAGCTAAATGTTACACTAGCTTCATCTCTACCCACAACAGTTGTCGCATCTATATTATTTGAATAAGCTGTGTTTTCAGAATTATAAACTAAATATCTTCCTATTCCGTCAATAATTACTTCAAAATACGTACCACGAATATCATCAGACCCATCAACTAGTTTAATTTCTTCACCAGTATAGTAGACAGGCTTTGTGTTAGATAGGAAAATGTCACTACTGCTCGTTATTTCTCGTTTTGTAATATTAAAGGTTTTTGTTGTAGTCCCTGTAAAGTTTCCAATACCTTCAATATTTATTGTAGCCTCATTCCCTACATTTATATTATTTGTATAGCCAGTTATGTAGTAGTCTTTACCTAGTTTTAATTCAATAATATTACCAGTTAAATTGCCTTCTTCATCACTTGTTTCAAACGATATAGTAAAGTTTGTTGGTCGAATTTCAATTCCATAATTATAAACTATGTCACTTATACTACTAATTTCAAATTGTCCAGCATTACTTATCGCTCTAGGAGTGATATTAAAGTATAATTCAAGTTGTCCTGAAAGGTTATTTAGCCCCTCTAAAACAATAGTTGCCTCGCCAACATTTAAGTTATTTTCATAAGTAACTAGTCTTATGTCTCCTGAGTCACCAACAATTAACGTATGCTCTCCTATTACAAAATTACCTTGTAACGTCTTTGTTATTTCATATCCAGCGTATGTTTCACTCTTAAGAACATCTTCGTCAATAATTAACAGCCCACTATTGTATGCGTCTTTAAGAGTAAGCACATTTATTGTAAATCCTAGTGTAACGCTTCCAACATAAATTGAATTTTCTCCCCCAAAGGTGACTATAAAACTAGCATCGCCAACATTAATATTACTGCCCTTTGCAATAGAAATAACTATATCATCACGTGAAACTATGTAGTTTGGAACCTCAACACTTCTATTCGCTTTGTTTTGATCACTAATTAGGGTCAAAATAAAGTCATCGTAAGTTGGAATAATGCTCTCTCCCCTATAGTACATCTTACTCGTCATATTAAATTCTATGTCGCCCGAAGTGATTGCTACTTGTCCTATTCCAAATTGAAGCCCTGAAATAGTCCCCGAATAATTCCCACTAAGAGTAATAGTTGCGTTTGGAATAGAAGCCCCATCAACAGTTTTCCACTCGTTTCCTTTTAACTCATGGGAAATGTTTAGATTATTACTATAAACTATAGAATAGTTTTCTGGAGTCACTAGATTACCTTCTGCGTCTATAATTCTTGGTACAGGTGTAACATAACCGCCCGTAAATCTATAAATATTATTTCCGCCCTCTTCTTCAAAAGTTGCTTTCCAAGATTTATCATACGCTTGAGGTTTAATCTCAAAATTAAACACATAAGATCCAGTAAAGTTGTTCCGCCCTTGAATTTCAACACTTGCTATACCTGCGTTGATGTTATTAACATAACTGGTTGTATTAAATACAAAGTCAGTATTGATAGTAAGTGGAGTATCAAGATACGAGAAAGTATAAACTTTACTAAGTTCTTCATCTGTAGAATTTGCAAAAGTTATTGCACTTCCAGTATAAGTCACATCCGCTTCAAAATTAAACTCTTCAAAGTGATTAGCAATATTTCGTGGCAAAATTGTGAAGTCAATTATTATCTCGCCCGTGTAATTCCCGGTACCTGTGATTATCATTTGTGCGGTAGAACCTACATCAACATTGTTAAGATATCTAATTGTATAATCTTTATTTTCAGCTAACCTATAAGTCCCATCAAATAAAGTAACGTCAGCATTTGGTCTTATTTCACTACCTGTATACTCTTGTTCGGAAATATTAATATCTTGAGTAACCTGTGGAATTGATTTTGGCTTTATTTGATATACAGCTTTGATTGTTCCGGTAAAGTTCCCACTACCTTCAATATCAACTCTGTTATATTCACCATCCTCATTTACATTTATATTGTCGCCGAAATTACCACCTAAACCTTTAGGAATAGTTAATGAATAATCAGTATTTAGTACAAGAGTTCTACTAGTACTAGAATAATAGAAAGTAATACTAGGATTTGGCATAACTATAGTGTTACTATAAGCTTGATCGCTTAGTAACAAATATTCTTCTCCACCTATTTCTATTGTCCCTAAATCTGAAATTGATATGTTAGAATCACTAAGATTAAGTGGCGATATTTCAAAGTAAGCATACATACTTCCAGTATAATTAGTCTTCCCTGTAATAACAATTGTAGCTCTTCCTGCATTTGTGTTATTAAGGTACTCTAGCGAATAATCAGAAGCACCAAGAGGAATATAGTTCTTTTCTGGGCCTATCAAATAAACATAAATTTTTTCTTTAGTAATCGCTTCCCCATTATATGTATGACTAAGTAGTGGACTTGGCTGCCCATCACCTTTAATTTCTATTTCTGACACAACAAATTCAGTAGAATTTAAAGGCTTAGGATTAATAGTAAATGTTTTTTCCGCACTTCCACCAAAGTTTGAGCTTATTTTAAAGTCAATCACAACAGTTGGCTGCCCATCACTTTTTACATAAATATTATTCTCATAAGTTATGTTTGCATTATAGTCTGTGCCAGCATTAAGTTTTATACCATTATAATAAACTCCTTCAATATCTGGCTTAATTGCCTCACCTGTAAATATAAATGTATCATTCTTAAGTTCTATTAAAAGGTTAGGGTCTAGAACATCTCTATTAAATACCCTCTTTGCGATATCAAACTTTAGATCTATTTGTCCTGTAAAGTTGCCTTGTCCCTCAACTATAACTAAGCCTGCCTCCGTTCCAGCATTTATGTTGTCTCCGTACCTTATAATTCTATACTGAATATTATAATCCGTGCCACCAGTAGGCGTATAAACGTAGACAAAATTGCTTGGAGTAATTTGTTTGCCAGTGTATGTCAAGTCAGTCGCCCAATCTGTTACACGCGCATTTGTTGTTGTAGATTGTATATCAAGAGGCCGAGGAAGTATTGTAAATCTTCTCTGATACTCTCCAGTAAAATTGCCACGACCACTAATTGTAATATAGTTTAGCTCTGGTGTAGTTGCATTAAAGTTAATATTTGCGTCCGTTGGCAATACCACTTCATACTCTTCATTTTCACCAGGATTTAACAACTCTTCACTATCAGGGGTACCGTCACCATCATAATCATAATACACAATAAAGTTAGGTTCAAGTTGTCTTGCATCAAAATAGTAACTATCAGAAGTATTTTCAACAGTATTGTTAAATTTTATAATAATACTAACATTATTTTGTATGTTAAGAGGCACAACTCTATATTCTAGATATAAGTCACCTGAGTAGTTTGGATACAATGAGTTAGTTGCTTGATTTACTTGAATACGAACATAATATGTCCCAACATTTATCAAATTATTATCACCTTCTACCTGTTCATAAACACCTAAATTGTTCCTAATGTAATAATCGAGGTCACTATTATTACATATAAAGCTTACATCCTCTGAAAGCCCAACACTGCTAACGGTTGGCTTAATAGGTTTTCCAGTATATGTGATATCTTTGCCTGGATTTAATTCATAGTTGTCACCAATATCATCCGCATCAATTATTTTTGGCGTAATCGTAAATGCAACTTGTGTGCTACCAGTCAAGTTTCTAGCCCCACTAAGAGTGATACTTGCACTTCCTCTGTTAATGTTATTAGTATAAGTAGCTAAATAATCAACGCCAAAGTCTAATTCTTTGACCACCGCTCTTTGTGCTGTATTATATATACATATACTATCATTTTCAAAAGTCTTTCTAATCTGTCCTCCAGTATATTCTTCACTCTTATAAATATCACTATCTACTCTTATGACTAGTCCACTTGGCAAATTAGTGCCAGTTATATAACCAGTTTCAGAGTTAAATATGCCACCAGTTAAATTCAACCTTTCAATATTGAAAGTCGCACTTGCTTCACCCATGTAGTTGTTTTCCTGCCCTTGGGTTAAATCACCTTCATCTAGTTCTCCATTAAATGTTATGTATAGAGTCGCCACTCCGGCATCGACATTATTTCCCCAAGTATATTTATACTCATTTGAACTAATTTCAAGGTTATTTGAGCCTTCACGAACAAGCCAAACCGTAAATTCAGGGGTCACTGATTGCCCAGTATAAACACATCCTGTTGTGTTAATTTCTATATAAACATCTTGATTGCTAAGTTCTCTACCCGTCACTCGAAGAGCACTATTTGTGCATGAAATATTATAGTAGTCACTAGTATAACTAAGCCCTATAACTCCAGGATGCAATCCAACGTCATAAGTAGTATACCCATTTGAACCTGTGAAACTAGGAGCGATTGTCGATAAAATTGCTTGTTTGTCTCTATCCTCGAATTCACTTACAAGTTCAGTATTCTCAAAAATATCAACAATTTCACCATTTACATTAAGATAATTCGTAACACCATCAACTGTACTAGTTATAAAATGAAGATTATTTGTTTGATAGGTTTGTTCAGCATCTGGAAGAGTAATCGTAATGTCTTTCTTTCCAATAGTAATATAGTAATCCCCAGTCGCAAGAGAAGCATAATTGCCATCACTGCTATCTCCACCTTCCTTGTAACCAGAAATTCTTATTGCATTATTAATGCTAGTCCCCGTTGGTCTGTCAAACCTAATTGTAACTATTTGACCAAGGAAAGTTGCAGCTTCTAAATCCTGTCCGTCTCCATTTTGCCCATTATACCATGTGATAAACTGACCAAGAAGTGTAGGATTTGAAACGTAGCTTACATATGATGGGGCAGCGCCATTTCCTATTGTGTCTACTTGCCCTTCGACATTACCAAGCTCGCCCATGCTTATTCTAAACTTATTAACTGTTAAATTCTCACCTCCCATAAGAATCAATGTCATTGTGTCTCCATACACGTAACCTTGAATTGCACCTACAATAGATTTACCTTCTGTAAAAGTTGGATTTTCTTCAGTATTTCTATTCATAAAGTAAATATATAGTTCTTCCTGAGCCTGATCCGATGGAATAAAAGGACTATTGATTATATTTGAATAGACTGCTTCCTTTTCATCTATATTTTTGTAATCATGATACTCATAGCCATGTAACGAATTTGAACCTGCAGTATAACTAATACCTGGGATGTATCTTTCAGTATTTGTTTCATCATAAACTATAAAGCAATATGAAACATTTCTTCTGTAGGTTGTTTCACTCCCAGATGCTTCACTGTCAACAAGTCTGGACTCTATTATTTCAAGATAATCTTTAGAATATGATCCATCAGTAGCATAAGCTGATGCCGCTTTTAAAAGATACCCACCATTTTCTCCAGTGCCACCAGATACATAATCACTATCTTTATAGTTTTTGTAGAAATATATTGTCCCAGTTGGGGCACTTGCATTTATTCCACTTGCTCCATATACAACAATAAATACTACAGTCTGTGTGCTTGAACTCTGACTACCCATTGAAAGAGGTATCACTTCGTAAGTTACATCCGCTGCTACAATTTCAAAATCACATACAAGCCTTGTCGTTTGTTCTGCCTCTGTCAAATTCCACTCGTAGTTGTTACTATTAAGGCTAGCCTTCACCCTATAACTTCCACCGCTCGTTGGCTGACCACCTGAAAGATCTTGGAAGTTGCCTGTATTTATGCCTTGCTCATAAAAGAAACTATACGAGAATGGTAAATCGGTGCCTTGCACGCCGCTTACCAAAAGTGTAGGATATTGCACATCACCATTATACGTATAAGTATGTTCATCATTAATATCCCAACGATCAACCGTTAACATAACCTTTGTTATCTCGAAATACGCAATATTTGAATTACTCCCAAACGTGTAATTTTCACTATCACTACCTGAAATTGAAATTTCAACGTCATATTTTCCGGCATCTGTACGACTAAATGTAACATTTCCAGCTTCACCATCCGCTTCATAAAGTGGAAACACGTTATCACTTGCACCAGTATCATAAGTTACAATGCCTTTAAATTTCACTCCAAATCTTATCGAACTACCACTATAAGGGACTTCATAATATTTACTCTCTTGAGAGGGTCTACCATTATTAAGTGAAGTATCATTTTCAAAAGAAATCTGTTTAGGATTAATAGTCCATGTTCTTGTGGTTGTTTGTTCCGAGTTTACACCCTCCAAAATGTTCGTCAAAGAATAGTTGTTTGCACTTTCACCGCTAAGTTCTTTGACAGTAATAATGTACGTACCAGCATCATTACAAGCTCCAGTACTAGAGCCATTTCTTGTCAAAGTATAGACAAGTCTAACTCTATCTCTATCTGCATAAATAATATCTCCGTCATTTGTACCTTCACTACTTATAAATAAGCTTGGCTCGATTCGTATATCACTTCCGTCATATGTTCCACTAAATACTCTATTTGTGCTATCACTTGCTGTAAGCTTATCAGAAACTATCCAATTAATACCTGTAATTTGTCTAGGGACAATGGACCATTTCTTTGTATATCCACTATCTGTTGTATTAAAGGTATAGTTATTTCTACTACCCTCGTCAAGACTTACTACAGAAGCAACGTAATCTCCGCAGCTCGCAAAAGTATTGTTTGAATACTGTGCAATACTAACTACGTCATCAAGAACAGCTCCAGAAACTGTAGCATAAATAGAAATATTACTTCCAGTGTACTCATGACTAAAACTTCCATCTTCTTCTGGTTCAAAACCATCAGTAAGCCAATCAAAAGTGACGTTCTTTTGAGTTATGGTCCACGTTTTAGTAAGAGCTTCAGAGCTATAGTTATCTAACGAATAGTTGCCGCTATAAATACCAGACAAAGAAACTCTAATAGTATATGTTCCTGCATCAATGCAACTTTCAAAATTACTTGGAGCGCTTGTTTCTACCCCTGCAGTTGTTCTATAGAAGAACTCATACTCAAAAGAAACACCACTTCGTTCGGCAGGAAGTACGCCATCTATCACTCCAGGCTCACCTTTATATCCTGCTTCCCAATATTTAGCCTGCCCATTATATACCCAATCACCTTGGGTGCTTGGTATAAACTCAAATGTTACTCCTACTGGAGTAATTATAAAGGTCGCTCTATTACTTGTACTTCCTTCTAAGGTATAGTTGTGAGCTCTATCACCAATAAGTGCGGAAGACCCATCAAGCCTACCTACTTCAACTTGATATTCTCCTACAGCACTAACAGTACTTGTACGATTTCCATTCCTTGTAAAAATGTAACCATTAGTACTAACCCTTGTTGCATCCCCAGACACAACACCAACGAGTTCTACTTCTGGACTTTTTTCTTTTCCATCATACTCCTGAGATAATGTCCTCCAATTAATAGAAATTACTTTTGGAACAATCTCCCAAACAATATAGCTATCTTCTGGTTTTAATACATAATTACTATTCTCAGTTGCTATTGAAATTTCACATCTATACTCATAAACATCAACACATTCACTCGTAAGTATTACCCCTGCATTTTCCCAAGGTGTGTCTGAGTTTGTTCTTCTCTTATAAACAATATTAAGCTCAATCCTCTCCCCTGTAACAACTCCAGTGTACGAAGGGGCATAGAATATAGGTTGACCACTATAAGTTGCCGTACCAGTCGAAGAATCTATTGCTCCTTGAGGAGTCCAAACAATGTCAATTTCTTTTGTTTGAATTTCCCATAAATGTTCAACATTTCTTGCATTATCAAGTGTATAGTTTGAATTACTTATGCCACTTACTCTAGCAAGGTATCTACCTACCTCTAAAGCAGTATTTGTATAATTAGAACTTGAAAGCTCATAATCTGATTCTTTTATCTCATCATTTGAATAACCTGTAACTCTAACATAATCATTTCCAATAACATTACCAACTGTTGCTGTTACAACTTTTGTCGAGCCATCATAAGGAATTTCACTTGCACTCCAATTTAATTCTACTGGAAGAGGTTTTATAAGCCAGTAAACACTCCATGAACTTGAACGAACAGTTTCATTGTCAACGTTACCTGTTTCTTTATTATATGTACCATCTGTGAAAATATAGTTTGGATTTAAAAGTGTTACTGTCGCAGCCCACCCTCTAGAATCTGTCGACACTGTAGTCCTTGCTGTTCCACTAAGACTAAAGTCGGTATCTAAGACTAAGAATGCTGTATCGCTACTTGCATCTTCATTTGTCCATGAATCATAAACTCTAATTGTAACCTGTCTTTCTGTACCATCATACACAAATGGATCATTTTGTGGATTTGTTTCCTCGTCACCGTAAATAATTTTTATAGCTTTTTTGTAGTTAAGTTCAACAGGATTTAGCCTCCATACAACATTTCTATCTGTTTGTAACACAGGTAAAGAATAATTAGAACTTACACTTCCTGAACTTGAATCTGTGATAGATTCAATAACAAGTTCATAATCTCCTGCATTTAATGCCCAGTCCTCAAGCAAACTGCCCTGATTTTGTAGATTATCAACTGTAATAATTCCGTCAGAAGATGAGGAAGTATATCTACCACCTATTCTTCTAACATAGAATGTTAAGTCATCACCTGCAACTAAATTAGTAGGTTGGAAAGTAAAATACTGTGCTCTTTCACTATTAGAACCTCTTACAATTACTCTTGTTTCTTTGGTTGTGCTAAGTTCATCATAATTCAAATTAGAATGTGCTGTCCAGCCAAACTTTAATTCTCTTTGAGTAATTACCCATTCGACATTTCCATTGTTAAGAGTATAAAAGCTTGCGTCATTCCCTGTAAGTGTTGCTATTGCCTTGTAAACACCTACATTTTTTATATCTCCTTGAATTGGGCTATCATCAACATATCTTCTGTAGGAAATACTTACTGATACGTCACTTCTTTCCTCAACTATTCCACTAATACTACCAACAGCATTTGTATCAACGTATAGGTATAAAGATTCACCATTATAAATTCTACCTCGTCTTTGATTGTCGTCAGTTGTTTCATCACTTCCGCCATCACTCCATATCCAAAGTAGGTTAAGTGGTGCTTCGGTAATTCTCCATACTATTTGACTACCATCATTTACAACATAGTTTTGATTGTTAATAGACTCAATCATTGCAGTATATTCACCAACATCTCTTGCCTCATTAACCTGATTTCCTAACTGCCTATAGGTAAATGTAATGGTACTTGCTTCATCACCCTCTGCAACATCTTCTGGAACTGGAGAGGCATAAACACCGTGCAAATCTCCATCATAAACAAAAGGATTAGTATCTGAATATGTCCATTGTACTCTAATTTCCTTCCTCAATATTTCCCAAACAATGCTTCTTGAAATGTCCGTAGATACTGGAAGCCTGTAGTAACTAGCATCATCACCTGTAAGAGTGTCCGCTACGCTTCTTGAGTATCTTCCTGCATTTTTATAGGCACTATCTGGTGTTAAATTGTTTACATATCCAACAGATACATCACTATAATTTGAGACCATGTTACTTAGAACTGGCACAAGAGTGTAACCAATGTTGTTATAAGTTGGACTAAAAGCACTCTCAAGTGTACCTTGAGACACATAGAACTCTCCTTGAGGGAATTCTACCCCACTATCATAAATATTAAATTCCCAAGTAATAGTTAAAGTCCTAGGAACAATACTCCAGTTGTGAGTTAAGTTCTGACTAATAGTTTCTGAAGAAAATGCGTAGTTACTATTTTCCATTAAGTATTCATCTGGAACAATCTCTGCAGTATAAGAGCCAATATCTGTCCCTTGATGTCCATCAAGATCCCAAAGTCCACTACCACCAGCATCGTTTTGTATTACACCTTCAATAACAGGTTCACAAGTAATTTGAGTTGAAGTCCATTCAAACTCACTTTGTGGCCAAGAAACAGTAAGTAATTTCTTTTCAATTACAAGAGCAAATCTCCCATTGTTTTCTATATAATAATTCTTAGACTTTTCCTCATCAATCATTCGAGCATAGAACACATAAGTCCCTGCATTTCTTTGAAGTAAAATATTATATGCATTTTCTAGTGAATAGAAGTTTTGATTATCTAGTGAATATTCAAATGTTTCTACAACATTAACACCAACAAGTTGGGTACCAGAATCAGTAAGCCTAACACCATTATCTAAAATTCGTGCTATATACGACGAAGTTGTATAAACAAGTGATAGTCCATTTGTGTCCATTTCTCCGTCATCATTAGAATCAACTTGTACTTCAGTTAAGCCTTCGCTTACAACCTCTTTATCAACTTGTCTATAAATTCCCCAATCTAAGGTTAAACCTTGTTTTTCTATTGTTAGCTGCAAGGTGTATATTGAAGTAGGAGATTCAAAATAATTGCTTAGTTTTTCATAATATGTTGTTCCTGGAACAGGCTCCACATCTGTAGTAAGTCTATATTCGCCAGTCTCATTATCATAGACATAATATAATGACATGTTCTCTTTCACAGGACTTTGAACTTCTCTATACTCTTCAATGTTAACAGTTATTCTATATATGCCAGAATCGGTAAACTTAATATAGTTTAGTGGGTCATTAATAAAGTTAATTGCACTGCTGTTATTTTCTCCTATCATAAATGGTTCTACACTCTTATAAAATTCCTCATCACCATTTTCATTTAATCTTGTTGCACTCATACTAACAAGAACATTGCCTTCACTCGAAATGTATCCACCTCGGCTATCTTCTAAATTGAATGACACATAGTAGCTAGAATCGGAATATGTCCTTGTCGCAACGTGCATGCCATCTTCTACTTCAAAACTTGCTCCATCCCGTCCTATGAGGTCCTCTGTACTAGCACTACCCCCACCAGCTTTAACAGCCCAGTTTCTTATAAATGCCTGGTTTCCAGTAATACTCCAAATGATTTCATGTTCAAAATCTTCTGGCAATACATAGTTTCCGTTTTCATTATAAACGTTTACTAATTCTGTCCTAAATGTGCCTGTGCTAACATACCCATCGTACGAAACGACCTCTTCATTACTAAGTGATTCTAGGAACGAAATATCATAAGGAGCAAGCCCCTCGTTGTGTCTTGAATTTGTGAATGCAAAATAAAGAGTTTTATCTACACTTCCACTACTTTGCCCCACATAATACTGCAACTGTATATTAACCCTATCTTCCCCAACCACATTGCTAAAATGAGGAACAAGTAAATGCCCAACACCTTCAAGTGTTTCAAAGGCGTTTTCATAGAGAGAGTAAACCGAATCACGATCCTCTCCAACATCATACCAAGAATCTACTTCAAGCACAACTGGATTAATAGCCCAAACAAGACCTGACGCAGGTATAATTTGATAATTTGTATTCGTACAACTAACTATTATGTTATATGTTCCAGCATTAGTTGCAAGCCTTACACTTCTCTCACTGCCAGTGCTATCTGGATTGTCCTCAAGTACAATTCCTATACCTTCCAAAGTATCTTCATATGGCAATGTGCTTGTTTCAAGAACAATATTATTAATCAAATAATTACCTTCTCCAGCGCCTGTAGTTATCTTCTCACCTGTTTCATGTCCTACAAATAGCTCTTCTCCGTTATAAGTAAATTCTTTATTTTTTAAAGATACTGACACTTGTTTTGGTAAAATTTGAACGGTTACAATTGTTTCTCTAGCATCATTTGAAACAGAAATACTTCCAGACCTAGAAGTAACCAGTACACCATAAGAATATACTGATGCATCCCTAATATTAAATGTATTTCCTTGCTGTGTATCATCTGGAATATAGTCACTTCCTACATATCTACGCCAACTGTACGTATAAATAAACTCACTACCACCTTGATTTTCTATTACAGCTCTTAATTGAATTTCCTCACCATAGGTAACTGTAACACTGTTATTATCATCAAGTTCTTTTATCATCCAGCCATCCAGAGTACCATCAGTATCCTTCTCTTCTTCAACTTTTTCCCAAACTTCTATACGCACCTCAGGAACAGCAACTGTCCAGCCAACAAATATATTTTTCCCATAGTAAACTTGTAAATCATTTTTTGCATATCCAAAACGTGCAAGTTCAGTATTACTTGTACCACTATTTTCATCAAGTAATAAGTAATAAGATTGCACATAATAACCTGGATTACTTATTGTTGCCATGCCCTCAACTATACTATCCTCAAACCCTTTAGAAGCCCCAACTACACTTCCTTCTTCACCACCAAGTTCTGCATCATAAATATGTTTTGAATAAGCATCACCATACATTACTTTTATCTCATAATATCCTGTGTCACTTATTGCTGGTCCATGATAAACTCTTACTATAAACGTACTTGCAAGTTGAAGTAAATCAGTAACTATCTGTCCATCTACACTAATCCCATTATCTCCTGGCACATTTGCTGAGGAAGTAGCGTTGCCTGTATGCGTTGTGATATGCGCCAAATCCCAAGGTTCAAGTCTATCACTTGAAACAAATAATGAATAGATATCACTTTTACTACTATCTCCGAGGAAAGCAACAACTGTTTGTGTAATTTCATAACCATCATTTGGACTATTACTATCTCTTCTCAAAATCTCAATGCTACTATTTGGATCTAAATATCCACTATCAGCAATAAATCCATTCCCGTCAAGCACAATCTGTCCAATAATTGTACTTTCATCACGTAAGTATAACATAGGATATAATCCATCGCTTTGGCTTTGATCGGTATCTAATTTGTTGTAAAGATACATAGCATTGCCGACTCCACCTTCCTGGACGTTATTATTCTCTAAAATTAATTTGTCTACTTTAACTGGACTAAGAGAGAATATTGTCCCTTCTGAATATGTAGTGTGACCCATGATAGTTACACTTTGATTTGTATCTCCAATAGTAAAATCTATGTTGTCACCTACATAAATTGCTCCGCCTCTACCATTATCGCCAGAATTACTTGTGTATGCCTTGTTGCTGGTAATTGTTGCATTAACAATTTCAACTTTAACACTTGATACTAGAGTTTCTCTATTTGCAATATAAATAGCACCACCATCACCGCCAAGCAATGTAGAGTTAGTTGAAATTATAACATTACTACCAGAGCTTTGTCCTATATTAAATTCCACACTACTGCTAACATTTCTAATAGCAATCGCACCACCATATGTTGCCATATTTCCAGTTATCTCAGCCCCACTACCTAGAGACACTGAACCATAAGAACAAATTGCCCCACCATACGTTGAAGTTGAAACAGCATTATTTTCATTATTTCTAAGTATCACATGTCCAAACGTAGAAAGACTTGCATTTTTTGCAATACTAATTAGAGTACCATTTGACCTAATGCCACCTGCACCTTGATAATTTGTTTGTGTCTTTAAGTTAATCAAGTTTGGATCTGACGATGCACCTGCACTATTTACCCAAACCGCACCACCATCTATTATAAGAGATCCACTGCCTGTAATGTTTATAATAAGCGATGATTTTGAAAAATTATTTTCTGGCTCAGGGATCATAATTAAATCCCCATCAAAAGTCCTACCTTTCTTAATAGTAACTGTCCTGTTTTCTACATCCCAAGTTTCTTCACCGTCTACTTTATACCCACCATTAACTATGTACAGTGTACCATTAGTTGCCATATATCTAAGAGCAGAAGCCATGTTATATACCGACACACTTGGAGCATCAATTTGGTCTCCTGTAGAAGTAGTAAGATAGAATTTATTTCCATCTTCTCTAAGACTATCATAATACATACTCTGTGTTTGAACATCAACAACAATGTTAAAGTAAACATCTGCATAACCAGGATTTCTAGAATTATCAGGTCTAAACACTACAGTAGCTTCATTTTCACCAATGTTTTCAAATTGAATTGTCGAATTTGCCCATTCAAAGCTTCCATAAATTTGCACTCCATTATCAGTAGCAATTCCACCTACCAATTCAGGCATATTTCTAAGAGCCTCAGAATATGTCACCCCATATAATACGGTATCTTCAACACTAGGTTTGTTTTCCTCTGTAATTGTTACCGTTCTTGCCTCGATACTAATTGTTCTCATGTCGCAGTAACCATTTGAGTCGCTATATGGATAATCTCCTTCAATCCTAACTACATTACCTAAATTATTTTTAAATCTAAAGTATACAAAAATTGTTGCATTGTCCTCACTAGGCATAATGCTACCCCAACTAGATTCTGGAATGTCCGAATACTTTAAAGAATCATTATTTGAAACATAGTATTCGGCAGTTATTCCAGGAGCATTAATTTGTAAATCTATTGTGTGCTCATCTCCGTCATATTCTCCTATATAATCTGACGCAGTATAGAAAGAGGTAGGCTCAATATATTGAGGTCCAACATATATTCCTCGGCCATTTCCACCAGTACCATCAACATCAATATAAATTGTATAATCATTTGTATCTAAATAGTAACTATCTGCTGTAAAATTATTTCTTAAACTTGAATCCTTAATATACTCGCTAATAATACCTACTTGTGTTTTTGTTGCAGTATTAGACTTACCCCTATAGTATACACCTATAAGAGCATTTGAAGAAAGTTCCTCATACACTTCAAACATTTCTGGAGTCCCTTGTAAAGACAATGAATTGTAAATCAAAACATTTCTTTCTCTTTCTGGATTTGCGGAACTACCAAGAGTATAAACTCTATTATCTTGTATATAAATATCTCCACCTAGATACAAAAGTCTTCCCTCTCTTGTATCTCCCACTATATTAGTTTTTTGTGCAAAAACAGCAGCTCCTGCATTTTGCTCTGCATAATTTTCTACTATTCTACCGCCACGTAAAATTACCTGTGCGTTGTTAATGAAAATTGCTGTTGCAGTGCTACTTTCATCACCCTCGCTTGCACCAATTAGTTGAATTGAATTGTAAGAAATCTCACCATCGTCAACTAATAAATTACTATAAGTATCTGCATAAATTGCACCACCATTATTAGCCTTATTTTCTGAAATTAAGACGTTTCCCATAATCTCAGCAAAGGAGTATTGACCTAAGTAGAAGGCTCCACCTTTTGTTTCATAACCCGTATAATGATAGCTATTATTATCTATTTCATATGCACCATTACTCGTAAATTTACCACCTGAAACAATTAGTGTTGCATTTGCATTTTGCGAGCCTGTTAAATAAACTACAGAACCATTATTAGCATAGTTGCCTGTAAAAGTGCCACCATCTACAACAAAATTACTACTTTGAAGTGGATTAACACTAATTACACTATTCGCGCTACTTGAAATAAACGAACCGATGTTTTGTACGTCTAACCCATTTTCATTTGAAGCATAATAAATAGCACCACCTAAACTCTCTGTCATAGTAGCTGGGTCTCCAGACTCAACCGCTTCATAGTACCCAGCAATATTATTTGAAATTGTCCCACCACTGATTGTAAGAATACCACCAGTTGAATATATAGCACCTCCCATTCTTGATGCAATATTAGAATCAATTTTTCCACCACTAATTGTTAAACTTGTTAATGTACTTGCAAATATAGCGCCACCTTTTCCGCCAGACAAACTAATTGTGTGATTATCTCTAATCATACTCGTAAGTGAAGCATCTGAATAAGTCCTAATCTCACTAGCACTCGCATATTTATCAGTTGCCAAGTTAAACGCTCTAGCAAAGTTATTTGTTATACTTACGTTGTCGTCAATAATCAAAGAAGCTAAAACATCTGACACCCCACTAGTAGCATCGTTATTTGTTCCAAGAACTATAGCCCCACCAATTGTTGCCTCATTATTATATAAGGAACTACTAGTCAAATACAACTCTCCCTCTGACACATAAATTGCTCCACCTTCGCCACCAACATAAGTATTGCTTCCAATAGACGCATCCACCGCAGAGTTATCAACAAAAGTTGCATTCGAAATATTTAATGTCCCTTTTGAATAAATTGCACCTCCATAAATAGCTTCATTACTTGAGAACACACCTCCGGTGATATTTGCAACCACATCGCTATCAAGATATATCCCCCCTCCAGCGACACACAAAGTCGAAGCATCATTGCTAGTATTATTTGCATTACTTGTAAAAGTTCCACCTAAAATGTTAACCAAACCACTTTCCGCGTAAATTACAGCACCAAACCTAGCAAAATTTGAGTGGAATAACCCCCCATTAATTTCGACTTCTCCAGTTGTATTCATAAACCCACCATTATAAGAATAACCACCGACTGTATTGGAATAATATGATCCACCGTTTATTACAACACTACCTGCGTTATTAATAACACTTCCACTTCTAGTTACATTTGAAGTAGTACTTAAGTTGTTATTTCTTATAACAGTACCATCGTTTAGAATTAGTTCTCCACCCTGTTTAACCTCTATCATAGATTCTGTAAACGAGTTTGCACCACCATCTAATGTTATGTCATTAAGTTCAAGCCTTCCACCATTTTCAATCACAATACTAGACACATTGCTACTATTTTCATACCTTTTAATTGTTACGTTACCACTGCTTGCAAAAACTTCATCTGTAATTTGCCATGTTCCAATTAAAATTATTTCTCCGCCATCACGCACTAGCTCTAGAGCATGCTCTAATGTCTTAACTGGACGAGTAGCAGTTGCTCCGGTGTTAGTATCATCACCATTTGTTGGGTCAAAATAAATTGTACTTAGTCTCTCCCCACCAGAACTTGCAGTTTGAGCTACAAGGTAAAACATATTAGATAAATTCTCATAGTCTTGAATTGTCGAATCTACCGCGCCTACAACTTCTAAGACTACACCAGAATTATCTACAACAACAATATTATCTTTGTTTTCCTCGATTCTTGATATAATTGCATTGTTAATTTCTGTTGTAAGCCCATCAATCTCATCTGGGTTACCAAGTTCATTTAGAACTTCACTATATATTACCTCTAAATACTCTTCAGCAAAAACCACAACAGAGTTATTACTGCCTATGCTATAGTCTACAACCTTTATATTTACCGTAGACACACTATCCAAAGTCTCAGTAATAGTCACAAAAGTTCTTAAATTATTTAATGTATACCTTACCTCAATAGGCGACAAAATATTAACTCTACCACTTAGTAGAATGTTTGAACAAGAGTATATTATTTGACTAAAAGGACTTTCTATTCCACTACTTACAGGTAAAGCAAAACTTCCAATACCAGCACTATCTGATGAAGCAAATATACTAGAATCTTCTACGCAAAGTTGAATAGTTGCATTATCAACACCAGCAACACTTCTATATGGCTTTAGAGCCACCTGCTCATACAATTTTATTCCAGCATTTGAATTAACATAATTATTACCTACTTCACTACCTGTAAGATATACAATAACCTGCCTATTTTGAAAATCTTGAACACCAGTAATAGCTATTCCAGCACCAGCACTAAGAGAGTCACTCTTAGTCGATTTAATATAGTTACTACTGATCTCACTATTAACAATGTTTGAATCATGAGAAGTCCCAGCTATAGCAACTCCAGCGCCCAAGAGAAGTAAGTCATCCCTTTCTGTTTCCCCTGTAAAAACAATACCATTGTTGACAACTTCCACATTATTTAGACTTACTATGCCTGCATATATTCCTGCACCATACGAATCATTCTCACCATCACTAAAAATCATATTAGAAGAAATTGTTGAATTGTTAATTGTTAGTGGTCTTGTTTTATGAACTTGACTAATACTATTTGAATTTAAATTGAGCACAAATATACCAGCTCCACCATAACCAAGTCCAGCAATGTTAATAGAACTATCCTCTGGAATAGAATCTATATTTCCTCTAACTACATTACCGGAAACCAAAGCATAGTTCAATGTAAAAGGTGCTGTAGAGAAAATTCCGCCACCGTTTAAAACTGCCTCATTATTTATAATCTCTATCATGTTGTCACTACTTTGTCCAAAGGCATCCGCGTAAATTCCATATTCTTCAATAAAAATACCACCACCCTGATAAGCATAATTATCTTTAATTAATGCACTATAGGTCGTTTCAAGAGAATAGAAATAAACACCTCCACCCTGCTCAGCCGTGTTCCCCTCAAGAATCATATCATGTATAGTCAACTTGTTAAATCCAGTGACTGCTACCCCCCCACCATATTTTGCACTACAGTTACTAATATTTAAATTCATTATATTAATCGAAGAGGTCGTATCATTTCTATCGCTAACGTCAACACTTGATGAAAAACTAATCGCCCCACCGTAATATTCTGATGAGCAATTATTAGCAGTGAAATTATAAATGTTAATAGCAGGTCTCATTCGAGTCGCTGAAACTCCACCTACAACCCCCTCAGCAGTCCTTGTACTCAATACTCCACCGCCAGTATAAGGAACTCTAACATTTTGTGATTGAGTGTCAACTATTACATCTTGAAGTTCTTTTGACCCATCATCAGCCCTTTCGTCATATTCTGGAGTATCAGCCCCTTCTCTTAAAACATATCTGCAATTTTCTGCTTGAAGTGAATAAATAGTAAGAACAACATTACCAACAACACCAATTGCAGGAGCCTCTATTCCTAAATGGTTAACAAACTTTACTCCGTCATAAATAATTTGCTCTGCACTACCTTCCGCCGCCCTTCTGTACTCAATTATTGGATATTCACTCTCAATGTTGTTTCCGTCAAGAATTAATTCCCCACTCATAGTTGATGAACCAAGAGTGATAACCGTGTTATTGAAAGCATAAAACATTGGAGCATCAAACGCAGAAAATCTCTTTATAGTTATAGTTTTGTTGTCGCTCACCGACAAATCAACACCGCCACTCATTTGCGACATCATATAAATGACACCATTATCACTCATTTTGTCAATCATGTCATTAAATCCAGTCCTAGACGACGTAAATGTAGCAATCGCATTTTGCCCAAGGTCCGCATCTTCACTTGACGTAAAGAACATTCTCGTACCTGAAGCTTCTTTAAAGTATACCTCTGTATACCCAATGACCTCAATTAGCATGTTGAAGTTTACACTAGTGTAGCCTTCTAGGTTATTTGGAGTAAACACCATTTCAAATACTTGCTTGCCAGCCTCTGTTGGTACATAACTTTCATTCGCAAAACTAAATACACCTGCAATTCTTTGCCCAGACAAGTTTGTCGCAACACCACCAGTAATTACAGCCCCACTTACCGGCATATTAACAAGAACATTACTGACTGTTGGAAGTTCAGAAATGTAAAGTGAGTTTACAGAACCCAGTACTACAAGTGCCTCACCCTCTACTGTCTCTCCTCCGTCTACAGCAATTCTATAGTAAACTGTTGTTACCCCAGCATTTTTTATCTCAACCTCATCTGTGTAATTTTGCCCATTAAGAGAGTAAGTTATAGTGTAATTTGATGTAGGATATGCAACCTTTACCTCAATATTTGCACTCCCAGCCTCTTCTATCTCACCATAAAAATCAGAAACCGTGTATACAACCCCAGTTGTCGCACTCACATCTGCAATGTAAATAGTATTCTCAGTCCCATCATATTCATTATTTATCTTAAAATAAAGTGAATTGTCCTCGCTATCGCTAAAGAATTTTGAATAATCACGACTATTAATAATGTAACTTCCGTCACTTTCTACAACTGCCCTGTTATTACTCTCAATACTTATACCAATATGTGAAGTACTACTTAAACTACCACTCAAATTAAGTATAACACTTCCTGTCAAATAAACGTTGGTGCTGACTTCGTCCATTGTGTTTTCGTCAACAATTATCTCTCTTGATAATTTGAGTCCTCCACTCTCAATATACATCCCATAACCATTACCTCCAGTAATACTAATATCTATAAGGTCGTGTTGCCCACCATTAATGTAAAAAGCCCCACTACCACTATTTCCACTAAACATAATATCATTGAAGTATCCAGTCTGTGCCCCATTACCATTTCCTGATGCTCCAATTGATACCCCTGCACCAAAAAGTGCACTGTTAAGATTAAACTCACTTCCAAGCATCATGACTGAGTTGTTAGCCCCACTTTGAATAAATACACCACCGCCATAACTACCTGCTGTGTTTAAATTAAAGCTACTATCTTCAAGTGTCAAACTTCCTACAACTACCGCTATCGCTCCACCATTTGTCACCGCCTCGTTTTCTTCAAAATCACCACTGACAAAAATCTCTACATTTGAGTTGTTATATAAAAATCCTCCATTAGAAGCTTTGTTCTTTCTTGCCTCAACATTTTTGATACTTAGCTCTCCCTCGTTTGCAACACCACCGCCAAGTACACTTTCATTACCATTCTCAGTAAAAACACCTCCGTCAATAATCAAATTTCCATCATTATATATCGCTGCCCCAATGCTACTTGCATCATTTCTTTCAAAAACCGTACCATATAATACAAGTGTCGATTGGTCATAAGCAAATATAGCACCACCACTTGTCCCAGCACTATTTTCCGTAAACCTACTAGGATTACTACTATCTCTGTCAACAAGCATAAACGCACCATTGTTTGACACGTTTGTCATACCGCTAAGATATACAGCACCTCCACTTACGCCTGCACTATTACCTTCAAAAATACTTGAGGTTATATAAATGCTTTCACCATATACAGCACCACCATTTTCACTTGCCTTGTTGTCATAAAATGAAGAACCCACAAACTCTGTCCTATCATACGTCCTAACCGCACCACCATTTTCTGCTTCATTTCCACTAAACTTACAATCTTCAAAAATAAGTTGAACCCCACGTCTATTGTTCCCATTCAGCCCAACATAAACTGCACTACCCTCATTACTTGCGTTCCCAGTAAAAGTACAACCGGAAATAGTGTAACTATAATTTGCCCCCTCAAAATATAGCCCTGCACCATTGTAGCCATTTGCACTGTTGTTTTCAAACACACAATTTCTAACTATACTATTAGGATTATTTATCAAAATAAGCCCAGCATTCACACTTCCTGTCCTATTTACCACCGCGTTGTTTGCAAACCTCACCCCATCAAACACAAAACTACTAGTCCCAGAAACAAGCCTACTTACAGTTGTTGTCCCCTCAATACTCCCACCAGTCATATTAAGATTAACAAATGCGTTTGCAAAAATCACACTACCGCTAGCATCATCTATACTGTGCCCCTTAATTACAACATTATTAAGATTTACGACGGAAGCATTTTTGTCTTTGCCCTCAAATACTAAAATCGCCTGCATATTTCCATTACTATTTATCGAAACATTATTCTCTATTGTCACCCCATCAAAAGAAATATCATCTACTCCGCTATGACGTATAAGACTAATTGTAGACCCAGAATCTATTTGATTCCCAATCATTTCACAATCCGCGTAAGAGACACTATTTTCACTTCCAGCCGATGCCCATCTAGATTTTATATTAACTAACGCTCCTCTTACCTCTGACCCTGAACTAGAATCACGTAACCTAAAAATATTATTATTTAATTTTAATTTTTCAAAATTTATTCCAATATTATAATCAGGCTGACCATCCTCCCCTGTACCAAGAATAGATAAAATACCAAAGTTCTGATAGCTGTCAGTCGTTCCTAAGTCAATTGTATTCCCACTCACACTACTATCTTTCATTGTAAATAAAAAGCCCCCATTTTTAGTAGGATTAATATAATACATAATTGGCCTTGTCCCAACATTATTATCTACATTGGAATTTTCAAATATAACATTAAAACAATCTATAAACAAAATAATAGCACTTGCATAATTGTAATCTCCTATTGTTTCATTTTCTGTAAAATTACTTCCCTGTATGTTAACAGACTCAACACTATAACAATAAAGTGCAGCACCAGTATTTCCCTTATTACCATTAAGATCACAATTTATTATATTTAATTCCTTATTCGAACGAAGATAAATACCACCAGGTTTATATGATTCTATTGCTGTCGATATATTGTTTAAAATTATGCTATTTTCAATATTGATTATTGCCTGAGCATCTATAATCGCAAGAGCTGCCCCACTTCCAGAAAATCCCATTGACAAATCAGAAACGTTGTTTACAATCTCAGAATTTGTTATGTCAACTGAGTCTAAGCTACCATAAAAATAAAACGCAGTGCCAGCATCCCCTGTGTTTCCATCTGCAACACAGCCATCTATCGTGACACTTGAATCGTTAGAAGCTCTAAAAAGCCCTGCTCCACCTTGACCTAAAACGACATTACTAGAAAAGTTTGATCCTTGAATATTTAAGTCGCCACAGCCAGAGATATAAAGTCCTCCTCCATTACTATTTGCAACATTACCCTCAAAATTAGAACCAATAATATCAACATCAATTTTCACATTTCCTAAAGACATATTGACAGCCCCACCACTACCTCTTGAATCATTATTTATAAAATGACAACCATTTATTTCAACCTTTGCTTCTAAGTCAGGTCTATTTGCTAAAAAAGTAGCATTAAAATCTATATAGACACCTCCACCTACACTTGTTGCATTTGAATTTTCTTGGAAAGTACAACCAGACAGTAAGACCTGACTATTACCAAACCTTATAGCCCCACCCCAGGCACCACTCTTATTCGATTTATTACTATAAAAATTACTACTTACTGCAGAAAAATTACAATCGGCAACAGTAATAGCTGCTCCGCCCTCATTTCCATTACTTCCTGAGTTTACATTATTATAAAAGTTGCTATTAGTGATACTAACATCACCTACTGCAAATCTTAAGACAGAAGCACCAGACACGTTATCATAGAAATTACTATTATTAACTTCAATTGACCCAAAATATCTACTAGTAAACACACAGTATGTATCGGACGTATAAACATTGTTATATGCTGTCATGTTATTGATAACAAAATCACCCGCTCTAGTTGAAGGGCTTCCCGCACCTGTAACTAAAAACCTTCCGCCGACATTGTTGTAAAACTCAACGTTACTGATAGTCATAGTCTTGTCATCAGTAATACCTCTATGAAAGCTAATATTTATAAGCCCACTAAGGTCATGGAATTTACTATTGCTTATATTAAGACTTCTCACGTTATTTAAATCAAAACTATTAGTACTTACTTTGTCCTCTCCAAAATCACAACGGTCAATTGTTATATCAAAGTAACTTTCCTCGTATAAATCACTTGAGGACAAAAGCCCACTTGTAGTCAATATTCTACCTGAAAACTCACTTGTATTAATAAAACTACAATTGGTCATATTAAGGCTCACCTGCAAGTGAGAATCTGATGAAGCTAAAGCAAAAAAAACCCCTCCATCAAAAAATTCAGTAATATTACCATTCCTTTCAAAATTACAACTATCAATTAAAATATTTGCAACATCTACAAGTCTAATACCATGCCTATGTGGATTTGTTATATCACAATTGCTAATATTTGCATTATTAAAATCATACAAACTAATCTCGCTATGCACATCGCCAGTCGAATTAGAAAAATCAACATTATCTAAAGAAATATCAACATCTGAGGTATTAGTTGTCCCATATTTCAAGATATGAAATATCATTCTATTGTTATCATTACCAACAACCTCAAAGTCATTAAAACTAATGTTATTAAACTCTGCTATCTGAGAAATCGCCATAACCCCATAAGAAGTACTACTTCCACCATTAACTGAACAATTAGATATTGTAGTTCTCATTGCCTTATCAACTAAAAGGAGTCCGGAATTAGCAAAAGAAGATTTACAATTTGTAAAAGTACTATTTGTGAGAGTAAACCCCTGCCCCTCTGCCGTACTCTCTCCGATATAAAATGCATAAATTAAATTAAGGGATGAAGTGGAATTGTCCACAAACTCCAAATTATCAAGAGTCAATTCATTAATATAACCAGCCTCTATAACGCGTCCTGAACCACTACCTGACGTAAAAGTGTTATTATTTACTACAAGGTTGCTGATATTCACCTCAGACACCCAAGCGTTAGACGCGCTACCACCATAGTTTGTAAGAAAGAAAAATGTTGTAGATATCTCATTATTGCTAAAGGTAAGATTTGAAGCATTTACATTACCGACTGCACGAATAAACCATGTCATTGTTCCGCTAAAGTTTTGGAACGAAATATGACTTAAGTCTAGAGCAACAGAACCACTTGCCGCACTATGAATACAAACACCAGAGCTAACAGTCACACCCTCGTCTTTTCTACCTTCAAAAATAAATCTTTCTTCCGCACTTGTTGACGCGTCATCTCCATTAAAAGTAAAAGTACCAGCATTATTTGAAAGCCCAATCATGGCATTACCATAGGAACTATTTCCGCTAAAGGAATTATCACGAATGAGATATATATTTTTGCCTGTGTTATTAACTATCGTTCCATTCGCTGACGAAGCATTAATAATAAGAGTGTCAAGAAAAACAATTGTGTTTATCTCTACCCCACTTTCCGCATTTGAATTAATGCGTAAAAGCGCGGTGTTAAGAGACGCAACAGCATTTGAAGCCGAGAGTCCGTCACTATTGTTGTTTCCGCTGTTACTGACGTAAATTTTACTCTCCGTCATCCCCTCATCTGCTTGTACGGAAATCTCATTTTCCTCCGCCTGTGCGACTTTTCTATTTATCGTTAAAGAAAGCCCTGTAAATCCCAGAACCCCAATCATAAATACACAAAGAAAAATTACAAAATTAAATTTTCTTACTCTCATTTTTTTCTCCTTAGCAAAGAGAGGTTTTATATTCCCATTCCCCTCTATGTAACTAAAAAGTAAGCATAGGCACACTAGCATAATAAGTTACTAGGTATATTATATATTATAAGTAATTTTTCGCCAAATAATTTGCAACATTTTTTTATTTTTTTTAAGGCAATTTTAAAACAATTTTTCGCCTTTTTTCTTTTTACTTTTTTGTCTCATTTTTAATAAAATCTGCCTCTTGAGTCCCCTCTCTTTTTCTCCCTTTTCTTTCCCCCTAATTCCCTTTATTTTAAAGGGAAAGAGATAATTATAACTGAGCACAAAAAAATCAAGGTGTTACCCT
This sequence comes from uncultured Christensenella sp., assembly GCA_949282135.1. Taxonomy (GTDB): domain Bacteria; phylum Bacillota; class Clostridia; order Christensenellales; family UBA1242; genus UBA7862. The sequence goes on from CASDOR010000009.1 coordinate 116,576, forward strand.
TGACTTTTCTTTTCTAAAACTTTTTCTTATTTTTCCTTACAACAACAATGCACAAAAACGCAAGCACAAAAGCGGTAAACAAAAGCCCTAAAATAATTGCGTCTTGCCCATTACTTGGTTCGCCCCCACTTTCCACATCTTCGTCAAACTTTAGCCCCATGTCGTAGTTATTACTCTCAATCTCCGCAAGCATTTCACTACTGACCTTAGACAAATCAATATCAAAAATGTCACCGCCTGCATTTTCAATTCCATTTTCGCCACTTGTCGCAAAATTCCCATAAATATTTGTCGCCCCAAGTATTATCTCGCCACCACTAGCTACATATAAAGCCCCGCCGCCAAGACTTGTCTGGTTGGCATAAATACTACCGCCATTAAGTGTCACAACTCCGCCTGCAACGTAAATTGCACCGCCATATTCAGCCCTATTGTTAAAAATCTCACCGCCAGACATACTGACACTTCCGAGATTATAAATAAATCCGCCGACACCTTCCCTAATTGACGTGGAACCAACTTCATCCATATGGTTAGAAAAATACCTACCGCCACTAATATATAGCTCACCTTCGTTGTAAATTATGCCGCCAGTGGTTGATAAGCCACTTCTAAGAATATTTCCGTAAATCTGTGCACCATTAAGCCTGAGTGCCCCACCCTCTCTATTCCTAATTGGGCTATAAATATCTCCTCCGACCGTCTCGTAATGTACGACAAATCCCCTAAAAATCACATTTGTTTGGAGATTCACCTCGCCATAGTTGTCGAGGACTACTCCATTAAAGCCACTAGTTCCACTTAAAGCCCCTCCACCCTCAAAAACAATGGAGCCAGCCCCACCATTAAGTATCAAACTGCTGTCCACGTCAACAATAATCATTGGCCCTGTCTTAAACGTAGAATATCTAACAAAATCAATGTTTTTATTAGAAACAATGCTTATATCTCCAATAACAGTATACGTCTCAGTAAAAATTATACTTCCATTATCACTCATGTATCCTATCATTTGTGATAAGTTGTTTATTCCAGTATACGAGTTGTTTACGTCACCTTCGTCAGTCACAAACCCACCATTTGCGTAGAACACCACCCCATAGGAAATAGTAACCGGCACGCTCACACTTATGACATTACTATTTTCATAAACCTCATTGTATGGTGTAAAGGTCGCCTCATAATACGCTGTCGTGTCTCTTGGCACAACACTCCCTTCGCTAAAACTCCAAACTCCTGCAACCGCTTGCCCTTTCTCGTCCTCAACTAGTCCGCCACCAAACACCGCACGCGATAACGTTTCCCCATACCTTAATTTTGCACTTGGCAAATTTTTCACATATATTCTTTGCCCAATTACCTTAATTGTAACACTCCCTTGTATAGGCTCGTCTAAAATGTCCGCATTTACCCTATAAAATATGGTATACTCACCCTTTGCTCTAAACACAGGACTCTCATTCCCCCAAGTCCCTTCCTCACCACTAAGCGAATACTCAATACTATATTCGCCTGGGTATAGAGCTCCACTAAATAATACCTCTATGTCACCGTCCTCAAGCCCATAACGCTCGCCTACCTCTTGTACAACAACCTTGTCAGAAACAACCGCGCTTAGCTCCCCATTTTCAGACTTGTCATATAACACTAGCCCATTTTGTGCCTCACTAAACCTTAACCCATAATTACTATCACTCAAATAAAAGTTATCTAAAATACTATTTGTCATAAGGTAACTGCTATTTATTCCACCAACAATCAAATCCCCAGCACTAGCATTACTTGGAATATCAATGTACACCTTACTCTCTCCGTCTAAATCCCCCTCAAGAACCCCCTTGTCAGCACTACTCCCAAATACAATATTGCTAGATATCTCCTCATCCTCTTGAATTAAAACATTATCTTTTATAACAAGTTTTGTCCCTTCATTAATTATTAATTTGCCACTACCTACATACAAAGCCCCACGATTACTTGTTGTTGTGTTGTTTTCAATGATTATTTCGCCAGAAAGGTACACTTGAAGATTCAATGTGTTTTCTACCATATCTATTGCGGAAGCACCTAGATTTGTTGTATTGTTTCTAAATTCACAATTACTTACTCTTACTATTAACCCTTCATTTGTAGAATTTATAAGTAAAGGCGATCCCCTATACTCTTCATTAGCATTAGAAGAATCAATTTCATTAAAGATGCAATCATTAATTATCACATTAGCTTCATTTAACCCATCAAGCCTAAGTCCAACATCTTGCCCAGTAAATGTGCAACCTTCAAC
>CASDOR010000010.1 GCA_949282135.1 uncultured Christensenella sp.
ATATTTGCTCTCCATTACTAATTACTTGTTCTCCGTTCTCCCATGTAAAGTTTTTTGGAAGCGTTACTGTCGATAAATTGTCTCCAACATACCCCATAAGGTTTGTTGGTAACTCATAACTTGGATTTGCCTTTACTATCTTCCAAATTATTCTTAAATCATCTGTTGAATTGCCTTCCCATACATAATTCTCTTTGTCTTTTAGTGAAACTAGCACTACGTAACCTTCTACATTCGCATTGGTTTGCAAATGCCCTGTAACATTCATAATGTCTTCATCAAAATTAACTAAATTTGCTGTCTGCTCTTGTCCAGTATAAACATATGTTCCACTAAGAGTAGGCTTTAACACCTCTTTTGGTAAAACATTTATCGTAACTTGAACTTCAATTACCTCATATCTTTCAGTATCATTTGGTGTAAAGATTGCCACAAAATGCCTTTCACCAACATTTCCAACAAGAGTCGTACCTTCGTCTTTCCATGACCAAACCCCTCCATTATCTAATGGGAATATAATATCTTCTAATTTATCTCCATATGTTGCTTCAAGAGTATCTAGAGGTGAATAAGTTGGTTCTCTTTTTTCTCCCATAACACTAATAGAAATATTACTAATAATATTGTAATTTGCTGTGTCATCTGGGGTGTATGTTGCTAAATATGTTTGTGCTCCATTACTAATTACTTGTTCTTTGTTTTCCCATGTAAAGTTTTCTGGAAGCGTTACTGTCGATAAACTGTCTCCAACATACCCCGTAAGGTTTGTTGGTAACTCATAACTTGGATTTGCCTTTACTATCTTCCAATCTAGTCTTAAAGTTGATTGACTAACTACAAAATTATCATCAACGCTACTAAGTGAAGCTACTGCTACATATTCTCCCGAATCAACTCCCGTATTCCCTTCATAAGTAACATTGATTCCACTTGGTAAATTCGTTAAGTGTACACTCTTTTCTTCTCCACTATAGGTAAATGGTGAAGTGTAATCCCAAACTAAATTTTCAGTACTTATTTCTTTTCTATGTACAACTAAAGTTACCTCAACAGGAGAAAAGTTAGAGTAAGAAATTTTGATTTTATAGCCACTTTCATTTGCTAATATTTCTTTTGGTAATCCTTGAATACTATATTCACTACTTTTTAATTCAGTTTGAGTCCCATTATCAAAATTTGCCTTAACTAAAAGATGGTCATCAAGAGAAAATTCATCACCATAATCAATCTCTATTTTTGAGTTTTCACTAGAAACAATATTTCCGTTTAAGTAGACACTAAAGCCAATAACTTTTGGTTCTCCACAAGCGACTAGTAAAATTGCACAAGGCACAATCAAAGTTACAAGACATAAAAATGTCATAAATTTCTTTTTCATAAATTTTCTCCTTAAACCTTTTTAACTTAGCCTTTAAAGTACTATATCAATAAAAAAAATAAATGTCAAACTCGTGCCCAAAAAACGCAGTATATATATTACTTTCTCCAAATTTTAGCTAAACTTTTCACTAAGAGCAAACTTGACATAAATAAAAGTCAGGCGACCCCTGACTTTTCTAATCTATTTGTTTAATATTTTATTAATTTTGACCTTTCGCTTCTTCTGGTAGTTTAATAAATTGTCCGCCTCTTTCAATTAAGTATTCAATTTGAGTTGTCTCGCTATCAATTGTTTGTTCGATATTAACTTCCAATTTGTTTGCTTCAATAATTGAAATGCTGACATCTCCTATACTACTTACATCACTAAAAAAGATTGTAAGAACTGAGTTAAACAACTCTCTTTTTTCCTCATCTAATTTATAATTTAAATTTAAACCGTCTTCACTTACAAGAGTATAGTATTGAGGATCAATCAAGTCATATATGTTTTTTAAAACTACAGAAAAACTCACATTTTCTTCTTTACTTCCAAAAGTATAAGAAACCCATTCTCTTGATTCAAGTGTCAAAGAATACAATGTATCACCTTCTTCTCCAAATTCACAAATGCTATAGTCTATTACTACTCCTGCATAATCTGGATTTGGAGTCCCAAAAATAAGTTTGTTTTCTACTTCTGTCCTTGCTAAATTATTATAATATATAACTTCAAAATCCCCATAATTTCCAACTGGGCCAAAAAATCTTAAGTTTGGAGAAAAACTATCATCTCCCTTAGTAGTATTTAATGCCATATTTACATTGCTGTCAGTTAATGTATAACCATAATAATTTGCTGTTTTGTTTATCTCATTATGATAATCTTCAAGTGTAAGTACTTGGCCAGTCCCTTCCCCAGTAGTTCCGTCTGGCTCTGCACATCCAATAAACCCAAAAGGAACAACTATTAATAGTAAAGCTAGAATAACATTTAAAAAAGTCTTTTTCATATTTACCTCCATATTTATTAGTTTAAGTGTAACATATTAATTAGACTATTCAAACTAATTTTTATAAGATTACTCTAAAAAATTACAATTAAACCTAAAACTAACCATTTTTTATTTTTAACACCCTACCTACTTGCACTCACACAAAAGCACAAAACACCAAAACAACTTAACCTTATTTACCTAAATTTATTACGAAAAAATTTTTATTGGAATATATTTAGATTTTGTTGACAGAGCAACAAAATTTGTGATATAGGTATAAAGACTTAAGGAGAGAAGAAAATGGAATTTACTATAAAAGTTGAAAATATCTTTTCTATTTTCACCAATTTAATTACTAACATTCAAAGGTGTATCAACAAAATAAAAGATACAAATATGAAGGCGCTTGGACTAAAGAGTGGACATGTATCTTGTCTTTACTATTTGTATAAGATTGGTCCTATGAGTCAAGCTAGGCTTTGTGAAATTTGCGAAGAAGATAAGTCAGCAATAAGTAGAAAAGTTGAATTTTTAACTCAAAATGACTATGTAGAAAAAAATAGTTTTGATGATGGCAAATATAAGCAACCTATTATCTTAACCAAAAAAGGAAAAGAGATTTCTGAATTTATCTCAGACAAAATTAATGAGGTAATACAAAAGGCCGATTCAGAATTAAATGATAAGGATAGACAAATTTTGTATGCAAGTTTAGAAAAAATAAATGACAAGCTAAAAAAAATAATAAATGAGGAGAAGAAATAAAATGGCAACTAAAATAATAATTGATTCAGCATCTGACATAGAAAAAGAAGAAGCAGAAAAACTAGGCATAATACTTGTTCCGCTAGAAATTAGATTTGATGACGAAGAATATCTTGACGGATTTAATATTACTAAAAAAGAATTTTATGAAAAACTAATTGAGAGTGCTACAATTCCAAAAACAAGTCAAATAAACCCAGCAAGATTTGAAGAGGAGTTTGAAAAAGTTGTAAAAAATGGAGATGAAGCAGTTGTAATAACTCTTTCATCAAAATTATCTGGGACATATTCAAGTGCAGTAAAGGCAAGTACAAACTTCAAAGACAAAATATTTGTAGTTGACAGTCTTAGTGCAAGTCTTGGTGAAAGGCTAATATTTGAATATGCATATAGACTTCTAAATGAAAATTTATCAGCAAAAGAAATAGCAGAAAAATTAGACCTTGCAAAGAAACGTCTAAATCTTATGGCAATGCTTGACACTCTCAAATATCTACGTAAGGGTGGACGTATTTCTGCCCTTGTTGCCTTTGCTGGAGAAATTTTGTCAATAAAGCCAGTTATTGAAGTTAGAAATGGAGAAGTTAAATTAGTTGGAAAAGCCATCGGCTCAAAGAAAGCAGGTAATCTTTTAAACACATTAGTTGAGAAAAAAGGAATAGATTTTGATATGCCTTATTGCGTTGCCTACTCAGGACTAGATAGCTCCCTTCTTGACAAATACGTGAGCGACAGTAGGCACCTTTATAAAGATCATACTGACACCATACCAAAGTACGCAATTGGTAGCACAATAGGAACTCATGTGGGACCAAATGCAATAGGCGTAGCTTTTTTTGAAAAGGAAAACAAACAATGATAGTTGGAATTCCTCGTGCCCTTCTCTATTATAAAAACGAAAAACTTTGGACTAAATTTTTTGATGAGCTCGGCATAGATTATATAATCAGTCCAGAAACAAACAAGGAAATTATAGAAAATGGCAGTAAATATGCCATTGACGAAACATGTTTGCCAATAAAGATTTTTTTAGGTCATATTGATTATTTAAAAGATAAATGTGACTATGTCTTTATTCCGAGAATAGAATCCGCTCAAGATGTTGAAACCTGCCTTAATTTTAGAGCCCAATACGACCTAATTAAGAACACCTTTAGAAAATATGATTTAAAACTACTCTTTTATAATGAAGTTGGACACAAAAAACACAAAGAATATAAGGCTTTTAAAAAATTATGTAAATACCTAAAAGTAAAAAAATCTCTTGGAAAGTATGCTTATCAAATGGCAAAGCAAACACAACTTTACTATGAGCTTTTTAGAAGTGAATATCAAGAAAACATATTAAAAAACTCTAAAAAAACAAAAGTCTTAATTTTAGCACATGCCTATAATATTAAAGACAAGTACGTTGGCGAACCAATTATAAACATGCTAAAAAAATTAGATGCAGAACCAATTATTGCCGAATATTTTGATGCAAAAAGATGCGTAAAAGAATCGTTAAAGGTGTCAAAGACTCTCCCATGGTCATACAATAGACATCTTCTCGGAGCTCTTGAACTCTACAAAGATGTTGTTGATGGAGTAATACTAATAACGACATATCCTTGCGGACCTGACAGCATGTGTGATGAAATGATTGTACGTCACTACAAAGACATTCCAATTCTCACCCTTACAATTGACGCACAAGATGCAACTGCTGGAATTGAAACAAGGCTTGAAAGTTTTATTGACATACTAAATTACAAAAGGAAAAATAATTATGAACAATGACATCATTGCATGCTTTCCACAATGGGGGAGTTATTCATGTGCATTTAGATACCTATTTGAAAATGGCTTTGACGTAAAATACATGACTCCGCCACCACTAACCAAGAAAACAATTGAAATAGGTAGCAAGTATAGCCCTGACTATGTTTGTGTTCCGTTTAAATATTGCCTTGGCTGTCACATTGAAGCACTGGAAAACGGAGCAAACTGCCTTATGCAAATATTTGGTAGTTGTAGACTCAATTATTATGGCGAATTAGAAGAAAAAATTTTACGTGACCTTGGATATGAATTTAAATTTTTTAATATGGCTGAAATTAATTTTAGGTCTCCACGTTCTATTATGGAAAATTTTAAAATAGTCAATCCAAATGTATCACTTATCAAAATAATTAAAGCCTTGCCTACAACCATTAATATTATAAAAACCATAGATAAAATGGAAGATTACATTAGAAAAAATGCTGGATTTGAAGTAAACAAAAATGAACTTGAAGATGCTTTTTGTGAATTTAAAGAAAAATTAAATCAAACAAAAAACTCTAAAGAATATGGCAAACTCAAAAAAGAGTACACAAAAAAATTAAGGAATATAAAAATTAACAAACCCCACCACCCACTACGCGTTGGACTTGTAGGAGACTACTATACTGTTCAGGAGCCATTTAGTAATTACTACATTGAGCAAGAGCTCGAAAAAATGGGCATTGAGGTACATAGAGAAATGAACCTCACAAACACAATAATAAACTCTAAATATAAAAACTCGTGTAAAACTGGCAAAAGATATGTAAAATTTGATATAGGTGCAACAGCAAACTATACAGTCGCTGAAGCACTAAAATACGCACGAAACGGACTTGACGGCATCATACAAGTCAAATCTTTTGGTTGCACACCGGAATTAAACGCACAAACTGTTTTACAAAACATAGGAAGAGACTATAAAGTGCCTATTTTACACTTTAGCTTTGATTCTCAAACTAGTGAGACTGGAATAAAAACAAGGCTTGAAGCATTTTATGATATGCTAGAAGCAAAGAAAAAATAAGGAGAAACACATGAAAGGTTATCTAGGCATAGATATTGGTTCAATTTCAACAAAAGGAGTTGTTATTGATGAAAACTTAAATATTGTAGCAAGCGAATATCTTTGGACAGAAGGAGACCCAATGGGGGCTGTAAAACGACTACTTAAGGTTCTTGAAAAGCAACTACGTGACAAAGATGTTAAAATTGTAAGTGTTGGAACAACTGGAAGTGCAAGGAAACTAATTGGAGTTATGACAAATGCAAGTGTGGTCAAAAATGAAATTACAGCACACGCTATAGGTACTACTACTCTTCATCCAGATGTAAATACAATTTTTGAAATAGGTGGACAAGACTCAAAAATAATCATTATTGAAAATGGCTACGTTACCGACTATGCCATGAATACTCTTTGTGCGGCTGGAACAGGCTCTTTCCTTTCTTCTCAAGCACACAGACTTGGGGTGTCAGTTGAAGAATTTGGCGAAATTGCTCTTAAGTCAAAACACCCAACAAATATTGCCGCACGTTGTACTGTTTTTGCTGAAAGTGACCTTGTACATAAGGCACAAATTGGGCATAGCAAAGAAGATATTATTGCAGGGCTTTGTAAGGCAGTTGTGACTAATTATCTTAACAATATTGGAAAAGGCAAAAAGTTCAATCCTCCAATCGTTTTTCAAGGGGGTGTTAGTAAAAATGTTGGAGTCAAAAAAGCCTTTGAAGATGCTGTAGGACATGAAGTCATAGTTGACAAAAATGGGCACTTAATGGGTGCTTTTGGTGTAGCTGTACTAGCAAAAAACTCTAAAAAGGAAAAGGATTTTTCATTTGATATAATAGATACCGACTTTAGAACAACCGGCTTTGACTGTCCTAAGTGTGCCAACCATTGTGAAATAGTTTGCGTATTTAAAGATAATAAACTAATAGATTCTTGGGGTAATAAATGCGATAACGGCGCAGTAAAAGTTAATTAGTTTTTAAACTTTATTACTCACTTTTTAAGTATTGTAGCGACTTTTTCTAAATTCATTTTACTACATTATTTTTAAACATCTTTTTACCCACTCCTCTTTACCTGTTCTTTTTTATTTACTCCTTTTTATTTGCTCAAAAATAAAAAACAATTTAAAAGTTTTTCCTATTTACTTTTTTATCTTAACTACCTTAACTAAAAAAATTAAACCTTAACAGTATTAAGGTTTAATTTTTTCCCAAGAAAATTCATCTCTACCAAAATGTCCGTAACACGCAGTTTGTTTATAGATTGGTTTTAATAAGTCAAGCTCATTTATTATGTCACCCAATTTAAAACTAAAATTATCTTTGACATAAGATTCGATTTTTTCTATAGGCACACTATTAGTGCCAAAGCAGTCTATAGTTACACTCGTAGGCTCTTCTTTTCCTATTGCAAAACTAAGCCCTACCTCACACTTTTTAGCATAGCCCTTTGCTACAATATTCTTTGCTACATATCTAGCATAGTAAGCTCCTGATCTATCAACTTTTGTAGCATTCTTACTACTAAAACAACCTCCTCCTACTCGCGCCACTCCGCCATAACTATCTACAATGATCTTTCTACCTACACACCCACTATCACCAAAACTTCCCCAAATAGTAAATTTCTCGCTTGGATTGATTAGTATGCTGTCTAAATCAATCTTTATGTTGTTATATTCTGATAAAACAGGCATGATAACATTTTTAAGTATTTGTTCTCTAATTGTGGTTAGCTTCAAATCTTCACTATGTGACACGCTCATTACTAAAGACACAACTTCCTTTGGCACGTCATCTTCATATAATATAGATACTTGACTTTTGGCGTCTGCGTAAAAGCCAGTGCTTTTTTTTCTAAATTTTTCATAAGCTCTCATGAGTTTATGTGCTAGCATTATACTTAAAGGCATATACTCCTTTGTCTCATCTGTTGCATATCCAAACACTATACCTTGGTCATTTGCACAAAGTTCTTTTTTTACAACTGCCTTATTTATGTCTATACTTTGCTCGCTTATTTCTTTAATAATTGTAAACTCATTTTTATAGCCAATCTCTTTTAAAATTTCTTTTGCAATGTTTTCATAATCAATTTTTGCTTTTGTGGTTGCCTCTCCGTAAATAAATAGTTTGTCATTTTTAATTGCACATTCCACCGCCATTTGGCTGTCCTTATCTTGCTTTAATGCCTCATCTAAAAATGCATCTGCAATGTAATCACATGTCTTATCAGGATGCCCTATGTTTACGCTTTCACTAGTTAAAACTTTAATCATTTTTTGCTCCTAATATTTTCAAATTCTAATTTTTTTATTTTGTCTTTTGCATGAACCCAACACATTGCAGACACAAAACCTATTTTCATATCTTTATCAATTCCCATAAAATGTCCACACTTATCTTCATCTATTTTAATTTCCCTTCCGTTTATCCATTTACAACCATTTTCTTTTGCAAATAATAAAAACTCTTTTGTGACGTGTGGCTCAACATGAAAAAAAACTTTTCCTTCCTTTTTTAAAATTTCATTTATACTTTTCATTTTTTCTCTCCTCTTTTTATATTCCCATAAAGAGAGCAAAAAGAAAACCCATCGTTTTACCGATGGGTAGTATTTCTCATATTAAACCATCGGTCAGCCTTTAGCACCTTGAAAACTCAGGTTGCTGTGTGGTCAAAGGGGCTGTCCCTCGCACACTCTTTATGGATGTTTTACTATAACATATATATTTACTTCTTACAACAAAAATTACTTAAAAATTAATTTTGCTTTCTATGTAAAATAATTTCAAGAAGTTTTTCTTAGAACATTTTGTATTTACTATTTATTCTGCAATAAAAAGACAATAAACTGTTTTTGATAATTCAATATCTTTAGGCGTTAATTCAAAATTATTTCTATTATCTAGTTGCATTACCTTTGCCATACGTGGTGCAAATTCAAAACTATTACTTCCAAATTCCAAATCATCAAATGGTTTAAAACTAATCTTTTTGCATTCTTTAATTTTTGAGTTAGAAGCTTTTGCTAGGCACTCAGCCTGAAAAAGAGCTTTTTTGTAAGCGCCATCTAGGATTTCTTTAATGCAAGCTTCTTTGTCTTTAATATTAAAACTCACTTCACAAGTGGGGGCACTATCTAATTCCGACAAATTTGAAAGAACCCTAAATAAAAGATTGTTTTCATAGTCAAAACTTACTTCGCTATTTTCACTAAAAATATAGCCCACTTTCTCATAAATTTTTGTGGTCTCATTATATCTTTTTTCTTCTGTTACCAAAAAATTATTTGTCTTTATACTTTCTTTTTTGAAACCTATTTCTATAAATTTTTGAATTATCTCCGCCCTATTTTTTATTCCTTTCTCTATAGCTTTATTATAATCAGAGTCTTTGCAATTTAGTCTAATAGTAATTTTTACCTCATCTGGACTAATAATCTTTTTTCCTTCACCACTCACATAAATTTCCATTTAATTTTCTCCTTTAACTTTTTCACATTTTAACGCAAAGCGTTAATAATACCAACCAAATTTGCTCTCATTTTCATCTATAAGTTTAAGTTTTAACATATCATCCTCATCTAGAGTAAAGTCAAACAAATCAAAATTTTCCTCCTGCCTTTTCTTGTCCTTTGATTTTGGAATAATATAAATTCCCCTTTGAAGCAAAAATTTTAGTGCAATTTGTACTTCGCTTTTTTTATGCTTTTTTGCAATTTCCCTTACCACTAAATTGTTGATTATAATTTTTGGGTTTTGACAAAGAGGACTCCAGGCAATAACCCTTATTCCTTTTTCTTGTAAAAATCTCACGTAATCCTCTTGCTGATAAAAAAGATGAAGTTCTATTTGATTAGCATATGGGAGTATATCACAATTTTGAAGAATATTCAAAAACTCTTTCTTATTAAAATTTGATACTCCTATATGATGAATTTTCCCTTCCTTAACAAGAGTTTCAAGTGCTTTGTACATCTCACAAGAATTTTCGTAAGGTTCGTGAATTAAAACAAGGTCTATATACTTAGTATCAAGATTTTTTAGTGAATTTAAAACCGCTTTATAAGCCTTATCATAACTTATGTCTGGGCTACAAATTTTTGTTGTTATAAAAATTTCCTCTCTATTTATTCCACTTTCTCTTATTGCTTGTCCAACTTCTTTTTCATTGCTATACATCCTTGCCGTGTCAATATGTCTATAACCAAGTATTAACGCGTCCTTTATTGCATTAATTCCGTCACTTCCTCTAACTAAATAAGTTCCAAGACCAATTTGTGGCATATCCATAAAACTTTTCTCCTTTTTTTATTGTAAAATATTTTGAAAAAAAATTATTTTAAGATAAAATTATTAAAAGGTAGTAAATATGAATTTAATTGTTTTTGTTGATAGAGAACAAAATATTTTAAGTCCTTTTATGATAAGAGACTATAAGGAATGTTTAGAATACCTAAACAATTTAGTTGAAAATAACACAATTATTTTTGACGATAAAAGTGGTAAACTAGATCATTACTTTAAGTCATGCAAAAAAATGTATTTTGATAAAACAAAAATAGATTTGTCTTTGCCTGAGTTTGTTCGCCCAGTTGCAAACAACAATAAATATGTAGCTTCTTATGGCGATATGTTTGACAAGATAGGCTTTTTAGATAATGATCGTATTTTTCTTTTTGGAAATGAATTTATCTTTTCCACTTTACCATTTGTAGAAAAGGTCTACCTTGTTAGATTTAATGTCTTAAGCCTAAACAAAACAAAAAAGAAGTATTTTGACTTGTTGTATGACCCTGAGTTTGACCTTATTTCTGGCGGAGTTCCCTATTTTACTGAAACTGAAAGACTAAATTACTCTATTTACAAAAACAAAAAAATTAAAAAACCTGTCAGTTCTAAGAAAAAAATCTAAATATAAATAGTACTTTATAAATATTTATTAAATAATATTTCCTACAAATTTATATAGCTATAAAAAAATTAAGTTTACAGTTGCAAGAAAAATCATTTCTTGCAACTTTTTTACTTAAATAGAATTAAAATTTAGAACTCCATTCTTTCATAAACTTTTAGTTGTTTTCCCTTAGTGCAACAACCGGATCTTTTTTACTTGCAACTCGGGATGGGAAAAGCCCTGCAATTAAGGTTAAAAGCATAGATATCAAAATCAAAATAAATGCTCCTAAAACTGGCAATCTTGCCATACCAGAGATTCCCGTATAAGTAAATAAAATTGCATTTATAGGAATTGTTAGAAGTAAAGACACCAAAATTCCAAAGACGCCACTACTAAGACCTATTATAAAACTTTCCGCAGTAAATACTCTGCTTACATCTTTTTTTGACGCACCAATACTTCTAAGCACACCAATTTCTTTTGTCCTCTCAATTACGGAAATATATGTAATAATTCCAATCATAATTGAACTAACAACAAGAGATACCCCAACAAACGCAATTAAAACATATGTAATTGCAGAAATTATTGTAGATATTGTACTCATCATAGTCCCAACCGTATCAGAATAGGTAATAATATTTTCTTGTTTATTCTCGGTAATCATGAGACTATTATAATCTTCAATTATTTTAGTAATTTGTGACTTTGACTCAAAATCTTTTGGATAAATTTTAATTGACGAAGGGGAATCTATGTCTATATAACCTAACATAGTAAGTACCGCTTGCCTTTTACTCTCAATCTCCTCCTCACTACCAACAAAAACTTCGTTTGTTAAAATGTTTCTATCACTTTCACTTTGAAGTTGTATCACCTCGCTATTTTTACAAAAATCAATGATATACTCAGTAAGTTTTGAAGAATAGCCTATATTAGTATTAATACTGTAAGCACTAGAACTAGGCTTTTCTCTAATTATTCCAGCAACTTTTAAGGTAATTGTTTTGGTATCATCATTATAAATTTCCTGTAAATATCTATTGTACTCAGCTAAATTATAATTTTCTGGGTCTTTAAAATCATTTATATCTACGTATTTTCCATCAATTTCAACAAAATAAGAGCTTTTAGGTATTATTTTATACTCAGTTTTTAACAACGCATCATAGGTAAATGTTGAATCTTCCGCATCAGAATCCTGACCTCTCACATAATTATCAAGCAAAGCTTCAAGTTTGCCTTGATCAAGAAGTCCAAGTGCAAATAAAGTATAATCGGTAATTTGATAGTTTTCATCAACAACAATCATTATCTCGTTATACTCTTCTGCCCAACGACTATTTTCACCTACTAACTCATATTGTTCTTCAAGAAGTTCCCTATTATCTAGCATCTCAGACCAAAATGTACTAGAAAACACACTAAACGTACTATTTTCGCTAAACATTCCGGCAAGTAATGAGAATCTATTAAATTCATCCGTTCCTCGCTGTAAAATCTCTTGATTTTGTATATAATATCTACTTATAACATTGTTAAAAATTTCCGTACTATTTACTGGCACAAGTCCGTTTAAATCACTATTTAAATAAGCATTTATGTCTAAACTATAGCCATATTGAATTGCACTCGCATATCTCTCAATATCATCCTTTGCACTTGTATCAAGATAATTTTTAAGTGCTGACAAATTGTTTTTAGTTGCCGAAGAATTAAACTGTGACAGCATTTCAGTTAATTCGTCTTTTGTATGTATTGTCCCATCTTCAAAAATAACTTCATCGTCACCATCTGACATAAAAATTTGCATAAGACTTGCCATATCATAACTTTCTGTTTGAATAGTTACCGGATAGGTTGACAAAGTGTCTTGTTGCATCCTATCAATATAACCTGAAAACCCGCTTGAAATTGCCAAAATCAATGCAATACCAATAATACCAATAGAACCTGCAAAGGTTACAAGAATAGTCCTTCCTTTTTTCGTAAGCAAGTTTTTTAAGCTTAGCATAAAAGCAGTAAAAAACGACATCCTCTTTTTCTTATTTTTCTTTTTTATCTCAGTTTTACTTAAATTAGTTTCGTCTGCCACACTTAGAAGTTGTTTCTCTTCTTTTTCCTTGCTAGATTCAAAAGGATTTGTGTCACTTATAACCTTCCCATCAAGAAGTTTTACAATCCTCGTAGAATACTTTTCTGCAAGTTCCGGATTATGTGTTACCATTACAATCAATTTATCTTTTGATATGTCTTTAAGCAACTCCATAACTTGTACACTTGATTCTGTATCAAGAGCTCCGGTTGGTTCGTCAGCTAAAATTATTTCAGGATCATTTACAAGTGCACGTGCTATAGCAACTCTCTGCATTTGCCCACCAGAAAGTTGATTTGGCTTGTTTTTTAATTTATCTCCAAGCCCTACCTTTTTTAAAACGCTTGTTGCCCTTTTTCTTCTCTCTTCCTTTGAAACTCCTGATAAAGTCAAGGCAAGCTCAACATTTTCAAGCACCGTTTGATGCTGAATTAGATTATAACTTTGAAAAACAAAACCAATGGAATGATTTCTATAAGTATCCCAATCTTTGTCTTTATACTCCTTTGTTGATTTGTTATTAATTATAAGGTCTCCAGTAGTGTACTTATCTAATCCCCCAATAATATTAAGAAGAGTTGTTTTTCCACAACCGCTAGGGCCAAGTATTGACACAAACTCACTTTTTCTAAACTCTAAATTGATACCCTTTAAAGCATGTGTCTCAAGGTCTCCCATCTTATATGTCTTTTCAATATCTATAAGATTTAACATAACTTCCTCTCTAAAATAGTACTAGACTAGTATACAATATGTGATAAAAAACATAAAATAAATTTTATTTTTTTCAAAAAAATTTTAAAAATTTGATAATAATTTTTTTAACTTTTACACCGCTTTTTAATTGTCTTTTTTAAAAGAATTTCTTAAAATTTAACCTTAAAAATATTTCTTTTTTTTATGCTTTCTTAAAAATTATAATCTAGCATAAAAAAAGTGAGATTTTAAATCTCACTCTTTTAGTATTAATTTATTAAGTTACATCTTATAGCTTGTTTTAATTCCAGGCCCCATAGTTGAGCTAAGTGTGATGCTCTTAAGATATGTTCCCTTACTTGCTGCAGGTTTTGCCTTAACAATTGCATTCATAATAGCATCGTAGTTCTCAAGTAACTTATCTACCCCAAAACTAACCTTACCAATTCCTACGTGAACAATATTTGTTTTATCAAGCCTATACTCAACCTTACCTGCTTTAACATCGTTAATTGCCTTTTTAACATCCATTGTAACTGTTCCGCTCTTTGGATTTGGCATAAGTCCTTTAGGTCCTAAAACTTTTGCTACACGACCAACAAAACCCATCATGTCAGGTGTTGTAATACAAACGTCAAAATCAAGCCATCCGCCCTGGATTTTAGCAATAATTTCTTCTGCTCCAACAATGTCTGCACCATTCTTTGTTGCCTCGTCTGCCTTGTCACCTTTTGCAATAACAAGAACTTTTTTAGTTTTACCTGTTCCATTTGGAAGAACAACAGTACCTCTAACTTGTTGATCAGCACTTCTACCATCGACACCAAGTTTAACATGTAATTCTACACTCTCATCAAACTTTGCCTTTGCTGTCTTAAGAACTAATTCCATTGCCTCTTTTGGATCATATGTGTTTGTCTTGTCCACAAGGGCGCTAACTTCTAAATATCTCTTACCTTTTTTCATGTCTTTCGCCCTCCTTAGTCAATAACCTCTACACCCATACTCCTTGCAGCACCTTCAATCATAGACATTGCACTCTCAATGCTACTTGCGTTAAGATCTGGCATCTTTGTCTCTGCAATTTCTCTAACTTGAGCTTTGGTGATTTTTGCGACTTTTTGTTTGTTAGGTACAGCGCTCGCTTTTTCAAGTCCGCATGCCTTTTTAATTAAGACCGCTGCTGGTGGGGTCTTAAGTACCATAGAGAAAGACCTGTCCTCCATGATTGTGACAACAACAGGTATAATAAGTCCTGCCTTGTCTGCTGTTTTATCATTAAATTCTTTTGTAAAACCTGCAAGATTAATCCCATGAGGTCCAAGAGTTGAGCCAACTGGTGGTCCAGGGGTTGCTCTGCCGGCTGGTAGTTGAAGTTTAACAACTGCCTTAACCTTTTTCTCTGCCATAATTTCCTCCTATTTGGCAAGGGTGGTTTACTGCGGATGCATGAAAGATTTACATCCTCCCACCTTATATGACATAGTAAACCTATGCCTTAATACCTTTAATTTAAAATTTGCTTTTAAACAAAGGGTATTAACTAAAAATTACTTAAATTACTCTAATTTGAGAAAAATCTAAGTCTACTAAAGTGTCCCTGCTAAACATTTCTACATTAACTTTGCATCTATGATTTAGTACGTCAACACTTTTAACAGTCCCAACAAGTGACATAAGTGGTCCGTCAATGACTTCAATCTTGTCATTTGGCTTAACTTCAATATTAATATTTGGCTTTTCAAGGTGAAATCTTCTAATCTCCTCGTCAGTAAGTGGTAAAGCTCTTCCTTTTGGCCCACAAAAACCAGTAATACCTCTAGTTCTAGTAATATTATGCCAAAGGTCGTCACCGTACTTCATCTTAACATAAATATATGTTGGAGTAAGTTTTCTACTCACTAACTTCTTCTTACCATTCTTCTCTTCGATTGTCTCTTCCATTGGAATAACAATATCAAAGATTCTATCCTCTAAGTTATATTTTTTTACAACCATTTCAAGGTTATCTTTTGCCACTTGCTCATAACCCGAATAAGTGTGTAAAACATACCACTTTGCTTCTAATTCTTCTCCCATCTTCAATGCTCCTTATTTGTACTAGTTAATTAATGAGTAAGCCAGATAACAACCCAAGAAGATAATCAATACCAAATAAAACTACTGTAAAGATTAACACAACAAGAATAACAACCCCTGTCTTTTTAACAACACTTCCAAAGGTTGGCCATGTAACTTTCTTAAGTTCACCCGCAGAATCTTTAAGCTTTCTAAAAAGTCCTGGTTTCTTTTCTTTTTTTGCCTTTTCCTTTCTTTTTTGCTTTTCTTGTTTCTTTTGCTCTTTAAGTTCTTCCTTAGTCAAAACTTTTTCTTCTGCGACTTTTTCTTTTTTTGCCATTTAAAACTCCTTTAAAAAATCAACAAAAAACTAAAGACAATTACTTTGTCTCTTTATGTTGAGTATGTTTTTTGCAAAATTTACAATACTTTTTCATTTCAATTCTATCAGGGTCGTTCTTCTTGTTTTTATAAGTATCATAATTTCTCTGTTTGCATTCTGTGCAAGCAAGTGTAATCCTGTCTCTCATAGTCTTAAACACCTTTTTTCCAAAAAATTAACACCCCAAACTTGAGAGTGTTAATTATTATTATCATATTCTTATTTAATTGTCAATATTTTTTTACTATGTTTTTAGTAAAATCATAGTTTATTGGTTTAATTCTGAATTTGCTAGCTGACCTGCAACTTTATTTGCCTTTTCCGCTTCAACTTCAGCAATAGTTTTTTTCTTCTTTTCCTCAAAATACCAATAAGTTGCAAAGTCTGTAATAACCTTACTAACATCTGCAAGCGAAGCGAAATTAGCAAGAGCTCCATTATCTCCCAAAGCTTGCGCCTTACTTATAAAAGGTTTAAGTTGTTGTTGTAGTAAAATCTTAGCATAGTCACTATAAGGAGATGGGTAATTTCTTGCAACAATTACTTCTCTTGGATCGCTTACAGAATGATAACAATTCTTGTTTTTGTGATAATATTTCCAAGGCTCGTTTACTTCTTCCCCATTTCGTGGAATGTAATTTGTAAATGTCGCAGCATAAGAAACCTGTGCCTCAAGCCCTGCTGGAATGCTCGCCCCTTCTGTATCGTCAATCTTTATTATGTCTTTTCTCTTAGCAACATTTTTGTCGGTCACCCTATAAAAATTAAGAAGCATTGAAAACTTATCTTTATCATTAGGAGCCGAAGCATATGGTTCAAAGGCAGAAAAAGAAACTTGATAAACTAGTTCTGCATCCATGTTATTTACTATTTCATTATATTCTGCCATTTCCTTTGTTTTTTCTTTTATTGTAATTGCATTAGCATCATTATAATAATAGCCCATATCATCACCTCACATTGTACATTGATTTTACCACAGGTCTTTCAATTTGTAAATACCCAATTTTTATTTATACAATAATTACATGCTTCTACCATCATCTCTAGTTTGCTCGTTATCGTCTTTTTTAGAATAATGTTGCAAGATTACATCTTCAGTCAAAGGCCTCTCTTTTGATATTCGAGTAAAAGTTTGCTCACTGCTTTCCCTTAGATATCCGTTATCAGCCATATTTAAATTTATTTTGAAATCCGGATTATTACTTACAACTTTAGCTTGTTGAGTTTCAGCCTGTAATTTATCTTCTCGTATAACACTACTAGCTTTCACACTAGAGATCCGAGAAGCTTGGTTAATATTTTGCTGTGATTGTCTTAAAACTTTATTAATTTTTGCGTGCTCTTTTGCTGGGCTTACACTATCATTTTTCTTAATTTTATTAAGTTCAGCATAAGGTCTTCCTTCATTTTTCTTAACCGCTGGTTTTGGTTTTTCACCACCTGATTTTTTTGAAGCTCCTCCTGCACTTTTTGATGGTTTTGCCTTGGTCATCCAAGGTTTAGACTTCTGTGCTTTTTGAGAAGAAGAAGCTTTAACTGCTGCCCTCTTTTTGACTTGTGGTTTAGAAGGTTTTTTAGCTCCCCCACCAGATTTTTTAGCACCGCCTTTACTCGCTGATTTAGAGGCACTCGCCTTTTTCTGCGCTTTTGCTGGAGTCACTTTTTTTATAGGTTTATCTTGTTTTTTTGCTTGTTCTTTCTTCTCTACCAAAGCTTTAACTTTTTCTTCTTTTGTCTTTGTCTCGTCTTTTAGAATTTCTTTCTTTATTACTTCATCTAATATTTTATCTTTTTGTTTCTTTGCAGTTAATTGCTTCATTAAAGGCTTTTCAAGAGTTTTCCTTTCTTTTGTCTTACTCTTAGTTGCCTTTTTAGAAATTTTATCTTCAAACTGCAACTTTACCTCGTTTTGCTTTTCTTCATTCCTTTCAATATGTGCACGAGTTGCATTGTTTACTGCTTCTTTTACATATTTTTCATCAACCTCTTTTTGAGCTTCTCTAATATGTTTTTCTATGTTTTTATTTCTTACATTAATTACTTCAAGGTAAATTTTCTTAGTATTTTCATCCTGTAAATCTTTTTCAGTAGTTACCATTTCAATAGCGGAAAGTAAAATTTCACTTGTTGCCCTATTATAAGTATCCTCATCTTGTGTGTCAAAAATCTCTTTTCTATCTTTTAGCCTTCGCATAAATTCATTGATAACACGTTTGCCGTACTCTCCACCCTGTTCAAGAATTTCAAACATCTGTTTGAAATATTCTTTTTCTTCTTCTTTAGTTCTTTCTTGCAATTTGCTTGAAAGAAATGATAAGTACATTTTTCTAAGTAGTATGTTTTCAAACCCAAAAAATTCTTCAAACTCCTTGCCATAGTCGTCTTCTGTTTCAAAAATGTTAAAAGTTCTAAATATAATTTTCTCAGGAATTTTTTCTTCTGCAAGAGAAATTGTGTCAACAACTTCTTCGTATACCTCAACATATTCACCTGCTTCTCTAGTTACAGTCTCAACAAGATATAAAACTGCTTCAACTTTAGAAATCTTAAGTTTAAAGAAAAACTCGCCAAAAATAGGAAGTTTAGACTTTAAGTCATAAATCTTATCTCTATCTTCCTCTCTAGTATTATAAATTAGTTTTGGAATATTTATAAGTTCATCCCTTATTTCAGGTATCAAGATGTAGTTACCATATTTATCATAACTACCCAGCCTACCATTTTCGATAATGTCCCTATTTTGCTCGTCCTTACAACTTTTAATAGCATTTGGGTCAACAATATTCTCACCGTTTTCTCTTTTATAGGAAACCTCATCTTTATTTTTTTCTTCCATCTTTCACCTTCCTTTTATGTTTGGTATTACAAATTTTCAAGTTTTCTTTTTTGGTCCTCAATTTGAAGTTGTGTAAGTAACTCGTCAATTTCTCCATTCATAAACTCTGTAAGATTGTACGAAGTATAATTAATCCTATGGTCAGTTATTCTTCCCTGTGGATAGTTGTATGTCCTTATTCTTTCGCTCCTATCTCCAGTACCCACTTGTGATTTTCTCGTATCTGCGTATTCTTTATTTTTTTGCCCTTGATAATAGTCGTATAATTTTGACTTTAAAATCATCATTGCTTTTTCTCTGTTCTTAAGCTGGCTCCTTTCGTCTTGACAACTAACCACAATATTTGTTGGTAAGTGCGTAATTCTTATTGCTGAATCTGTCTTATTAACATGCTGACCTCCAGCACCGCTACTTCTATATGTGTCAATTCTTAGGTCTTTATCATCAATCGTAAACTCTACTTCTTCAAGCTCTGGTAAAACAGCGACTGTAACTGTTGACGTATGAACTCTGCCTTGACTCTCTGTCTCTGGCACTCTTTGTACTCTATGAACTCCACTTTCATATTTTAGTTTACTATATGCCCCATGTCCAGAAATTTGAATTGTAATTTCTTTAATACCCCCAAGTTCAATTTCATTTTGATTTAAAATTTCGGTTTTAAACCTATGCTTTTCAGCATACATCATATACATTCGAGTTAAATCCCCAGCAAAAAGAGCCGCCTCGTCACCTCCAGCTCCCGCACGTAACTCCATAATAACGTTTTTATCATCATTTTCGTCTTTTGGTAAAAGTAAAATTTTTAATTCCTCGTTTAGTTTTTCTTCCTTTACTTTCCCATTTTCTATTTCTTCGTTTAAAAGGGATATAAGCTCCTCATCTTTTTCTTGTTTTAAAAGTTCTCTATTCTCTTTTAATTCTTTCTCACATTTTTTTAACTCTTCATATTTCTCTACGATAGGAGTAAGGCTACTATGCTCTTTGACTAGTTTTTGCCACGTCTTATTATCAGCAATAATATCCTTATCAACAATTTTTGCAGTCAACTCCTCATACTTTTTTACAATACTATCTAGTTTATCAATCATTACTTAACCTCTCGCTAAAACTTCCAACAATAACTCTGTTTTTTCTAGAAAAATCCTTAAAGCACTCCACGTTAAAGCCATTTTCTCTAAATAATTTTTCAACCTTATCTTTTTGTTTAAAACCAATCTCTACAAAAATTTTGCCATCACTTTTAAGGTATTTTTTAGACTCTCTTGCTAAAATTTTATAATAATCTAAGCCCTCTTTACCCCCAACAAGTGAAATCTTTGGGTCAAAATTCTTAACACCTACCGGCAAATTTTTATATTCTTGTTCAGTAATATAAGGTGGATTACAAGTTATTATATCAAATTTTTGTGAGCTTTTCAACCTTTCAAACATGTTAGATTTCAAAATTTTAACGTTTCCACTTATATTAAGCAATTTTTTATTTTCTTTTGCAACTCTAAGAGCTTTATTATCAATGTCTAAAAGCACAAGTTTATCTATTTTGTCATTACAAACCTTTTTTATACTTAAACCTATACATCCACTCCCTGTACAAAGGTCTAATAAATCTATTTTGCTTTTTCTTCCCTTTATTTCATTAATTACCTTTTCAACTAAAATTTCAGTTTCCACTCTTGGTGCAAGTACTGAATTGTTTACCTTAAAATCAAAGCCATAAAAATTTTGCTTTTTAAAAATTTTGTTTAAAGGTTCTCCCTTCATCCGCCTAAAAAGCTTTCTATTTATTTTTTGTTTTTCTTGGCAGCTAATAGTATCTTTTAAAAATATGTTTTCTCTAGTCTGATTTAAAGAATACATTACAAGCAAAATTTCCTCGTTTTTAGAATAATCCTCAAGTTCTCTTAACTTTAACTTAATGCTGTTTAGATATGACATAAACTCTCCCATTTACTTCTCCAAGAATTCCAAAATATCTTGATAAACAACTTCTTTTATAGGTTCATTTAAAATTTCATGTCTTGCATTTTCATAAAGTTTAAATTCTACATTAGCACCTAATTTTTTATAAAAATTATACAACTTTGTCACACTTTTACCCATACCACCAACAGGGTCATCCTTACCGGAAATCACAAACAGTGGCTTATCTTTTGGTATTTTTTTAACATTTTCTTTTTTGTAAATTCTTCCAAAAGCACTAAAGAAATCTACATAAAATTTGGCACTAAAAGGTTTTCCACATAGCCTATCTTCAAAATATTTTTTTACTTCATTTTGATCCGTATTTAACCAACTTCCGGTTTTTACTTTCTTGTTGTAACCACCAAAATTTATCTTTTCAATAAGCTTTGCAGGTGCATCCTTGCCTTTATTTTTTTGTGTCAATTTTGCAATCATTTTACCAAGTTTTACATCTACTCGGTTTTTCATTAGTGCACTACCACAAATAATAGCTTTATCAAACAAATCACAACTTTCAATGTAGCTTTGCGTTAAAAAAGAACCATAACTATGCCCAAATATAATTAGTGGCAACTTGTACTCCTCTTTTAGCATCTTTGAAATAAAAATTTCATCTTTTAACGTGTCTACAAATAAATCCTCACCATTATATTTACCTAGACCTTCCTCACCAGAAGTCTTTCCGTGTGCGCGGTGGTCATCAGCAAAAACCACATAACCATTTTCGTTCAAAAACCTTGCAAAGTCATTGTAACGCTTTGCATGTTCTGCCATACCATGAATAATTTGAACAACACCCTTTGCTTCTTTTACATCATCCCATTTATAAAAATAAATTTGTGTTTTATCAAAACTTTCAAAAAAACCTTCTTTCATTTTACTCTTTCCTTATTTTTTTAAACTCTTTTTTACCGCACGCTTCCATCCACGAAGAAGTGGCTTTATCTCAATTAAACTAAGTCCAGGAATATATCTCTTTCTTTCTACAAGAAGTTTTCTAATTTCATCTAAATTTTTATATACCCCAGTCGCTAGCCCCGTCATAAAAACCGCACCTAAGCAAGTGCTTTCATGATTAAATTCTTTTAAAGTAACTCTTAAAATATTTGCTTGAAATTGCATCAAGAACTCATTTTTACTTGCACCGCCATCAATATGAAGTTCTTTTATTTTAAGTTTACCTTCTCTTGAGGCATTTTTAAGTACGTCATAAACAGAATAAGCCATACTTTCAAGTACTGCTCTTGCAATATGTCTTTTATCAGTGCCACGTGTCATCCCGCAAATAAGTCCTCTTGCATCCATATCCCAATATGGAGTACCAAGACCTGTGAACGCAGGAACTAAATATACGCCCTCATTATTTTTTAAATCGGTTGCAAGTTCTGTTAATTCCTCAGGATTTTTTGCAATTCCTAAATTATTAATAGCCCAGTCTACTACACTACCTGCATTAAAGACGCTTCCCTCTAATGCATAGTGAACTTTATTTTTTAGTTTATATGCTATTGTAGTCAAAAGTCCTTTTCTACTTTTTATTCTATCTTTACCAGTGTTGACGAGCATAAAGCATCCAGTCCCATATGTGTTTTTTGCCATGCCCTTATCAAAACACCCTTGACCAAAAAGCGAACTCTGCTGATCCCCAATAAGTCCAGCAATTTTAATTTCTTCTCCAAGCAAGTTAGTAGTCCCTACTATTTCATCATTTGAAACTACCCTAGGAAGTGCCTTTGGCGGAATACTAAATAACTTCAATAAATCTTCATCCCATTCACAAGTTTGAATATTAAAAATCATTGTCCTTGACGCATTAGTAATGTCTGTAACAAAACTCTTACCATTTGTAAGTTTATAAACTAAAAAACTTTCAATAGTACCAAAACATAATCTATTATCAACTAGTGCTTTCCTAACCTCTTTGACATTATCAATAAACCACTTCATTTTAGTTGCGGAAAAATACGCATCAGGAATAAGTCCAGTTTTATTTTGTATAGTAAGACTTTTTGGACTTTTTTTCAATTTCTCACAATATCTAGACGTTCTCCTGCATTGCCAAACTATTGCATTATACAGCGGCTTTGTTGTTTTTTTATCCCATGCAACAGTAGTCTCTCTTTGATTTGTTATTCCAATACCTATAATTTCTTTTGCATCCACGTCATTTGTTACACGAAATAAGCACTGCTTTACTTTTTCCCAAATTTCTTCAGCATCGTGCTCAACCCAAGCAGGTTTTGGGAAATACTGCCTAAAAGGTTCTTTTTCAATTCTAACTATTTGTTCTTTTTCCTTATCATATAAAAGTGCTCTAGCAGATGTTGTCCCTGCATCAATTGTCAAAATATATTTCATAAGACTAAAACCTCTCTATGCTTTTACTTTTGTAAGTTTACCATGCTTTTTATTTTTATCAAAATACTTTTAATTATTTGACATTTATTTTTTATAGAATTATCTTATTTTTATAAAGATATTTGTATAAGACCTACAAAAACAAAAAAGGAAACATTTATATGCAAGAATATACTGTCGCAATTTTTGGTGCAGGCATTGTCGGAGCTTTTATTTTTAACACCCTTACACTTAAAGGTGTAAAATGTGTCCTTATTGAGAAAGGCGAGGACGTCTCTCTAGGCTCAAGTAAAGCAAATAGTGGAATAATCCATGCTGGTTACGACTGTGAAAGAGACACACTCAAAGCTAAATTTAACGTACGCGGCAATGCAATGTATCCTGAGATTGCAAAAAGACTAGGAGAAAGAATAGGTTCTACAGGCTCATTAGTAGTAGGCGACAAAGATAGTTTACCTACCCTTCAAGAACTACTAAACCGAGGAATATATAATGGAGTCAAGAATCTCCAAATTTTAAACAGAGAAGAATTAACAAAACTAGAAAAAAATTTAAACCAAAACATACAATATGGCCTATATGCAAAAGACGCAAAAATAATATCTCCTTATCACTTTACAATTGCTTTGGTTGAAGAAAGCGTGCTAAATAAAGGAGAACTAAAACTTAACTACCAAACAACAAGTATTCTAAAAAACAACGACAAGTATATCATTTCAAATGGCTCTGATACTTTTAAAACAACATATATTATAAACGCATGTGCTGAAGGCATTAATGAAATCGGAAAACTTTTAAATGAAGATGAAATACCTTTAACATTTACAAAAGGTGAATATATCTTGCTTGACAAAGATGAATTAGGACTTGTATCGCGTCCGGTTTTTCCATTGCCTACAAGTAAAGGAAAAGGGATTTTAGCATCAATTACAGTTAGCGGCAATACATTTTTTGGTCCAACTGCAATAGACGTTGACCATTATGACACGTCTGTTTCTTATAGCAGTCTAAATCTTATAAAAACTAACATTTCAAAAATGATTGACAACGTAAACTTCAAAAAAACAATAAGGCTTTATGCTGGAGTAAGAGTCAAACATGGTAAAGACTTTCTTATAAAATTTGATAACAAAAACGAAAACTATATAGTTCTTGCTGGCATTTCTTCCCCAGGTCTTTCCTGTGCCCCAGCAATAGCAGAGTATGTTCTAGAATATTTAATTAAAAACGGACTAGAGACAAAAGAAATTAACTTTAAAAAACGAAAACCTTATACAAATGTTTTAGCATTAAGTGATGAAGAATTATCTAAACTAATTGAAAAAGACAAAAACTATGGAGAAATTGTTTGTAACTGCGAAAAGATCACAATGGGCGAGATTTTGGAAGTGCTTAGAAACACTCCATATAAACTTACAACAGACGGAATAAAGAGGAGACTGCGTGTTACTATGGGGAGATGTCAAGGGTCTTTCTGCTATCCAAAGCTAGTAAAAATAATGTCAGAATTTTATAACGAGCCAGAAGAAAAAATATTTTTTAAAGACCATACAAGTTTAGTAATAAGTGACATAAAGGAAGGTGGAATTTATGATACAAAATAAGTCTTATGACATAGCAGTAATTGGTGGCGGAAGTGCAGGACTTGCAAGTGCTTTAAAAGTTAGGAGTGCAGGATTAAGTGTAGTCATAATTGAGCGAGACTCTAAACTTGGTGGAATTCTTAACCAATGTATTCATAATGGTTTTGGACTAAATTATTTCAAAGAAGAACTCACTGGCCCAGAGTATGCTAAACGTTTCATTGATAAGGTTAAAAACGAAGATATAGAAGTATTACTAAATACAACTGTACTTAGTATTTCTGACAACTTTAAAATAAAGTGTATGTCAAATCAAGGACTTATAAACATAAATGCAAAATCCGTTATACTAGCAACCGGTTGCAGAGAAAGACCTGCTGGTGCAATTAATTTGTGCGGAGATAGACCCTCTGGAATTATAAGTGCTGGAAGTGCACAAAGAATAGTCAACTTACAAGGAAAAATGATTGGCAAAAACATAATAGTAGTTGGAAGTGGTGACATAGGACTAATCATGGCAAGAAGACTACGGTTTGAAGGTGCAAATGTACTTGGAGTATATGAAGTTCTTCCCTATCCTTCTGGGTTGAAACGCAATATAGTACAATGTCTTGAGGACTACAATATACCACTTTATCTATCAAAGACGGTAGTTGAAGTCGTTGGGAAAAACCGTGTGGAAGGTGTTTATGTCGCACCTGTTAAAAAAGATTTTTCTTTTGACCTAGAGAAAAAAGAATTTATTAAGTGCGACACAATAATACTTAGCATTGGTCTTGTACCCTCAAACGAACTTGCTCTTGATTTTGGAATTACACAAAATAAAATAACCGGCGGATGCGAAGTAGACGAATATTTGCAAAGTAGCATCCCTGGAATATTTAGTTGTGGAAATAGTCTTCACGTTCATGATATTGTTGATAATGTTTCACGTGAAGCTGAACGTGCTGGAGAAAATAGTGCAAAATTTGTAAAAGAATTGTTAAACCTCAAAACAAAGCACAAAATAACTTTTGGTAAAGGCTTAAAATATATAAATCCGAGTTTTTTCTACGAAGAAGATGGAATACTTACCCTTAATTTTAGGTCATCAAATATTTTTAAAAATGCAGATATCGTAGTAAAGACCCAAGACAAAGAAATAAGGAGAATATCTAAAAAAGTTATTTTGCCAGCAGAAATGGAAAATGTAATCCTTTCAAAAAAAGATTTAACAAATGACATTTTAGTTTACATTGAGGAGAAGTAAAATGAAAGAAAAAGTATCTAATCTTGTCTGCATTATGTGTCCAGTTGGATGCAATCTTACTATTAAACAAACTGAAAATAATATTTCTGTCACCGGAAATTCCTGCCCTAGGGGGCACGAGTATGGTATAAAAGAGGTGACAAATCCAGAAAGAATTGTAACAAGTGTAATTAAGTATAAGTCAGGCACTATTACAATAAAAACAAGTACTAGCATACCTAAAAATCTGGTTGACAAATGTTTAAGATATACAAAAACATTAAGGCTAAAAGAAAATTTAAAATCAGGTGATATTATAGCTCAAAATGTTTTTAATACTAATGCAAATCTTGTCGTCACGTCAGTAAATCTATAAAACCATGCTTAATTAGCATTTTTCTTTTAAAAAAACAAACTTTTTCAAGTAAAACTTGACGTTAGGCAGTAAACATATATTTATAAAAGACACATTTTAAAGCATACTAAACTTATGAAGAAATTTCATAAGTTTTTTGTTTTATTTTTTATTTTTAGTATTATGTTTTTAAATCAACCTATAATCTTGCAAACAAAAGCTGAAATTATAGAAAATGATAACATAATTTATTTTATCTATGATAGCGAAAACAATAAAATAACCGAAACTAACTATGTCGAAATAGGCGACAAGATAATAACAAAAGCTTTCAAACAATATGAAGTTTACAAAATAGACAAAAACTCTCATAGTGCGTATGTGACTTTATCAGGAAACTACATTAAACCCACAATTAAGGAAAGCAAATCAAATCCTAGTTTGTCAAAAAATTTTACAAAAAAAGTAGGCATTTATCTAACACATAATGACGAAAGTTATGTGTTCGGTGACGGAGCATCTAACGGTAGTAAAAAAGGAGGCATACATGATATTGCAACTTCCCTTGCAAATAGTTTTGAAGCACTAAATTACACCGTGTTTCTAGATGAAACATTACATTTGCCTCATGACATAGATGCTTTTTCAAGAAGCAGAGAAACCGCTAGCTTACTTATTAATAATAATGTCGATGCTATTTTTGATATACATAGAGATGGTGTATCTAGGTCTATTTATGTGGAAAATGTAGTTGGTATTGAAAGATGCAAAATAAGAATAGTAATTGGTCAAGAAAATGAAAATTTTGAAAACAACCTAAAATTTGCAATGTATTTATTAAGCGTTGCTGAAAATTACTATCCTTGGTTATTTCTTGATATTTACTGCACTAAAGGAAATTACAATCAGGACTTAACAAATAAATCACTTTTATTTGAGATGGGCACATACCTTGCTGAAAAAGACCTAGTACTAAGTAGTGTACCTCTTTTAGCTGAGGTTATAGATAAAACATTATTTTCAACAATTTCAAGCGATAATACCCTTGAACTTAATAATTTTGTAAATGAAAATGATGAAAATCTCATCAACAACGTTTTAAACCAAAATGTAAGCACTTCAAACTTTCAAAATAGATATGTTATAAACGTAATAGTTTTTGCTTCCCTATTTGTAGTCATTATGGGAATTATAATTATTATTTCGCTTATTTACAATAAAAAAAGAAAAAAGAAAAATTAGTATTCAATTTGACAATATAATTAATTATGCTAAAATACTCTAGTAACAACTTAAGGAGTATTTAAATGCAAATATATGAAGAACTTGTTGCCCGTGGACTTATCGCACAGGTGACCGATGAAGACAAAATAAAAGAAATGATTAATAAAGGCGGGGCGACATTTTATATTGGTATTGACCCAACAGCCGATTCTCTACATGTCGGTCATTTCATGCAACTCTGCCTTATCAAAAGACTACAAATGGCAGGTAATAGACCAATTATTCTACTTGGTGGCGGTACTGGATATGTTGGCGACCCATCAGGCAGAAGCGATATGAGAAGCATGATGACCCCAGAGACAATAAGACATAATTGTGAGTGCTTTCAAAAACAAATGGAAAGGTTTGTCGACTTTTCGGACGGAAAAGCAATTGTTCTAAATAATGCTGATTGGCTACTAAATCTTAACTATGTTGATCTTCTAAGAGAAGTAGGCGCATGCTTTAGTGTAAACAACATGCTTAGGGCTGAGTGTTATAAGCAACGTATGGAAAAAGGGCTATCATTTCTAGAGTTTAACTACATGATTATGCAGTCATACGACTTTTATTATTTATTTAAAAACTACGATTGTGCTCTTCAATTTGGTGGTGACGACCAGTGGTCAAATATGCTAGGAGGCACTGAACTTATTAGAAGAAAACTAGGTAAAGACGCCTATGCTATGACTATTACCCTACTTCTAAATTCTGAAGGCAAAAAAATGGGTAAAACCGCAAACGGAACTGTCTGGCTTAATCCTGATAAAACTTCTCCATTTGAATTTTATCAATATTGGAGAAATACTGACGATAAAGATGTTATAAGGTTTATTAAAATGCTAACATTTTTACCACTAGAAGAAATTGAAAAAATGTCATCATGGCAAGGTAGTGAGTTAAATACTGCAAAAGATATTCTAGCCTACGAATTAACTAGTCTTGTACATGGCAAGGAAGAAGCTGAAAAAGCAAGAAAAGCCTCTCTATCTCTTTTTGGAGGCGGAAATGGAGATGAAAAAGAAGTCCCTTCATACTTGCTAGATAAAAAGGAACTAAAAGACAACAAAATATCTATTGTAGATTTACTTGCCTTATCAAAACTTGCAAGTTCAAAAAGTGAAGCAAGACGTCTTCTAAGTCAAAATGGAATTTCAATAGATGGACGAGTCATTAATGACCCTTCTTACACGATTTGCGAGGCAGAACTTGAAACGGACATACTAATCAAAAAAGGCAAAAAGACTTTCTTAAAAATTGTACTTAACTAGTCTTTAACAAAAAAACGTTCGGCATTCCTAAAGCTTTGCTTTAGGAATGCCGAAAATTACGTATTTTCTCTTTTTTTATCTATTTTCACTAACACAAAATTTGTTTTGTGTTAGTGTTTTTACTAATTTTTATACCTCTTAACAAATAATTAAACATTAAGAATTTTTGTCTTTCTTATAATTCTATCTCGTATTCTACAAGCTCGCCTTTTTCGTTTTTATCGACATAGGTAAATCTTGTGCCTTTTTCTGAGCTTGCTTCATTTTCTGGCAAATCTATATTCTCAAGTCTGTTTCCAGTAAACTGTCCCTGCTTTCCAACTGATTCTACTTCATAGTAGTTTCCTTCATTAAGGTTCTCAATTAAAGTTGTATCATTGTTGTTGTTTTGTAGCTCTTTAATTCTAACTGTATATTCTTCATATCCATTTTCTGTTAAATTTAATACAACAATTCGTCTTGAAGTTCCATCCAAAGTTGCATCTAGCCCACTTCCGTCATCCTTTATAAATGAAATCGTGTCTTCTGTAACAGGATTTATTAAGCCATCTGCTGCAAGTTTTGTATTTACTGCGTCAAGAAGCTCACTTCTCTCCTCTTGAATAGATGGATCGTAGCTAAATCCATACTCTGTTCTATATCTTGCTCCTCCTCTATTAGCTGTATCAAAAGCTTCTTCTAGAGTAGATTCATTAGGTGATACCAAGTCTGATATAGTTATATTTACTTTAGGCTCTACATTTGCAACTCTAAATGTTCTAGAACTGTCTGAAAAATTATAAAAATAAGTAACCCGTATAGCATCAACATTTTTGTTATCTTCTGAGATTATTTCCCAGTGAGCATCTTCTACTTTATTCATATCATAATCTTGAAAGCCTACAGTTTTCATAACGATCTTTTCATAAAGGTTGTCATTTAGTGTGTCTGATACAATTTGTTGATAACTTTCATTGCCCTCAGCGAATAATTCTTCAAGTGTGTCTGGTGTATTATCTGGTTCAGGTTCTGGTTCAGGCTCTGGTTCTGGTTCAGGCTCTGGTTCAGGTTCAGGTTCAGGTTCTGGCTCAGGCTCAGGCTCAGGCTCTGGTTCTGGGTCAACTGATGGGTCTTCTATGTCTTCACCAGGGTTTTCATTATCCTCGTCATCGGTAATACTAGGGGAAGATGATTGACCGGAATTATTAGAAGTAAAACTATCAAAAAAGCTACATCCTGTAAAAGCAAACATAAATATAAGAGAAAACGCAAAAATTCCTAAAATTTTAGCAAATTTTTTAGCAATTGATTGCTTTTTTATCTTACTTTTATCTTCCATTTTTATAACTCCTTACAAATTTCACATCTCTTACAAAAATATTATCATATTTTTGTTCGTAAATCAACGTAAATTAATTTACTTACTTTTTATTCTTTGTTTTTCTTTTCAAGAATTATCTTTTCACACCTATCTAAGGTCTCATTTAGTGTCTCACAAGAATTGTCTACTATTATAGCATCTTCTGCCGGTATCATTGCCCCATGTTCCCTTTCTCTGTCCTCTTTGTCTCTTTTTTCAATATCTTTTAGAACTTCCTCAAAAGAAATATTTTCTCCTGAAGTTTTAATTTGTTCAAATCTTCTTTCCGCCCTAACTTTAGGTGTCGCAGTTAAAAACAATTTACAATCCGCATCCTTTAATACAACTCTACCTATGTCTCTTCCTTCCATAATACAATCATTTTCTTTTGCAAACTCTCTTTGAATTTCTCGTACTTTTTCTCTTACGTTATCATGGCCAGACACAAGTGGAGTAGTCATTGTGACAACTTCATCTCGCAAAATTTCGTTATAATCATTACTATTTACATAAACTTTTTGTTTTTCTCCGTCAAACAAAACTTTTACTTTTAAATCTCTTACCAGAGCATCAATATTTTTTTTATTAGGTTTAGTTTGTCCATACCTCTTTAGATATTCACATGTAATTGCACGATACACAAGCCCTGTATTAAACTTCTTTATTTTTAACCTCTCAGATAACTTATCTGCAATGGTGGATTTCCCACATCCAGCTACTCCATCTATTGCTACATTAAACATAATTTTAAAACCTCAATATTCATTATACAAAAAATAAAGAGATAATCAAATAAATAGTAAATAAAATTAGCAGTAATCTAGTATTTTTTTATCTTAGATATAAAAGCTTTATATTTATTTGGAAAAATTTTTAAAAATGTTATACTTTATTATAGTGAGGTAAAAATGAATAAAACACCAACAGCACACATTGAAGCAAAAGTTAAC
The DNA here is from genome assembly GCA_949282135.1 of uncultured Christensenella sp. Taxonomy (GTDB): domain Bacteria; phylum Bacillota; class Clostridia; order Christensenellales; family UBA1242; genus UBA7862. Next base: position 31,224 of record CASDOR010000010.1, read on the forward strand.
GATATTGCAAAAACAGTAATTATGCCAGGGGACCCAAGAAGAGCTGAAAAAATGGCTAAAAAGTTTTTAAAAGATGTAAAACTTGTTAACAGTGTTAGAAACAACTACTGTTTTACAGGATTTTATAATGGCACAAAGGTAAGCATCATGTCTAGTGGAATGGGCACTCCTTCTATGGGTATATATTCTTATGAATTATTTAACTTTTACAATGTTGAAAACATTATTCGTGTTGGCACTATTGGCTCTCTTGACAAGTCTTTTAAAATTGGTGACATTATAATTGGGAATGAGGTAATAACCGACACAAACTACAATTCCTTGTACGCAAGAAATAAAGAAACTAAATTGTTTGCTTCTAAAAAATTAGTGGAGCTTGCAAAAAAATTCTCACAAGCAGAAAATATTAAGGCTAAGCTAGGCGCAATTTACACAACAGACACCTTTTATAGTAGCGAAGAAAAGACTAAGCATATAATTTCTCTTGGTGCAAAAGGTGTAGAGATGGAAGCCGCAGCATTATATGAAAACGCAAATAATTCAAATAAAAACGCACTCACAATTTGCACTATTTCAGATGAAATCTTAACAAACAAAGCAACTACAAGTTTTGAACGTGAAAATAACTTTGACAAAATGTTTGAGCTTGCCCTAAAGATATCCACAAAATTATAAGATTTGTTAATAAACTAAAATTAGTATAAGTCACTTTTACTAAACTTTAGTTTTATCTTATCTTTTATTTAATTCTCTAAATTCACTTAAAAAACAACCTTTTTAGCACATAAAACTTCTAGATATTTTTCTATAATACTATTTGAACTCTATTAAAATACTTGAAAACATACAATAAAACTTGTATAATAAAAATATGAGAATAAATAGAAGATATCCTCCTCGTAGGGACATTCACTATAGAAACTATAATCGTCCTTACAGGAGACATAGAACAAACACTAAAACCAGCAAAGGTGCCGCAGCTATTATGTTTTCAATAATACTTATTATTGTGGGCATTGTTTTTTTGGTAAAAGGTGAAATGGAAGCATTTATACCCATTTCTCTTCTAATTGTTGGCGGAATAATATTAGTAACCGCTATTGTATCTTTTTTTGCTAAAAAAATAAACAAAAATGTAGATCAAGAACAAGAAATAGACAACATAGAAAATACAACCGAAGAATTAAATAGTGATATAAGTCAAGAATCTAACCAAGTAAAACCTATGACTAATCTTAATCTTGATGATGGTAAAGTTGTTTGCAAGTATTGTAATGCTAAGTATGATGAAAAAAACACTCGCTGTCCATACTGTGGAGCACCTCCAAGTAAATAGTTTATTGCCTTTACATTAACAAAACAAGAAAACTATTTAATAAAAAAATTAAATCACAAATTCACATTTTTAAAATCTAAGTTGAGTAATTTTTGTATTTTTACAACTTTTATTAAGTATAATAAAAATAAGATTTAGGTTTTTATTTTAAAACAAGCGTTGAGGAGTTTATTATGAAAAAAAGTAAAGCATTTTATATTTCCCTTTCTACTGGCTTAGTGCTTTTAATTCTTGCAATAATTCTTGGTACAATATATGACTTAGAAATAAGCAAACTTTTTGCAGATTTACCAAGAGGTAGTTTTTATTCAAATAATATTTTTGCAATTATTGGAGAAATGATAGGTGAAAATATCTTGTATATTCTTCTTGAAGTTTCCTTTGCTATTCTCTTTTACTATTTCATAAGATATCCTATTAAACAAAAATGGCTTAATGTTATTTTAATTATTATGTTTGCTCTTTTAGGTTGTGCTGTATCGTTTTACTGCATTAATAAAACGCTAGAGTATCTTAGTGTCTACACTAATTTTGGACTTGATGTTTATCTAGAAAACACAATGGGAAAGCTTTCAGTGCTCGCCTTTTCAATTGTCGTTAACGTTATAGTTTTTATGCTTTTCTCAAGAGTTAGCAAAGAATCTATCCGTGAGCTTTTTGGGTTTGCAATTACAGTTATTATCGTTTCCATAATTTCAAATGTGATTGTTCAAGGTGCAAAATTAATTTTTGATAGAACAAGATATAGGGCTATGATGTATGAAGGCTATGATGATTTTGAATATTATACAAATTGGTATCAAATAAATACTAACAAATTTGCAAGCAACTCTGAATTTTACTCTGACTATTTCAAGTCTTTCCCATCAGGTCATACTTGTGCTGCAGCAAGCAGTTTCTTGCTTATTCTTTTACCTAGTTTCTATAAAAAAACTAATACTCTTGGATGGAAAATAACTTTTACAACTTTTGCAATATTATATACCTTCCTTGTAGGTCTTTCTAGAATTGTTGCAGGTGCTCACTACTTTACAGATGTTTTATTTGGTGGATTTATTACAATTTCATGCGTTTTAATAGCAAAATGGTGTATCATTGACAAACTTATAGCAAAGCAAAAATTAAAAGAAGAACAACTTGCTCTAGCTGAACTTGAAAAAGAAAAATCTAAGAAAAAATCAAAGTCAAAGCAAAAAGACTAACAAACTTATTTTATTAATCTTATTTCATAATTTATTTTTGTTTTAACTATTTATTAAATAATCAAAAAAACTATAAGCATAATACTTGCAATTATTGAAAGTATTGACAAAACTAAACCTATAATTCCTATTGACTTTCTATTAAGTCTAACTTGCATTACTCCAAACACAAAGCCATAAATAGCAAGAATTATAGAAATAATAAATCCGCCTATAATATAAATTATTAGCATTAAAACATATGAAAAACCTACAAATTCAAGATTAACTAGATTTGAAATAAGACAACTTAAAGATAAAAACAGTGCAATAAGGGAGAGAATACAAGACACTCTCCCATATTTTTTTATATTTTTTCTTTCTTCTTCAGGCTTCGTTTTATCATCATTATAATTATTAACAACGTTACGAAACAAGAAAAACCCAGTGGCTTTCCCTATTGAATCTTTGTTGTCTAAGTTGTTAGAATATTTTTTATCTATTTCCATTTTTCACCTACAATTAGTTTGTGTAAGGTAAAAAAAATTATAATTATCAAATATTAAAAAACACTTTTTAGCATTATTAACCCTTAATACATTTTCTCCTATTGCTTACCCTTTCCTTTATTATAAAATTACACATAATAAACTATATTAAACCTAACATTTTTCATTTATTTTATTGGGCAATATCTATAAATTTTATATTACATAAAAAAAGTAAGTCTATTTGTGAAATAATTTAAATCTTATATTTCACTTACATAACTTACTTTTCTAAAAACAATAAAAATATTTTGTAATTCTTTAATTAATAATTTTTAAAAACTTTTAATTTTTTGCCTTATCTTTACTATTATAGACCTCAATCTTATGACTTATTAGACGTGCAACTTCTTGCATGCCTGCACTAAGATACCCTCTATAGTCAATACTCTTATTGTTGCTTTCAATATTGCTTAAGATTCCTATCATATAAGAAATCCTAACATCTGTGTCTCCATTAATTTTACAAATATGCATTTTACTTGCACGTTTCAAAAATTCATCTGGTATACCTTTTGCCCCTTGAATGTCAACACCAAGTTCTAAAAGCCTTTGCACGTCTACAGGATTTACTCCACTAGCGCCATGAAGAACTAAAGGAATATTTGGTATAAGGTTTTGAATCTCCTCTAATATATCAAACCTAAGTTTTGCTTCCCCACTATATTTATAAGCCCCATGTTTAGTGCCTATGGCAATTGCAAGGCTGTCAACATTTGTCCTTTCAACAAACTCCTTTGCTTGCATAGGTGAAGTATAACAACTATCTTTATCTTCAACATGAAGGTCATCTTCTGTCCCAGCAAGAGAACCTAATTCTGCCTCTACATATACACCCTTGCTATGTGCATATTCTACAACCTTTGATGTGATATTTACATTGTCCTCATATGGAAGCATTGAACAATCAATCATAACTGAATCGCATCCCATATCAATTGCCTTTTTTGCACTTTCAAAAGACTTTCCATGGTCAAGGTGAAAACTAATTGGTACTTTACACTGTTTCCTTGCACTTTTAATTATCTCTTTTAAATACTCTTCACCCATAAACGTAATTGCACTTTCTGAAACTTGAGCAATGACTGGCGAATTTTGACTTTCCGCCGCAGCAATAATTGCTTTTAAAACTTCAAGTGTCGAAAAATTAAATGCACCAACAGCATAATTATTTTTTAAAGCATCTTTTAATAAAAATTCACTCATTTTTCTTCCCTCTTTTACAATATTTATTTTAACCTAAAATTAAAAAAAAGTTAAATACAAATTCATATTTTTTTAGTTTTTACTAAAATTTATTGTACAAACGTAAAAATGTTAAACCAAGACACCCCTTTCCCTTTTTGTAAAAATAAATTTTATTTATAAATTTGTTTTTAAAAAATATCATTTTATACTATAATTTAAAATATGAAAATTACATGTCTTTTTCCAGTTTTTAAAAATGATAAAATTAATGAATTCTTTCCTAGATTTATCAAAACGAATTTTTTTAAAAACCATCAAAATTTGTCTATAATAATTTACATTGAAAAATCAAATAAATTAAATGTTGATTTTCTTAAAAGTTTTTCTAAAAATAAACCATACATTTCTATTTATTTAACAGACAAACCTTTCACCTATAATGATGTTTTTTTTAATGCTTTAAAAACACTTGATTGTGACACTTTACTTCTTGGCGACACAAAAATACAAAACATTGACCTTTTGTTTACAAAGTGCATAGAAAAGCAAAAACAGGGTGCTAATATTGTACATGTTCTTAAAAAGCAAAATAAATTTAAAAGCTTTTTCTCTCGCATGTTTAAAGGGATTTATAACTTCTTTGTTAAGATATTTACCTCAAATATAGACAAATGCAATATTCCTTCTTTAGGATTAATTGATAAAGACGTACTTGATATTTTAAAAGCATTACCAAATAAATGTTGTTACTTAAAAAATACTCCTAATTTTAAAGGCTTTACTACAAAAACAATTTTTATAGATGACAAGACTTCAACCTATAAAAACAACTTTGCATACTTTTCTACCCCACTTAAAGTTGTTACTTTTTTTTCCTGTATATTTTTTGTTTCTTTATTAACACTAATTTTAGGTAACGTGTTTTTAGATGCAAAGAAAGGTATATTTAATATTTTTACCATTTTAGTTTTAATACTCTCCTTAGTAATAATAGCTTTTATGATTCCGAAGCACATTTTTGACATTAGAAACAGCTCACTTTTGCAAGAAAAACTTGTTGCCAATAAATTAGAAGGTAAGGAAAATGATTGATGATAGATTAAAAATTCTTGCAAAAAATCTTGTGAATTACTCTTGTGAATTAAAGAAAAATGAAAAAGTTTTAATTGAGGCAATGGACATAGATAATAGTTTTATCTCTGAAATTGTAAAGGAAGTTTACAAAGTAGGTGCCATACCCTTTGTAAATATTTTATCTTCAACCGTTTCTAGAAGTTTACTTTTGGGGACAAATGAGACTCGAGAAAAATTAAGGTGTAAATTTGACTTGCTAGTCATGAACAATATGGATGCTTATATTTCAATTAAAAGTAAAAACATCTATGAGAACTCAGATGTGCCAAAAAATAATATTGAATGTGTAAAACAGTACTATGATTATTTTGTTCACACAGAAATTAGAGTAAAAAAGACAAAATGGGTGATTTTAAATTATCCAACTAGTATCACAGCTCAAAATGCCATGACAAGCACTGAAAAATTTGAAGATTATTATTTTAATGTTTGCAATCTAAATTATGCTAAAATGAATAAAAATATGGATGCTCTAAAAAAGTTGCTTGAAAAAACTGATAAAATAAGAATAGTTTCTCCTGGGACAGATTTAAATTTTTCTATTAAAAACATGCCTGCAGTAAAATGTGCTGGCAAAAACAACATCCCTGACGGAGAAGTCTTTACCGCGCCTATTAAAAAAAGTGTTAATGGAACAATTACTTACAACATTCCAACAATGTCTCCGAACGGCATAAGACACGATAATATAAGACTAGTATTTAAGGATGGAAAAATCATTGAAGCAACTTCAAATAGTATTGAAAATATAAACGACATTTTTGACATTGATGAGGGAGCAAGATATATCGGTGAGTTTGCTTTTGGTTTAAATCCTTATATTAATACTCCAATGTTAGACATACTATTTGATGAAAAAATGTGTGGCTCTATACATTTTACTCCAGGAAGTTGCTACGAGGAGTGTGATAACGGAAATAAATCCGCTCTTCACTGGGATTTAATTTTATCTCAAACAAAAGAAAACGGCGGAGGAGAAATTTATTTTGACGACAAACTAGTTAGAAAAGATGGAAAATTTGTAATTAAATCTTTGATGGGATTAAATCCTGATAGTTTAACTTAATTTTTTTGTTTTTTAATTTGTCTAAATTTTTTTATGTTGTATAATTATATGTAATTTTTAGAAAGGGAGAAAAAAAATGAAAATTAAAGTTGGTATTAATGGCTTCGGAAGAATTGGTAGACTAATACTTAGAGCAAGTATTGAAAGAGGAGATATTGAGGTTGTAGGAATTAATGACCCATTCATTAGTGCAGACTACGCAGATTATATGCTAAGGTATGACACAATACATGGCTACTTCAATGCAAAGGTTTCACACACTGACTCTTCGCTTATTGTTAATGGAAAAGAAATTAAAATGTTTGCTGAAATGGATCCAAAAAATCTAGACTGGAAATCTTGCGGTGCAGAATATATTGCAGAAGCGACTGGTAAATTTACAAGTCTTGAAAAAGCAAGCGCTCATTTAGAAGCAGGAGCAAAAAAAGTAGTAATTACCGCACCTGCGAAAGGTGAAGGGGTTCCTATGTTTGTTATGGGAGTCAATGAAAACGAATACAAAAAGAACATGAACATTGTTTCCAATGCTAGCTGTACAACAAACTGCCTAGCTCCACTTGCAAAAATAATTAATGACAAGTTTGGCATTGAAGAAGGTCTTATGACTACTGTCCACTCTACAACTGCAACACAACTTACGGTTGATGGACCTTCAAAGAAAGACTGGAGAGGTGGAAGAGCAGCCTCTACAAATATTATTCCTTCATCAACAGGAGCAGCAAAAGCAGTTGGACAAGTTATTCCAAGTCTAAATGGAAAACTAACAGGAATGAGCTTCAGAGTGCCTACAATTAATGTTTCTGTTGTCGATTTAACCTGTAGATTAAAAACTTCTACAACCTATGATGCAATAAAAGCTGAAGTTAAAAAACAAAGTGAAGGAAAACTTAAAGGTATTGTTGGATATACCGAGGAGCCAGTAGTTTCAAGTGATTTCATTCACGACTCAAGAACTTCAATTTTTGATGCAAGCGCTGGAATTATGCTCAATGATAAGTTTGTAAAACTCGTTGCATGGTATGACAATGAATGGGGCTATTCAAACAAGGTTATTGACCTTATCATTCACATGGCAAAAGAAGATCACAAGTAAAAAATAAAAAGAGCATATTTTTATGTGCTCTTTTTTTATGTAAAAATTAATAATATGACATTGTTCCTACTACGGCAATTATAGCAATTAAATATATTACAAGAATTACACCAATACTTACACCAAAAGTAATTCCCCACGCTTTTATAAAAGTCTTTCTTGCAATAGTATTTGTGGGATACATTAAAAGCCCAATCACAAGCCCTATCACACCAAGAAGTAGACCAAGTAACACTCCTATTCCCGTTTTTGGCTCATTATAATCTTTTTCATTTTCTTGAATCGGCTTTACTGCATGTCCACACTTTATACACACGTCCGCATTATTATCTATCTCGTTACCACAATTTTTACAAAACAAAATAGCTTTCCTCCTTTTAAGTAAAATTGTAACAAATTGTTACATAATTAAATTAACAAATTGTTACACTATTGTCAAGAGGATATTTGATGATAGGTTTAAAAAAAATTAGGCATGAAAAAAATTTAAATCAACAAAAGGTGGCTTACGACCTACATATATCTAGAGAATCGCTTTCTTACTACGAAAATGGAAAGCGAGAGCCTGATCTTGCCTTACTCGTTAAAATGTCCGAATACTTTAATGTTTCTATAAACTATTTAATCACAGGAAAGGAATTTAAAAAAAAATAAAGAAAAAAATCAACTTTACTTAATGATGTTAATATATTGAAAAAAAGAAAAGAATATTTTATATAGAAGTAAAACATTTTCAAAAATAGGTTAAAAAACCATCTATTTTCAAAATAATTCACACCAAGAACTTTAAAAAAACTAGTGTTATATGCGTAGAAAAACACTAGTTTTTAAATTTTTATGATAATGAAAATTTTACTTACGTGGGTTTATATTCAAGGAAGGTTTAGAAAAAAGGGAGTTTACTCACTTCTTTAAACCTGACGCCGAAAACAAACACGGAAGGTGAGTGACAGCGAACAAAAACGAAGTTTTTAAAAAATTTTTGAAATAAAATTTTTTACTTCCGTGGGTTTCTAATTTTATATTTATAAACTTATTGATTTTTTCATTCTTGATAATAAGTAAGCAAAAGATGACAAAATCGCAATTGCTAAAACGCCTTCAATTATTGCAAGCCAAATAGGAGCACCTGCGAGTGCACTCTCTGGCATAAATGAATTATAAAGCCCCACTACAAAAAATTCTACTAAGAACATAATAATTGGATTTTTACCCCACCAAACAAAAAGTTCAAATTTGTAATTATTAAACTTGTCAAATAAGGTAAAGAAAGAAAATACTACTCCTGGTAATCCCACGCCAACAAGAATAAATGTTGGGCTACAACTTCCCATACTAATATCTCCTAGCCACTGAGTGCATAATAATCCAACTATTAAAAACAAACATGACGCAATGACAGCATGATCCTTATTTTTAAAGAACAAATCAGCAACAAACATATCAAAAATAAGCATTGCTCCCCAACCAAAACCACCTATTATACCACCATGAACAAAAGTATCTAGTATTTCACTATTGTTTCCGATTTGATGATAAATACTAAAGGCAACAAAAATTATACTTGCAGCTAAGAATTTCCACCATGATTTTAACTTTACAAAAGGCAAAGCAATAAGGATTGAAAAACCAATGTCCTGCAAAACAAGCCAGTAGTTATATACCACACCTTTCCCTGACAAAACATATGCAAAATCAATACTTGTTATAATAATATTTAAAATACCAAGACAAGACATTGCAACATAAAATACCTGACTTGAAACAACCTTAAATTTTTGTAGTTTTGGAATAAGTGTCAGCAATCTAAGAATTAATCCTATAATTGCAACCATGGAAAAAGCAAAGACAGTCCAGTCAAAGGCGTTTAACTCGTATGATCCACCAAACATATCAAGTATTTTATTGCATAAATCTAAAAAAGTCCCCAGCCCTATAATTGCAAGTGCTCTTTCAATGTAGTGAACTATTGCTATTTTTGTTCCATATTTTTTTTGCCACTTATTAAATGATAATAAATATGTTAGTCCAACAGCAAAAATAAACGCAGGTGCAATAAAATCTGCAATAGTCATTCCTGGAGCAATGACAATACCTGTCGTAAGGGAGTGATCAGCAAGACGTGCAATAAAACCCAAACTTGGGAAATTTTTTAAAAACTGAAAAATTATCATACAAAATACACAAAAACCCCTAAACCTATCAATGCTCTTAATTCTCTTTGTTTCATTTTCTTCTTTATTTAAAATTTCTACAGTATTATCAACGTTTTCCATAATTCACCTTCCTTAATCAAATTTATTAAAATCAATCTTGCCAAAATTAGTTCTTGGCATTTCATCTATTATTTCAATTATTTTTGGTACTGAATACTTAATTAACTTACTTTGACAAAGCATAATAATTTCCCTTTTTATTCTTTCCTCGCCCTTTTCTTTCAAAATATTCTTATCGCTAAGTGTAATGTAAAGTTTAATATAAATCTTTTCGTTGTAATGATATGGGACCGCACATGCTTCGTCTATATACTTAAGCTCTTTTACCAAACTTTCAATTTCTGACGGAAAAATATTTATTGCATTAATTTTAATTGAACGTTTCCTTCTATCAAGTATAAATAAAAAGTTATCATTATCTAAATAGCCTAAATCGCCAGTTTTTACCCACTTTTCTTTTCCTTTATAAACAAAACAATTTGCTTCGTTTAAATATCCTTTCATACATGATGGTGAATTTACAACAATTTCCCCTATAGTGTTTGGTGATAGTGGATTATTATCATCGTCCCAAATTTCTACTTTTGTTCCAGGAATTGCTTTTCCGCAACTATACGGCTTATAGTTTTCAAATGTGTTCGCTGTACAGACGCTTGTGACCTCCGTTAATCCATACCCTCGAAATAATCTTGCAGGACTTTTATATCTCTCTAAAATCATATCAAAATATTCAACAAAAGATTCTGTTAAAACATCTCCGCCGCACCAAAGGTCTCTTAATTTCATTAGATGTTTGCCATAAAAGTTTTTATAGGCAATCATTTTCTTAAACATAATTGGCACACCAGAAAAAAAGGTTACATTATACTTTTTAATAAAATTATTTAATTTTTTAGGCTGAAAACTAGGAACAAGTATCGCACTGTATCCATTAGTTAAACAAGTATGAATAGATACCCCTAAGCCATACGCATGAAAAACTGGAAGAGCAACTAAAGAATATTCACTTCCTCCCCCTCTTTCCTTTCGCGTATACATTTTTTCAAGTTCTATACTTAGATTATTAAAAGCAGAATTTTGAAGCTCAATAATTTTAGGCTGTCCACTTGTACCTCCACTATGCATTCGACAAACCACATCGCTGCTTTTGCCACTTATTTCTGTATCATTTTCTTTTTTTGAATGTTTGATTAATTCTGAATATTTGAGTGCATATTTGTAGGATTTGCATTTACATTTTATAAAAATAGAAAAAAAAGGTTTTCTAAAAGTGACATAATCAGCAATTGAACATTTAATTAAGGTTTGATCTAAATCAGATAATACCTTTTGATTTTTGAATAATACATCAAAGAACATTAAACCCTTTGAATTCATTTGCTTTAAAATGTCTTTTAATTTTTCAATAGGCAAAAGTGGATGAACAATATTTGCTATTACTCCAAGTTTTGAACAAGCATAAAAAGCTACAAGTGCTTGCGGACAGGTAGGAAGATAAATTGTTAACACATCATTTTTTTTAAAACTTAATTTTTTTAAAGAAATTGCAAAATCCTCAATATTTCTTAAAAAAGTCTTCATAGGAATTTTATGATTATAAAAGATTATGTTGCCTTTTTTTATATCAACATTGTCTCTTAACATTTCATAACAAGTCTTTTGTTCCATAAAAATCCTTTTAAAAATTAATCAAGATTGTATTTATTATCTAAATTAATTTCTACAAAAAAATAAGTAAAATTAATCTTTTAATTTTTTTATCTTAACCGTTATTCATTGTATCATATATTTAATTAAAGTAAAACTATATTTATACATTTTTAGACATTAAATTTAAACAAGACAACATCACCATCTTGCATTATATAGTCCTTGCCTACAGACTGGACTTTTCCCTTTTCCTTTGCTTGATTAAAACCCCCGAGATTTACTAAGTCATCATATTTTACTATCTCAGCTCTAATGAATCCTTTTTCAAAGTCACTATGAATTTTACCTGCAGCTTGAGGTGCTTTTGTCCCTATTTTTATTGTCCATGCTCTAACTTCTTTTTCTCCTGCAGTTAAATAGCTCATAAGCCCAAGAGTCTTGTAACTAGTAACAATAAGTTTCTCTAGCCCACTTTTATCAAGCCCTAACTCTTCTTTAAACATTTCTCTTTCTTCATCATCAAGAGACATAAGTTCTTCTTCAATTTTACAACTTAAAACAAGTACTTCTGCATTTTCTAGCTTTGCCTTTTCATAAACTTGTTTAACAAATTTATTGTCACTTTCATTCATTCCTATTTCATTTTCAGAAATGTTTGCAACATAAATAACTGGCTTTGTTGTAAGTAAAAACAATTTATCAACAAACTCTTTTTGTTCCTCACTAAAATTTAAACTTCTTATTGGCTTTTCATTTTCTAAAGTTTGTTTTAATATCTGTAAAAGAGCAACATTTTCTTTAGTAGTAGCCCCTGATTTTAACAGCTTATTTTCTTTTTCTATATACTTTTCTATGCTTTCAAGGTCAGCAAGAATGAGCTCCAAATTTATTGTGTCAATGTCTCTTGCAGGGTTTACACTCCCCTCAACATGAATAATTTTTTCATCCTCAAAACACCTAACAACATGCACAATTGCATCGACTTCCCTAATGTGGCTTAAAAATTTATTTCCAAGACCTTCACCCTTGCTTGCCCCCTTTACAAGGCCTGCAATGTCGACAAACTCAATTTGAGCATATGTTGTTTTTTTCGAATTATACAATTTTGTTAGCACGTCAAGTCTTTCATCTGGCACATCCACTATTCCTATGTTTGGCTCTATAGTACAAAAAGGATAATTTGCACTTTCTGCCCCAGCTCTTGTAATTGCATTAAATAATGTACTTTTCCCGACATTTGGAAGTCCCACGACACCTAATTTCATATTCTTCTCCTAAAATCAATTATTCTTTAAGCTTAATGTTTTCTATATTTAATAGCACTATGGATTCTAAACGGCAAATATAAAACAATCTGAAAGATAAACAAAAATATTCCTAACACCAAGTATTGAAATGGAAAACTTAAATAAATTCCAAGACTATCAAATAAAGGATAATAATTTATGTACATAATATTATTTTCTACACCTCCAATAAAGCCAACTATCATCGCAATAATACCAAATACACAAAGCGAAATAAGTCCTCTATATAGATCTAAAAATTCAGAAGTTGACACCCACCCACAAAAAGCAAGTGAAAGCCCTAACATAATCACAAGGCTTCTACTTAAAATAAAGATTAGATTGCTAACATGGTAAAATTCAGAATTAGAATTAATTGCACTTGGATAAATCAAAGATATAATACCCGCAAGCATAGCTACACTAAACACAAAACTAAGCCCAAAAGTTTTATTTGTATGCTCTTTTTTTATGATACCATTTATAAGTAAAATCGGTATACTTATATATAGTGACAAAGTAAAAAAATCAAATTGTACAATATTAAAGAAGCCTAAATCTTGCTCGTTGAATTTAAGATAATTATACCTCCATACAATTCTAATAACTTCAAAAATAATAAGTAATATTGTTGAACCTATAATAAAAGCTTTTTGAAATTTAAACTTTTGCCTACAAACATACATTGAAAAAAATATTATGATAACTAGTGCTATCATGATAATCAAAAAATGATTTATATTAAATAAATATGAAATCTGATTTTCACTATTTTCATATGTCCAGAACCCCATAAAAAACTCCTACCTTTATAGTTTAAAGTTTTTCATCCTTTTTGTCAAAAACTTATAATAAGTTTTAATCTTTTGTTGCTTTTTTATTACTTTTATGCTATAGTACAAGAGTAGTTAGTTATATAAGAATTATTTTAATGACTTAAATAATTTTATATCTAGATAAGTAACTATAATTTATATTTGCAGGTATAGTTTAGTGGTAAAACATTTGCTTCCCAAGCAAGAAATACGGGTCCGATTCCCGTTACCTGCTCCAATCTTAAATCAAAACTACCGGCTAAGCCGGTAGTTTGATTTTAAAAAATAATTGTACTAATTATTATATTTTATTTTCTACTTTAATTAATGTCTAAAATAAAGATTAACAACTAGACATAAAACTTTTTATACATTATCTGTAATTTTATACAATTAAAAAATAAAATTTTTTATTTATATTACACGCCAAATTTTATTTTTTATTTCTATTTTATAAAAGATATTATTTAACAAATCCTTTATAAAAATTATTAATAAAACTAATAAATTTATCAAGTTTGTTTAACAAAAAAAATGAACCTCTATAAGTTAAATTCTTAAGAGGTTCATATATCAGAAATTCCTAATATACATTATCTACAAGTTCAAGTAGGTAATCATAAAGTCCGTTAAAATTTGCCTTTGCATTGTAATTATAACTAAATGTAATAGGTGACGAACTTGAAGTTAAGAAGTCAGATGTAGTAGAGGTGTGATTCCTGACACCAAAAACTTTATAAGAGAATTCATCGTTTTCGGTTACTTCAAAGAATAGCCAATTATATTGAAATTCCTCATCATCAAGAATCATAGTCTTTGTATCTCTGTAGTAAAAGAAAACTGAAAACGCAGTAGTTGAAGTTGTGTTTTTTGTCATAGATCCAGTATTTGAACTATCTCTATGCTCACTAGTCATTCTGTCATTAAGTTCCCCTTTAAACAAAGCAGTCAAAGCATTTTGACCAAAGCCAGTATTAAAGAGTCTAAAAATCTCATCTATCTTTTCCACATCTGTCTTTTCGCCCTCAATGTTTTCCCTGTAATCTTGCAAAACGTATGCTTTTGAAATATCATTACTTTTATCCCAAGTTGTATCATTAATGATATAAATAGCATTAGGTTTTTCAATAATACTATTTCTATTAACAGGAATAAGAGCAAGTATCAGTGCTGCAACTCCAAGCACTAGCACTAATCCAATAGACACTGAACAAATAATTACTTTTTTCATTTTTTATCCTCTTTCGTATCATTAGTTTTATCAATTTTTTCTTTTTTAATCTTACTTTCTAAAATTTCTTTAGTTGGAGCGGACATCTCAGTCTCACTACTTTCATTTTCGCTAACCATTTTTTCTTCTTTTTCAAGTTTCGATTTTTTAGGTGATTTATAGTTTTTAAGATACTGACTCTTTACATGCTCAACTTTTTCTTCTGCCTGCTTTATTGTTTGTTCGGAATCGGCCTTAATGTTGTTAATTTCTTCCTCAGAAATAACACCACCCTTTCTAAGAGCTTCCGCAGTTTTAAGTCTAACAACTTGTTCTTTTTTTGCTCTTTCTAAATCTGCCTCAGCGCGTTCAATCTCAACTTTTGCCTTATTTCTTATCTCTTGCTTTGCCATCGCATTAAGAATTTGCCTTGTAGATTTACCCTTCATTATGAGTTCAATTTCATTAAAGTAAATTGTTTCCTTTTCAAGCAAAAGCTCAATCATAGTATTCATTTGATTTTGATGTTCTTTAATTATTTCTTTTGCTCGTAAGTAACAACTCTCGATTATGCTCTTAATTTCTTTGTCAATCTCACTTGCTGTCTCGTCACTATAACTAACTTGAGTTTGATAATCTCGCCCAATAAAAACTTCGTTTGTCGAACCAAAGTTTATTGTGCCAAGCTTTGCACTCATCCCCCACTCTGTAACCATTTTTCTTGCTATTTTTGTTGCTCTTTCTATATCATTTGAAGCACCAGTAGAGACATCTTTTATCATAAGCTCTTCCGCAGCCCTACCACCAAGCATCATTGTTATATTATCAATTAACTTGTTGTACGACATATGCATATTATCGTCTTCTGGCCTACTAATTGTATAACCAGCAGCCATTCCACGAGAAATAATAGATACTTCTTGCACAACATCACAGTGAGGTAAAACCTTTCCGATAATAGCATGACCTGACTCGTGGCACGCAGTAATTCTCTTATCATTTTCAGTAACAACTCTGCTTCTCTTTTGAGGGCCCATAATTACTTTGTTTACACTTTCTGTTATATCAGTCATCGTAATCTTATGTCTATTATCTCTAGCAGTTAAAATAGCTGCCTCGTTAAGCAAATTTTCAATATCAGCACCAGTAAATCCACTTGTAAGTCTTGCAAGATTTTTGAAATCAACAGACTCATCAATTGGTTTATTTCTTGCATGAATCTTAAGTATCATCTCTCTACCTTTGACATCTGGTGGATTAACATAAATTTGTCTATCAAATCTTCCAGGACGAAGTAAAGCAGGATCAAGCACGTCAGCTCTATTAGTTGCTGCAATAACAATTACACCTGTATTCCCCTCAAAACCATCCATTTGAACAAGCAGTTGATTTAATGTTTGTTCTCTTTCATCATTACCGCCTCCAAGGCCAGCACCTCTTTGTCTACCAACAGCATCAATTTCATCTATAAAAACAATACAAGGAGCTTCTCTTTTTGCTTGCTCAAATAAATCTCTTACACGAGACGCACCTACACCAACAAACATTTCAACAAAATCTGAACCACTTATTGAAAAGAAAGGAACATTACTTTCTCCCGCTATTGCCTTTGCAAGCAAAGTTTTACCAGTACCAGGAAGTCCAACTAAAAGTATTCCTTTTGGAATTTTAGCTCCAAGCTCTGTGAATTTTTGAGGATTCTTCAAAAACTCAACAATTTCTTGTAACTCTTCTTTTTCTTCATCAATACCTGCGACATCATTAAATGTAACATTTGTCTTTTGTGTAACCTGTGCCTTTGTTTTACCAAAACTAAAACTTTTAGAATTTGCTCCTAAAATACTTTTAATTAGTATTATGCCTAGAATTACAACTATAATAACACTTGCATAAGGAAGTATTGTCTCCCACCAAGAAGGCCCAACAACAAATTCATTATATTTTATTGTTATATACTTTTCAGCACCCTCAGCCAGTCCCTCATTATGTTCATTTGCGTAATTGTTATAAGCTGTTATTAATCCCTGCAAATCTTCAAGATACGACGAAGAAATAAACTGAAAATTATAATCACAATAATTTGTAATATTGTCAGTAGAGTATCTACTATTTTTTAAAAGAACATAACCACCAGATGACGATACATAAATATACTCAATTTTGCTCTCACCACTAAAAGTCCATTCATATACACCATCTCCGTCTTCATCTTTTAATTCAGCACCAATAAGATACTCAACACTATCAGACTCACCAAGTATTGTAATCCTCTGTCCAGTACTTCCGCCTTGAGTCAACCATAGTAATAAAACAAAGGTAAGTACCGCTAATATTAAGATGAACAATCCTCTAAATTTTCCGCTACTGCTGTTACTATTTTTGTTCAAACGATTCTCCTCCAATATAACGAGAATAATATTACCATATTAATATTTTTAAATCAATCAAAATAACACACTTTTAGTTATAATTTTCGTTAAGAAATATAATACAATATATCGTAGAAAAGGTATAAGTAAAATACGACCAAATATTCGGTTAAAAATCAAAATAAAGAAAGCTAAAATTATATATTATAAGAAATTTAAGAACATAGGGTCGTTATACTAGTTATATTTTTATAACTATTTATTTTTCAAATAATGCAAACATTTAGTTTGAGTAATAATTTTAATATTTAACATGATGAGTTATCAACATTATTAAAAAAATTGTAAATAATATTTTTATTTAAAAATAAAATACATTTATCAACAATATGTGAATAAATTGTAGAATTTAAGATTTAATCAAATGGCAGTTAATTTAAATTTGTAATCATAAAAAGTTAACAGGCTTAAATAGATAGATAGATAGATAAATAAA
>CASDOR010000011.1 GCA_949282135.1 uncultured Christensenella sp.
ATTAAAAAATTTTGTTGACATATTGCTTTTTATATTGTAATATTTAAGAGCATTTAAGTTTCGGGGTGTAGCGCAGTTGGTAGCGCACGTGGTTTGGGACCATGGGGCCGGGAGTTCGAGTCTCTCCACCCCGACCATTAAGTGCTTTAGGGCCTTTAGCTCAGTTGGTTAGAGCAACCGGCTCATAACCGGTCGGTCCGGGGTTCAAGTCCCTGAAGGCCCACCAAAGTATTTTAGATAATACTTTGAAATGGTGAACGTATGGCTTGGTAGTTCAGTTGGTTAGAACGCCGCCCTGTCACGGCGGAGGTCGAGAGTTCGAGTCTCTTCCAAGTCGCCATTACGATTTTAAGTCGTAACACCCTTTAGGCCTTGGTAGCTCAGTCGGTAGAGCAGGGGACTGAAAATCCCCGTGTCGGTGGTTCGATTCCGCCCCAAGGCACCAAAGGAAATTAAACTTAATATGCTAGTGTGGCTCAATGGTAGAGCAGCTGATTTGTAATCAGCCGGTTGTTGGTTCGATTCCGACCACTAGCTCCAGTCACAGCAACATCCACCCAATGCAATACGCAAGTATTGTTCCACCGTGTTGCTGTGACATTTTAAGGGTAGGTTGCAGAGCGGTCAAATGCAACGGACTGTAAATCCGTCGGCTGAGCCTTCGATGGTTCGAATCCATCCCTGCCCACCAGTTAAAAATTTTTCTAATTTTCTTTAGTTTAGTGGTTTTTAACTATTTTGACTATTTTAAGTCTGCTATACTTAAGATAGTCTTTTTTTTATTAAAAATGTAATTTTTCGTTAAAAATTGGGGTCAAAATTGGGGTCAAAATTTGGGGTTAAAAGTCAGTGAGTATATATATAAATTATTTATGGGAACATATTTCAAAACAAATTTAAAATAAGTCATAAATTAAATTTTAAAAGTATATTTTGTTAATCAAAAAATATTTTACAATTTAACTAAAAATAAAATATAATAAGTCTTGAGGTTGAAATGAAGAGAATAATTCTTGGAATTGAAGGGATGAGTTGTAGTGCTTGTTCGCAAGGCATTGAAAAATATATAAAAAAGCAAGACGGAATAGTTGACGTAAGTGTTAATCTTGTTATGGCAAATGCTACAATAGATTATGACGAAACTAAACTTGACAAAGCAAAAATTGAAAAATTTATAAAGGATGTCGGTTTTAAAAGTACCGGTATTTATAAACTAAAAGACGAAAAGGAAGGGAATAAAGAAAAGATACTATTTATCATTTTTTCAATACTTGCAGTTGTTGTTTTATATGTTTCAATGTTTAGTATGTTTGGAGTGCCTTTACCTAGGTTTTTAGACTACAACTCTAATCCAAAAACATATGCAATAGTTTTATTAGTACTTGTTATTCCATTCTTAATTTATGGTTTTGATGTTATAAAAAGTGGAATAAAGTGTTTAATTCTTCGCATTCCAAATATGGATACACTAGTGACACTTGGAGTAATAAGTAGTCTAGGGTATAGCATTTATTCTTTTGTAATGATAATGCTAGGCGAAAGTAGTTTTGTTCATAACCTGTATTTTGAGTCGTGTGCAATCATAATTTACTTTATAAAACTTGGCAGGTTTATTGATAAGTCTAATAAGGCTAAAACTCGTGATGCTATAAAAAAACTTGTTCAAATTACACCAAGTGTGGCAACCTTAAAAGTAGGTAGTGAGGAAAAAGAAGTTACAATTGATGAAATACAAAAAGGTGACACACTAATTTGTAGGCCAGGAGAAAAAATTGCTGTAGATGGCATAATAGTTAGCGGTGAGACACACATTGATGAGTCCTTTATTACTGGTGAAAGCATGCCTGTAAAGAAAGTCAAAGGTGATAATGTCGTTGCAGGTAGCATTAATTTTGACGGATACTTTGAGTATGAGGCTAAAAGAATAGGAAAAGAATCGACTGTTTCAGAGATTGTTAGACTTGTTGTTGAAGCGACAAATACAAAAATGAAGATTTCAAAATTAGCAGATAAAGTCAGCGGAATTTTTGTCCCTTGTGTAATGGCTATAGCACTTATAACTTTTGTTGTGTATTTATGCTTAGGTCAAGGCTTTAATGTTGCACTCAACTTCTTTGTAACCGTACTTGTAGTTGCGTGCCCCTGTGCATTAGGACTTTCGACCCCTCTTGCAATTGTTATTAGTGAAGGTAAGTGTGCGTCAAGAGGAATTTTAGTGAAAAATAGCGAGACCTTAGAAATTGCTAGCAAAGTAAATACTGTGGTGTTTGACAAAACTGGAACTTTGACCTATGGGAACTTAAAAATTGCTAAATTTATTAATTTTAATAAAATGGATGAAAAAGAGATTTTAAAATATGTTTATAGTCTTGAGAAATTATCTTCACATCCAATAAAGAATGCTTTTATAGAAAGTGCTAACACGCAAAATATTAAGGGTCTTAATGTGTCTAATTTTGAAAATATTGACGGAATGGGAATTATAGGAGACGTTGAAGGGAAGAGAATAATTTGCGGAAATTATAAGTTACTAGAAAAGTACAAAATTAAAAACGATTATCAAGACAAAGTAAAAGAGGTTAGCGAACTCGGAAGTTTTGTTTATGTAGTAATAAATAAAGAATTAGTTGGGTTATATATTGTAAGTGATATAATAAAAGAGGACGCAAAAGACATAGTAAAGAGCCTTCAAAGTAGACACATTGAGGTTGTTATGCTATCTGGGGACTCAAAAGAAGTTGCTGAAAGGAGAGCCAAAGAACTAAACATTAAAACAGTATTTTCTGAAGTTTTGCCAAGTGAGAAAAGTAAAATAATTAACGAGTTAAAAAAGCAAAACAAAGTAGTTTTGATGTGTGGAGATGGTGTAAATGATAGTCCAGCACTTGCAACTAGTGACATTGGAGCTAGTATAAGTAATGGAACAGATATAGCAATTTCCTCAAGTGATGTTGTGCTTATGAGTGATAATCTTATGAAAATTATTGACCTTTTAGATATAGGGAAAAAGACCATAAAGAATATCAAGCAAAATTTATTTTGGGCATTTTTCTATAACACACTTATGATACCAATAGCTACTGGAATGTTTAGTTTCCTAGGAATAGCTATTAATCCTATGATAGCTGGAATCAGTATGGTACTTAGCAGCCTTACGGTTGTACTTAATGCCCTTAGACTTAAAAAGTAATAAAAAAGGAGAAAAAATGAAAGAGAATTTTATAAAAGAAATCAAGATTTCTGGCATGCACTGTCAAGGGTGCGTAAATAGAGTTACCAGTAAATTAAAAGAAATTAAAGGTGTAAAAGAGGTTCAAGTTAGCCTTGAAAAACAAAACGCAATAATTGAGTCAAAAAAGGAAATAGATGATGAAATAATATCAAGTATGATAGAAATGCTAGGCTTTGAAGTGGTTGACATAATAAAAAAGTAAAAAAGGAAATTAAAAACATTGACAAATGATTATAAAGTAAATATAATGTTTGTGTTATGTTGTTAAATATAATGCGAGCAAAAGGGAACGCAGGTATAGCACAGAATTTTGAAGTAGAATGTACTTTACCAAATGACATGCTGGAGGAGAGGAATATTAAGTTCTTGACTCCGGTCAAAATTAAGGGTGAATACAGTTATAAAAATGAAGTGCTAAACTTAGTTGCTGATGCCAGTTGTAGATTACAATGTATATGTGATAATTGTGGTGAGACGTTTGAAAAAGATTTTAGTTTTAAGATAAATGAAAATTTTATTGAAAACTATAATTCTCATAGTGACGAAGATTATTTAATTAATCAAGCGGGAATAAACATTGATGAAGCGGTCTCTGACAATTTATTACTTAGTCTTTCTTCTCGCATGCTTTGTCGTGAAGATTGTAAGGGTCTTTGTGATGTTTGCGGAAAAAATAAAAACTTTTACAAATGCAATTGTGAAGAGAATTTAAGCGAGATAGAAAGGCAAGAAGAGAATCCATTTGGCAAAATAAAAGAATTTAGGGGAGAGTAGAAAAATGGCAGTACCAAAAACAAAAGTTAGTAAATCAAGAAGAGATAGTAGAAAGGCAAATTGGAAGGCAGTTACTCCAACTCTTGTTGAGTGCCCACATTGCAAGGCAATAATTCGCCCTCATACAGTTTGTGGTGAGTGCGGTTATTATGATGGCAAGGAAGTTATTGCTGTAAGTAAAAAAGAAAAAGAGAGTAAGTAAATTTTATCTTACTTGTTTTTTATTTGTTTTTTTGAGAAGGGAAAAAGTATTCTCTTCTTTTTTCGTTTGTTTCTTTAGACTAAATAGGAAATATAGGCTTAAGATTGGTTTTAACTAAAGAGTCTAATAAAGCAAATTTAATTAGTGTGCTAAGTTTGATTTAGGTGAAATTGTACATAAGTATTTTATTTATGCTTGATAAAAAAAAGGTAATGATATAAAATAATAATGAAATCATTATCTTTTTTTTATTTATAAATATTTAATGAGGGTATTATGGCTAACTTTACAAATAAAAGTGCTATGACATTTTTAAATGAGATTGTTTCTATTCCGCGTCAAAGTGGGAATGAAATGAGTATAAGAGATTATCTGGTTGATTTTGCAAAAAGTAGAGAACTGAGTTATTATTCTGACGAACACAATAATGTTATTATCTATAAAAATAACTCAGAGAAACCTAGCATTGCTTTGCAGACTAATATTGATTTCCTTGGGTTAAAAAGTGTTAAGTCTAAGGTAGATTTTTTTGTGCCGGACACAATAAGACTAGTTAAAAAAGGAGATTATATTCAGGGAAGAGATAGCTCTTTTGGATGTGAAAGTTTACTTTCTATTGCATTAATTTTGGAGCTTCTTGATAGTGATTTACCTATAAGCGTTGAGGGTATTTTTACTTCGCAAAAATATAATAACATGTTTGGGGTAAGAATAATTGAACCTAAAAATATTTTATCAAAACAAATAATCGGTTTTAAAAGTGCTGACAAAGCTTATATCTTTAATAGTAGTTGTGCGAGTATAAACGGTTTGATAAAATTTAACAAAGAAAAGATTTTTTTAAAAAGTGACCCAAAACTTAAAACTTTTAAGTTAAGTGTTAATAATTTACCTCATGATAATTACAAAAATATATATGTAGATATGGTTAGTAGTTTACTTAGAAAAATTCCACACTTATACATAAATAAAATAATTTTGAATTATGATAGAGATCACACCCTAAAAAATGAAGTCACTTTTACAACTTTGACTAATGAGAAAGACTTGAAAAGAATTATAAAATTCTTTTACATTGAGCAAAAAAAGGTTTATAAAATGCTCTCAATTAAGTGTTCAAGGCAAATTAATAATAGTTTAGTTTTAAGCAATGCTTCAATTCTTATGTTTCTTGACGAATTTAAACAAGGGGTGCTTCGAAATTACAATGGTGAGCTTTTGAGCCAAAAATTTTTGACAGTCGATAGTGATACTGGACTAATAAACTTTAAAATTTTGGCTGACAATGAAAAAGAAGCAAAAAAACAATATGAGGTAATTTCAGAAAACTGTAAAAAAAATAATTATACTTGTGCTCTTACAAGTGATTGCCTAGATTTTAGATCTTTTAGTGACTCTCACCTTTTGGAGACATTAAATAAATTTTGCAATATACCTGAGACACGAAAAATTGACAAACTAATAGATGATAGTGAACTCGGGGTTTTTCAGGACAAAATAAAAAAACTTGATGGTGCTATTTTGTCATTACCAATTTTAGATGAGGGTAGTGTAAATGAGAGATTTAGTTTTTCTGGACTAAGTAATTTATCTCTTGCTTTAAAAAATTTTTTTACCAACATATAAACTTGTAACAAGTTGCTATCAAAATAGAATATAGTCTTTTGGTGGGGTAGGTTAATTTTAACCTAATTTAATTGGAGAGTAAAAGATGAATATTGCTATTGTTGGTGCTACTGGTAAAGTAGGAAATAAGTTTATTGAAGTTTTAGAGGAAAGAGGTATCAAGGCGGATAACTTCTATTTGTATGCTAGTAAAAAAAGTGCTGGAAAAAAGTTAAAAGTTTTTGATAAGGAATATATAGTACTTGAACTAAACGAAGAAAACATAAAGAACAAAAGAATAGATTATGCTCTTTTTTCTGCAGGTGGCACAATTTCGAAAGATTTTGCGCCTATTTTTGTTCGTTATGGGGCTATTGTCATAGATAACTCTAGTGCTTTTAGAAAGGAAAAAGATGTTCCACTTGTTGTGCCAGAGGTAAATAAGGAAGATATTTTAACTCATCATGGCATTATATCAAATCCTAACTGCTCAACAATCCAAATGGTTTTACCACTTAAAGTTTTGAATGATAAGTATAAAATAAAACGAGTAGTTGTGTCGACTTATCAAGCTGTGTCTGGGGCTGGGCAAAAAGGTGTAATTGATCTTAAAAATGGCATTAACGCTATTCCACCAAAGAAATTTGTGCATCCGATTTTTTCAAACGTAATACCTCATATTGATGACTTTTTAGAAAATGGTTACACGCGTGAGGAAGAAAAAATGAGTTTTGAGACTAAGAAAATTTTGCATGATGAAAGCGTGCAGGTTACAGCGACAACTGTCAGAGTGCCAGTTTACAATGTGCATAGTGAAAGCATAAATATAGAATTAGAGAGAGGCTTTAATATAGATAACATTAGAAAAGATTTTGAAGAGATGGAAAATCTAGTTGTTTTAGACGACATAAAGAACAATGTTTATCCTATGCCATGTAATGTAGATAATGACGACAAAGTGTATGTTGGAAGAATAAGGAGAGATGAGACTATAGATAATGGACTTAACATTTGGGTTGTCGGTGACAATATTAGAAAAGGAGCTGCAACAAATGCTGTTCAAATACTAGAATGCATCCTAAAGTATAAAAAGGACGTGAGGTTATAGTATGAAAAGTGTTTTTACTGGAAGTTGTGTTGCACTTGTTACTCCGTTTAAAGACGATAAAGTTGATTATGAAAGTTTAGGAAAACTTATAGATTTTCAAATTAATAATGGGACAGATGCTATTGTTGTACTTGGAACAACAGGAGAGCCTGCAACTTTAACTAGCGAAGAGAAAGATGGTATAATTAAATTTGCAAGAAAAAAAACAAAAGGCAAAGTAACTCTTATTGTTGGTACTGGTAGCAATAGTACAATTAAGGCTATAAATGATAGTCGCCGAGCACAAAAACTAGGTGCTGATGCACTTTTAATTGTTACACCATACTATAATAAGTGCACTCAAAAAGGACTCATAAGTCACTATAAAAAAATTAGTGACAATGTAAATATTCCTATAATTGCTTATAATGTTCCTGGTAGGACTGGGGTCAATATTTTGCCAGAAACAGCTTTAGAACTTAGTAAAATTTCAAATATTTGTGGAATAAAAGAAGCAAATGCTAGCATAAATCAAATAATGAGGATGTGTAGTTTGCTTAAGGACAAAATGGCTGTATATTCTGGTGAAGATAGTTTAAATTACATCTTTATGACTCTTGGTGCTAGTGGGAGCATTAGTGTAACTGCAAATGTTTTTCCAAAAGAGGTTAGTGAAGTTATTCATACGAGTTTAAAAGGGGAATTTAAAAAAGCGTTAAATTTGCAAGAAAAACTTGAGGAAATAAATAAAAATATGTTTATTGAAGTTAATCCTATCCCTGTAAAATATGCTTGTTCATTATTAAAGCTTTGCGAAAATTCCTTAAGGCTACCACTTACTAATCTTGAAGAGCAAAATGAGGAAAAACTTAAAAAATCGATGTTTGAATTTTATAACTAAGGAAAAAAGTAAACTCTTCTAATTAAAATTAAGGGGAGTTTACTTAAATTTTAAGTTTATGGACAAGTATAGGAGTAAATTATGAATGTTATTTTAAATGGCTTTTGTGGACAAATGGGACAAGTTATTTATAAATTATCAAAAAAAGACGAAGATATTAACATTTGCTATGGAGTTGATAATTTATCACTAATTACTAAGTTAGAAAAAAGCGTAGACGTAAAATTAACTGATAATATTTTTAGTGTTAGGGATGGTGATGTTGTTTTAGATTTTTCTAGGGCAAGTGCTATAAGAGGGTTATTAAATTATTGTGTGAGGAACAGAAAACCTCTTGTTATTGCGACCACTGGGCATAATGAACTAGAGGAAAGAGAAATTCTTCACGCGAGTCAATTTATTCCAATTTTTAAATCAGGTAATTTTAGTTTGGGTATGCAAACAACGCTAGAGTTAGTAAAATTTGCTTCGTCTGCGTTAAGAGATTACGACGTTGAGGTTGTTGAAACGCATCACAATAAAAAGCTTGACGTTCCAAGTGGTAGTGCAAAGATGATACTCGGTGAGATTAATAGTTCTAGACCAAATAGTAGAATTAATCTTGGTAGAAATAAAAATGGACTTAGAGAAAAAAATGAA
Organism: uncultured Christensenella sp.; assembly: GCA_949282135.1. Taxonomy (GTDB): domain Bacteria; phylum Bacillota; class Clostridia; order Christensenellales; family UBA1242; genus UBA7862. The sequence continues at coordinate 8,441 of CASDOR010000011.1, forward strand.
GTAGGAGTCCATTCTGTGCGTGGAGGAGGGGTAAATGGGGAGCATACTATATATTTTTTAGGTCAAAATGAAATTGTAACAATTTCTCATACCGCACTCTCTCGTGAGGTTTTTGGAGAAGGAGCACTTAGGGCAGTAAAATTTTTAAGGGACAAAAAGCCGGGCCTATATACTATGAAGAACCTTTTTGAGTAAAAGTTCATATAGTACTTTTAGATATTTAAGAAGATACTACAATATATATGGTTATTCGCCCTAATGGGAATGCTGATTAGTTTATAACATAAAAAAAGCCACCCCTTGAAAAACAGGGTTGACTAAAAAATAAAAAAAGCCACTCACTAAGGAGTGACTTAAGTGAGGAGTCTACGTTAAAAGTGCCAAACGTTCTCCTCTGTTCACGCGAGTTACCTCCGTGACTTCCCCCTACGGGGCTGGTGGCATTATTATAATAACAAAAGGAGTAAATTATGTCAAGTGTAAATTATAGTTTAAATAATAGAGGTGTTAGGCTTTTAGAGAGGTAAAAATGAGTAGTAATGTATGTAAGTTTGGCGGTTCTTCACTAAGTAATGCTGAAAATATAAAAAAGGTGGCGGAAATTTTAAAAGACGAGAATAAACGTTTTGTTATTGTCTCAGCGCCAGGTAAAAGGTTTAAAGAAGATAAAAAGATAACTGACCTTTTAATTAATTGTTATGTTTTGTCAACAAAAAATCAAGCTTACGAAGAGGAGTTTTCTTTAATTAAAACTAGATTTGAGGATTTAGTAAAAGAACTCGGTATTGATTTTGATTTAAGAAAAGTTTTTCAAGAAATAGATGATAAAATAAAAAAACATGATGATTATGATTTTATATTGTCACGTGGAGAATATTTAAACGCAAAAATCATAGCTTCATATCTAAATTTTAAGTTCTTGGATGCAAAAGATATAATCTTTTTTGATAAGTCAGGTAAGGTTGACTTGGAGCGTTCAAAAGAGGAATTTACAAAAAAGACTAATAAAAACTCAAGGTACGTAATTCCAGGTTTTTATGGGACTAATGAAGTAAACTCAAAAATAAAAGTTTTTTCTCGTGGAGGCTCAGACATAACAGGAGCTATTGTTGCGGTTTTAAGTGATATAAAAACATATGAAAATTATACAGATGTAGACGGAGTATATGACGTAGACCCAAACAAGTGTAAAAAGGCAAAAATAATTAAAAAACTAAGTTATGACGATATGCGCATTATGTCAAGTCTTGGTGCGGAGGTTTTGCATCCTGACTCTACGTACTTTTTGGAAAAGTATGATATTACATTAAACATAAGAAACACTTTTAATCCGTCAAATAGTGGCAGTATAATCAGAAAAGAAAGCCCTAATTTTACTAGGTGTATCACAGGCAAAAGAGGGTATTTATTAGTAAATGTTGAAAACAAGAAAAATTCGCAACAAAAAGAAAACTTAGCTAATTTTAAAAACTCCTTAAGAAAAAACAATTTTGAAATCATAAGAACAATAGAGGGAGTAGATAGTTTGTCTATCATAATTAAAAGTTTTGAAGGATTAGAAAGTAAGGTTTACAAGTTAGCTTGTGACTATAATGCAAAAATTACCATTAAGAAAATCGCTCTAGTATCTATTATTGATGGGGCTTTTAATAAAGAGTTGAGTGTACAAAGTAAAATTTTTGATGCACTTAGTAAAATTGACTTTGAGGTAATCTTAATAACAAAGGGAGCACTAGACATAAGCATTTCATTTGGTGTGGAGGAAGACAGCTTTGATAAGGTAATTGAAAGCATTTATTCTTTTTTATATACATAGTTAAAACAAGCTTTATGGAACAATTTAATTGCTATATTTTAAGTTTTAATAAAAAAGCAGTATAAAATCTCATTATATTGCTTTTTTTGTTTGAAATTCTAGTAAAAAACATGTATAATACATGTGTAGTGTAGGTTGTGAGAAAAGGTTTTAATTTTGGTTTTTAAGTATAAAATACTCTCACGACTTTATTTTAAAGAATTTAGATGAAAAAAATTCTAATTCTTAAACTAAAAATTTTTAAACTTAACTAAATAAGTTTTTAATATTATCATTGAATTTTTGAGAGGTTTGTTATGAAGATAGTGGTTGATTGTCATGGTAATGATAAAGGTGCTAAGGTAGCTGTTGAGGCTAGTGTTAAAGTTGTTAATGAGCACGATGACGTTAGTATTGTTCTTGTTGGGGTTGAGGAAGAAATAAAGCATATTTTATCTCTTCTTGATTATGATGAAAAAAGAATTGAGATTTTACCATCAAGCCAAATAATTACTAATGAAGAGTCTCCAACAGAGGCTGTTAGACATAAAAAGGATTCTAGTCTTGTAAGGGCTTTTGAAAGGTTAAAAGAGGACAAGGAGATTGTAGGGCTTGTTTCTTGCGGGAGTACTGGAGCAGTTCTTACTGGGGCTTTTATGAAAATAGGCAGAATTAAAGGTATTTCTCGTCCAGCACTTTGTCCAATGTTGCCTACTAAAACAGGGGGTAAGGTTCTTCTTATAGACTCTGGTGCAAATACTGATTGTAAGCCTATTAATCTTTGTCATTTTGCCATAATGGCAACAATATATGCAAAGGCATTTTTGAATATTGAGGATCCTAGAGTTGGGCTTCTTAATATTGGTACAGAAGATAAAAAGGGTAATGAGTTTTCACACGAGTGTTTTGAGATGCTTAAAAAATTGCCTATTAATTTTGTTGGCAATATGGAAGCAAAAGACTTTTTGAGTGGAAATTATGATATAGTTGTAGCTGATGGCTTTGACGGTAATATTTTGCTAAAAAGTGTTGAAGGGGCAGTTAAATTTGTTATGTCCGAACTTAAGAAAAACATAAAAGAGTCTTTCATAAGTAAAATTGGTGCTTTATTTATGAAAGGTACTTTTAATAAGATGAAAGAGACTTTTAACATAAGTAATTATGGAGGGGCAGCATTCCTTGGCGTAAAAAAACTTGTGGTAAAAGGACATGGGGCAGCAGATAGTGTCGCTTTTGAAAAAAGTATTTTGCAGGTTATGACACTTGCAAAATATGATTTGTGTAAAAAAATTGAGGAAGAAATAAAAATGCTAGGGGGTAGTTTAGATGAGCCAGTTTGATGTGAAAAAAATTGAAAAAATTATTCACTATTCCTTCAAAAATAAGGACAACTTAAAAACCGCCTTTACTCATTCTTCTTATGCAAATCAACATATGACAGAAAGTTACGAAAGGCTAGAATTTTTAGGAGATTCAATATTAAATTTTATTGTTGCTGATGAACTTTTTAAGTTAAGTGGTGACGAGGAGGGGAGACTTACAAAGTGGAGAGCAAGACTTGTTAATAGCGATAATTTGTCAGAAATTATAGATAAACTTGATTTAACCAAATATATTTTAGTTGGAGATTCAATAAAAAATATAGGCGAATTAAAGTCGGTTAAGGAAGATTTATTTGAAAGTTTAACAGGGGCAATTTATATTGATAGTAGTCTTGATAAGGCAAGAAGGTTTGTAACTAGATTTATAGATGTAAATAGTGTTTTTAAGAAAAAAGATGTTGATTATAAAACCCTTTTGCAAGAAAAAATTCAAGCAAAAAAGGGTGCAAATTTGGTATATTTTACATATGAAGATCCACTTGAAAAAGGTAGATTTTGTGCAGAGGTTTATATAAACGATGTTTTTGTTGCAAGGGCATATTCAAAAAGCAAAAAAACCGCACAAGCTGAGTGTGCAAAACTAGCACTAAGTGATAACAAAGTGCTTGATAAAATTTTAGGTTAAAGGGAAAGGGAAAGTTGAATTTTAAAAAGATAGAACTTGTTGGTTTTAAGTCATTTGCAGACAAGCTAGAAATTAAATTTGATTCTGGTATTACTGGTATTGTTGGTCCTAATGGTTGCGGAAAGTCAAATGTTTCTGATGCTATTCGTTGGGTACTTGGAGAGCAGAGTACTAAGCTTTTGCGTAGTAGTAATATGCAAGACGTTATTTTTAACGGGACAGAAAGAAGGAAAAGTATGTCTTACTGCGAAGTATCTCTATTTTTTGACAACACCTCTAGAATGTTTGACCTTAATTTTGATGAAGTCGCTTTTACTAGGAAGCTTTATAGGTCCGGAGAAAGCGAATATTTAATTAATGGTACACCTTGTAGATTAAAAGATATTACAAATGCGCTTCATGATTCAGGAATAGGTAAGGAAGGCTACTCAATTATAGGACAAGGTAAAGTTGAGGAAATTATCAGTGCAAAACCAGAAAATAGGCGAGCTATCTTTGAAGAGGCAGCGGGGATTGCTAAATTTAAACAGAGAAAAACCGAGGCAGAAAGGAAGCTTGATAGGACTCAAGAAAACCTAAATCGTGCACTTGACGTTTTACAAGAGCAAGAAAGACAACTTGGCCCACTAAAGAAACAGTCTGAGAATGCTAAGTTATATCTTGGGTATAAAGAACAATTAAAAAGCTTAGAAGTAAATGTTTATGTAAATCAATATGACAACGCTAGTACAGTAAAAAATGAAATTCAAACTAAGATTGATGGCTATAACGAAGAAATTGATATTAAACAAAAAGACCTTGACAATCTAAATGCATCTTACGATAGTAAAATGTTAGAGGTTTCTCAAATAGACAAGAAAATTCAGGATACAAATGACAATATTTTGTCTACAACAGTTGAACTTGAAAAAAGGACTGGAGAATCTAATGTTGTAAAGGAAAGATTAAAATTTTTAAATGATGATAAGGAAAGCATTGAAGGTGAGTATCAAAAAGAGGTTTTAAATAAAGAAAATTCTCTAAAACTTATAAAAGAGGCTGAAACCTTAAAAGAAGAAAAAGAAAAAGAGTTAAACGAGGTAAGTTTTAATCTTTCAAATTGCACTGATAAATATTTAAAAATAGTTGATGAGCTTACAGGTGCTGAGGACGAAGCAACACGTAGGCAAAAAGAGATGATAAGTGAGCTTAGCAAAATGACTGACATAAAGTCTAACTTGTCTGCCCTTAAAGCTGAGAGGGAAGCTTATCTTAATAACATTACAGACCTTGACGAGAAAATTTATGGTTTGCAGGAAAGAATTAAAGAAAAAGAGGCTGGACTAGAACTTGCTAAAAGGACTGCAAATGATGCCGAAAAGGCTTATGAAAAACTTCAAATAGAAACAAAAAAATCGCAAGAAAAAATAGGGCTACTTGAATTAGAACAAAGACAAAATAATGATAAGTTGACCACGTGTTCTTCAAATATTCAAATCTTGCAAAACAGAAAGAAGGTTTTAGAAGATATGCAACGAGACTATGATGGATTTAACTATTCTGTCAAACGTCTTATGGGAGATGCAAAAAATAATAGTGAACTTAGATCAAAAATTGTTGGTATTGTTGCTTCTGTTATGACTATACCAAAGGGTTTTGAAACTGCTATTGAGGTGGCTCTTGGTGGGGCTGTTCAAGACATAATTACTAAAAATGAAGAGGATGCAAAGTATTTAATTAATTACCTAAAAAGAAACAATTTTGGGCGTGCGACTTTTCTTCCTATAACTTCAATGAAAGTAAGACTGCTTAGCGAAGCAGAACAAAGTATTGTAAGACGTAACAAAACTTACGGAGTTGCATCAAGTGTTGTAAGTTATGATATAAAATTAAGAAGCATTTTTGAAAGTCTTCTTGGTAGGACAGTTGTGGTAGGTACAACAGACGATGCAATAAGTTTAGCTAGACAAGCTGGGTACTCGTTTAGGATTGTTACCCTTGAAGGTGAGGTTATAAATCCTCAGGGATCAATTAGTGGTGGTAGTAAAAAGGCTGTTACTTCAAACCTACTTATGCGAGATAACGAGATTGAAAGTTTAGGCTTGCAAATAACAAAATTTATTAATCTTTCAAATGAACTTAAAAAGAAGAAAGAAGAACTAGAAAATAATTTGAGTATTTTGACAAAAGAAAATGAAGATTTACAGCAAAAACTTGTTATAGCTCAAGTTGAAAGTGCAAAACAAAATCAAAATTATGAACAACTTAGTGTTTATGTTGACGAACTTAATAAAGAAAGAATATCTTTAAGTCAAGAAAAGATTGATTTTAGCACAAAAATTGAAATGATTAATAAGGCTCTTAGTTCAAGTGGCGAAGAGATGGATGTAGAAATTGAGGGCTCGGAAAGACTAGAAGATACCCAGAAACTCTTTACAAATCTTAGAAACGAAAGAGATTCTTTGCAAAATGAAATGACTGAGCTTAAGGTTAAGAAAACTGCTCTTGAAGGAGAACTTTCAAATATTAATGCAGAACTTATGAGACTTGACGAATACATTAAAAAGAGTGATTTTACCTTGATTGACCTAAAAAATAATCTTGATAGGGTAAATGAAAGTTTAAAAATTGCACGAGATCTTGTTGAGGAAAAACTAGATAGTGTTGATGATACAGAACTAAGGGCAAGAATTCAAAGCGCACGAAAGAGATTAAAAGAGCTTGATGATTTAAAGCAGGAGTTACAACAAGAGATTCATAGGCTTGATGATGAAAAAGCAAAAAGCATGAACGAGCTTAATTTGATCCAAGAAAAGAAATATCAGCAGACTGCGGCTCTAAGTAAAGTTGACACGGATATTGAGACGATGCAGGAGAAAATTTTTGAGGATTATGAACTTACGTATGCTTCTTGTTTGCCACTAAAAATTGAGAATTTTGACGTAAAAGAGGGGCTTATTGAAATAAGCAGACTTAAAAAGGAAATTTCAAAGTTAGGCAATATAAATGTAAATGCTATAGAAGATTGCAAGGAATTAATGGAGAGGTATGAGGCTTTAAGTGCTCAGGCACATGACTTGACTGTAGCAAAAGAGGACCTAGAGAAAATCATTAAAGATTTGGCTGTTGAGATGATAACTAGATTTGATGAGGCTTTTGAAAAGATACAGGAAAATTTCTCAAAGACATTTAGGGAGCTTTTTGGCGGAGGAAATGCAAAGTTACTTCTTACTGAGAGTGAAGACCCTCTTCAAGCAGGTGTTGAGATTATTGCAGAGCCACCAGGGAAAAAGTTACAAAGTATAACACTTCTTAGTGGTGGAGAAAAGGCTTTGACGGCGATTGCTATTTTGTTTGCAATACTTAGACTTAGACCAATGCCATTCTGTCTACTTGACGAAATTGAAGCGGCACTTGATGATACAAACGTTTCAAGGTTTGCTCAGTATCTAAAAAATTTCTCAAAAGATACACAATTTATTGTCATTACTCACCGTAAGCCAACTATGATGCTGACAGATTCTCTTTATGGTGTTACTATGGAAGAACCGGGTGTAAGTAAAATTGTTTCTGTTAAACTGGAAGATGCTATTAAAATTTCAGAAGATAAAAAAGAAAAAGATAAAAAAATTAGCTAAGACACATTTATAAGTCGTGAACAACTAGAACAAATTAGGTCATCCAAATTGAGCTTATGATGAAATATACTTTTTAAAAGTTTAAATAGTACAAGATTTAAGAAATTTTGGATTTTATTTTAGAGTTTTTCGACTTTAAGAAAAAATTACAGTGTTATAGGCAGTACTAAGTTTTTTAATAAGTAAAGGAAATAAAAATGGGACTTTTTTCAAAGATAAAAAATGGATTAAAAAAGACTAAAGACGCATTAATTACAAAATTAAATGCGGTTTTTCGTGGCGGAGATATTGATGCAGATTTTTATGAAGAACTTGAGTTTGCGTTAGTTAGTAGTGATATGGGAGTTGAAACTAGCGAAGAAATTATTTTTAGTCTAAAAAATAGGCTCAGAGAAAAACATATCGTTAAGCAAGAACAAGCAAGAGCTGTGCTAAAAGATATTCTAATTGAGACTTTAGAAAATTCAAGAAAAGAAGAATTTAAATATCCTATAATAATCACAATTGTTGGAGTAAATGGGGTAGGCAAGACTACGACAATAGGTAAACTTGCACACTTTTTTAAAAGCAAAAAGAAAAGCGTGTCCCTTGTTGCTGGAGATACTTTTAGAGCTGCAGCTAGTGAGCAACTTGGTGAATGGGCAAAACGCACAGATGTAAAAATTATAAAGCATGCTGAGGGAGCAGACCCTGGAGCAGTTGTTTATGATGGTATACAAAGTGCCAAAGCAAGAAAGACAGACGTTTTAATTGTTGATACTGCTGGTAGACTTCATACTAAAGTAAACCTTATGGAAGAACTAAGGAAGATAAACAGAATTGAAGACAGAGAGTGGGGCGAGGCACAAAAATTTAATTTTATAGTGCTTGATGCAACTATTGGTCAAAATTCTCTTGTTCAAGTTAATGCTTTTAAAGACGCTATTGGTATAGACGGTATTATTCTTACAAAACTTGATGGAACTAGTAAAGGCGGTATAGTATTCCCAATTATAAAAGAGCTTAATACTCCAGTATACTTTATTGGTGTTGGAGAAAAAATGGAAGACCTTGAGGAGTTTGATGCCAAAAAATTTGTGGATGGGATTTTGTGAATTAATTGTTGAAAAGACGTCTCATAGCTGCAAAGATTATCTTAAATAAAACATGACTAAAACGTAAGGAACATATAATCAAATAAAATATAATAATTAGATACGTGAAATATAATAATTAGATACGTGAAATATAATAATTAGATACGTGAAATATGGTAGTTAGATACGTGAAATATGGTAGTTAGATACGTGAAATATGGTAGTTAGATACGGGGCGGGCTTATGCTTTTGTTTTCTTTGCCTTTTTAGGCCCAGAAAACAAAAGCATGGGGCAAGGCGAGGGAAGCCTCCCTCAGCCTTGCCCCTTTTTGTAAAACCGCACTCGGTTTTACAAAAAAGCCCGCCCCTCTTTTTGTACTTCAACATATTTTTTGTATACCGCTATATTTTATTTGGTTTTATTTGTATTATTACTATATTTTATTTAAACTTATTTATATTTTTACATATTATATTTAAATTTACAAAAAAAGCCCATCCCTCTTTTGTGTTTTACCATATTTTGTTTAAATTTAACTTATTTTTTTATTTGTTTTTATTAATTAATTTAATTATATTAATAATTTGTGAAAGTTCGTCAGGAGTTAGTTTATTGAGCTCGCTTAAAAGTTCCTTGTACTCTAAAGGAAAGACATTTGTTTGGTTAAAAAACTCACTGACTGATAATCCAAAATAGTCACAAAAGTTTAAAATAAAATCAAGTGAGGGGGTTAGTCTCCCATTTTCTACTTGATTTACATATTCGCTACTCATCCCAAGTTCTAAACTTAGTTTCCTCGCGGATATGTTCTTTGATATGCGTATGTTTGCAATACGATTTCTTATGTACTCTTTAGTCACAATGTTATTTTATACTATGTAAATTGAAAAAATACATATTTAAAATATCAAAATTGATTGACATACATATCTAAAATATGTAAAATATTGTTGATACATATTTTAGTTTGGAAAATGTATTGCAATTAGTGTAAAAACTTTGCTAAAAAAATAAAAATTTGTATAATAAAATAGTTGACCTAGATAATTTGGTCTTACAAGGTAGAGACTTTAAATGTGAGGGCTTTTATTTTGAAAAGTTGTTAGAATTTAAGTTTTTACATAACCAGGTAGGTCGAATTTAATTTTTTAAATGAATAAGTTTGGGGCATACTATAATAAAATTTTTTAATTTATAAAAACTAAAGATAAAGGAGAGTTTAAAAAAATGGGAAGTTCAAAACGAAATTTACTTACTTCAATACTTTTACTTGTTGTAATGGGAGTTTTTGCAGTACTTACAATATTTATTGTGGTAGATGCAATAAATAAAAAGTATTACAACGATATTAAAGTTGAATATGAAGTACAAGAGGAAAGTCCTAATGTCATACTAACCTTTGCTAGAAGCGAAGGGTCAAATTTTAGTACAGATAATACTAAGGTGGTTCTAAACGAAGATAAAACAAAGTTTAGAATTGATGGCACTGTACCAACGATAGAAAATGGGGTAGTTACAAATCTAGATGACCTTACAAGTAGTGATGGAAGAGAATTCTATTTTTTCTCAACAAACTCTTCTTTTATTGACCCACAACAGGACCCAGAGAATCCAGACTTTATCTTTAGTGAAACCGACTCTAGATATTATGTGTCAACTGAAAGTGACCCAATTTGGTACGACGTACCAAAAAGTAGTGAAAACCTTACTCTTTACTCAGTTTTCCTAACTCCAAACGTACATAACTCCGACTTTGCAAACGCACCACTACTTAACACTTCCCCAAACGTAATAATCTCACACGACGTAGTCGACATCCCATATAACGCGTTTAGTGATGCTCTTATGGAAGGTGACTTGTCTATGGCGGCAAAAATAGAAAGTGTTGTAATTCCAAATAGCACAAAGAGTATTAATTCAGAAGTTGACACGAATGCTCAAATTGTGGGCGGAGCATTTGCGGCATGCACAACTCTTACAAACATAATCATACCAAGTAGTGTAGAGTATGTCGGCGGCGAAGCATTTATGTTGTGCTCTGGACTTGAAACCGTAGAATATGAAAATGGTTATTATTTACCAACCGAAAATAACGAACACGCAGTACTTATTGATACAAACATAAAAGCGGAAGATGTCACCATACACGAAGCTTGTATTAGTATTCAAGGTGGAACATTTTCAAAACTTCTTTTTATTGAATTAGGGTTTATACCTCTACCAGATATGGGTGATGGGTCAAATATAGAAGAAATACTTAGAGATTATATAAATATGAATCTTCAAGAAATAACCATACCAAAGAATGTCAAGAATATTGGTTTTACTGCATTTAGGATGTGTATGGGCTTAGAAAATGTAGTATTTGAAGGTAATTCAAATTTAACAAATATTGGGATGTATTCCTTTATGGGTTGCTCAAGTTTAAAAACAATCAACTTAGAAGATACAAAACTTGAAGAGATAGGGTGGGGGGCTTTGTCAGAGACAGCTATAGAAGAGATAACTTTGCCAAGTACTCTTAAAACTATAGATGTGTATGCATTTGAGGGTTGCAGTAGTCTTAGGACTGTAGACTTTGGAGCCAACTCACAACTCACGAGTATAGGAGAAGGTGTATTTGGGGATTGCAGTAGTCTCACCTCAATTACAATTCCAGATAGTGTGACGAGTATAGGAGAATATGCATTTAGAGATTGCAGTAGTCTTGAAACTGTAAACTTTGGAGAAAACTCACAACTTACGAGTATAGGGTATTCTGCATTTAATAATTGCAGTAGCCTCACCTCTATAGCAATACCAAGTGGAGTCACAAGTATAGGAAGTTATGCATTTTCTGGTTGCAATAAGCTTACAATATATTGTGAGGTGAGTAGTCAGCCTAGTGGGTGGAGTTCGAGTTGGAATTTTTCAGATAGACCTGTGTATTGGGCTGGTGAATGGAAGCATGATGAGGTGACTGGAAAGCCTAGACCTATTGAATAGAGGGTAAGGCGAAAAAAATTTCTTTTGTTATTGGTTAAAGTTTTTAAATAGATGGAGAGTTTTAAGAATTTTTTAAATTTAAAGATAAAACTTTTTCATTTGACTAATTACTAAGGGGAGATTTTATAACTTGCTGAAAACTTTAAAGCATTATAAACATAAATAAGATTGTCTAATTCAAAAGTTAACGTATAAAGATGAAATGAAGAAAGTCGCAAGGGAAGTAGTTTTGCGACTTTTTTAATGGGTGGCTAATTGAAGTTTGTTAATATGCATATTAATATAAGCTATTTTCATATAGTTTTAGTATGAGAATATTTGGATTTAATGTAAATAATGAAAAAAAGTTTGTTAATGTGACTTGTAATGTAATTTTAGGGTTACTTATAGTGTTTGTTTTTGGAGTGTCGGTTTTTTTGCCAATGTCAAGTACTGTATATGAGGCAAGTGCGCCGGCATATTATACAGGAGACAAAAGTTCTAACAATGTAAGTCTTATGATTAATGTTTACTGGGGTACGGAATATTTAGATGATATGCTAAAGACCTTAGAAGAGCATAATGTTAAAACCACCTTTTTTATCGGAGGCTACTGGGCGGGTAAGAACAACGAGATGTTAAAGAAAATTAGTGATGCGGGGCATGAAATTGGTAATCATGGGTATTTTCATAAGGATCATGCAAAAATTTCTACTGACGCAAACAAAAGTGAAATTTATATGACTGAGGAGTTATTAGAGGGAATAATAGGTAAAAAAACGACACTTTTTGCGCCACCATCAGGAAGTCTTAATGAAAAAGTATTAAATGTTGCAGAAAGTATGGGTTATAAAACTATAATGTGGAGCAGAGACACAATAGATTGGAGAGACAAAGACGAAGATTTAATTTTTAAACGTGCGACAGAAAAAACCGTTGGAGGAGACTTAATTTTGATGCATCCGACAGAAAAAACCGCAAAAGTTTTAGGAAAAATCATATCAACACTTAAAGAAAAGGGGCTGAATGTTACAACTGTTAGTGAGACTCTTGGGCTTTCTACTTTAGAAAATGAGTAAAGAAAAAATAAAAAAGTTAAAAAATCATTTTTGAATTTTTAAATTTGAGGTTATAATTGTTTCTAAAGGAGTTATGGCTATAATGAAATTAGATACCTATACTTTTCCAAGCGGACTTAGACTTGTGTATGAGGAAGTTGAAGACACGAGACCTGCGAGCATATATATTGGGGTTGGTGCTGGTTCAGTAAATGAAAATGAAAAAAATCTTGGTATATCGCATTTTATTGAACATATGTCATTTAAAGGGACTAAGAAAAGGGAAGGAAAGGACATCGCACGAAATTTTGAAGAAATAGGTGCGACTGTTAATGCGTACACCTCAGTAATGACTACTTGCTACTATGCCACTGGACTTAGTGAAAAGTTTGAGGAAATGCTTGAATTGCTTTCTGACTTAATATTTTTTTCTACCTATAAAGAAGAAGATATTGAGACTGAACGAAAAGTAATCTTTGAAGAAATTGATATGAAGGAAGATGATCCAGGGAGGGTTGTATATCAAAGTTTTAATGATATATTTTATTCTGGGTCTAAAATTTCTATGAATGTGCTCGGAACAAAAGAGTGCTTAAATGACATTGGGAGAAAAGAAATTATTGAGTATGTAAAAGAGCACTATGTTCCAAATAAAATTGTAATATCAGTTGTGACTAGCCTTAAGTTTAATAAAGTTAAGGAACTTATAAAAACATATATTGAGAGCAAAGTTTTTAAGGGAATTAAAAGTAGTGTTGAGGAGAAAAACAAGTCCCGTACCATTGTCCCAGATAAAAAATTTATTAGCATAAAAAAAGATGTGACGCAGACTCTGGTTATTTTTGGGTTTCCAACAGACAATGTTTTTAGCACTGATTTCATGACAAATCAGGTGCTATCTTATATTCTAGGTGGTACTATGGGGTCAAGACTTTTTAGACATGTTAGAGATGATGAGGGGCTAGTATATTCAATTGAAAGTTCTGTTGCAATGCGTGAATTTGGGGGAGATTTTTGTGTTTCTTTTGGGACGAATGATAAAAACGCAAAAAAAGCTGTAGAACTTGTAAAAAGTGAAATAAACGAAATGCTTTCTAATGGCATTGAAGAAAAGGAACTCGAAAGGGCAAAGACATTTTTTAAGAGTCTACTCTTATATAGTAATGAAACGTCGTCTGGAATAGCAAGAAAAAATTTGAATAACACATTATTACTCGGAAGGGCTATAGATATAAAAGAAACCTTAGATGATATTGAGGCTGTGACTATTGATGGACTTATGAGAGTTGCAAAAAAGGTATTTAATTACTCAAATGTTTGTGGTAGTGTTGTTAGTAAAACTGTAAATGAAGAGATTTTTGAGTGTTTAGAATAAAATTTAATTAAAACTTATTAAAAAGCTTTTGAATCTATAAAAAAATGTGATAAACTTTTTTGTGGAGGGATTAAACTTTGGATAGCGGTAGTTTGAACAATTTGACAGCTGCTAAGAAAAAGAAGACCATAGGTATTATTATGGTCGTGTTATCTCTCGTCCTTTTTGTATTTTCAACTTTTGAGTTTTTATATGCGGTAAAGGCATTTTTACTTGGTGTTTTTGGTATAATGCTTTATCCTATTTTGTTATTTATGCTCCTTTGTGGAGTAGCTTTTATTATGAATAAACGATTTGTTTATTCTCCAAAGTATATTCTTTACTTATGTCTTGCATTTTTCTTCTTTATGTGCGTTTTGCAAATTATTTTTACTGGGTTTAAAGGGGGGAGTTTGACTTATGGTGAGTATCTTAGGTCGTGTTTTTATTCACTTTACACACCTGGTGGGGTAGTGATTGGAGTTTTTACATTTCCAATTACAAGTTTACTTCATGATATAGCTGGCATTGTAATTTATGGAATTGCACTGATTATCTCAGTTTATTTTATAATTGCTTACCTTGACGAGTATAAGCAAAAGATTAAGGTCGCAAACGAAAAACCAACTTATCAAACTTTTCATTTTGATAGCCAGGATGTAGAGTATTACAAGGAAGAACCTAAGTCAGAGGCTGATAGGAGTGTTGAAGAAGTTGAGGACGAGGAAGTTGAAGAGCCGGTCATGAGTGAGGAAGAGTATAAGCAGGAAAGGGCAAAGGAACTTTTAGGTCTTAAGAAGATTGAAAGAAACGATGAAGAAGTTAGTAAAGATAATTCTGCTAAAAACATTTTATACTCAAATAGTTCTTCAAATTATTCGTGGCAAAATAGAGCAATGAAGGAAGAAAAGCCTCAAAAATTTGTGTATGAGGACGAAAAAGTAGTAAAGAAAGAAAATCCTTTATTTAAAGAAAACATTGAGTATTTATCTACTATTCATGATATGTATAATCAAAACGAAAATCCAATTATAAACGCAGAGGATTACGAAGATTACAAGGAAAAAATGCGTTTGTTTAATGAAAGGCAAACCGAAAAGTTAAGACGAGAAGAAATAGGTGAGGTTTTAGAAGATACTGCAAATAGAAATGAAATAAAGAAAATAAGCCAATTTGAGATTGAGCCTGAGAAAAAGTTTAGCCTTTATGATGAAGCAGAGGAAGAAGCTAGCGATATATCTAATTTGGTTGACCTTGAAGAGGATTTTATAAAACCTGAAAGTTTTGAGAAGAAATTTAGTCCACTTAATCCAAATTCATTTAATCATGTTGAAACGGAGAATTATAGCTTTGAGCCTCAGAAGAGAGAGCCAGTAATTGAAGACGATAATAGTGAAAAGAGTCAAAAGTTTGTTAATGAAACTTACAAAGACCATAATACTAATGAAAGTGTAGAAAGTAGTCTAGGTCAAACTGTAAACCTCAATAGAAACTTTAACTTTGAAGTTTTAGGGGCGGGAGATAATTCTCATAATAAGAAAAAAGAGCCAAACTTTGATTATCCTAGTAGATATGTAAGGCCACCAATTGACTTATTAAAGACTTATGTAAATGATGACGATGATGATACAAATAACGCAGAAAACATAAGGGTACTTGAAAATGTTTTAAATGAATTTAAAATTCCGGCAAAAGTTGAAGCGGTAAGACGAGGTGCTGCAGTAACTAGGTATGAGCTTCACATGCCAACAGGTATACCTGTAAAGAAAATTCATGCCCATTCATCTGATATAGCACTTGCACTTGCTGCTAAAAGCGATATTAGAATTGAGACACCAATTAGAGGAAAGAGTGCTGTAGGTATTGAAGTCCCAAATAGTAAAATTGCTACAGTTGGATTAAAAAAGATTGTTTCTTCGCCTAGATTTATCGAGTCAAAAGCACCGCTTACGTTTGCTCTTGGTGAAGATGTTGATGGTAATGTTTATTGTTGCAATCTTGATAAAATGCCTCACCTACTTGTTGCAGGTTCAACAGGCTCTGGTAAAAGCGTGTGCTTAAATGCTTTAATTTTAAGTTTCCTCTTTAGAACGAGTCCAGAAGATTTAAGAATTATTCTTGTTGACCCAAAAAGAGTTGAGTTTGGAATTTATAATGACATTCCACATCTTCTAATGCCAAAAGCTGTGACTGAGCCTAAGAAAGCACTTCAAGCGTTTGACTGGCTAATTGAGGAGATGGAAAGAAGATTTACTATTTTCCAAGAGTGTTTTGTTAAGAATCTTCAAGAATACAACTCGCAGCCTGAGGTTATTTCAAAGAAATTACCAAAGTTACCATATCTTGTTTTGATTGTTGACGAACTCGCAGACCTTGTTGTAACGACTAATAAAAAAGAACTAGAGGAAAGAATTATTAGACTTACTCAAAAGGCAAGGGCTGCTGGTATTCACCTTATACTTGCAACACAAAGACCATCTGTTGATATTATTACTGGTAGTATTAAAATAAATTTACCTACAAGAATTGCTTTTGCGGTTACAAACTATGTTGATTCAAAGACAATCTTAGACCAAGGTGGAGCTGAAAAACTACTAGGTAAGGGTGATATGTTGTATTCTCCAAGAGATGGTGAGCCAATAAGGGTACAAGGTGCGTTTGTTGATACGCCGGAAGTTAAGGCAGTAGTTGATTTTGTAAAAGCAAATAACCCATGCTACTATGATGAAAATATTGAAAAGGTAATTAACAGCGAAGGTGGTAATGGAGGTGAAGGTGGCTATAGTGGTGGTGGCACTGGAAACATGCCAAGTATAGATTCTCTAATGCCTGATGCACTTAAGTTAGTCATTGAAAACGGGCAGGCATCAATTTCTCTTCTTCAAAGACGTTTTGCGATAGGTTATCAGAGGGCTGCAAAAATTATTGATCAAATGGAGATGGCAGGCTTTATTTCTTCATCGGATGGCAGTAAGCCAAGGTCAGTATATATGACAATGGATGATTATAATAAAATTTATGGTTCATCTTAAACTTTAAAATTACAGAATAAAAGTACTTTTTTTAAGTATTTTTATTTCTATTTTATGTGAATACTAGACTAATGAGGATTTTATTTTATGAAAGGATTTAAAAAGACAATAGGTTTTATTTCTCTTGGGTGTGATAAAAATAGAGTTGACACTGAAAATATGATAACAAAATTTGCTAGACCTGAGTTTGAAATTGTAGGTGATGAAACTAAAGCAAACATCATTATAATTAACACCTGTGCTTTTATTGAAATGGCAAGGAATGAGGCAAAAGAAACTATTTTAGAGATTCAAAATCTTAAAAAAACAGGAATTCTTGAAAAACTTATAGTTGTAGGTTGTCTTGCAATGCTAGAAAAAGAAAATTTGATTAAAGAGTTTAGCTTTGTAGACAGAGTTGTTACACCAGAAGATTATGACAAAATTGACCAAATTGTTTTTGAATTATATGGTCAAAAATACAGTGAGGGCAAAAATAAATTAACTTCGCGACTTCTAACTACATCTAGTCATTATGCATATGTCAAAATTGCAGATGGGTGCAATAATAGATGTGCGTTTTGTAAAATTCCTTTTATTCGTGGGAACTACAAGTCAAGGCTTATTTCTGATATTGTAGACGAGGCACAAAAGCTAGTTGATGGTGGGGTCAGGGAAATTATTCTTGTTGCACAAGACGTAACTAGGTTTGGGTTTGACACAAAAGAGAGTTTGGTAGAGCTTTTGCATACTCTTAGTAAAATAAAAAATTTAGTTTGGATTAGACTTTTATATGCTTATCCGGATTTTATTACAGATGAGTTGATTAGTGAAATAAAAGACAATCCAAAAGTTGTTCACTACTTAGATTTGCCTTTACAACATGTAAGCAATCATATGCTTAGTAATATGAGAAGAAGCAGTAGAAAAAGAGATATAATAGAACTTATAAATAAACTTAGACGTGAAATTCCGGACATTAAAATTAGATCCACTTTTATGGTTGGATTTCCAAATGAGACAAAAAGAGATTTTAAGGAGTTGTGTTCTTTTTTAAAAGTCTTTAAACTAGACAATGTTGGCTTCTTTAAGTTTTCTAGGGAAGAAGGAACTGAGGCATATAATATGGAATACCAAATTGATGAAAAGACTAAGGATAAGAGGCTTGAGATAGTTGAAAAAATACAACAAAAAGTCATTACACGAAAGAATAGAAAACTTAAAAATCAGGTATTTAAGGTTGTAGTTGATAGTGTTTACGAAGATTACTTTGTTGGGAGGCCATATTTTTCCGCTCCAGATGTAGACTATAACATATACTTTAAGTCATATAGTAAGCTTAACTTAGGCTCTTTTGTGGATGTTAAAATAATTAATTTTAAAGATGATTACTTTATTGGTTTGCATGAAAAAAATAGTACATATTAAAAGGACAAGAAAATGAATTTACCTAATAAAATCACAATTTGTAGAATAATTTTAATACCAATCGTTATTTTCTTCTATTTAGCAGAGTCTTTTTTATATGGAGGGAAACTAGTAGCATCAATTTTATTCTTAATTGGAATATTAACAGATTATTTAGATGGTCATTTGGCTCGAAAAAATGGGCAAGTAACTGTACTTGGTACTTTTCTTGACACCATTGCAGACAAAATGTTTGTTACGACTGCTCTTTTACTTGTAATAACCGACGGGACGGTCGCACAGCCATATGGTGCTATAATAGCGGTCGTTATAATTTTAAGAGAATTTATGGTCAGTGCGTTGCGACAGCTTGCAGCAAGTAAAAATAAAATAATTTCCGCTGACTATTTTGGTAAGTTTAAAGCAGTTTTACAATTCTTTTCACTCTTTTTCTTTATGCTCTATAGTTTCTTTATGACGCGAGGCATTTTTGCGGACTTGGCACTTAGCGTAATTTACTATGTTTGTTTTGGACTACTTGCTATTACAGCTATTATCACATTAATTTCAGGCGTACACTACATTGTAAAAAATAAAGAGGTTTTTATTGAGACTGAAACGAATAGGGCTGTAACAAATTGTATTGAAACGAATAAGGCTGAGACAAATAGAGCTGATGAGAATAAGGCTGAGATCAATAAGGAATAAAATTAAAAGTCGTATTAAATTACACACTAGCGAGAAAATATGAAGATAGGAATAATTACTGTTTCAAATAGCGAACTTGTTTCAAGTAGTAGTATGAATATTTTATCTCAGATTTGTTCTTCGTTATATAAGAACAAACAAGATGTTTTATTGTCAAATGTAGTTAAAAGTGATGCAAGCAACGTAGGTGAAAGTATAAAGTATGCTTATTCAAAGTGTGATGCCACTATTTTAATATGTGAAAACGAATGGGACAAGTTTTACATGTGTAAAAAACTTCTTTGTGATTTGTTTAACTGTAAAATAGAAAATAATGAATTTGCAAAGAAAAATATAGATGAATATGCAAAAGAAATGAATGTTCCTTTACAAAAAGAAGATGCGAGCTTGTCACAAATGCCAGAAATTGCACGTACAATTAAAAATCCATTTAGTGCATATCAAGGGTGTTTGTGTGAAAAAGATGACAAATTACTCTTTATGTTGCCTCTTGAGGAAAGGGAACTTTATCACGTGTTTTTTTCTTCTGTTTTACCTTTTATTATTTCTAGTAACAAAGAAGACTTAAAAGATAAAACTTATATTTTGAGAACCTTTGGTATAAAACTATCTGACTTGAGGCATTTAATTAGAGATGAAATTAGGAACAAATATTCAATTGAAATAATTTGTAGTGAGAAGTTACTTAGGGGCGAGATAATTATAAAAATTAAGGGCGGAACTAGGAGTGATGCACAAAAAAATATTGTTAGCAAAGTGTACTCAAAGTTATTACCATATTTTTATTCAGAAAGAGATGAAAGTTTGGAGGAGTTTATATACACTCTTTTATCTATTAGAAAACTTAAATTATCTTTTGCAGAAGACTTTACAGCAGGGGCATTGACTACTTCGTTATATGAAAACTTAGAAAACGCAAATGAAATAATAAGTGAAAGTATAATTGCGACAGATGACACTTCAAAGGTAAAACTGCTTGGTGTTGAAAAAAGTATTTTTAAGAAAAGTTCTATTGATTATTCTGAGCTTGCATATCAAATGGCGCTTGGTATTTTAGAAAATTCTGGAGCAGATATTGTTGTTTCTAGCTGTGGAGACATAAAAGAAGGACTTCTCACTTTTGCAATTGGAAATGCTGAGGGAATCCATGTGTTTAACGAAAAAGTAAGTGGAGGGCTTCAAGAAAAAATTAAATTAGCTACTGGCATGATTTTTTTTCATCTTATAAAAAAGATTAAGCAAGATGATTTTCACATAGGAAACAAAACACTTTAAAAGTGAGTTAAGCTCAGGTTTTAGCTTGCTTTTTTTCAATTTTTGTACCAAAGCAAACAAGAATTTTTTGCTACTTTTTTGTAAGCGGAAAGATTTTTTTGTTAAAACTAGCCAAACATTAGGTATTGACAAATTTATAAAATCAAGTAAAATATCATTAGAGAAAAGAGGGTAGGAAAATGCAAAAGATTTATCTTGATAATGTTGCAACGACAAAGGTTTCTAATGAGGTCTTGACCGAGATGTTAGAATGTTATGGTGATACTTTTGGTAATCCAAATAGTTTGCATTCGTTTGGAAGAGACGCAGCAGCACTCGTTGACAAGGCAAGAGATAGGGTTGCAAATTTGATTAATGCTGAAAGAAGCGAAATTTATTTTACGTCAAGTGGGACTGAAGGTAATAACTGGGCAATTATAGGACTCGCACTAGCAAATAGGTCAAAGGGAAATCATATTATAACTTCTTCTATAGAGCATAAAAGCGTAATTGAGGCATGTAAGAGGCTTGAAAGGTTGGGCTTTGAAGTGACTTATTTACCAGTTGATAAAACTGGACTTGTTGATATCGCAAAACTCCTTCATTATATCAATCATAAGACAGTTTTGGTTAGTATTATGGCAGCAAATAATGAAGTCGGCACAATTCAAAATCTTAAGGCAATTTCAAAGATTGCTCACGAAAAAGGAGTGCTATTTCATACTGATGCAGTGAGTGCTATTGGGAATTTTAAAATAGATGTAAAAGACCTTGAAGTTGATGCGCTCACTCTTAGTGCTCATAAATTTCATGGACCAAAGGGTGTTGGTGCTTTATATGTAAAAAAAGGTGTAAGGATTGACAATCTTATAGTTGGTGGTGGACAGGAAAGAGGAAAGAGGGCTGGGACTTTAAATGTTCCTCAAATTGTAGGCTTTGGCAAGGCTTGTGAGATTTTGCAACAAAACTATATAATTGACTATAAGAAAGTAAAATATTTAAGAGATTATTTTGTAAATAGTGTAGAAAAGGAAATTGCAAATATAACTATTAATGGTCATTTGCATCAAAAAACACCTCAAATTGCAAGTATTTCTTTTAACAATGTTGACGCAGAAGCATTACTTACTTTACTAGACCTAGCTGGTATTGCAGTTTCAACTGGATCGGCGTGTGATGCTGGAAGTGTAGAACCAAGTCATGTGCTTATTGCTATGGGCAAAAGTATTGAAGAAGCACAAAGTACTCTCAGATTTTCATTTGGAACAAATAATACCAAAGAAGAAATAGATTATGTTGTGAAGGAACTTAAAAAGAGTGTTGAGCATCTAAGAAGCATTTCGCCTTTAAGAGCTAAGAAGTAAAACAAAAAAAGGAAGTAGTGAGTATGTATACAAAACAAATAATGGATAGATTTCTAAGTCCTAAAAATTCTGGAAGACTACTTGGGGCAAATGGAGTAGGTGATTCTAGCAATATACGTAATGGGGAAACAGCAAAACTTTATCTAAAGGTTGAAGATGGAATTATTGTTGACGCAAAATTTAAGGTTTTTGGTGGGATAACAACAATTGCTGTTTTTGACGAAGGAATAGATGAGATAAAAGGACAGGAAATTGAAGAAGCAGCAATAAATGAGGAGGAAATAACTAGAAAACTTGGTTTTATTGAGGCTGAAAGATTATATGTCTTTAAACTTTTCAAAGATGCTTTGTCAGATGCACAAAAGGACTACGAGAAAAGACAAAAAAAGTTAGAGATGAAAAGGCTTAAAGAACAAGCAAAAGAAAGTGTCAAAAACGACCTTTAATGTAAAAAAAGAAGTTTTACATTTATAAGGTTTTTAAAAAAATTATGCAAAAAATGTATTGCATAATTTTTTTTATTATGTTAGACTACTAGGTGTTAAAAATTCGCACCAAGAGAAGTTCTTGTGCTTTTTTTAAAAAAAAGTCTATATGTTGGGCTTTGCGTAAGTTTTTATGTGAAGTGATACATAGGTCTCTTGGGAGGATTAACAAGAATAGGAGGATTTATTTATTATGCCAGTAATTTCAATGAAACAACTACTAGAGGCAGGGGTACATTTTGGACATCAATCAAATAAATGGAACCCAAAGATGAAGAAGTACATCTTTACTACAAGAAATGACATTCATATCATTAATCTTGAAGATACTTCAGCACTTTGCGACAGTGCTTACTATTTTATTAGAGATATGGTCGCAAGCGGAAAAAATGTTTTATTTGTAGGTACAAAAAAACAAGCGCAAGAAGCAATTAGTGAGGAGGCACAAAGGTGTGGAATGTTCTACATTGTCAATCGTTGGCTAGGTGGAACTCTTACAAACTTCAAAACTATAAAACTAAGAATTGCAAGACTAAATAAACTTAATCAAATGGAACAGGTTGGAGAGTTTGAATTCTTGACAAAGAAGGAAGTTGCAAAGTTAAAGGCAGAGAGAGACAAGCTTGAAAAAGCTCTTGGTGGGATTAAAGATATGCCAGAACTTCCAGGACTTCTTTTTGTTGTTGATCCAAAGAAAGAACACATTGCGGTTAAAGAGGCAAGGGCGCTTAATATTCCAGTCGTAGGCATTGTTGATACAAATTGTGATCCAGATGATGTTGATTATCCAATTCCAGCAAATGATGATGCAATTAGAAGTGTAAAACTTATTGTTAGTGCTATGGCAGATGCTGTAATTGAGGCGAAGGAAGGTGTTTCTCCAAGGACAGTGACAGAAGAAGAAATGGTCGAGAATAAAGAAGAAGCATCAAATATGGCTGAAATGCTTAATGAAGTTGACACAAAAAAAGAATAAATAGTTTGATTTAAGGAGAAAGAACAAATATGATTAACGCAAGTGATATTAAAGAGCTAAGAGCTAAAACTGGTGCTGGTATTCAAGATTGTCAAAAGGCTCTTCAAGCAAGTGATGGAGATATGGAAAAAGCTGTTGCTTATCTTAGAGAAAAGGGTATTGCTTCTGTTGCAAAGAAAGCAGGAAGAATTGCAGGTGAGGGATTAGTTGGCAGTTACATTCACATGGGTGGTAAAATTGGCGTTTTGGTCGAAATTAACTGCGAAACTGATTTTGTGGCAAAAAGTAATGAGTTTAACCAACTTGTTAAAGATGTTGCTATGCAAATTGCAGCTGCTAGACCAGAATTTGTAAGAATTGAAGATGTCCCAGCAGAAAATGTTGAGAAAGAAAAGGAAATTTTGATTGCTCAGGCAAAGAATGAGGGTAAACCACAAAACATCGCAGAAAAAATGGTCGAGGGCAGAATTAAGAAGTATTACAAAGATGTTTGCCTTATGGAGCAAGATTTTGTTAAAGACCCTTCAAAGACTATTTCCGATTTAATTACAGAGGCAACTCTAAAGATTGGCGAAAAAATTACAATCAGAAGATTTGTTAGATATGAGATGGGTGAAGGCTTAGAAAAGAGAAAAGACAACTTTGCAGAAGAAGTCATGAATCAAATGAATGGCTAATTTACAGTTTGACATTAATAAAAAAATACAAGTTAACGATGTCGTTTGCTAAAAAAGGACAACGAATAAAAAATGAGAGAACATATTGAATACTGTAGTCAATATGTTCTTTTTTAACGAAATGATATTTAAAATATAAAAACTCACTAAATTTTTAAGGCTTAGGGAGTATAATATTTGTTAGTAAAACTAAATTCTTGGTTTGAAGTTCTCAAAAATAATATTATCGCAGTATTGTGCGACCTTCATGTAATCTGCTTGAGTGTTTACTGCCCAGACAAGAAGAGGGAGGTCATTAAACTTTTTGACAAACTTATTTGGAACTTCGTCCCACTTGTAGGCAATAAATTGAGGTTCAGCAACATGCTTGACAAATGATGCACGTCTTAGCATCAACCTTTTAAAGAAACTTATTTTTTCGCCTTTAAGAGTAGAAGATAATTGTCCGCGAATTACCTCTGGTGCAAAACGTCTAAACCACCTCATAGAATAAGGGTTAAAACTCATGACAGCATAGTCGCCCTTGTACTTTGTTATAAGGTCATAAATCTTTTTCTCAAGAGAACTGTTAAAATTATAGTCTTTAATTTCAATTAAAATCGGGACTTTACCACCAAAGGTTTGCAAAACTTCTTCAAAGGTTGGTATTGTCTCGCTAGTGTTATTTAGATGATAGCTCTTAAGTTTTTCAGCATTTTCTATATTAATGACATATCCGTCTTCGCCAGTCATTCTCTTCAAAGATTCATCATGAAAAACAATAGGAGTGCCGTCAGCAATAGCCCTAACGTCTAGCTCTATTGCATAACCCATTTCTTTTGCGTTATTAAAAGAAGACATACTGTTTTCTGGAAATTTTGCGTTATGAAGTCCACGGTGGGCAATGTATTTATTAACTAGCCATGTGTTAAATAAGTCTTTCATATATTACTCCTTAAGCAAACTAAGGTTATTTTTGTATTTGTTATATTGTAATGATAAATTTAAACTAAAATCTAATATTAAGAAAAAAATTATTTGTAATTGTTTATTGTTTAATTTTAGTGTATTTATGATTTACGTGTTTATTAATTTTATTTCTAAACACATATAAATTATATCAATTTTTTTTACAAATACAAACCTTTTTTATGTATTTTTTACTAAATTTATTATATTTATATAACTTTTTTGAAATTTTATTACTAATTTTAATTAATTGTTTAAAAAGAGAGCAAAAGGAAATTTAATTTGTTGTAAATCAGTTGAAATATAAAAAAAATTTTAATATAATATTTTCTATGAATAGTGGACTAGAAAATATAAGAAATTTTTGTATCATAGCACATATTGACCATGGTAAAAGTACTCTTGCCGACAGACTTATTGAAAAAACTGGCACTTTGTCAAGTAGAGAACTTACTGAGCAAGTGCTCGATAGTATGGATATTGAGAGGGAGAGGGGTATTACTATAAAACTTACTCCTACACGCATGTTTTATGAATATGAAGGAGAGGAATATACTTTAAATTTAATTGATACTCCTGGACATGTTGACTTTACCTATGAGGTGTCACGTTCACTTAAAGCTTGTGAGGGGGCTATACTTGTAGTTGATGCGACACAAGGTGTTCAGGCACAAACTTTAGCAAACGTTTATCTTGCACTAGAAAACGACTTAACTATTGTACCTGTTATTAATAAAATTGATTTGCCAAGTGCGAGAGTCGAAGAGGTTAAAAAAGAAATTGAAGATATAATAGGGTTATCATGCGAGGATGCACCGCTTATTTCTGCAAAGGAAGGCATAAACATTGAAAAGGTTTTAGAAAGCATAATTAAAAAAATACCTTGCCCAAAAGGAGAAAAAGAAAAACCTTTAAAAGCCCTTATTTTTGATAGTTATTATGATAATTTTAAGGGAGCAGTAAGTTTAATTAGAGTTTTTGACGGAAGCGTTAAAGTAGGCGACAAGATAAAAATGATGAGGACAAACATGACGTATGATGTGACTGAGGTAGGTGTTTTTTGTCCTAGTCCAAGGGAAATTAGCGAACTCAAGACTGGCATGGTAGGATATGTATGTGCAAGTATAAAAAATGTTTCAGAGACAAAAGTAGGA
The DNA here is from genome assembly GCA_949282135.1 of uncultured Christensenella sp. GTDB lineage: Bacteria > Bacillota > Clostridia > Christensenellales > UBA1242 > UBA7862. The sequence continues at coordinate 34,297 of CASDOR010000011.1, forward strand.
GATACCATAACTTTTGCCTTAAATCCTACGAGTGAGCCATTTGAGGGGTATAAAGACGTTAAGCCTATGGTATACTGTGGTGTATTTTTGGTAGATGGGTCAAAGTACAATGACTTGAAAGATGCACTTGAAAAACTAAAATTAAATGACGATTCTTTGCATTTTACTCCTGAGGTGTCTACAGCCCTTGGATATGGGTTTAGGTGTGGCTTTTTAGGACTTCTCCATCTTGAAATTATTACGGAAAGACTAGAGCGAGAGTTTAATTTAGATGTAATAACGACCGCTCCAAGTGTTAGTTATAGGGTATATAAGACTGATGGGAGCATGATTGAGATTTCTAATCCATCGCTTTTACCAAATATTCAAGAGATAAAAGAAATACAAGAACCAATTGCAAACGTTACAATTTACACTCCGCCAGAGTATGTTGGAAATATTATGGAGCTATGCCAAACAAAGAGGGGAGAGTATCTTGACATGCAATATCTTGATAAGTCAAGGGTAATGTTAAGATACGACATACCGCTAAATGAAATAGTATATGATTTCTTTGATGGTTTAAAGTCTAGGTCTAGAGGGTACGCAAGTTTAGACTACGAAGTTAAGGAGTTTAAAAAAAGCGACCTTGTTAAGCTCGATATTTTGCTTAATGGAGAAAAATGTGATGCGTTAAGTATAATTGTTCATAGAGATTTTGCATACTCGAGAGGTAAAAGACTTGCAGAGAAACTAAAAGAAGTTATTCCTCGTCAACTTTTTGAACTGCCTATTCAGGCTTGCATTGGAGGAAAAGTTATTGCAAGGGAGACTGTTAAGGCTATGCGTAAAGACGTTTTAGCTAAATGTTATGGTGGAGATATTACTAGAAAGAGAAAATTGCTTGAAAAACAAAAGGAGGGCAAGAAAAGGATGCGACAAATTGGCTCTGTTGAAATTCCAAGTGAGGCATTTATGAGCATCTTAAAACTTGACTAAAGAAAATGAAAACACTAGCACTATATTTTCATATTCCATTTTGTAATGGAAAAAAATGCGAGTATTGCAACTTTGTGTCATTCACGAATAAAGAAAATTTAATGGAAACATATGTTGATGCACTTATTCGAGAAATAAGGATGCGAGGAGAAAAAGAGGGTAAGGAATATAAGGTTTCATCAATTTACTTTGGTGGAGGAACGCCTAGCACTTTAAAGCAAGGGATGATTACAAATATTCTTATTGCAATAAAACAAAACTTTAAACTACTAAACAATGTTGAAATTACAATAGAATGTAATCCTGAGACTGCAACGGAGGACAAACTTAGAGAATATCTTATTGCAGGTATTAATAGGATAAGTTTTGGCGTGCAAACTTTGAATGATAAAATTTTAGCATTAATAGGTAGAAGGCACGATAGTAAGCAGGCAAAAGCTGTAGTAGGTCTTGCAAAACAAGTCGGATTTAAAAATATTTCTGTTGACATGATGATAGGTTTGCCAAAACAAACAATGGCTGACGTTAAGAAAATGACAAAATTTTTAATTAAGTCAGGTGTGAGTCACGTTTCTTGTTATTCGCTAATTCTTGAAAAAGGAACTGTTATGTATGACAAAGTTAAGGTTGGGGCACTAACCGTTCCAAGTGAAGATGAAACTGTCGAGATGTATAATTTTGTTTACGATACACTTTCAAAAGCAGGACTAAAAAGATATGAAGTGTCAAATTTTGCACTTCTTGATTATGAGAGTAAACACAATCAAAACTATTGGAAATTAGGTGAATATCTTGCTTTTGGCATAGGTGGACATTCTTATATGAATGATACTAGATTTGCTAATACTGAAGATTTTGACAAGTATATAAAAAGCATAAAAGAAAATACATTTCCTATAGTGTCAGTTGAAAAATTAAGCTTAAGTATGAAAAGAGAAGAAACTATTATGCTTGGCCTTAGGACTAGAGAGGGGCTTAATATTGAGGAGTTTGATTATAAGTTCGGCGGTCATATTTTAAGAGACAAAAAAGCCGAGATTGAATTTTTATCATCTCGTGGGTTTATTTCACTTAGAAATGGGTGTATAAAGGTTAGTGAAAACGCTTACTATGTGCTAAATAGTATTATTATGAAATTAATTTAACGGTGTAAAAATTTTTATGTTTACTTTTTATTTTTAACAATCTGTGGCACTAAATTTACATATTTAACAACTAAATTTGTACCTTATTATTATTTAATTTTACATTTTGAACAAAAATAAGTAATTGGGTATTGAATTTTAGGCTAATATAATGTATACTAGTTGCAGGTTAAAAAAGGGGAAACATAAGAATGAAACAACAAAATGAAATAGAAAAAACTTTTGACAAGGATACGGTTTATAGAAGTGCTAAAACTTTAATTGAAAACGGAAAAAATAGATCTACTGAAATAGTTGGAGAATTAAAAAGTATTGATAAAATAAAAAACTATTTATTAGATAAGAAGTCAGATGTAGAAGCTCGAGTTAATGATGGCTACTTGTTCGAAGAGTTCAAAAAAGATAGAGTTAAGGATGAGGCTGCATTAAAATTATTAAAAGAAATTATAAAGTATCTTGACGGACAACAGGGAGACCTTGTAAAAGAAGACAAAGAAACAAAGAAGAAGATAAACGAGGCAAGTGTTGTTGCATCTAAAATTGCAAAAGAGGACCTTGCAATCAAAAAAGCAGAATGGAAATTAAATAGGGCGATTGCGGCAAGCAAAAAGGCAAGTAAAGAAGTAGAAAAATTAAATGCTAAGGCAATAATAGCAGAGTCAAAACTTGCTGAGGCTAGAGCAAAATATGAAAAAGCAAGAAACATTTATAACGGAAATGAAGAAATTGATGAAAGAGAAAGAGTTTAAAGCTGGCTTATAGAATTGTGTTTGAATTTAACTAACAAAAATTTTAAAAATGGAGAATTAAAAAATGGAAAAAGAAAAGAATATAAATGAAGAAATTAAAAAAGTAGAAAAGAAAGAAGAAAAGACTCTTGGACAAGCTTCAATTGATTTTTACAACAAGGTTGTTAGAAAGGAAGCTTTGAAAGAAGTTGAAAGAGAAATGTAATATTGAAAGAGAAATGTAATATTTTAACCTAGACATAAAACGTTTAGGTTTTTTTTATTTGTGCAAATTTATTTGATTTTTTTAATTATTTTTATTAATATGTGGTTAGTAGTATAAAAAATTGTCATAAAAAGCTTTAAATTTTAAAAACTAATGATAAAGGAGTGTCTAAAGAAAAATGGGAAGCTCAAAGAGAAATTTACTTACTTCAATACTTTTACTTGTTGTAATGGGAGTTTTTGCTGTACTTACAATATTTATTGTAGTAGATGCAATAAATAAAAAGTATTACAACGATATTAAAGTCGAGTATGAAGTACAAGAGGAAAGTCCTAATGTCATACTAACCTTTGCTAGAAATGAAGGGTCAAATTTTAGTACAGATAATACTAAGGTAGTGCTAAACGAAGATAAAACAAAGTTTAGAATTGATGGAACAGTACCAACGATAGAAAATGGGGTAGTCACAAATCTAGATGACCTTACAAGTAGTGATGGAAGAGAGTTTTACTTCTTTTCAACTAACTCCTCCTTTATTGACCCACAACAGGACCCAGAGAATCCAGACTTTATCTTTAGTGAAACTGACTCTAGATATTATGTCTCAACGGCTGATAATCCAATTTGGTATGACGTACCAAAAAGTAGTGAAAACCTTACTCTTTACTCAGTTTTCCTAACCCCAAACGTACATAACTCCGACTTTGCAAACGCACCACTTTTAAGCACCTCTCCAAACGTCATAATCTCCCATGACGTAGTCGACGTCCCATATAACGCGTTTAGTGATATAATGGCTTATGCAGAGAGTCAAGGTCAAACCGGAGTAGCAAAAATAGAAAGTGTTGTAATTCCAAATAGCACAAAGAGTATTGATTCAGGATTTGAATTAAATTACTCAACCGGAGAGATTATTATTGGTGGAGCTTTTGTGATGTGCTCAACATTGACAGAGATAGTCATACCAAGTAGTGTAGAGTATATCGGCGGTGAGGCATTTATGTTTTGCACAGGACTAGACACTATAGAGTATGGAAATGGTTATTATTTACCAACCGAAAACAGCAAACACGCAATACTTATTGACACAAACCTAAAAGCGGAAGATGTCACCATACACGAAGCTTGTATTAGCATTCAAGGTGGAGCATTTTCAAAATTTTTATTCGTTGAATTAGGGCTTATACCTCCACCAGATATGGGTGATGGTTCAAATGTAGAAGAAATACTTAGAGATTATATAAATATAGATCTTCAAGAAGTAACCATACCAAAGAATGTCAAGAATATTGGGATGGGGGCATTTTATATGTGTGTAGGCTTAGAAAATGTAGTATTTGATAATAATTCAGATTTAACTAGTATTGGAGCGATGTCATTTATGAATTGCTTAAATTTAAAAACGATCAATTTAGAAGATACAAAACTTGAAGAGATAGGGATGAGGGCTTTTGCATCTATAGATGAGTCGGTGCCAATGCTTATAGAAGAGATAACTTTGCCAAGTACTCTTAAAACTATAGGTGAGGGAGCATTTGGGTATTGCGGTAGTCTTAAGACTGTAAACTTTGAAAATAACTCACAGCTTATGAGTATAGGAAGTTCTGCATTTGAATATTGCGAAAGTCTCACCTCTATTACAATACCAGACAGTGTCACTAGTATAGGAAATTCTGCATTTGAAGATTGCAGTAGTCTTGAAACTGTAACCTTTGGAGAAAACTCACAACTTACGAGTATAGGAAGTTCTGCATTTTCTTATTGCAGTAGTCTCACCTCTATTAAAATACCTAGTAGTGTTACGAGTATAGGAAGTTATGCATTTAGATATTGTTATAAACTAGTAGAGGTATATGATTTAACAGGGAGTGAAGGATTAAATGTAACAGCAGGAAGTAGAGATAATGGTTATGTAGGTTATTATGCAGATTATGTATATACTGACACAAACACACCATTAGTACAAAAAGAGGTAAATAATGATTACATTTTTTATTACAATAATGGCGTAATGTATTTACTAAGCTATACAGGTAATGATAAAGAATTAAAATTACCAAGTATTGTTAAAGTAAAAGAAGAGTTTACAGACTATAAAGGAGATACCTACGAGATATATGAGTATGCATTCTATAAGAATACAAATGTTACTAGTGTAGTTATACCAGAGGGAGTTACGAGTATAGGAGATTCTGCATTTTATAATTGCAGTAGTCTCACCTCTATTACAATACCAAATAGTGTCACGAGTATAGGAGGTGAAGCATTTTATAATTGCAGTAGTCTCACCTCTATTAAAATACCAGATAGTGTCACGAGTATAGGAGATAATGCATTTAGAAATTGCATAGGACTTACAAGTATAACATTTGAAGATATGACAGGACTTACAAACATAGGTACTTATACTTTTGATGGTTGTGATAACGTAAAACAACTTACAATACAAAGCGGAGAGGTAAAAGACCTTGATTTTAGTGATTTAAGTAATCTTACAACAGTAACTTTAGGCGATAGTGTCACAAGTATAGGAGAAGGTGTATTTGAGGATTTCAGTAGTCTTGAAACTGTAACCTTTGGAGAAACCTCACAACTTACGAGTATAGGAAGTTATGCATTTTATAATTGCCGTAGTCTCACCTCAATTACTATACCAGATAGTGTCACTAGCATAGGAAATTATGCATTTTTTAATTGCAGTAGTCTTGAAACTGTAAACTTTGGAGAAAACTCAATACTTACGAGTATAGGAGAACGTACATTTTATAGTTGCAGTAGTCTCACCTCTATTACAATTCCAGAGAGTGTCACGGGTATAGAAAATTATGCTTTTTATGATTGCAGTAGTCTTGAAACTGTAACCTTTGGAGAAACCTCACAACTTACGAGTATAGGAGGTGAAGCATTTTATAATTGCCGTAGTCTCACCTCAATTACTATACCAGATAGTGTCACTAGTATAGGAAATTCTGCATTTTCTTATTGCAGTAGTCTTGAAACTGTAAACTTTGGAGAAAACTCACAACTTACGAGTATAGGAAGACATGCATTTTCTCGTTGCAGTAGTCTCAACTCAATTACAATACCAGAGAGTGTTACTAGTATAGGAGAACGTGCATTTTATAATTGTAGTAGTCTCACCTCAATTACAATTCCTAGTAGTGTTAAGAGTATAGGAGAACGTGCATTTGAAGATTGCAGTAGTCTTGAAACTGTAACCTTTGGAGAAAACTCACAACTTACGAGTATAGGAAGTTCTGCATTTTCTGGTTGCAGTAGTCTCTCCTCTATTACAATACCTGAGAGTGTCACGAGTATAGGAAGTTATGCATTTTTGAATTGCAGTAACATACAAGAATTACGTATAGATGATTTAACAAGTTATTTAAATATTTCATATGGTAGCTATTCAAGTCCATTATATGATACAGATCAAGCAGTTAGTTTATATGTAGGAGGAGAGCTCATTACAAATCTTGAGATCCCTGACGGAGTAACAGCAATTCCTAACTCTGCATTTAGAAGCGTTAACATTACAAGTGTTACAATACCAAGTTCTGTCACGAGTATAGAATATTCTGCATTTGAAGATTGCAGTAGCCTCACCTCAATTACAATACCAGATAGTGTCACGAGTATAGGAAGTGGTGCATTTGAAGATTGCAGTAGTCTCACCTCGATTATAATACCAGATAGTGTCACGAGTATAGGAAGTGCTGCATTTTATAATTGCAGTAGTCTTACAATTTATTGTGAGGTAGAAATCCAGCCTAGTGGGTGGATTTCGAGTTGGAATTATTCTAATAGACCTGTGTATTGGGCTGGGGGATGGGAGATGGTTGATGGGGTGCCAGTGCCTAAAGAGTAGAGAAGTGGTTAGTGATGAGAAGTGGTGGGTTAAGAGAGGTGGAAGGAGAAGTGGTTAGGTATTAGTAGAAAAAAGCCTTAGAGAGATTAGGTGAAGCGAGCCCCAAAAGTTAGACAAATTAAGGAGGTTTACTTCAGATTAGGTCTTTGAGGCTTTTTTGTCTGGTTTTAGCAAACATTTTGATTTTTAAGGTTATATTAATCTTTTTTTATTTGGGGGTGTTTTTTTAGGTTTTACTCTTATTTTTAAGGTGTTTAGAAGGAGTATAAGCTAAGACAAAAAAACATGAAATAAAATTTTAAATAAAAAAACTATTTGTCGAAAATTATACTTTTATTATATAATGTCCTAAAAGTGAATTTTTGGAGTAGTGAAATAAATGTTAGCAAAAGTTAATTCGTTTGGACTTATAGGGCTTGATGGGTATTTGGTGAATGTAGAAATTGATATAAATAGAGGTCTTCCTAGTTATGATGTTGTGGGGCTTGCTGATGCGGCAATAAGAGAGTCAAAACAAAGGGTTGTTTCTGCCATCAAAAATCAAGGTTATTCATATCCAATTAGCAAGATAACGGTAAATCTTGCTCCTGCAGATACTAAAAAGGAGGGGTCTATTTATGATCTTCCAATATCTGTTGGAGTGCTTATTGCAAGTGACCAAATTACAGCCACTCGTAGTAAACTTGAAGAGTTTTCTTTTGTTGGAGAACTTTCACTTGATGGGAGTTTAAGAAGAATTAAAGGAGTTTTGCCAATACTTATTACAGCACGTAATCTTGGTATAAAAAAGATTTTTGTGCCTTTTGATAACGCAAGTGAGGCAGGTTTTATTGAGGGGCTTGAGGTTTATCCTGTTAGAGAACTTAGGGAAGTTGTGAAGTTCTTAAATGGTGAACTCGAGATAAATCCTGTACAAGTTGTAAGTTATGACTATATAAAAACAACTAGAAAACCATCTGGTGATTTTGCATGGATAAAAGGGCAAGCGAGTGCGAAACGTGCCCTTGAAATATCTGCGGCAGGGGGACATAATGTTTTACTCATTGGTCCTCCTGGTAGTGGTAAGACAATGCTTGCGAAGGCTTTTTCTAGCATTTTACCAGATATGACTTTTGATGAGGCGCTTGAAACAACAAAAATACATAGCGTTGCTGGAACTCTTGATAGTAACGTTGGTATTATAACAGAAAGACCATTTAGGTCTCCACATCACACGGCAACAATTGTTGCTCTAACTGGTGGCGGAAATAAAGCGAAACCAGGGGAAATAAGTCTTGCACATAATGGTGTTTTATTTTTAGATGAAATGCCTGAGTACAATAGGCATACTTTAGAGGCATTAAGACAACCTTTAGAAGATGGTGTAATTACAGTCTCAAGAAATGCGCAGACGATTGAGTATCCTGCCAACTTTATTCTAATTGTTAGTATGAATCCTTGCCCTTGTGGTAATTATGGTTCTGACAAACCTTGTAAGTGTAGTCCTAGTCAAATACATAAGTATCTTAGTAAACTCAGCGGACCTTTAATGGACAGAATTGATATGTTAATTGAGGTTGACAGTGTAAAGTATAGGGAGCTTAGTAGTGAGATAAATGAGGAACCATCAAGCGAGATAAAAAAGAGAGTAGATAAAGCCCGTCAAATTCAGTCAGAGAGATATAAACTTGATAAAATATATAGTAATAGTAAAATGACTAACGATATGATAAAAAAATATTGTAAACTTGACAAAGAGTCTAGTGATATTCTTGAAATGTCTTTTGCCAAACTAAAACTTACAGCTCGTGCGTATAATAGAGTTTTAAAGGTTGCTCGAACTATAGCTGACCTTGACGGAAGTGAAGATGTAAAATTAGACCATTTAATGGAGGCGATTAACTACAGAAGTTTAGATGATAAGTACTGGTTGTGAGGTAATAATATGAATTTAGATGAAAAAGCATTAATTTTTCTAGATAGTTTTGAATTTTTGACTTATCAAAAGAAAGAAAATATTTGTAGATTGTTTGATAATTTAGGTGATATTCTAAATAAAGAAAAATTTTCTAAGAAAAAGACTGAAATTTTAAAGGCTATAAGTGAAGAGGAATATGTTAATATTCTAAAATATTTGTCTGTAGAATGTGCGGACAGAATAATAGAATATAACTTAAAACATGGAGTGAACATGATTACAAGGGTGTCAGATAATTATTCCGAATACCTTATAAACATTGATACACCACCATTTGTTTTGTACTACATGGGTGACATAAATCTCATTAATACTTTTTGTTTATCAATAGTAGGGACTAGAAAGCCAACACCTTATGGAGTAAGCGTTGCTGAGAAGTTTACAAGAGACCTTGTAAAGTATGATGTAACAATTATAAGCGGTCTTGCGTATGGAATAGATAGTGTTGCTCACAATACAACACTTGACGAGGGTGGAAAAACAATTGCGGTAGTTGCAGGTGGACTAGATAATATTTATCCACAATCAAATATGAATTTAGCAAAGAGGATTGTTGAAAATGGTGGGTTAGTTCTTAGTGAGCATAGGCTTAAGATAAAACCTGAGTCATATATGTTTCCAATAAGGAATAGAATAATTGCAGGTCTTTCACGTGGAGTTTTGGTTGTTGAGGCATCTATAAAATCAGGGACTATGCACACGAAAAATTTTGCACTTGATTACCAAAGAGAAGTTTTTGCAGTTCCTGGAAGTATTTTCAGTGAGGCAAGTAGCGGAACAAATAAAATGATAACCGAGTCAAACGCAAAGTTAGTAAGCAATGTTGACGAGATTTTAGAAGAGTTTAGTTACATTGAGTTTAAAGAGAAAGAGCCTGAAAGTTTACTAAGTAGTGAAGAAGAGGCTGTGATTAATCTTTTAAAAGAGGGTGAAAAAAGTTTTCAAGAAATTGTCGAAAAAGTTGGTCTTGAAACAAGTAAGCTTAACACTTTGTTGACAAAGTTAGCTATACGTGGAATAATAAAAAAGCATGCTGGCAATGTCTACTTTTTAATAAAATAAAGAGAGAATAAAAGATGAAATTAGTTATTATAGAAGGTCCTGGTAAGAGGGAGACTTTAAAAAAATATTTAGGAAAGGATTATGATGTCGTGGCGACAAAAGGTCATATTAGAGATTTACCTGCTAAAACTCTTGGGGTAGACGTTTCAAATAATTTTGAGCCACAATATGAAATAATGCCTGGAAAAGAAAGTATTATAAAGGAATTAAAACAAAAGGCAGGCAAGGCTGAAAAGGTTCTTCTTGCAACTGACCCTGATAGAGAGGGTGAGTCTATTTCTTGGCATATTGAGCACATTTTAAATATAGATGAAAACGAAAAGTGCAGGATTGAATTTAATGAAATTTCAAAATCTGTTGTAACTCGAGCAGTAGAAAACCCAAGAAAAATAGATATGGATTTGGTTCATGCTCAGCAAGGTAGAAGAGTTCTTGACAGGCTTGTTGGTTATAAGGTTTCGCCTATTATTTGCAAGAAAATTAGACCAAATCTTAGCGCTGGTAGGGTTCAGTCTGTTGCGTTAAAACTTATTGTTGATAGGGAAAAAGAAATAAATGCCTTTAAGCCAAAAGAATATTGGGTAATAAATGCTACTTTAGAAAAGGATAAAATAAAGTTTAAATCAAGTTTATACTATAAAGATGGTAAAAAATTTGTGCCAGGTAATGAAAAAGAGGCATTAGAGGTGCTTGATAACATAAAAGGCAAAGATTTTGTTGTTGGTGAAATTAAAAGGACTGTTACAAAGTCGAGCCCTCCACCACCTTTTATTACAAGTACAATGCAACAAGATGCACTAAATAAAATTGGTATGTCTATTTCTCAAACTACTCGTAGTGCTCAGGAATTATATGAAGGAGTAGAACTTGGAAGTGAAGGTAAAACAGCACTAATTACATACATTAGAACGGACTCTACACGTGTATCTCCAGAAGCTATGGCTAGTGCAAAAGAATATATCATAAAAAATTATGGAAAAGATTATGCGCCAGCTACTTTTAATATTTATAAGACCAAAAAGAATGCACAAGATGCCCACGAGGCGATAAGACCAATTAGTCTTGAAAAGACCCCTGAGTCGGTAAAACAATATATGTCAAATGAAAACTACAAGCTTTACAAATTAATTTATGAGAGATTTGTAGCAAGTCAGATGACGCAAGCAACATATGACTCTAAGCAAGTGGTTGTAAATGTTGGTAATTACGGTTTCCGTGCAAGTGGGAGGACACCAATTTTTGCTGGATATACCAAGGCATACAAGATGTATGAGGAGAATGAAACTGAAAATAATGTAGAGAGTAAACTTCCAAAACTAGAAGAAAATGACAAATTAAATCTTGATAGTATTTCAAAGGAACAAAAGTTTACAAAGCCTCCGGCAAGATTTACAGAAGCTAGTCTCATTAAGACTATGGAGGAAAAGGGAATTGGTCGTCCTGCTACTTATGCTCCTACAATAATGACTTTGCTAAATAGAAAATACATGGAAAGAGAAGGAAAGTATCTTCATCCAACAGAACTTGGGAACACTGTCACAGAATTCCTCGAAAAGTATTTTAGCGACATAATGAATGTATCATTTACAGCTGAAATGGAAGATGACCTAGATAAGATTGAAGAGGGAAAAGCAAAGTGGCAAGACGTAATAAAGAAATTTTACACAGGCTTTGAAAGAGAATTGAAGTCTGCATATGTGGGTGCAAAATCAATGAGTGTAAAGCCTGAGGAAAGTGACGTTATTTGTGAAAAATGCGGTGCAAAGATGGTAATTAGGCAAGGAAAATATGCAAAATTCCTTGCGTGTCCAAATTATCCTAGATGTCAAAACATAAAAAGTCTTACCCCTCCAAAAGAACCGGTTTGCAAATGTCCAAACTGCGGAAAGGATGTAATTGAAAGAAGGACTAAAACGGGTAAGATTTTCTATGGATGCTCTGGGTATCCAAATTGCTCGTTTGCGAGCTGGGATAAACCAACAAATCTTAAATGCCCAAAATGTAAAAACTATTTAACTGTCAAAGAATACAAAAATTATTCAGTGTTTAAGTGTTCAAATAAAGAATGCGATTTTGAAAAACGTGAGGAATTAGAACAAAAAAAATAAGTTCTTATAAAAATTAGTCATTAGGCATTATAAAAGCAAATACTTTAAAATTGATTGACAAAACAGCTTAAAATATAAAAAATAATACTAAAAAAGGAGAAATTATGGAAGGTATTAGAAGTACAACTATAGTCGCTGTAAAACGTAATGGTAAGACCGCTATTGCAGGTGATGGGCAAGTGACGGTTGGCGAAAAGTTTATTATTAAAAACAATGCGACAAAGGTAAGAAGAATATATAATGATAAAGTAATAATAGGTTTTGCTGGGTCTGCAGCGGATGCCTTTAGTTTGTCTCAAAAGTTTGAGGAGTTACTTCAAAAATTTAGTGGAAACCTTATGAGAAGTGCTGTTGAACTTGCAATAGGTTTTAGAGAAGATAAATACACAAGAAAACTTGATGCTCTTATGCTTGTTGCTGACAAAGATAATCTTTTATACGTTTCAGGCAATGGAGACGTGTTTGAACCTGAATATGGGGTGGCGGCAATAGGTAGTGGTGAGTTTTATGCACTTGCAGCATCTCGTGCACTTATTGAGAATACCGATTTGTCTGCTAAAGAAATTGCTCTTAAGGCTATGAAAATAACAAGTGACATTTGTGTGTTTACAAATGGTCACGTGACGGTTGAGGAGGTCTAAAATGGATTATACACCAAAACAAATTGTTGAAGAACTTGACAAATATATAATTGGGCAAGACAAGGCAAAAAAAGCGGTAGCAATAGCACTTAGAAATAGATACAGGAGAAGTAGACTTGACAAACAAATGCAAGAAGAAATTACTCCAAAAAATATCATTATGAAAGGTCCAACAGGCGTTGGTAAAACCGAAATTGCAAGAAGACTTGCAAAACTTGTTGGAGCACCTTTTATTAAGGTTGAAGCAACAAAGTACACTGAGGTAGGTTATGTCGGTAGAGATGTTGAAAGCATGGTACGTGACCTTGTTGAGGCATCTTTTAGACTTGTTAAAGATGAAAAGGTAAATGACGTTATATCAAAGGTTAAGCCAAATGTAGATAAGCGTCTATTTGACCTTATCTATCCAACAAAAAAACAAACGGTTGATGGGGTTGACGTTGGTGGCGAAGAATACAAGGAACACATTAGACAAAACTTAACTAGCGGAAAATACGATGACGATTATGTTGAAATGGAAGTAAAAGAAGCTCCTCGTGCGTTTGAAATGGTGCCAGGAATGGGGGCTGAGATAAATATTGGCGACATAATGGGAGGTATTTTTCCATCTCGAAAGAAAAAGAGAAAATTAACTATTCGTGAAGCTCGTGAAATTTTAAATCAAGAAGAATGCGACAAAGTTATAGATATGGATGCGACAAAGTCTGAGGCAATTAGACGTGCAGAACAAGAGGGCATTATCTTTATTGATGAAATAGACAAGATTGCGGGGACTTCTTCTCGTTCAAGCGGACCAGAGGTAAGTCGTGAGGGAGTACAAAGAGATATCTTACCTATTGTTGAAGGTTGTACAGTTAATACTAAATATGGAATAGTTAAAACTGACTACATTTTATTTATTGCAGCTGGGGCTTTCCACGTGTCAAAGGTTGAAGATTTAATTCCAGAACTTCAAGGTAGATTTCCAATTAGAGTTGACCTTGATAATTTAACCGCAAAAGAATTTTATAAAATTTTAACAGAACCTAAAAATGCAATAACTTTGCAATATCAAGAACTTTTAAAAGTTGATAACGTAAATATTATTTTTAAAGAAGATGCTTTAAAAGAAATTGCAAGGTATGCTGAAGAAGAGAATGAAACAAGCGAAAATTTGGGTGCACGTAGACTTCATACTGTGATTGAATTACTACTTGAAGATATTAGCTATAATGCGGGTGGTAATCATCCTATGACGGATGTCATAATTGACAAGAAGTACGTAACTGAGGCATTTAAGAACTTTGACAAAGACCATGATTTGAGAAAATATGTCTTATAAAATAAAAATACGAAAAGTTTGATTAACAATCACATATATTTGTGATATATTGTTTATAGATTTTAAAAGGGGAAAAGAAAATGGAACTTGAACATTTAAATTCTGACAATTTTGATGAAAAAATTAAAGAGGGAACAGTCCTTGTTGATTTTTTTGCAACTTGGTGTGGTCCTTGTAGGATGCTTGGTCCTATTTTGGAGCAGGTTAGTAGTGAAGTCCAAGGCAAGGCAAGTATTTATAAGGTAGATATTGATGAATGTATGGATATTGCAAAACGCTTTGGCATTATGAGCGTACCTACTATGATCGTTTTTAAAGACGGAAAAGAAAGTGATAGGCTTATAGGATTAAGACAAAAAAATCAAATACTTGATGCTTTAAAGTAAAAAAATAATGCAGGACGAGGGAGATAAACTCTCGTCTTTTTAATATTACGAAGGCGACCGCGAGAGACGTTCCACCTCTCGCGACCGCCCGCGTTCTACATAACTATTTACACCATATTCTACGTGCTTTAAGTATAATTCGTATTTACTGCATATTATTTTTTTTTAAATTAAAGCACTTAAATATTAAAACTTTTTAAATAAATAATTTTTGTGTTTTATAAAAATTAAAATTTTTGATATAAAAAACATAGGGTTTTATATTACTTCTTGGCTCGAGATTGCTTTTTTTGTCCTGTTTGTTTCGCGGTGTTTTTGTCGGTGTTAGGGGCTACTACGGTGTGTTCTTATTGTATAGTGATTATCTGGACATTAGTGATGCTTCTCTCGCGTTTCGCCCTTCCCTTATCCTTTAGATAGGGGTTAGGGGGAATACCTTCCTCCTCCGGTTTTTTCTTTTTCTCTTGTCACGCGACCGCGCGGGACAAAAAAGAGACAAAGGAAAAACCATAGGCTCAAAAAGACCTCGTTAAAAAGTCGCAACTTTAAAAAAGTTGCGACCTTTTTTTAAAATCGCAACTTGCTTACAAGTTGCGACTTAATTTTTTTAATTTAAACCTATTTTTATATAACATTTTAAATTATTTTAATATTCTATCTTAAAATAGTCTAGCCAAGTTTTGTATTTATCTTGACAAGATAAGCAAGTGTCAATAAGGTAGCCTTTTTCGTTTTTCCACTCCTTAAGTCCTCTATAGTAAAATAATTTATGCTCTTCATCAATAATAAAGGGAACAATATTATTTGCTAGACATTCCTTAAACATAATAAGTCTACCGACTCTACCGTTTCCGTCTTGAAAAGGATGGATTTTTTCAAACTTAACATGAAAATCAATTATGTCTTTTATTGTTTTACCTTGGATTAAGTGATAATCATCTAAAAGACTTTTCATTTCATATTTAACCTTTTTAGGCTCGCAAGTTTCTTCGTCTCCGACCTCATTTGGTAGGGACTTATATTCTCCTACTTTAAACCAATCTTTCTTACTATCCACTGTGTTAGTTTTTAAAATTTTATGAATTTCTTTTATCATAGTTTCTGAAAGTGGTTTTGTTGCATTATCTATAATATAATCTACGCAATTAAAATGGTTTGTCGTTTCAATTATGTCATTTACATTTATTTGTTTGCCATCACTAAGTATAGTATTTGTTTCAAAAATATATCTTGTTTGTGCATGTGTTAAAGTGCTACCTTCAATATGATTTGAATTATAGGTTAATTCAATTTGTGTTTTATGATAAATTCCACCGCTTAATTTAATGTCTTTTTCCTCTTTTAAAGCATTTAATAATTTGTTACTACTAAATATCTTTGTTACTTTGCGACTAGGTTTAACTGCGTCTATTGGAATATTCCACGTTTTTCCGGTTAAAAAAGCCCCCAAAATTCTTCCTTCTTTGCAGTAATTTCTTACCATTCTACTTGATATGTTCCATTTTTTTGCTATTTCGTTTACGGATAGATATTTCATTTTAACTCCTTACTATGTATATTTTATTCTCATATCGGAAGTTTGTCAACAATTTATAACTATATTATTTCCGATAAAGGAAACTTTTACTTAATTTTAACAACCGATTATTACCACAAAACAATTATGTCTAGTAATTAGGTTAGGGATTAAAAGTTTATTTAGAAGAGGATTTTAAGGTTTTTAACTTTAAAAAAAAGGTATAAAAAGTCAAAATTATTTTTATTATTTTGCGTAAGTTTTGTTTGTTTGTCTAAAAAATTTAATTTTGGGTAACATTGTTATAGAAAAATAAGTAAATTACTTTAAAATATAATTGACTTAAAAAACATATTCTTGTATACTTAGTTCGTTACAACAAAAGGAGAGAAAGGTAGTATAATGAGCAAAACTAGGTCGAAAATCAAACTATGTATTGTGGCTGTGCTGACCATTATTGGGTTAATACTCACATTTGTTAGTTTTGTTATACCAACAACCAATACAACCTTTAGAGGTTTTTTTGGGGCTATAAATCTTGGTTATGATATAAATGGCGGTAGACTCGCTGTTTTTGAAATTGCAGACGATAACATGTCTAGTCAAAATAAAGACATGTATCTTGACGAGACTCTTTTAAAGCTTAGAAGAGCCTTTGAAAGTGAAGGGTACAATATTACTCGTCAAGGTGACACTATTAGAATTGAAGCTTCTAAGTATGATGATGAAAACATGACAGATCTTCTAGGCCGTGCTGGGAGCACATCTGACCTTATGGACCTTGTTGGTTCAAGTGAGGGTATTAGCATCAATACTAGTTCATCTGACGCAAATGCTGAGGGTAGTATCACTTCTGAGTTTATTGATAGATGCGAGTGGGGACCAAATACTCAGGGCGCAGGATATAGAGTCTCTATTATCTTTACAGAGGCTGGACAAGAAATGCTTAGAGAAATGACTCAAGGCATAATTGATAGTGGAAGTGGTAGTGTATATATTTACTTAGACGGACAAAATTATAATAGTTTGAGTGCCAGCGATATGCTAGGGGCAATGACTTCTATTGATTTATATTCCGAAAGTACTGAGGCTGCTGAGAGTTTGGCCGTTAGAGTTAATGCACTTGCAAAACCTGTAACTCTTAGAAAGATTGTTGATAATGAAGTTACAAGTGGGCTTAACACTGACTTAAGTGCGTTTTTTGGAAATATGGAGATGCTTACTATTATATTTTTAGCAATACTTCTTCTTGCAACTATTATTTTCTTGCTTGTGAGGTATAGGGTTTTAGGGCTACTTGCGACAATGAGCTTAGGAATATTTTTGTCAGTCTATGCGTTTTTACTTCAGTCAATTCCACTAGTTGTTCTTGACCTAAACGGACTTCTTGGAGTGATGTTCGTTTACGCACTTTTGTTAAGTTCAATTGTAGAAATTTTTGAAAGAATTAGGTTTGAATATAAGCAAGGTAAAAAGATACCAAATAGTGTTATGAGTGCTTTTAGAAATAAAACACTAACTGTACTTGAAAAATATTTATTTGTAGTTATAATGTGTGCTATTTTCTATCTAGTTGGTGGGGCAGGATTAAAGTATTTTGCTGTGTCTACTTTTATAGGAATGTTTGTTAACTACTTCGTTTTGTTTGTGGCTCTTCGTGGGACTTGCTATTCGTATATAAACATTAATAGTACTCGTAAAAATTTCTACAACCTAAAAAGGGAGGTAGGAAAGAATGAAATCTAAAGAAAATAGAATTGTTGATTATGCTAGGTTTTTCAAGCCTTGTCTTATTGTTATATTTGCTCTTATTTTAATAAGTGCTTTTGTTATTGGTTTTTTTGGTTTTAATTTGGGGCTAGATTTCACTGGAGGGACTCAACTAGTTGTTGAGTTTACAAATACAACTATTGAAGCAGATAATGATGAAGATTTATTTGTAGCACGTGATGAAGTAAAAAAGATTTTAGGTGAGCATAATGTAGACATAAACTCTTTCCAAGTACAAGGGGCTTACAATTCTAGGAGTTTTGTCATAACCTTTAATAACGTTTCAGATGACGTTTTAGATAGTATTAGACTTGATATAAATAGGGCACTTAATGAAGACGATTCAATTGATAGCAGTATTCTAGATACAAGCACTGATTTAACTAGAAATACTAGTGAAATAGACTCTTTTGTTGCAAGTTCTGAGTTTTTAACAATAGTTTCTTCACTTATATTTGCGATTACTCTTATTTGCATTTATGCATGCTTTAGATTTAGGGTTGCAGGGGGGCTTACAATTTTATTCGGTGCGATTGCTGATGTTTTATTATTTCTTTGCTTTATAGCTCTTGCTAGAATTGAGATTAATAGATATGTTTTTGTTACAACTGCTCTTTTAATGGCGCTCAGCGTTTATGCGAGTGTTAGCATGCTTATTAATATTAAAGGAAAAGCTAGAGATCCAAATCTTTCTACTAAGTCAAATGCTGATATAGTAAATCTTACTGTCGAAGAAACTTGGAAGCAGAATTTGTGTGTATACCTTGTGGCTTTCATTGCTTTGATTCTTTGGGGAATATTTTCGACAACAAACGTTTTGTATACATTAATTGCTATTATTGCAGGCATTGCAGTTGTTTTTGGTACTCACATTTTTGTGACTCCTGCTTTTTGGTCAAGTATTCAGAAAAATAGGGAAACGTTTTCAAAACGTGGAATTATTAGAACAGAAAATACTGGTAAGACTGCAGCAGTAAAACCTACTATAGCATCAGAAAACAATAAGGATGATGAGGCTGAGGTAATTGAAGTTAAAGATTAGTTTTATTTAATCCTGACAAAATAGTGTAGAAATAAACAAAAAATGCTTTGATTAAATTGTGCTAGTAATAATATAATTATGATATCAATTAGTTTTTGCGGAAATATTATTAAATTTTTGTGAAGATAATGAGAAAAAAAGAAAAAGAGAAAACTTAGATAGACTTGTTAAATGTAATTCTTTTAGTTTGTAATTTATAAAAGTTTTGATTCTAGTAAATAAAGTGTAAGGAGTAAAAAGTATGTTAAATTTAATGTGTGAGGGAACAGGTAGTTTAGGTTGGACAATAGCTCTTGTAGTTTTGATTGTCTTAATGGTTGTTTATCTTATTTTTGGTACTATCAATAGAAAGAAACAGCAAGAAGAGGCTATGAAAATGCTTAATGACCTAAAAGTTGGTGATAAAGTCGTGACTAATGCCGGAGTTTATGGAGAGATTGTTTCTCAAAAAGAAACCAATATGGGAAAAATTGTAGTTCTTAAGACTGGTGAAGATGGTGGGAAGGCGAGCTACATCACAATAAATGCAAGTGTTATTTTAGGTATTGACCAAAAAGAAGACCTTATTCTTGACGAACAAGGTAATGTAATTGAGCCGGAAGTAGCTAAAGAGCAAGTTATGAAAAAGACTTCTGAAGAGAAGAACGATGTTTTAGATAAAGAAGCTACTACACCGGAAAATCTAGATACTAAAAATGTCGAGGACTCAAGTCAATTAGCGGAAGAAGAAACAAAAGAAGAAAGTCTTGCGGATAAAGTTAGAAAGAAGACAAGAAAAAAAGATAAATAGTTTTCTTTGTGGAATAAAAAAGAGATGATTTTATTGTAAAACATGAAAATGCTATAAATACCCAAACAATGATATCTTGTTAGGGTATTTTTTTACTTTATAAAATACTATCTTTTATGTTTTCTATTAAAACTAAATTTTTAAAAACCTTTTTTTACCCATGCATATTTTTCACTTTTCAAGCATAGGTTGTACTAGTATATTTTTTAGTAAAAAGGAGAGGGAAGTAAACATGGATAAAGCATTAAGTGCTGATAAAAAAAATAGTATTTTATGTGTTGTTAAGGGAGTGCTTCTTGCAGTTTGTTTGACTGTTGTGCTTGTACTTATTCTCGCAGTGATCTACAAGTTTGTTGATTTAAGCGATTCAACTATTAAAATTATAAATCAAATTATTAAAATTGTAAGTATTGGCTTTGGGGTCTTTATTTGTTTAAAGAAAGATAGAAAGAAAGGGATGCTAAAGGGGAGTATTATAGGCAGTGTTTATATGCTTGTGTCATACATAGTTTTTAGTCTTCTCGTATCAAGTTTTAACCTTTCTATTACATTGCTTTATGATATAATTTTTGGGGCACTTTTAGGACTTATATTTGGAGTAATTTTTGTTAATTTTAGAAAATAGGTAAGTCTAACTCTCATTAAAAAAACTATTTTTTTTGTGAGTTTTCATACATAAATTTACTTTTATTACATTTTAATAGTAATTTTATTTATGGAGCTAAATATAATTTTTCTTATGATTATATGTCAAGTAAGATAAAATAAGTCACTTAAATTTTAATCTAAGCTTTTTTAGTTGAAATATGAGTGGCTTATTCTTTAATAATTGCCAATAATAATAATTTGTGTTAAAATATTTTTATGAACGTTAGTGAGATTTCAAAAAAATATAATGTAGATAAAATTGTAGCTGAAATTTTAATCAAAAGGGGAATTGATACTGAAGATAAACTAAAGGTGTTTTTAAATCCTAATGATAGTTGTTTTCATGACCCATTTTTACTTAAAAATATGGATTTGCTTGTTAAAAGAGTAAAAAGAGCTATTGAAAAAAAAGAGAAAGTACTTATTTTTGGAGATTATGATGTCGATGGGGTTAGCGCCTCTGCAATATTAATTAAGTACTTTGCGTCAATTGGTTTTTACGTTGATTATTTTTTGCCAAACAGATATATTGACGGATATGGACTTACGATAGACACTTTAAATCTTGTTAAATCTAAGTATGCCCCAAATCTTATAATTACGGTAGATTGTGGAATTTCATGCTTTGAGGAAGTCGAGTACGCAAAAAAAATTGGTATTGAAATTATTGTTACTGACCATCACGACATTCCAAGTATTATACCCGATACGATTGTAGTAAATCCTAAACTAGATGGACAAAACTATCCTTTTAAGTATTTGTGCGGAACTGGGGTGGCTTTTAAAATTGTTCAGGCTTTAGCAGGGCTAAATGAAGCAAAAAAGTATTTGGGAATAGCTTCAATTGCTACTATTGCTGATATTGTTCCTCTTTTAGATGAAAATAGGGCAATAGTTAAACTTGGTATGAAAGATTTTGAAAATAATTTACCTTTTGGTATTAAAATGCTTTTTAGAGACCTAGGCTTGCCTTTTAGTGCTTCTTCTACTGATATTGCGTTCAAACTTGCACCTAAAATTAATGCTGCTGGGAGAATGGGAGATGCTAGTGTTGCCCTTATGCTTTATATAAAGAATGATAAAATACAGCTTAAAAATACTATTGAAAGCATTACAAACATGAATGCTGAACGTCAATCCCTTTGTGGAAAAGTTTATGACGATGCGATAGCAAAACTTGGTAAAATAAATATTTCTAATTACAATTCTGTTATTTTGTCGAGTCCAGACTGGGACAGTGGCATACTTGGAATAGTTGCAGCTCGTATTGCAAATGAATTTAATAGACCAACAATTCTTTTTTCTGAAGTAGATGGATTACTTAAAGGGAGCGCAAGAAGTGTAAATGACATAGACATTTATGCCGCAATTTCAAGCCTTGGGGAAGACGTTTTAGAGACCTTTGGTGGGCACAAAATGGCGGCAGGACTTACTATTAAAAAAGAGAATTTTAATAAGTTTTTAACTAAATTAAATAATTATTTGTCAGTAAATTACACTCCTAAAGACTTTTTACCTGCAACATACTATGATGTAAATCTTAGAGCGAGTGAGATAAATATTGGACTTTTAGATTCCCTTGAAGTGTTAGGACCTTGTGGTTGTGAGAATCCAAAGCCTGTTTTTAATGTCAAATTAGATGAAAATTCTACTTTTTCTGCAATGCCAAAGCATCCAACTCATGTAACCATGACAAGTCATGGCATAAGTATTATTGCTTTTAATGCTTATAAATATTTACCAATTTTACGGCAAACGAGCGATGTACAAGTGCAGGTTGAGCTACAAAAAAGTGAATATCATGGTCAAAAAATGGTAAAAGGCATTACAAAAAACATTTCAACTGGCATTATATCAAAATTGCACGATGACGAGTTTTTAAGAGGCATTTATTTAAAACAACTTTATTATAATTTTGAAAAGCATAGAAAATTTTATGTTTACAATAGTGATGAATTAAAGGGTTTTCTTAAACAAGCAGAGAAGGAACTTTTTGGTTGGCTTTTTGTGTGTAATAGTTTTGAATCATACAAAGAATTTTGCAGCTTAAATCTTAGTCCAAATATACAACATTATATGTTTGAGATTATACAAAAAAGTGGCATAAATAGTGTGGTTGTTTCGCCAATTGATACTAAAAATTTTGGTGCGTATAAAAAAATTGTTTTTTTAGACATGGTTTTGAATGAGGGATATCTTGGCTTTGTGAATTCCAATACTAATGCATTGTTATTTTTACCAAATAGTAAAAATGTTGATAGCAAATTATTCACTAATATTTCTCTTGAGAGGGGAATTTTTGGTAAGGTATTCAAGTTAATAAGTGAGTTTGCATCAAAACAACTTAGTTTTCTAAATGAGATTGATTTATATAAACATATTAGTTTGCAAGATAAAAAATTAAAATTTTCACAATTTATTTTCTGCCTTTATGTTTTTATTGAGTTAAATATTTTTGAACTTGTTCCAGAATTAGGATTTTTATCAATTAAAGAAAATAAAAAAGTAGTGTCTAGTCTTAATGCTTCAAAATTTTATAATAGAGTTAATTTCATTAAAAAGACAATACAAGAAAAAAAGTAAGGTTAAATTTTAGGCTTTTTGCTTGCCAATAATTTTTAAATAGTATAGAATAAACTCCGGAGGTAAAATATGGAACTAAAGGGAAGTCAAACAGAAAAGAATTTATGGACAGCATTTGCAGGTGAGTCACAAGCAAGAAATAAATATACATTTTTTGCTAGTCAAGCAAAAAAGGACGGATATGAGCAAATTGCTGAAGTTTTTACAAAAACAGCAGACAACGAAAAAGAGCATGCAAAACTTTGGTTTAAAGCTTTAAGTGGTATAAATGATACCGCAAGTAATCTTGAAAGTGCCGCAAGTGGTGAAAACTATGAATGGACTGACATGTATAAAGAATTTGCAAAGACCGCAAGGGAAGAGGGCTTTAATGAAATCGCTGATCAATTTGAGGGTGTTGCAAAGATTGAAAAACATCACGAAGAAAGATTTAAGGCACTTCTTAAAAATGTTAGAGAGAATAAGGTTTTCACAAAAGCTAAAAAAGTTGTATGGGAGTGTAGAAATTGCGGACATAGGGTTGAGGGAGAAAAAGCACCTGACATTTGTCCAGTTTGTAAGCACCCAATGAGTTATTTCCAAGTGCTTGCAGAGGAGTTTTAATAAATTGTTTATGTTAAAAAAACACGGAACAAGATGGATGCTGTTTGCTAAAAACGGACAACGAATAAAAAAAGAGAGAACATATTGAATACTGTAGTCAATATGTTCTTTTTGTAATCAAAACTACCGGTTAAGTGGGTAGTTATGATTTTTGCTTGCATAGACAACTTAATAGGTGGTTAAATTAAAAGTTTACGTTTTATTTCTCTTGTTCTTCTTCATCTTTGATTTGGTTTTGGTTAGCTAGATTAAGGGCGCTTTTAAATTCAAATTTGGAAAGTAATTTTCCTCTTAACATTTTTTCTTGTAAATTTATTATATTTTTGTCTGAGTACATTAAAAATCTTTTTAGTGTAATATTTGCATTAGTGTAACAATACGTATTAGCACTTGAAATTTTTAATAAATTTAAGTTTAAAAAATATTGCTCAAGAAGTTCATTTCTTTTATTTTCTTTTTGAGTTTCATCTAATTTTTTTGCGTCTTCAGCTTCGCGAATTAAAGTATCGTTTATTAGATATAGGTACTTTATTTCTTCATTTCTATATTTTTTTTCTCTTTTTATATCAAAATTAATAAGCTTATTTATTGCACCTTCTAAGTTAGTATCTTGCTTATTCATAGTAAATTTTGCGTTAGATAAAAGTTCAGCTTTATCACATTTTGTGTAAAATGCTTTTTCAATATTTTCTATAATTTCTTTATCGTCATTTGATAATGCTTTTTCTTTTAATTTATCAAATTTATGAATAAAATGAAGAAGAGTTTTATAGTCTTTTATTGATTGATTTACATGGGTGGTGTATAAATTCCATACAAAATCCTTATGGATTCTATTACTCAAATCAAAAGCACTTGGTTGTAGATAGTCAAGCAATTTAGTGTCTTTTTGTTTTATACAAAAATCAACTACTTCATCTAGGCTAAGGCCCCAGGTGTCAAGTGGTTTACCATCAAAAGCACGAATTATTGTCTCGCAAACTTGATAGGTAGGAAGTCCCGATTCAAGTGAAATCATTTTACATTTTTGTTTTTCTTCTTCAAGTTGAAAATCTGCTTTTTTATATATCCCTTTAGCATTTGTTACTCTATATCTTACTTTATCATTTTCCATATAAAATATAACTGCTCCCTCAGTAAATTATATTTAGAAATCAAGATATGTCAATTATGTTATTTATCGCAAAAAAATAATTATACATGGGTCAATCCTTTTGAAACTAGCAAAAAAATCTAAACTAAAATATGTTTAGATTTTTTATATGGCTTGTTTTTGACCCATGTTTTATGTTATAATATTAGTAGGGAGGTAAAATAAAAATGACAAACACAAAAAAACTTATTATTTTGTACGTTTATGATGCACTGAAATATGGAAGCTCTGAAAAATGTTTGTTACATCAAACAAAAATAGCAAAACAAATAAGTCAATTTTGTGGAATACAGTGTAATAGAAAAACAATCGCTCGCAATATAAACTATCTTCGTGAGTATGGTTGTGAGATTGTTACTATCAAAGGTAAAGGTTG
>CASDOR010000012.1 GCA_949282135.1 uncultured Christensenella sp.
AAAAAAAGGACAAAATAAAAAAAGACTTTATACGTACAAATCTCTAACAAAAATTTAGAAATCATAGATAAAATCTTTCAAGAAACAAGATTAAAGCCAGTAGTATTATACACTTTTGTGTTAGACACTAAGCTCATTTTTAAATACTTTTAAGTCCTTATAATATTTTAAATACCTTAAACAGTTTTCTAATAATATGACCCCTCACATTACACAATGTTCTTTGTAGTACCTACTCCTAAGTGTTCTATATTTCTCAGTAAGACGATTTAGATAAAACTGTTTAGCTTCGCTATCAAGATTATTAAAAACATCCTTGTCCATGAGCACTAAAATTGGATTTTGAATACTTTTTCCACTTTCAAGCAAACTGCAAATCTTATAATACATCTCATCGTCAAAACTACTATTTAATGCCACCTCCTCTGTTCTCTTAACTGCATTTACTACTGCCTTTTTGTGATTTTTCTCTAAGTATCTTGAAAAACTATGTGCACTATTTAAAACCTTTTGTCTTGTTGAATCAATATAAGTATTTTTCTTTAATCTCTCTTTTGCACGTCTAATCAAATTTTCTAGACCTATGTTCCCATCACAAACTGGCATTACAACCTCACTTTTAAATTATAAACCTAAAAAATTAAAAGGAAGTTTGCATAAACCAAACGAACACATAAAGTATAAAATAAAGTTAAGTTTTCACCAAGTAAATAAAAAATAGGAAGTTGTCGAAAATTGTAAAAAGGCTACTCAATATCAAAGGCTCAAGTATGCACTTTCTTTATGAATTTAAGAATCAAAAAAAACTAAATTTACTCAAGCCCAAAAATAAAACTAAAATAAAATATACATTTAAAAATACACCCAGTTTAGATTGACAAACATAAACAAATACATAGCTAATTTAAATTGACAATCATAAACAAGACATAGCTAATTTAAATTGAAAACATAAACAAGACACAGCTAATCTAGATTGAAAAACATAAACAAATACTACAAGTTTAGCTAACAAGAAATACACCTAAATAAGCAAAAAATTTACATAGCTAAGAATAGACTTAAGCTAAACAAAATTAGCATACATAGTCAATAGTAGTCTTAAGCTGATACAAAATTATCATACATAGTTAAAAATAGTCTTAAGCTGATACAAAATTAGCATACATAGTCAAAAGTAGTCTTAAGCTGATACAAAAGTAATACAATAACATATTTTACATAAAAAAATCCTAGGGCAAAACTCCCTAGAATTTTTTAAAACAAATTAAAAACGACTACAATTTTAAATATTTATGATTTAGTTTATTATTCTGTAACCTCTGTTGGTGACTCAAGAGTATAATTTGCTGGGTCAATTACAAATTTAAACCATGCAGCATTTTCTTCAGTTCCATCAAAACTAATTTTAACAACTTTTGTCCTTACAGTTTCGTCAATTTGATTGTAAAAGAAGAATGTTGTATCAGAAGTTGTACCAGTTCCAGTTGTAAATGAACCATGTCTTACATCAGCTTCACCAGGTTGGTCTTTAGAAACAAAATTCTTGTAAATGTTAAGATAAAAACCCTCTTGTTCTGCTTCATTCCAATCAACTTTTTCAACTGTACTTGTAAATCTAATCAAAGCAATAGTATAAATATTTCCACCATAGACCTCATCACCAACTTTTTGGCTATGAGGAACAGTGCCAGTAAGTGTAAAGACAGCATCAAAGCCCTCTTCTTGACTCATTTTCCATGTTGTTGCTTTGTTATCATATTTCTCGCCTTCTTTGTTTCCACCAAAATCAATTGTGTATTTCCCAACAGTATAACTATATGTAGTTGTGCCGCCACCTTCGCCTGGATCGTTACAAGCTGCAAGACCAATACCTCCAAGAACCAAAATCAATGCGAGTGACAACGTTGTAGCCCATTTTCTAAATTTTTTCATTTAACTTTTTCTCCTTTTTTTTAATTTGATACCCCATTATACTTGATTTTTTTTATAATGGCAAGCAAATTTGATAAAATTTTTTATTTTTATCATAAAATTTACGACTAAATTTATTTTGTGCTTTTTTTCTTAGTTTATTCTTAGCATTAAAACAAAAATGAGACAAAAGTGTTTACAAGTCAAAATTGGTTTAATACAAAAATTTTTAAAAAATTTTAGCAAAAAAGGGACGCAACTAAAAAGCATGTCCCTCTCTTAAACTTAAAATTATTTTAATCTCTTTTTCCTAGCATTTTCAGACTTTTTCTTCCTTGCGACAGAAGGCTTTTCATATGCCTCTTTCTTCCTAAGGTCGCCGATAATACCATCTTTTTGGCACTTTCTCTTAAAACGTCTAA
>CASDOR010000013.1 GCA_949282135.1 uncultured Christensenella sp.
TTTCAGTACTTGATATTACAAACATTGCACTAAATGGTATTAATCTCTATGCATACTGCCTAAACAACCCAGTAAACGAAGTTGACGAAAGCGGGTATTTCTTGTTCTGGTTGTTTGTTACTGCGATTGTAGTTGGTGCTGCAGTCAGTGCAGGGACTGAAATTGTTTCACAAGCAATTGAATATGGCTGGGACAATATAAATTGGGGACAAGTTGCATGGGCTGGCTTAATGGGTGGTGTAAGTGGAGCATTGTCAGTTACAGGTTTAGGAGTAGTAGGCATGACAATTGCTGGTGGAGTTGTAGGCTTTGTTACTGCTGTTGGTGACAATCTGATAGGTGGTAGTGACTTTACCGATTGGCGAACATGGCTAGATATAGGCTTGTCAACAGGGCTTGGCGCTGTATTTGGCTACATAGGTGGAGCAGGCGCAACTAATGGGAAAGAATTAGATAAAGCAATAAAAGCATCTTCACAGTTCAGAAAAGCAGCTACCTCATATGACAAGGTGCTGACAAAAATAGCAAATGGCGGTTATAGGACTTTAGCTGGTGCTGCAGGGGCTAGAGCACTTACTCGTTCAACATTACAAAAGACATGGCAAAGTGTGGTTACTAATAAAATTGTTAAAAATGTTGTAGTTGGCTATTTTTCAAATATTGCAACAGGTGTGTTTTCAATTATTCAATCGCTAATATTTAATAAATTATTGTGAAAAATTATGGTTTATTTTATAGTTTTATTTTCTTTATTTTTAGTATTTTGTCTTTCAAATATAGCTGCTAGATATATAAAAAAGAGCAAATTTTATGATAATAGAGTGGTAAAGAAACAATTTTTATTTTTATTAATTGTGCCTACAAAAAGACAGGTTCTTTTTATGCCCTTCTTAAATTATATTATTCAATTTTTATTGTTTTTAACAATCTTTTTGTTATATCTAATAGATTGGGTTACAAGTAGTGCATATTTTTTAAATTGCATATGGATTTATATTATTTACATGATTATTTCATTGACTTCTTTTGCTTTTTCTGGAATTTTAAATAAATGGAATTATTAAATTTGTTTAATTGTTTGATAAAATAGATAGTGTATAATGTACTTGGTACAATTACTTATGGGTATACTTTGGACTTTTTGACAAGTGTTAGTCACAATAATTTTGACATTTGCTATGACTATGACGGAGAGGGTAGAGTAAGTAAAATTAAAATTGACGAAGCGGACTATTTGATTTTAAATTATGACGACTCAAGAGTTGTTTATTTGGTTTGGTGACAACGCAAAATATATTGACAACCTTAGATATAAATATGATGATAAGTAATATCTAGGTTGTTATTTTACATTGAAAGTGATTATTAGTTTATAAAAATATATTTTAAGTTTTTAAATTAGAAAAAATTAAGGTAAATTAGTTTATAAAAATATATTTTTTAGTTTTTAAATTAGAAAGAATTAGGGTAAACAGGAATTACCTTAGTTTTTTCATACAAAAAAAGGAGAAAAAATGACGGAGAATAATGAAAATGAATTTATTCCATTCGCTGACAGGGTGGGGAATAACTTAAATAGAAGAAAATTGACAATAGTGTCACAGACTCCAAATGAAATGATAGTTGATGTGACGAGAGAAGACAGTGACATTACAAGTGAGGGGTCAAAGCTTACTGCGAGTAAATTAAATGAGGTTTTTAATGAGATTAAATCAGAACTTAATTCGCAAGATAAAGGAACAAAAGTAAAGATTAATGGGATTGGGCAAGAGGAACTAAACTTTACAAGCGACCCACAAGCGCAGATTACGAATATAGTAAATAATACAAGTAAAATTTCAAACACAAATGGTGGTTTTAGTGCTGGAAACGGGGCAGAGTGTAGTATTGACGCTATTCAACTCGGAGCTGGGACTAACTCAATACCAAAGAGTTTAAAGGTATATAGTGATGATATTTATGACGCAAATAATCATAAGTTAGGTAGTGCATTACTAAATGCTATTTACCCTATAGGAGCAATTTACATATCTGTAAATAGCACAAGTCCAACAATTCTATTTGGAGGAACATGGGAAGCATTAGATGAGGGCTATGCGTTTTGGACAACAACAACTGCGGGTACTGGCGGTGAGACTATAGCGGCTGGGTTGCCAAACATAGTAGGAAACTTAAATGTAGTAACTTCCTATAATAATTATAGTCAAGATTTAGGGCTTAAAGGAGCGTTCACAAAAGGTGCCGATGTAGGATTTAAAGTTGCAACCTATGAGAATCAGATGGTTTCTCATTATCCACTATTTAATGCTTCCAATGGCGAATGTGGGACGCAAGAACTTACAGAACCTAATAAATCAATAACTTATGATAATAAAGTCTACGGAAAATCTGAAACAGTCCAGCCACCAGCGATCAAGGTTTATGCGTGGAAGAGAACTGCTTAGTATATAATTGTATTGAAATATAGTGAGGTAAAAATGACAGAAAATAATACAAATGAGTTTATTCCATTCGCTGACAGGGTGGGGAATAACTTAAATAGAAGAAAATTGACAATAGTGTCACAGACTCCAAACGAAATGGTAGTTGACGTGACGAGAGACGACAGTGACATTACAAGTGAGGGGTCAAAGCTTACTGCGAGTAAATTAAATGAGGTTTTTAATGAGATTAAATCAGAACTTAATTCGCAAGATAAAGGAACAAAAGTAAAGATTAATGAGGTTGGGCAAGAGGAACTAAACTTTACAAGCGACCCACAAACGCAAATTACGAATATAGTAAATAATACAAGTGAAATTTCAAACACAAGTGGTGGTTTTAGTGCTGGAAACGGGGCAGAGTGTAATATTGACGCTATTCAACTCGGGGCTGGGACTAACTCAAATCCAAAGAGTTTACAAGTCTATAATGACAATATATATAATGCAGAAACACATACTTTAACTGTGCAAAAAATTGAATCGGCTAGTTTACCTACTGGGTTACCTATTGGGGCAATTATTACAAGTGCAGTTCCTTTAACGGATGCGAGTGTGCATTTGCTTGACGGATCGACAATATCTCAGACTGGAATTTATGCTGACTTTGTGACATATCTAAAGTCACAAATTAGTGCGGGTTATGATTTAAGTTGCACGCAAACTGAATTTGATAATAATGTCCAAAGTACTGGGAATTGTGGTAAATTTGTTATTGACGACACGGCTGGAACAATTAGACTTCCAAAAATAACGAGGTTTATTCAAGGGTTGTCTAGCATAAATGATATTGGAAAAAGTATTAGTGCTGGATTGCCTAATATTGAGGGAAAACTTGACGGCTTTGACCAAGGAAGTGGTACTTCAACTTATGCTGAAGGTGCATTAGATTATCGATTTAATACAGATTGGGTGTCTGGGACAGTACGTAAAAATGGTAGTAAAATAGGTATAAGCTTTAATGCATCTAAATCAAATACTATTTATGGTAGTTCTACAACAGTTCAGCCTCAAGCAACTCAGTATCCATACTACATTGTGCTTACAAATTCAGTAAAAACCGATATTGTGGTTGATATTGATAATGTGACAACGGAGTTAAATAATATTTCTCATGAATTAACTAATAGGGTAAGCAAGACAGATTATAATGCTTTAGGTGATTTTGTAGACATTTTTTCGGGCTCCAATGTTTCTGTTGGTAGCAATATTACGTTAAATGAGTCAATGTTGAATTTTAATTTTTTGCTTTTTCGTGGAAGAAATGAAAATAATGGCTCTGCTGTTTCTATGGTATCTACAGATTGGTTTTATACAATTTGTGATAATGAAATTAATCGACTGGTGGCTTGTACAGATGCTACATATTGTTCTTTCATTAGGGTAAATGATACAACAATTAAAGTAAGAAATTTTAGCGGTGGAATAAATTATATAACAATTAGTGGTATTGGAAGGAAAAAACAATAAAGGGGGGCGATAATATGAAAATAAATGTTTATGAAAATAGTTTTAGAGTTATTCCATTTAATGAAAGTGAGCCTTATATTGAAATCACAAATGAACAACTTGAAAAACTAAGCAATTTTGAACTTACAATAAAAAATGGGCAACTTGTTGATAATACAATAAATTTACAGAATATGAAAAGGTTAAAAGACCTTGAAAATTGGTTTGATAGTTACTTTGACAAAATGCTTGCACAGTCGCTTTGGCAAACTGACTTTAGTGTAAGTCCTGACCCTTATTTTGTAGACACTGAGGGCAAGGCTTTGACATATCAAAATATTGGCGAATTAAAAGTAAAAGCGGAAAGTATTAGAAATGAAATTAAGGCACTAAAGAGCTTGTTAGAAATGAAATAAAAGCACTTAGGAGATTGTTGGAAATATAATAACTTCTAGTTAGGTATTTATTAAGACTTAAACTAATTGAGAACACAAAAAAACGCGGAGGTTAAGGAATAGCGAGTAAAAACGAAGTTTCAATAGTTTTATGATAATAAAATTTTACTTCAGTTAACTTGTCATTAAGAAAGTTTTAATGATTTAGAAAAATTACTTGCAATTGTCGAACAAATGTTCTATAATATCTATGTTGATTTAAAAATTTCTTTTTATATTAGCCCCATAAAAGGAATAAATTTATAATCAATGTAAAATGAAAGGATGTATTATGAGAAAAGAGAAAAAAACTAAAGTAAAAGAAGATATTAATAAGATAGTGACAATAGATTATTATGATAAAACAAAGGGAAGTCTTATTAAGGTTGATGTGACAAAAAGAGTGGCTAGATTTTTAAATTCAAGTAAACAGAAGATGAGAAGGAGACAAAACCAATATAATTATTTTAATGTTCCTTTTGATTTGATTTTTGGCGAGAATAAGTTTGATAATGAAAATTTGCTAGTAGATAAAGACTTTTTAGAAGAATTTCAAGATGAGGCTAAAATTAAGGATAGAGAAAAGTGCAAGGAACTTAAAAGTATTATTAGGCTACTTTCACCTAATCAGCGAGAAGTTTTAAGGATGTCTTGTCACAACTTAAGTTTTAGAGAAATAGGTCAAAAACTTTCTATTTCTAAGCAATCTGCTTATGAAAGATTTAAGAATGCAAAGAAAAATATATTAAAACAACTAAAAGATAAAAACTTATAAAAATACAAAGCTTGGTTTGTCAAAAAAATTTAGTACATAAAATTATTCTTATTCATATTTATCAAAAAAAACTGGTGAGGGCATCCTCTTACCAGTTTTTTTGTTTTGATAGGCGGTTTTTGTTTCAAATGAAAGTACTTGTGAACTTGTAAAGTTGTATTTAAAAGAATAAGAAGAGAGTGGTCAGGTAAAAAATATTACAAGGTAAAGGTTGTTTTAATGTTTATAAATATACTGATGTGGTGGTGTATGAGGGAGGATTTAGACGATATATAAAGCAATTCTATTTAGTGATGGTTTGTCTGAAATTTTAAAAGAGTTATGAAACGACTTAATGAAAAATTTTTTAAAACCCTTGTTACAAAGTTGCGTTAGTTTTAAAAAATATGCTAGACTATGAGAGTTTTAAAAAGGAGATTTTATGTTAAGAGCAATTTTGTTTGATTTAGATGGGACACTTCTTCCTATGAATGAAGATGAGTTTACAAAAGGATATTTTGGACTATTATGTAAGAAAGTTGCTCCACTTGGTTATGAGGTAGAAAAGCTTATGGGAGTTATTTGGACTGGAACTAAGGCTATGATTAAAAATAGTGGAGACAAAACAAATGAAGAAGTCTTTTGGGAGGAGTTTGAAAAGGTTTATGGTAAGGAGAAGTTAAAAGACAAAGAAGTTTTTGATGAGTTTTATGTGACAGACTTTAAAAAGACGAAAGCTTTTTGTGGAGACAACGATTATGCAAAAGATATTGTAAGTTATGCAAGAAATAGGGGGCTTAAAGTGATTCTTTCTTCAAATCCACTTTTTCCACGCGTTGGGATGACAACTCGAATGAAGTTTGTTGGGCTAGAAGAAAGCGATTTTGATTATATTACAAGTTATGAAAATTCGCATTATGCAAAGCCAAATCCAAAGTATTATGAGGAAGTGTTAGAGAAAAACAGTCTAAGAGCGGATGAAGTAATTTATTTTTGCAATAGCGAAAAAGAGGATGTCTTGCCGGCAAGTGCTTGTGGAATAAAAAGCTATCTAGTAGGTAATGTAATATGTGACAGTATTAAAAGTTGTGATAAAATAGATTATAGTAGTGTAAAAGAAGTAATTGATAGGGAAATAGAACAAAGAAAGAAATAAAAAGAAGGTATGGTAAATGTGTGGGCACTTTCAAAAATTAGACAAATTTTAGGCTACATTGCATTTGCTATACTTGTCTTTTTATTTTGCAGACATTAAAAGAAATGAAATATAATGAATTTTATAAATGTCATGTATTTATAAGTTTAGAGGAGAAGGAGAAAAGCGGTATAATGAAACAAATTTTAAAGGAAATGCCACCTTTTAATATAATTTGCATGGAATTATAATTTTAATTGCTGCCATTTTTGGTGTTTTGTCTTTTTCTTATGTTGACTTGAGTGTCTTTTCTCTTGATACCTTATTTTACGCGCTCTGTTTACCTAATGTTGCAAATGTGACGTTTGAGCCGGGGTGCCGAAACAACTGGCATATTCACCATAAGGGCGGACAAATTTTGCTTTGTACGGATGGTGAAGGTTGGTATCAGGAGTTTGGGAAAGAGGCAAGAAAACTTAGCCCTGGAGATGTTGTCTATATTGCACCAGAAGTAAAACATTGACATGGGGCAAGTAAGGATTCTTGGTTTACGCATATGTCTATTGAGGTTTTAGCCGAGAATAAGTAGTAATGAGTGGTTAGAAAAAGTGAGTGACGAGGAGTATAATAAATTAGTTTAGGTGTGCTAAGTTTCGTTAATAGAGGTGGGGGGGAGATTAAAGCCTAATCTATTTAAAAATTGTTTAGAAAATAAAAAATTGAGGAATGTTCCTCAATTTTTTGTCTAGTTGGTGATCCCGACGGGATTCGAACCCATGTTACCGCCGTGAAAGGGCGATGTCTTAACCGCTTGACCACGGGACCTAACTAAATATGGTGGTGGTGGCAAGACTCGAACTTGCGACCTTTCGGGTATGAACCGAATGCTATAACCAACTAAGCTACACCACCTTAAAAGCAGAGTCCATTTTAATATAAAATCTTTGATTTGTCAATGTTTTTTATATAATTTATATCAAAAAAACTTTTTAGCTTAAAATTTTTGACATTTTGTGTTTTAAATCACTTAAGATTTTCTTTGTTTTAGCGGTTTATTTTATGTTTAAAATAGTAAAGACTTGAAGAAAACATTTGTTAAAGCATTTTTATTTGTGTTAAAATACCTTTATGGAAAGAGCAAGAAAAAATAACATATGGCTTAGTATTTTAAAGACTATTATAATCATTGCTGTTATTGTTTTGATTGTTTTTACGTCTGTGTATTTTTTGTTTAAAGAAACTCTTGGCATAAATATTTTTACTATTTCATCTGTTCTTAAAAAAATAGAAAATCCACCTGATAACATGGTTATTGATGAGTATGATGATAAATTCATAGAAGATGCTTATGTAAAGGTTTTTGGAAGTGATACTATTTATTGTGAAAATGAAAATGGCTATTCCTTTTCTATGTCTGCTTTAGCTGAAAGCAGGCTTACAATGGACGCTCTTAATATTAATGCTAAGGAATTTAGTGCAATGCTTAGTGTTTTTCCAGTGACAGATAATTGGTTTTATGGTGAAAATCAAGCGAGTTTAAAAGAAATTCGCTTTTTAGATTTTGAAGAGAATACTGCAAAAATAAGTGTTTTAGCAGAACTAGATTTTTCTAGCATAAAAGAGAATTTGAATAGTGGAAATGTAATTGAAGAATATATAAAAAACAAAATTCCTAACAAAATGTATTTTACAACCTATTTAAACATAACAAAAGATGGGGATGCTTTTAGTGGAAGCAGTGATAAAATAATAGTTAATAATTTGTCTGAAAGTGAGTCAAACGAGGTATTAAGCCTTGCACGTATTATTTTTGGACTAAGTAGTGTTGAAACTCTATTTGATAGACTGACTACTAGTTTCTTAGATTTGGCTTTTAATTCAAGTGAAGCTTTTTTCAATTCCGCTTATGAAGTTATTGGCGTCGTTTTTATTGAAAATGAAGCGGAAATACTTCTTAGGTTAAGTAAGGTTTAAAAAGTAGTGGGCTTGAAATGTTTTGTGGTGGTGTTGTTTTTTTATGTTTTAGATTTAGATATTGACGCAGTTATTTTGTTAAAAATATGATAGGCTAGGTTAAAAGTTGAAGAGAATTAGCTTTAAATTTTTTTATAAAACAAATTAATAATAGTAAAAATTAAATTTTTTTGAAAAAGTTTTAAATAATTATTGACAAATAAAATTTATGTTGGTATGATAATATCGTCATCAAGCTTGGGGGTATGGCTCAGTTGGCTAGAGCGTCTGCCTTGCACGCAGAAGGTCGTCGGTTCGACTCCGACTATCTCCACCAACACAATATAATCTATAAGATTGATATTGTGTACATAAAACTAATGGAATGTAGCTCAGTCGGGGAGAAGCACCACCCTGTCTCCTAAGCGGAGCGAA
Organism: uncultured Christensenella sp.; assembly: GCA_949282135.1. GTDB lineage: Bacteria > Bacillota > Clostridia > Christensenellales > UBA1242 > UBA7862. The sequence goes on from CASDOR010000013.1 coordinate 8,641, forward strand.
CTTTGGTCGCACGAAGGCTATCTTGACGCGGCGATTCTAAGGTGGGGGAAACCTTATCTAGGGTGGGACAAAAAATTGATAGACAAAGAAAAGTCTATAAAACTAAAATAATGGAATGTAGCTCAGTCGGTTAGAGCACCACCCTGCTGTCCGAGCAAAGCGAACGCCAATCGCACGAAGGCTATCTTGACGCGGCGATTCTAAGGTGGGGGGGAACCTTATCTAGGGTGGGACAAAAAATTAATAGACAAAGAAAAGTCTATAAAACTAAAATAATGGAATGTAGCTCAGTCGGTTAGAGCACCACCCTGATAAGAAAAAATTTAGGGTTTGGAGACAGTGACCGGGCTCCACTCATCCCGAGAAAAACTTAATATAGGATTGTAGCTCAGTCGGTTAGAGCACCACCCTGATAAGGTGGGGGTCGGTGGTTCGAGTCCACTCAATCCTACCACTAAAACCCCGATAAAATCGGGGTTTTTATTATGCTTTTATAACTAATTTTTTGACATCAATTACTGCATTTTTTGACATCAAATATTTTTCTATTAAATTTAACCAATAAAAAAGACCGAAAGTGTGAAATTTTTACTTTCGGTCTAATTCTATCTAAAACTATCTAAAAATGTGTTATTTGATGTCAAAACTGATGTCAAACTTTACATCTCAAAATCTCTATTTCTTTTCCGTCTGGCTTGCTTCTCTTTGAGTAGTCTTTCAAGTTCGTCGTCAAGTTCGTCATCTTCCATATCTTTTGGACTTATTTTACTTTCTTCCACTTTGAAATTCTTGTTTATCACATCTGTTGCCTTTTGAAAGTAAGATTTGTCAACTGAATTATATGTTGTGATTGTTGTCTTGACCGACTTGTGTCCTAAGAGTGCTTGAATAACTTTTGGATTTTGGTCTGCTTCAAATAACATATTTGAAAAAGTATGTCTTAATGTGTGGAAATGAATATTATATTTATCAAGTCCATATTTTTCAAGAAATCTATAAAAGATTTTCTTTGTTCCGTAGTATGTTCTAACAGTGCCATCGTTATTGCAAAACACAAGAGAATTTTCGCTTGTGAGATTGATGTTGTGTTCATATCCATTGATGTCCTGACTTATTTTGTAATCTTGCAAAGTTTGAATTAAAAGGTCGGGCATAGGCACAACTCTTTTTGAGCAAGTTGTCTTTGTGTCGCTGATAACTGTTTTTCGTTCTATAACTTTTCCATTGCTATCAAACTTAGGCACAACTGTTATGGCACGCTCGACATTTATTGTTTTATTTTGAAAGTCAATATCCTTCCAACGAAGTGCAAGAGTTTCGCCCGTTCGCAAACCTGCAAGCATCATACAAAGGCATAGTGGCTTTAAAAAAGTATGCTCATTTAGACAAGTTAAAAACTTATCTCTTATTTCTGGCGGTAGTGCTTTATATCTATTTTCACTGTCATAAATTTTTCTTTCATTGCTTTTAACTTTTGTTAAATGTGTTGGATTGTTCGCCACAAAACCGTGCTCAACAGCATAGTCAAAAAATTGATTGAAAACAACTTTTGTTTTTCTAACAACATCTAAACTGAAACCATCATCAATCATTTGGTTAAGAATTTTTTGTATTATAATAGGCGTTATTTCATCAATTTTCATATTACCAATTTTAGGTTCAATATGCAATTTATATTTACTGTAAACACCTTCAAAAGTTCGTGGCGAAACTTGATTTTTCTTAAAAACTAACAACCACTCGTTCATCAATTCCGCAAGATTGTTTTTGTCAACATATTCAAAATTTTGATTTTCAATTCGGTTGGTCAAGGCCACAAGTTTATCAGCAACTTCCATTCTTGTTTTGCCATAAATAAATTTTCTTTTGACTTTGCCATTCTCATCATAACCGACAGTTGCAGCGCCAACCCATCTTCCATCTTTTCTTTGAAATATACTGCCTTCTTTATTTCCACGGCGAGTTTTTGATAAAACTTTTTTCTTAGCCATTTTGCACCTCACTTTGAGCATTGTTGAGTGTTAGCCAAGTGACAAAATTTAGCACACTTACAACTTGTCTTTTCCCGACTTTTGTTGTTGGAAAAGTTTTGCTTCGCATAAGGTTTCGCACATTATCTCTGCCAAGTCCAGTGATTTTTATAAGGTCCTCACAGTCTAAAAAATCCTTGCCATATTTTAAAGAAATTCTATTCACTTCGCTTTGTATAAGTTCGTTCAAATTGATTGTATTTTGCATTTGAGTCCTCCTGAAAATTAAAATTTCTTTTCTATTCTTAAATAAAGGTTTCCTATATTTCTTCTCTATTTCTAATTTTCTATTTGATTTTTTAAACTATGATTTTAATCACAAAAAGGCAAAGTGGGTGTCCCACTTGTGCAAAAAGTGAAATGAATCAAAAATGAAACATTGAGATTTTGGGGTGAGTCAAAAAAGTCCTTTATTTATAAGGCTTTTAGGGCTCTCCAACAAAATTTTGATTCCATTTCTTATCCTGCTTCTTCTAAATTCTCTTAAAAATCTCAACATCTTGACAAATTTTCAATATTCTTCTCCTTTTAGTTTTAGATTTTGAGTTTAAAATTAATTTTACATTTCACACCTCCTTTTAAATGATTCTACTATTATCGCGTTATCACCATTTGATAATGCGAGAAAATTTAATAAGAAAAAAATATCTCTGCTTCTGCAAAGATATTAGTCTCTCTACTTATATAACTACATAAAATCTAAAATCGTTAACCTATTTTTAGTGATTTTTTCAAAAAAAAGTTTTAATATTTCTCAACTTTTACATAAGAATTAAGTTATCCCTATATTTATATAACTACATAAAAGTTTAATTCGTGGGGTCATTTTGAGCAATTTTATTAAAAATAATTTAAAAAAATTTTTACGCAACAAAAAAAGAAGTGATTAAACTCACTCCTTTCAAAATCTTTATAAAGCAAGCAAATGGTCAGTGGATACTTGTAAATTCCTCGCTATCTTTTGAATTATGTTTATATCTGGAACTTGTCCTTTACGCCATTTATATGCACAAGAAAGACTGATACCAACTCTTCTGCAAAATTCATTATAACCAATATGCTTTGCTTTTAATAATTCTTGAAATCTTTTAACAAACTTGTCTTTGTTATAAACTCTTTCATAGTCAACAAAAACATATTCATTTTTTACCCCTAAGATATAGTCAACGGAGCAATGAAAAAAGTTAACAAATTTTAAAACATTATTTATTCTTGCTATTCCCACATTGTTTAAATAATCGCTGATACGACCTGCTGACATATCAATTTTGCGAGCCAAATCTGCATTTGAAATGTTGTCTTTCATCATCAAAGACAGTAGTCTTGAATTAAAGTTTTCCATATCTCACCACTACAAAAGCAAATCGTCTATTGAGCATTTTAAATAGTTTGCAATATCTACTAATTTGTCTAACCTTGGATATACGCCACGATTCCACCTTACAAAGTTAGTTTCTCCCATTTTTAAATCCCTAGCCATTTGCTTCATTGAAATTTTTTCATTGTGGATAATCTCACGAAGATTTTTATTGAAATTGATATTTTCAATATCATATTCTTTGAATGAATTTTTGTCTGAAAAGCCAAGTAAATAATCAATGGAAACTTTCAAATAATTTGCAAGTTTCATTAGAGATTTTAGGGACGGATTTTCTTGTGAAAAGTTATAAATGGTTTTATCTCCAAATATTTTTGAATTTTCTATATCTCTTATAGACAAATTTTGTTCTTCCAAAACTTCTAATATTGCTTCGTAAATTTTTGACATAATTTATACCTATTTGCTTTCTATAAAAAATTTATAACAAGATTATGAGCCAAAACAGTTGATTTCGTTAAAGTGTATGCGATATAATAAGACAAATACTGTTTTGGAGCACAGTTATAAAGGTTTAAATTATGAAATTTGAAATAATTAAAGAACGAACAATTTGTTTAACAGGGCATCGCCCAAAATCTCTTCCTTGGGGATATGATGAAAACAGAGAGAGTTGTTTAAGATTTAAGGAAGAAGTGAGAAAGGTTTTTGTTGGTGCAATAGAGTTTGGCATAACAACATTTTTGACGGGTATGGCGGAAGGCTTTGATACGATTGGAGCAGAGATTTTGCTTGAATTAAGAAAAAAACACAACATCGAAGTTGTTGCTGTTGTGCCTTGTGTTGGACAGGAACTGAAATGGAAACCTGACCAACAAATAAGATATAAAAATATTTTAAAAAGGTGTGATGATGTTATCACATTGTCGGACCATTACACACCGACTTGTATGAACGACCGAAATAAGTATATGGTAGACCATTCTTCCATTTGTATTGCTTGTTGGAATGGCAAACCAAGCGGAACAGGAAACACCGTTCGCTTTGCAAAACAAAATGGAAATAGAGTGCGAGTTATCAACCCCGAAAATTTTAGATAACCAAAAGAAAACTTTTCTTTATTTTAATTTCTTTTAAAAGTATCTTTCAACACAAACAAAGAAATAATAATAAATTATATAAAAAAAGAGTGTTATCAGCGTTTTGCTTTTAACACTCTTTTTTTCTTTTGTCAAGTATAAAAATAAACTTTAATATTTGACATAGCTTTACTCCAAAAAGAGTATAACATAATTCAATCTGTTTTGTATTGATTTTTTTATTTTTTTCTAAAACAATTTTAACAGCCCTGTATAGTTTTAGGCAGTTTTAGATGTATAAATAGACATCAAAAAAGAACATTTGATGTCAACTGATGTCAAGCAACCAAAAATGTTTGACATCAATTTTGTTTTCAAAGTGTCTAAATTTCTTTATTTATAATGCTTCTATAAATCAACTTTTACACCATACTAAAAACATACACTTTCCTGATAAGGTGGGGGTCGGTGGTTCGAGTCCACTCATTCCAACCAGACTAAGTGGCAAAGATCATTTAGGGGAGACAGCCTAGCACTTGTGCGTAGGGCTGTTATTTTTTTGCTATTGTTTTGCTAGGGCAATGGAGTTTGTATATATGTTTATTATTTTATAATTTTTTTGATCTCAATTTTATAATTTTTTTGATCTCATTATTGGTAAAATTATTAAGGTAATTTAATTTTTTCTTTGTCAAATTTTTTATTTTTTTATCAAAGTTTAAAATTTGATTTACTCATGGGGTTTTAGTGGGTATAATACAATTGATTGTTGTTATAAAGAAAAGAGATTTATGCGAAGGAGAATTTCTATGACTATTACGGTTGTGTGTGATGTCTTAGGTGTAGAAAATAATGGCACAACGATAGCCGCAATGAACCTAATTAGATTTTTGAAATCTCAGGGACACGAGGTAAGAGTACTTTGTGCAGACCAAGATAGGAAAGGTGAGGATGGATACTATATAGTTCCAAACTATAAATTTCCAAAAATTATTGATAACTACATAAAAAAGGTTGGGGTGACACTTGCAAAACCTGATGAAGAAATAGTAAAGAGTACAATTAAGGGTTCCGACGTTGTACACATTATGGTGCCTCTTACTCTTGGCATGTACGCATGTAAGGTTGCACGCAAGTTAAATTTGCCTATTACAGCTGGTTTTCACATGCAAGCTGAGAATTTTACATCTCACATTAAGGCAAACAACTTTAAGTTTGTTAACAATTATGTTTACAAATTTATTTGGAAGCACATGTATCAGTACGTTGATGGAATTCATTATCCTACTAGGTTTATAAGGGAAATATTTGAAAGTCGAATAAAAAAGGAGACTAAGGGATACGTCATTTCAAATGGAGTAAATAGTTACGTAAAAAAACAGAATATTGAAAAGCCTAAAGAATTGCAAGACAAGATTATTATTTTAAGCACGGGAAGGTATTCAAGGGAAAAATCTCAAGATACTCTTATTAAGGCAATAATGCACTCTAAGTATAAAGATAAAATCCAACTTATTTTAGGTGGACTTGGTGCTAAAGAAAAATATTATAGGAGACTTTCAAAAAAGCTTCCTATAAAACCTATTTTTAAATTTTTTTCTAGGACAGAAATAATTGACGTTTTAAATTACTGCGACCTCTATGTTCATCCAGCGGAGGTGGAGCTTGAAGGGATTGCGTGTTTAGAGGCGATTGCTTGTGGGAAACTTACTATAGTGTCAAACTCAAAACTTTCTGCAACTAAGGAGTTTGCAATAGATGACACGTGTAGGTTTAAGAATAGAAACCCTAGGAGTCTAGCCCAAGTCATTGACTATTGGATAGAACATCCTGACAAAAAACGTGAGTATGAGAGAAAATATCTTGAGTCGTCAAGCATATTTAATCAAGAAGAGTGTATGAAGAGAATGGAAAATATGCTTTTTGAGGTTACTCAAAACAAAAAACAAGAAAATGAACAAAAAGAAAAAGAGCAAATAAAAAGTGAAAAAATAGAAAATTAGACAAAAAAGTAAGGGTAAGTGTGAGGTAAAAAAAGAAGAGTCTTAAACTGACTCTTCTGTAGGAACTTGTACAACTTCCTCCTCTAATTCATTTATTACCGCATGTCTTGTTTTAAAGTCATAAACGATTTTTAATCTATACCTATTGTACCTTTGAATAACATATGAAAGGGAATTTAAGAAAAAGTTGACCGCTAAAATTGGTAGAACAAAATAGTAATCACGTGGACCAAAGAAGAAAAGGGCTGTAAGTGGGAGAATGGCGGCGAGTCCATGCAAGACTTCAGCAAAACACGTCTCAGATAAAAACTTCCTTAGATATTTGGCTTCTGTTGATTGAATACTCTTCTTTGAAAAGCCTGCAGTGTGACCCATTTCAGGGATTTTGTCTTTCCAGGACTTTATTTTAAGTTTTTCATAAAATATTGTTTCTTTTTTTTCTACCTTAAAAATCCTTTTTTCATGATTGTAGACTTTGTCAAAAGGTAAGCATACTCTAAGTGTCAAGGCTAAAATGCCTAGAATTATGAGACAATAAAAATTAACAAGAAATGGGGCAACAATAGCATAGGTCATGCTTATACTCCCATTTAAGGCGTTTATAATCGCAAGGCCAACGGTGAAAATCATTGTAAAAAGTACTAATAAAAAATGAAACATAATCTTTTTTCCTTTGATTTTGTTTAATTTGATGTTAATATGTGTTTTTTATATAGATTGTAATTCAAAAGTAGATAAAATACAAGTGTTTTTATCAAAAATAATTTGGTATAAATAGTAAAAACGACTTGGTATAATTAGTAATGAATAATTTGGTATAAATAGTAAAAACGACTTGGTATAGTTAGTAATGAATAATTTGGTATAAATGGTAAAAAATAACTTGATATAGTTAGTAATAAATAATTTGGTGTAATAAAAAATTTGGTGTAACTTAAGAAAGATATCTTGGCGTAGTTAGTAATAAGCCTTGTATAATGCATAATTAAAAAATAATTTGGTATAAACGCTAAAAATAATTTGCCATAATCTTACAAAAAATATACAATATTTGAGGAAACTTAGCTGTTTGTGCTTGATTTTAAAACTTTATTGAAAGAGGGCAAAAACAATTTGCTAGGAGTTATAGTCGTAAGATAAACGAAATTGTGGCGGAAATATAAATATAAGTTTCACTATTGACAATACTAACTAAAAAGAGGAGTAAATCAAATGACAAGTACAAAGTATAGAGTTTTGTTTTGGTTTTTTTCAATATTCTTGGCATTTAGCTTATTCGTTTTATCTATTGTCTTTGTTTTGGCGTCTCCAACTCATAATATAGGCTCTCAAATTGGTGTCAACTATGAGGCTCCAGTTGGTGTTAATTTAAACTTTGTCAATAATACAGGTAGTGACGTTATTAGCGACGCGTATGAAATAAGGTATAACGAAGATATAACGCAGTTTTACATAGAGGGGATTGTGCCTTCCTCCGCTACATACCAAGAGGGAAGCATAATAAATGACAAAGGTCAAGAGTTTTACTATTTCTCAAATGTCCCACAAGACGACAATGGCAACGTGATTGGCAATGCAGGTGAGGGAAGTGCAGCAGCAAGTACGCAACAAAGTAGTGAAAATGTAACCTTAAGTGAAGGAGTCTCAACTTTAGAGGATTCTTTTGTAAATATACCGGAAAATAAAAATATACTTGCCAAAAGATATTATCCATCTTCGTCAACTGACCCTATTTGGTACGATTTGCCAGAGGCTGATATTGAACTATATTCGACCTTCCTTACCCCAAATTGCACAGATGGGACAGATGCTACAATAGGCGCCAACACCGATATAGTCATCTCTCACCAAGTGACAAGCATCCCAGATGACGCCTTTCGAGGTTCTTCGTCAACTCCAGGAGTAGTCAAAAGTGTAGTCATCCCAAATGGGATTACAAGCATTGGGAGTTACGCGTTTTACTATAACTACACCCTATCAAACGTTATACTCCCAAGCACTCTTACAACAATTAATACTTATGCATTCTACAATTGCTATGGATTAACAAGTATTACAGTACCACAAAAGGTTGCGAGTATAGGGAGTTCTGCTTTTTCTAATAACTATAAACTAATTGAAGTGAATAATTTGTCAAATTTAAATATTAGAAAAGATAGTAGTTCGTATGGATATACTGGCTACTATGCTGAAGAGGTGTTTGATAGTATAAATTATGACTCAAAATTAAAATTATATGGTGAAGGGGTTGTTATGTATGAAAATGCTGAGGACTCAATTTATCATGCTATGGGTATTATAGGAGGGGTAAGTACAAATGTAGTACTTCCTACAACTAGTTATGACTATGACATTTACGCATATGCGTTTTATTATAACAATAATATTGCAAGTGTTGCAATCCCAAGTTCAGTTACGAGTACAGGAAATTATGCATTTAGATATTGCAGTAGTCTCACCTCAATTACAATACCAGATAGTGTCACGAGTATAGGAACTTATGCATTTTCTAATTGCAGTAGTCTCTCCTCAATTACAATCCCTGAGAGTGTTACGAGTATAGGAGATTCTGCATTTTATAATTGCAGTAACATACAAAAACTCTATATAGATGATTTAACAGATTATCTAAATATCTCATATGGTTCCGGTTCAAGCCCATTATATTCTACAAATCAAGCAGTTAGCCTATATGTAGAAGGAGAACTTATTACAAATCTTGTTATACCTGAAGGAGTAAAAACAATTCCTGGCTATGCATTTAAAAGAGTTAGTAATATTACAAGTGTTACAATTCCAACTAGTGTTACGAGTATAGGAGGTGCTGCATTTTATAGTTGCAGTAGTCTCACCTCAATTACAATCCCAGATAGTGTCACGAGTATAGGATATTCTGCATTTCAATATTGCAGTAGCCTTGAAACTGTAACCTTTGGAGAAAACTCACAACTTACGAGTATAGGAAGTTCTGCATTTTATAATTGCAGTAGTCTCACCTCAATTACAATCCCAGATAGTGTCACGAGTATAGGAGAATATGCATTTTATGATTGCAGTAGTCTCACCTCAATTACAATCCCAGATAGTGTCACGAGTATAGGAAGTTATGCATTTAGTGATTGCAGTAGTCTTGAAACTGTAACCTTTGGAGAAAACTCACAACTTACGAGTATAGGAAGTTATGCATTTAGATATTGCACTAGTCTCACCTCAATTACAATACCAGAGAGTGTCACGAGTATAAGAGATTATACATTTTATGAATGCAGTAGTCTCACCTCTATAACAATACCAGAAAGTGTCACGAGTATAGGAAGTTATGCGTTTGATGGTTGCAGTAGTCTTGGAACTGTAGATTTTAAAGAAAATTCACAACTCACGAGTATAGGAAGTCAGGCATTTTATAATTGTGATAGTCTCACCTCTATTACAATCCCTGGAGGAGTAACAAGTATAGGAAGTTATGCATTTGATGGTTGCAGTAACATACAAGAATTACATATAGATAATTTAACAAGTTATCTAAATATTTCATATGATAGTAGCTCTTCAAGACCATTATACTCTACAAATCAAGCAGTCAGTTTATATGTGGGAAAAGATCTTATTACAAATCTTGTTATACCTGAAGGAATAACAGTAATACCTAGTTATGCATTTAGAAGAGTTAATATTACAGGTGTCACAATCCCAAATAGTGTCACGAGTATAGGAAATGTTGCATTTTACAGTTGCGATAGTCTCACCTCTATTACAATACCAGAGGGTGTCACGAGTATAGGATATGAAGCATTTTACAGTTGCGATAGTCTTACCTTTATTACAATACCAGATAGTGTCACGAGTATAGAAAATTATGCATTTAGGTATTGTGATAATCTTACAATATATTGTGAGGCAAGTAGTCAGCCTAGTGGGTGGGATTATTATTGGAACTCCACACATTGCCCTGAATATTGGGGGCTTAATATCGAGTGGGAGTATGATGAGGTGACGGGGGAGCCTAAGCCTATTAGTGGATCGCATAGTGGTGAGACTACAGGATAATGCAAATTGGGGCTCTTTATGGAGTGTCAGTGCTTATTGAGTAAAAGGAATGGTGATTTTACTGACGAGGGAGTGCGGTGGTTTATTGGTGGTAGGTTGAGTTTAGGTTCATTTGGTAAAAGTTATTTGTGATGGGTAGAGGAGTGCGGTAAAGGTTAGTGACAAGTAGTAGAGCTAGTATAAGGGGAGTGCGGTCACGAGAGGTGGCGAAGTCGTCTCTCGTGGTCGCACGTTTTATGAGGGGCAAGGTTAGGTTAAGTGGGGAGGAAAGAAATTAGTATTTTAATATAATTGACTTTTAGGGGTAAAAGTAATACACTACTAGTTGTTAATTAAAAAGGTGAAAGAAGATATGGATTACAGTAGAATTGAAAAGAAGTGGCAAGATATTTGGGAAAAAGAAAAAGTTTTTGAGGCACAAGATTTTAGTTCTAAGCCAAAATTTTATGGGCTTATAGAATTTCCTTATCCATCTGGGACAGGGTTACATATAGGACACATTAAGGCTTTTTCTTCAATGGAAGTTGTATCTCGAATGAAGAGGCTTCAAGGATACAATGTATTATTTCCTATAGGCTGGGATGCGTTTGGACTTCCAACTGAAAACTATGCAATAAAACACAATATTCCGCCACGTATTGCGACTGACGAAAATATTAAGAACATAAAAAAGCAACTAAGAAAGAGTGGCTTTTCTTTTGATTGGAACAGGGAGATAGACACGACAGACGAAAACTACTATAAGTGGACACAGTGGATTTTCTCTAAAATGTATGAACGCGGTCTTGCGTACAAAAGTAAGGCACTAGTTAATTATTGTCCTAGTTGTGATGTAATTTTATCAAATGAGGAATCTCAAGGGGGAGTGTGTGATAGGTGTTCGTCTCAAGTTGTGCAAAAGGAAAAAGAAGTTTGGTTTTTAAAGATTAGAGATTATGCTGAGAGACTTCTTAAAAATTTAGACGACCTTGATTTTCCGGAACGAGTCAAAGAGGAGCAAAGGCATTGGATTGGCAAAAGTGAAGGGGCAGAGGTCGACTTTAAAGTAAGCATAAAAGGGCAAGTTGTTGACACTCTTAAAATTTATACTACAAGGTGCGATACACTCCTCGGTGTAACCTTTATGGTTGTTGCACCAGAGCATCCAATACTTAAAAAGTACGAAAAAGACATTGAAAACCTTGCCGAGCTTAAAAAGTATCAAGATGAAGCTAAGAAAAAAAGCGAGTTTGACAGAGTTCAACTCAACAAAGACAAAACAGGGGTTGAGGTTAAAGGAATAAGAGGAATAAATCCTATTACAGACGAAGAAGTGCCTATTTTTGTTTCTGACTACGTAATGATGGGGTATGGTACTGGGGCTATTATGGCAGTGCCAGCACATGACAACAGAGACTATGATTTTGCAAAGAAGTTTGGCATTAATATTAAGCCAGTTATCAAGGGTGGAGACATTGAAAAAGGACCTTACACTGACATAAATGATGGTGAAATGATTAATTCTGGGTTCTTAAATGGTTTAAAGGTTGAAAGTGCAAAGAAAAAGATGCTTGAATACCTTGAAGAGAAGGGCATTGGCGTAAAAAAGACTAACTATCAAATGAAAGACTGGGCATTCAATAGGCAAAGATATTGGGGAGAACCATTTCCAATTGTTTATTGTGACAAGTGCGGTACTGTGCTTGTTCCAGAAAAGGATTTGCCGGTCAAACTTCCAGATGTCAAGGAGTTTAAGCCAAGCAAAAACGGAGAGTCGCCACTAGCAAGTGTTTCTGAGTGGGTAAACTGCAAGTGCCCAAAGTGCGGAGGAAAAGCCAAGCGAGAAACTGACACTATGCCACAATGGGCGGGGTCTAGTTGGTATTTCTTAAGATATATGGATCCACATAATGCTAAGGAGTTTGCAAGTCTTGATAAACTTAAATATTGGGGTCCGGTTGATTGGTACAATGGTGGTATGGAACACGTGACGCGTCACTTAATTTATTCAAGATTTTGGAATATGTTCTTATTTGACATTGGGGTTGTGCCTTTTGAGGAGCCTTACAAAAAAAGAAGTACGCAAGGTTTGGTGCTCGGCGAAGACGGAAATAAAATGAGTAAGAGTCTTGGTAATGTCGTTGACTTTACTGAGATTATTGATAGCTACGGGGCGGATGTCTTGAGGATGTATATTCTCTTTATGGCAGACTATGAAAGTGCTGCACCTTGGAGTAGTAAAAATATTAATGGTTGCAAAAGGTTTATTGAAAGAGTTGAAAGAATGGAAAGTTTAGTTGATAGTTATGAAGGAGTGCACATTGAGCACGTGACTATTCTAAATGACCTAATTTCTAAAGTTACAAGTGACATAAATACTCTTAAATTTAATACCGCAATTAGTGCTCTTATGACTTTTGTAAACACAATCTATCAAGATAAATACTTATCAAAAACTGAATTTGCTGAGTTTTTGACCTTGCTTTATCCATTTGCACCTCATTTTAGCGAAGAAATGAATGAGAGACTAGGCAATAAAACATATTTATGTAAATCTAATTGGCCAAGTTTAAGAGAGGACAATTCTAAAAAGCAGGTAAAACTTCCAGTTCAAATTAATGGTAAGATGAAAGACTTAATTGTAATTGACGAGGATTTAGAGGAAGATAAGGTCATTGAAAAAGTAAAGCAAAATGAAAAATTAAACGCACTTTTGCTAGGTGGTATAAAGAAAGTAATATACGTGAAAAATAAAATTATTAATTTGATTGTATAAAAAACTTCTCCTTAGTAAGTACACTAGGGAGATTTTTTTTGAATCAAAATGAGAAAGTTTACGACCTTTTAAGTTTTAGTAATAGAGATGACTAAAAAATGCGAGAGAGGGAGCTTTGATTTTGTTAGCAAATTAGTTTAATTGTTTTTGTATAAGGAGAAGGCTAGGAAATAAAAACATTTTTTATTTGCGTTTTTTTAAAAAAAGTAGTGATATGGGGTTAAGTTATTGGAAAAACAAATGAAGTAAAAACTTTCTTGCCTTTTTGTTTGGTTAAATTTATAATAAATATAGGAGAAATGTGATAAATGTATGAAATTTTAAGTCCTGCTGGTAATATGGAAAAATTGAAAACAGCGGTATATTTTGGGGCTTCGGCTGTATATTTTAGTGGAAAGAGTTTTGGGCTAAGGGCTTCGGCTGGTAATTTTAGTAGTGAAGAAATAAAAGAGGCGGTGGAGTTCTGCCATAAGCACAGTGTGAAAGCATATGTGACTGTTAATATTGTCGCTCATAATAGAGATTTTGATGGCTTAAAAGAGTATTTAGTAAGTCTAGAAGAAAGTAAGGTTGATGGCATAATTGTAAGCGACTTAGGTATTATGACTTTTGCAAAAGAGTACGCGCCAGGGCTAGATATTCATGTTAGCACCCAGGCGAATGTGACTAACAAATATACTGCAAAGTTTTATGCTGATATGGGGGCAAAAAGAATTGTGCTTGCTCGTGAAATGACCTTAACAGAAATAAAGGAAATTCATGAATATTTAGGAGATAAGGTCGAGCTTGAGGCTTTTGTGCACGGAGCAATGTGTATTAGTTATTCGGGGAGATGTTTACTTAGCAACTTTTTGACAAATAGAGACGGAAATAAAGGTGCTTGCGTACAGGCATGCAGGTGGAAGTATACCATTAATGAGGTAAGTAGAACAAATGAAAAACTACCTATTATGGAAGATGAAAGGGGTACATATATTTTAAATAGCAAAGACTTAAACATGATTGAGCATTTGGACGATTTAGTAAAGGCAGGAGTTACAAGTTTTAAGATTGAAGGTAGGATGAAAACTTCGTATTATGTGGCAACAGTTACTAATGCCTACAAGCGAGCACTTAATGATTATTTATCAAAAAAAGAGTTTAATCATAAGCTTCTTTTAGAGCTAGATAAGGCAAGTAATAGAGGGTACACAACTGGGTTTTATTATAAAGATAAAATGGACGAGAAAAGCGAGAGACTAGACTCTAGTGCTCCTAGTCAAACCTATGAATACATGGCTATAGTGCTAGAGAGTAAAAAGGGAGAAGTGAGTGTAGAACAAAGAAATAATTTTAAAGTAGGTGACACTCTTGAAATTTTAAGTCCGGGGGATTCCTTTAATAAAAGCTTTATTGTCAAAAAAATGAAAAATGAAAAGGGTGAAGAAGTAGAGACTGCTAAAATTGTTCAAGAAAAATTAATTCTCAATTGTCCTTTTGAACTTCATAAAGGCGACATATTAAGAAAAAAAGTTGAGTAAGAATAGATAATTTTAATAGCAAACTTAGGTTTGGGTGGCGGTTTTGGTTTTTTTGATAGTATTATAAATTACTTTAACTTTGTGATAAGTAGAAAAAGAAGATTAGGTTAAGTTTACTATAACATTAAGTTTTATTTGAAAGTTTGATGGTGTTAATAACTAAGCTAGAAAATAAATAGGCTTTTATAGAGTGGTTTTTGTGATAATAAAATTGATTTAAGGTAAAAAGTTATGTTTTAGAGGTTAAAATAAAAAAGCTAGAGAAATACTCTCTAGCTTTTTGTATTTAATACCTATTTTTAAGCTGTAGGGGTGATGCCAATGTAGTTTGTAATTGTATCTCTAACACCTGGGAAGAATGTAAAGATAACAATTGCTGCACACACTACGATGAAGATAAGCTTTAGTAAATCTGATTTTCCCCAAACAGCACTAAGTCCCACACAAATCATAAGAGCCATAGGAGCATACAAGCCTACGTAGTTTATAATGTCAGCAATAATGCCTTCTGTTGGTAAGAAACTTACATAATTTTCGACAATAAGAAGGGCATACCTAATTATCATAATTATGGCAATTATTTCCCCTAAAAATCTTAGGATGCGTTTAATTGGATTTTCTTCTTCCATAGTAAAAACTCCTTTTTTTCTTTCTATTCTTTTTATACCAAAAAGTTTACATAAAGGCAAATAAAAATAAAAAAAAATAAAAAATTTGTATATATTGCTAAAATTAAGTTTTAAATTTTTTTAATTTCAGCTAAAATATAAATTGAAAATAGCATACGGTTATTAGATTTTACTTAGTTAACCTTAATTTTAATTAAAAAAGGTTAAGGGATGAGCAAAATTATTTTATTAAAATTAAAAAGTAGTCTACTAAAAATATAGGAGGATTTAACATGAGTGATTGTATTTTTTGCAAAATTATAAAGGGAGAGATTCCAAGTTTCAAAATATATGAGGATGAGTATACATATGTATTTTTAGATAATGCTAAAAAGCATTTTGGCCATACTTTAGTTGTTCCAAAAAAGCACTTTGTAAACACACTTGACACTGATAGTGAGACTTTAAAAAGGGTCATTGAAACTGTACAAAAAGTGTCAAAGCATTATGTGGATGATTGCGACATTTCTGGCATTTTAATTATGAACGCAAATGGAGAAAGTGCAGGACAGGTAGTGGGGCATCTTCATTATCATATTATACCGCATGGAGATAGAAAAAATAGAGAGCCTAGTCTAGACCTTGAAATTCAAAAAGACATGTTAAAAATGACAAAATAGTACAAAAGAATTTAGTTTTAAGCAAACCTCGCTTTAATTACTTAATTTTTTCTAACTTTCTTTTTGTGAAATTTTGCTAATCTTTTTATGACTATAGAATGCTACGTAAAAGTAGTGTGAAGCTTATCTATAAATCAAGAGGTAGTAAAATGATCACAGAAAAAGCAAAGGTTATTGAGATAAGAAAAAGTAGCTTACTTGTGCTATTAAAATACATAGTATGCGCACTTATATTTTTTATTTTTAGCAAAGCCAAAATTATGAATGTTTATTCTCCTACATTTTATGGATTTTATTTGTCCTTACTTTTCTTAGGAGAAAACATTTTTTATTTATCACTTTCGTTTTTATTTGCAAGTGTTTTATCTAACGCGACAATAGGCTCTATTATATTTTCTCTCATTTGTGTTGGAGTAGGTGGGCTTATAGCTTTTTTGTATAAAAAAAAGACAAGAGCTATAAAATTATGGGAAGCGACTTTATATACTTTTTTAATTGGACTAGCTTTAGTTTATCTTAAGTTTGAAAGTGTTGAGACAATGTACATAAGTTTTATTGACATTATACTTAACACTCTTTTTGCCCTTTCTACAACTAATTTTCTTAAGATTATGAAAAGAAGAAAGTTTAACCTCAATCTAAACGTTGATGAACTTGTTTGTGGTGGGGTGGTACTTGCTCTTTTCTTTTGCGGACTTCAAAGTATAAATGTTATTTTTTTTGATATTGTTAAATTTTTTGGTCTAGCTTTAATTATGTTTGGTGGATTTGTCCTTCCAAGTCCTTTTAGTATAGTACTTGGAGTGCTAGGAGGCCTCGGGGCTTATCTTTGTTCTGGTACACTTGAGTACATAACTTTACTAAGTATTATTGCTGTGACGACATATATTTTTAAAAGTTTAAATAGAATTTATCAGGTATTAGTGCTTTTTTTATGTGATGTTTTATTAAATGTTTTTTTGGGGCTTTTTGGAGGGGTCAATGTCTTTACTTTTATTCCTACTTTAATTGTAGGGGCACTTTATTTATTTACACCTAAAAGTTTACTTAGCAAATTAAGGACGAATGTATTTTTATATAAGGAGACTAAGGGGCTTAAAAATATTCTTAATCAAAATAAGTCAAGAACAAGTAAGAGACTTCTTTACACCTCTGAAATTTTTTATGAAATGGACAAAAGTTTTAGAAAACTTGTAAAAGGTGGACTAGACAAAAAGAATGCCAAAAGCATGCTTTGCAGTGAAGTTATGAGAGAAAATTGTGAGACTTGCAAAAACAAGTCAAAGTGTATTAAAGGCTACAGTAACGAACTTAAAAAGATTTTTGAGAATTTAATAAATATAGGCTTTGAAAAGGGAAGAATAACTTTAATAGATTTACCTCAATATTTGACTCTTAGGTGTGTGAGACTTAATCAAGTTGTTAATTCTATAAATTCACTACTTAGCGACTATAAAAGTTATGCAAAAATGAATACTGAGCTTGATAGTAGTAAACTTTTAATTGCTGAGCAACTTAAAGGGGTATCACATATTCTAAAAGAACTATCAAATGAAACGCAGGAAAAGGCTGAGATAGATGAAAAATTAGAGAAGAAAATAAAGGAAGCATTAATTTATAATGACATAATTCCAAGTGAAATAGTGTGCTTTGAAAAAGACGAAAAGACAAGTGTCGTGTCTCTTATAATTAGAACAATTGATTTTGATAACGAGAAAATTCTAAAAGTGTTAAATGAGACGCTCCAAAGCAAAATGGTTTTAGACGAAATTCTTCCAACAACGGACTCTTCTCTCACGCTTGCGACTTATACTACTTCTCCTACTTTTGATATGGCGCTTGGTGTTGCTAAAACGACAAAAGGAGGTAGTGAGAGTAGTGGAGATACTCATTCTATGGTAAAACTGCCTAGTGGTAAATATATGCTTGCAATTTGCGATTCAATGGGCTCAGGCGTGAAAGCTAGTGAAAAGAGTGAAACTTCTCTATCTATTATTGAAAACTTTTATAAAGCGGGCTATGATGATGAGACTATAATTTCAAGTCTTAATAGACTTCTAAGTCTAACAAGTGAAAATGTTTTTTCGGCACTTGACGTAAGCGTAATAGACTTAAAAAGTGGGGAGGCAGACTTTATAAAGCAAGGGGGAACGGTTGGCTACATAAAAAAAGGAGAGGAGGTGTCAAGAATTGAAAGTTCTTCTCTTCCTCTTGGAATTTTGGAAGACGTGAGTTTGAAGGTGACAAAGACAGTTTTAACTCCTGATGACTTTGTAATTATGCTTAGTGATGGGGTGGTGGATGCGCTAGGGACTGAAGTTTTAGAAGAATACTTAAAGTTTCTTCCAAATAAAAGTCCTCAAGAAATTGCAGATTGCATTTTAAATAAAGCAAAATTAACTGAAAAGAATTACCCAAATGATGATATGACAGTACTAGTTGGAAGGCTTTATTATACCTATGCATAAATATACATAAAAATGAATAAATAGTTAATATTTATAAATGGAATAGGTTAAAAGGTTTTAAGAGATCAATATAAAAACCAAAATATAAAAGAAGAAAAGAGAACAAGGAAGCTATATATTTATATTAAAAACCATAAAAAGATTATGAAAAAGTTAAAAATGATTACGTAATTGGGACGCGGACTTAAAAGTTTTTATATAAAAACTATAAAAAATAGAAGGGTTTATATAAATTACATAAAAAAATTAATTTTACTATTGAAATTATAAGAGTATTAGTATATAATTCTAATACTATGGAAAGTAAGATTTTGGAATGTATAAAAGATAATAAATTAATTAAGACTGGCGAGTTTATAGGAGTCGCTGTTAGTGGTGGTGCTGATTCTATGGCGTTACTAAATTTTTTGAATGACTATAAAGAGGATTTAGATTGTGAGATTGTCGCAATTACTGTTGACCACATGCTAAGAGGAGAAAACTCTTTAGGGGATGCGATGTTTGTTAAAAACTTTTGCAACGAGAGGCATATTCCTTGTTGGAAGTTTTCGGTTGATGCTGAACGTGTTGCAGAAAATGAAAAGGTCGGAGTTGAAGAAGGCGCTAGGATTGCTAGGTATGGTATTTTTGATAAGATGTTAAATGAGAATAAGGTAGATAAAATAGCTCTAGCACACCATTTAAGCGATCAAGCAGAGACCATTTTGATGCACATTTTAAGGGGTGCTGGACTAAATGGGGCTTGTGGTATGGATTTAACTAGAAACAATAGTTATATTAGACCTATGCTTGATATTTCTAAAGAAGACATACTCAAGTATTGTGCTATAAACGAAGTACCTTTTGTCGAGGATGAAACAAATTTTGATACGAGCTATAATAGAAATTTCTTAAGAAATCTTATCATGCCAGAACTTAAAAAGAGATGGGAAGGGGTGGAGCAAAATCTGGTTAATTTTAGTAAGGCATGCAGGGAAGATAATGACTTTATTTTAAGTCATGTAAAGCACGATGGGGTGATTTTTGACGGAAATTTAGCAAAAATACCTTTGTCTTATTTTCATTATGAGCCAAGTGTAATTAATAGAATAATTTTTGAGGCACTAAACAAGATTAATATTTATCAAGATATTGAGAGAAAGCACATTGAACTTATAAAAGCTCTTAGTGATGCTGAAAATGGTAAAAAAATAAATTTACCAAATAACCTTGTAGCACAAAAAGAATACGACTATATTACTTTATACATTGTAGAAAAGAAAGAGATAGTTGATGTTTATCCTTTTAAGTCTGGCAAAACAAATTTTGCTGATATTTGCATTATTGACATTAAAAGGACTAAGGACTTTGCTAAAAAAGAAGGTACTCTTCTTGTTGACGTTAAAAAAATTCCAGAAGGGGCAGTTTGGAGGACTAGAAAAACTGGTGACAAATTTACAAAGTTTGGTGGGGGCTCAAAAAGTCTTAAGAGTTATTTAATAGATAAAAAAGTGCCAAATAGATTAAGGGACAGTTTGCCTGTACTTGCTATAAATGACGAAATATTATGTGTCCTTGGGCTTGAAATAAGTGATAAGGTAAAGCTTGATGAAAATACAAAAATGGCCTATTCTATCTCAAGAAAAGAAATTCAAAAAAAGAATAAAAATGCATAAAAATAAATAGTTCACTTATTAACAATAGACAAACTTATGCTTAAAAATAAATATTTATAAATTTTAGTGAATTTTTACTCAAAAATGTGGAAAACTACCCAGTTATTCACAAAAGTTATTCACTTATCCACAATTTTAGCGCAAAAATAGAAGAAATAATTCTGTTATTTCTTCATTTTTTTACAAAAGATAACACTCTAAATTGTGGATAACTTTTTTATCTTCGACAAAAATCTCTAATAATATACAGAAGTAAAACTATATTGTCAAATGAATTTTGCATATTTTTTATGCATTTTTGTTTTTTCACAAAAATGAATAATTATGAATAAAAATAAATTAAAAATTAGATATTATACCTTTTTGTTTTGTGGGGCTTTTTTATTTAGACGTAGAATAAATTTTACGCATTTACGCATACTCAGTGTATGAATATTTTTGCTAAAACTCAGGCACAAGGAATAAAGAAAGAATTTCTTGATAGCCCTGATATAATTATTAAAGATATTAATCTTGGAGAGGTTAATTTATCTCTAATCTTTATTGACGGACTATGTAATATTGAAGAAATAAATAGAAGTATTTTGTTTTCACTTAGTCAGTTTAGTAAAAAAGACTTTACACTTGAAGCTCTTCAAACAAAGGTGATTACTTTTTGTCAGGCTGAAATTCTTACAAAAGAGGAGGCTGAAGAGAAACTTCTTAGAGGCTTTGCTGTTCTTTTTAAGGATGGTGACGCGCGTGGATTATGTTTTAATACAGTTATGTACTCTGGAAGAGGGGTTGAAGAGCCTCCAACTTCGACTGTTATTAGTGGGCCAAGGGAAGGGTTTACTGAAACTTTAAAAGTAAACCTATCACTTATTCGTAAAAGACTTCCATCAAAGAAATTAAAGGTTGAAGAGCTAGTTATTGGTAGACGTACAAAAACTAGAGTTAATCTTGTTTACTTTAATGACATAGTAGACGCACAAATAGTTGACGAGATAAAGAGGAAGTTAGATAAGTATGACATAGATGGAGTTTTAGATAGTTATTATCTAACCAAATTTTTGGAAAACAGACCAAACTCAATTTTTAGACAGATAGGCAACTGCGAAAAACCTGATATTGCAGTTGCAAAGTTACTCGAGGGAAGGGTTGTTGTTTTAGTTGACGGAACGCCAATTGCTCTAACTATTCCTTACGTAATGTTTGAGGATTTTCAAAGTAGTAATGACTACTACTCTGATGCACATAGAGTGTCAATTTTAAGAATCATAAGAGTACTTGGGCTTTTTATTTCTATTTTTTTGCCTGGTATGTATATTGCACTTCAACTTTATCACTATAAAGTTTTACCCTTAAAATTTTTAGTTACAATAGTAAACACTACTCAGAATTTGCCACTTAATCCTTTTTTGGAAATATTTTTCATAATTGTCTTATTTGACATTTTGTTTGAGGCTAGTGTTCGAATGCCAAAATATCTTGGCATGGCAATTTCAATTGTTGGGGCGCTAATTCTCGGCGACACTGCTGTAAAGGCTGGGCTTGTTAGTCCTCCTGGAGTTATGATTGTAGCACTTAGTGCTATAACTGTTTATATTATTCCAAATCAGAGTTCTCAAATAGCTCTTCTTAGGATTGCGTTTGCAATTATAGGGGGAACGCTAGGTTTTCACGGAATAATACTTGGCTTGATTTTTCTTATTGCATATTTATGCAACTTTGATAGCTTTCAAACTCCATATCTTGCTCCATATTCGCCCTATATTAAAAAGGATATGAAGGACTTTATTTTAAAGGACAGCTTAACTACAATGACTTCTCGACCAAAAAGTATTCCGAATAAAAACGTCACTAGGCTAAAAAGGAGGAAAGAAAAAAATGGAAAAGACAGTAACGACTAGGCAACTTATTTTTGTCCTCATTCTTAGCGTAGTGACACTAAAGGTTTTATTTTTACCAAATGTACTTGCAACAAATATAGGAAGAGATGGGTATATTATGCTCTTATTTCTTCTTTTAGTTGATTTCTTAGTTTTGCTAATGCTTTTGTACCTCATGAATAAGTTTAAAGATAAAACCTTTTATGAAGTATTATGTATCCTTTGTGGAAAGTGGCTTGCAAAAGTTATTATGTTTTTACTTTGTCTTTATTTTCTTACAAGGTGTTTTGTAAGATTTCAAACTAACTTTATTTACTTAAGTGAAAACTTATACACAACACTTGAGTGGTATGTTTTTGCGTTTCCAATTTTAATTTGTGTTATCTTTTGCGTGCGTCAGGGTATAAAAGCTTTTGCAAGGCTTAGTGAGGTTTTTGTGCCTGTAATACTTTTTGGCTTTTGTATAGCACTAATTGTAGGTATCTTTAGAGCTGACTTTACAAACGCGTTACCAATACTCGAAAATGGCATAGCTTTTATTAAGTCAAGTAGTAAGTACTCAGTTTGGTTTGGTGACTACTTAGCACTAATACTGTTTTTTGGTAAGGTAAAAATGGACAAAAAGTTTAATTTGAAAGTGACACTGAGTTTGCTATCTCTAATTGTTGCGGTTGCGTCTTTTTATGCGGTATTTTACTTTACTTATGGCTATAACACTGTTTGTCACATTAATGCAATTTCTGATATCATGCAATTTTTGCCTTCTGTATCAGATATAGGGTCTTTTGACTG
Source organism: uncultured Christensenella sp. (assembly GCA_949282135.1). GTDB lineage: Bacteria > Bacillota > Clostridia > Christensenellales > UBA1242 > UBA7862. The sequence continues at coordinate 31,467 of CASDOR010000013.1, forward strand.
GTTTTTAATACTTATCTGGGATATGGCTTTATTCCTAGATCTCACTCTTAACACAATTATATTAACAGAACTATTCTGTAAGGTTTTTAATATCAAAAAGAACAAAATGATTGTGAGCATCATTGTGCTAGTACTTGTAATAGCATTGAATATTTTGATTAATTTTAACATTTATCTAACAATGAAAATATTTAGAGATTATATTTATATTTTTGATAGCATAATTGAAAGTCTTTTACCTTTGCTTTTGTTTATCTTAGCTCTTATAAAAAGGAGGAAAAAACGTGAAGTACTTGTGGCACAATAAGATACTAATCTTGGTATTATTACTTTTTATTCTCATGTTTCCAACTACAATAAGCCTTCCGCAACAAAGTAGGTCAGAAAACATTGTGACAGCAGTCGGAATTGATAAGATGGGGGAAGAGTATGAGGTTAGCCTTCAATATCTAATTCCTTATGCCGGTAGTAGTGAAAACGCACTTAAGTGTGCGTCAATGAAAGGGAAAAGTGTTGGAGAAGCAATTGAAAAGTTTAACCTTGATTTTGGTAAAGTTTCTGGTTTTGCACACTGCAGAGTAATAGTATTTAACAAAGAGGCAAGTGACGACAATTTAAACGAAGCACTAGATTATTTGCAAAGGATTAAAACTAATACTAATAATATTTTCCTTGTCAGTACTGAAAAAAGTGCAAAAGAACTTCTTGATAGTGTAAAAGACCTAAATAGCGAGTTTTATGTAATTCTTAGTCGCGATAGTGTCGCTGGACAGCATAATCACTATGAGTCACTTAGGAGCTTTGGGGATTATTATGACGCAATACTAGGTCCTGTCAAATGTATAGCAATTAATAACATTAATGTCGAGGAAGACACAAGTTCGAGTTCCAACGGAGGGGCAAGTGCTGGTGGCGGTAGTGGAAGCGGTGAGAGTTCTGGTGGTGGCGGAAGTAATGGGGATTCGTCAAGTAGCTCAGGGTCTACTTCTGGTGGAGGCTCAGGGGGTGGAAGTGGCTCTTCTAGCACTAGCTCAAGTACTGGAAAAGCGAGTAAGATTAAAAATGACGGCAGTTTAACTATTATCAAAAACGCAAAAAGACTTCTTACGCTAACTGCAAAAGAAAGCGATAGTCTTAATTGGTTTAATAGTAAGGTTAAGGACATGACGTTAAGGGTTAGTGGCTTTAGTGACGAGATTTACAAGAACGCAGATATAACTTTTGACGTCTATAAGAGGTTTACTTCAGTAGATACCTATTTTGTAGATGGAAAACCTGTTTATAGACTAAATTTACTTGTTGATGTGACAATTATTGAGGCGGTTAAGGAAAGTTTAAAAAGTGATGAGTTCGTGCCTGCTAATAATCTTTTTTCAGATAAACTAAAGACCGCAGTAGTTAGTGAAATAAAAAATAAACTTAGAAATGCTGAAAGTAACTTTAAGCAAAATAAGTACGATGTGGTGGATTGCTATGAGCATTTTTATAAGTACAATAATAAACAATTTAAAGAGTACTTAAAAACTTTAGGTGACACTGACTACTTTTTAGATAATGTGATTTTTGAATATAATGTGAGAGTGCGGCAGTGGGACTAGCGAGAAAATTCGGTGGGTCGACCGAGGGATTGCTTTTTGCAATCCCTCATTGTCTACCACCGAATTTTCTCGCTCTACCCCAAGCAAACATCTTGCTTGGGGACCCCAGAAACTCTTTATGAAGTAACCAGGTGCGTCGACCGAGGGATTTTTTAAAAATCCCTCATTGTCTTGCTCAAAAACTGAGTAAGTCGACTAGGAGTTTACTAAACCGTAAACTCCTTTTGTCTACAACTCAATTTTCTCGCTGTACCCCATGAAAGCATCTTTCATGGGGACCCCATATGATAAAACTGGTTTTTGCTTTTAATCTAGTTTTTCTCGCTGTCCCCCAAGCAAGCATCTTGCTTGGGGGACCCGTATAATGAAATTATTTTTGTTATTAATTTGACTTTTCGCATTTCTCGCATTATTTTTCTTTTTTTTGTGTCTTACCATATTTTGTTTGAATTTATTTGATTTTTATGGGAGATTTTATTAAAATATAACAAAGATTTAAAACTTGCTTATGTTATAAAATTTTTAAAAATCTAAAAACTAATGATAAAGGAGTGGTTAAGAAAAATGGGAAGTGCAAAGAGGAATTTACTTACTTCAACACTTTTACTTGTTGTAATGGGAGTTTTTGCTGTGCTTACAATATTTATTGTGGTAGATGCAATAAATAAAAAA